>DASQIC010000029.1:0-9994 GCA_035631755.1 Steroidobacteraceae bacterium
CTCGATCGGCGAGGCCGTGGGCGTCATCGCGGCGCAGTCGATCGGCGAGCCGGGCACGCAGCTCACCATGCGCACCTTCCACATCGGCGGCGCGGCATCCCGTGCCGCGGCGGCGAGCTCGGTCGAGGTGCGCAACAAGGGGGTGATCCGCTTCCACCACGTGAAGACCGTGCAGCACGAGAAGGGGCACCTGGTCGCGGTGTCGCGCTCGGGCGAGCTCGGCGTGGTCGATGACTTCGGCCGCGAGCGCGAGCGCTACAAGATCCCCTACGGCGCAGTGATCGGCGTCAAGGAAGGGGCCACCGCGGCGGCAAGCCAGGTGGTCGCGACCTGGGACCCGCATACTCACCCGGTCATCACCGAGGTCGCGGGCTTCGTCAAGTTCCAGGACTTCGTCGACGGTCTCACCGTCACTTCCCAGGTCGATGAGGTCACGGGCCTCTCCTCGATCGTGGTGCTCGACACCAAGCAGCGCGGCGGCAAGGAAGTGCGTGCGACCATCAAGCTGGTCAACGGCAAGGGCAAGGAAGTGACCTTCGCCAATACCGAGATTCCCGCCGTCTATACCCTGCCGCCGGGCGCACTCGTGAGCCTGGTCGACGGGGCGCGGGTATCGGTGGGCGATGTGATCGCGCGCATCCCGCAGGAGTCCTCCAAGACGCGCGACATCACCGGAGGACTGCCGCGCGTCGCGGACCTGTTCGAGGCACGCAAGCCCAAGGACCCGGCGATCCTCGCCGAGAAGACCGGCACCGTGAGCTTCGGCAAGGAGACCAAGGGCAAGCGGCGTCTGATCATCACCGCCGACGAGGGCGAGAAGTACGAGGAGCTGATTCCGAAGTGGCGCCAGCTCAACGTGTTCGAGGGCGAGACGGTCGAGAGCGGCGAAGTGATCGCCGACGGCGAGCCGAACCCGCACGACATCCTGCGCCTGCAGGGCGTCGAGGCGCTTGCCAACTACCTGGTGCGCGAGATTCAGGACGTCTATCGCCTGCAGGGCGTGAAGATCAACGACAAGCACATCGAGGTGATCATCCGGCAGATGCTGCGCAAGACGGAGGTGCAGGAGGCTGGCGAGACGACGCTGCTGCGCGGCGAGCAGCTCGATCGCGCGCGGGCGCTGGACGTCAACGACCGCGCCCAGCAGGGCGGCAAGAAGGGCGCACGGCTGCAGCCGGTGCTGCTCGGCATCACCAAGGCCTCGCTCGCCACCGAGTCGTTCATCTCCGCGGCCTCCTTCCAGGAGACCACGCGGGTTCTGACCGAAGCGGCGGTGCGTGGGCTCAAGGACGACCTGCGCGGCCTCAAGGAGAACGTCATCGTCGGGCGGCTGATTCCGGCGGGCACCGGCTTTGCGGCCCACGCCTCGCGCCGGCGCAAGCTGGAGGGCACCGAACGGCGCAGCTTCATGGACGTGGGCGGGGCACTGCCCGAGGCCGAGGAGGCGAGCGTCGGCGAGGAGTCGGAGAGCGCCGCGGGCTGAAGGTCCCCGCGCGCGCGGCACGCGCGCCGCGTGGAGGGTGAGCGTGACGGGCGAGGACATCGTTCTCGTAGGAACCCACGTGCGTCTCGAGCCGCTCGCGCAGCGGCACGTCGAGGCGCTCGCCGCGGCCGCTGATGCCGATCGCTCGCCCTACGAATGGAGCTTCGTGCCGCAGGGCGTCGCAGCGATGGGGGCCTACGTCGCGGCCGCGCTGGCGGAGCGCGCCGCAGGCAGCGCGCTGCCTTTCGCCACGGTGCGGATTGCCGATGGGGCCGTGATCGGCTCGACGCGCTTTTTCCGCATCGAGCGCTGGGCCTGGCCCACGGGCCATCCGCAAGCCGCGCGCTCCGGACCCGACGTCTGCGAGATCGGCTACACCTGGCTCGCCGCGGCCGCGATCCGTACCGCGGCCAACACCGAGGCGAAGCTCCTCATGCTCACCCACGCTTTCGAGGTCTGGCGCGTGCAGCGGGTGTGCTTTCACACCGACATGCGCAACGAACGCTCACGCAATGCGCTGCTGCGATTAGGCGCCAGATTCGAAGGCACGCTGCGCGCCCACCGGCTCGCTTCCGACCTCACCCCGCGCGACTCGGCGCGTTATTCGATCATCGCCTCCGAGTGGCCGTGGGTGAAGCAGCGCCTGGTGAAGCGGCTCGCGGCCTGAGGCTCGACGAGGCCCGCAGCAGCCTGGCGCGGCAACTAGTTGACTTAGTCAACTAGTTGCCCGAGACTCGTGGCAGGCCCATGTCCGTCGCCAACGAGCAGATCGCCGCCGTGCGCGCCTTCAACCGCGACTACACGCGCCGCATCGGCGTGCTGTCCCGCGGCCTGCACGGCAGCTCCTGGTCGCTCACCGAGGCGCGAGTCCTCTACGAGATCGCCCATCGGCCCGGGATTACGGCGGCGGAGCTCGGCGGCGAGCTCGGCCTCGACCGCGGGTATCTCAGTCGCATGCTGCGGGACTTCGCCGACCGGCGGCTCCTTACCCGCACCGCCGCCGCGAGGGATGCCCGGCGGCAGCACCTGCGGCTCACCGCCGCCGGCCGGCGCGAGTTCGCCCCGCTCGAGCGGCGCTCCCAGGAGCAGGTGCGCTCGATGCTGGCCCCGCTCGGGGACTCGGAGCGGCGCGCGGTCCTCGAGGCGATGGGCGTCATCCGTGATGCCTTTGCCGCCGCCCCTGCGCGCGCGGCCGTGACGCTGCGCCCGCACCGCCCGGGCGACATGGGCTGGGTGGTCGAGCGCCATGGCGCGCTCTACTTCGAGGAGTACGGTTGGGACGAGGAGTTCGAGGCGCTGGTTGCCGGGATCACCGCCGGGTTCATCGGCGAGCTCGACCCGGGACGCGAGCGCTGCTGGATAGCCGAGGCGGGGGGCCGGCGCCTCGGCTGTGCGTTCCTGGTGGCCGATGATGCACGTACCGCACGGCTGCGACTGCTGCTGGTCGAGCCCGCGGCGCGCGGTCTCGGGCTCGGGCGCCGGCTGGTCGCCGAGTGCGTGGCCTTTGCACGCGCGGCGGGCTACCGGCGCATCGTTCTGTGGACGCACGCGAACCTCGTGGCCGCCCGGCACCTCTATGAGCAGGCGGGCTTCACGCTCACCGCGAGCGAGCCGCGCCGCAGCTTCGGCCACGACGTGGTCTCGGAGACCTGGGAGCTGAAGCTCGGCGGGGGCCCCGCTCGCGCGCCACGCCGCTCTGCGGGCGCGCCGGAACGATAGGGGCGCCGCGCGCGCTCCTGCTAGAGTGTCGCGCCCGCAGCGACAGGAGACGAACATGCAGCGTCCGGCGATTCCTGCCCTCACCACACTGCTCAGCCTTTCAGTTGCGGCGACGGGTGCCTGGGCTGCGCGCCACGTCGCCGTGCCGCGCTATATCACCGCCGCCGTGGCCGACCCGGCGCGGCCGGCGGCCGACACCGAGCGCGACAAGGACCGCAAACCCGCCGAGACGCTGGCCTTCGCGGGCATCAAGCCCGGCGACCAGGTCGTCGAGCTCGCGCCCGGACGCGGCTACTACAGCCGTCTCCTGAGCGCGGTCGTCGGCCCGAAGGGCAAGGTGACCGCCGTCACTTCACCCGCGAAGACCGGCGCCCCGCCGCCACCGGTGGAAGCGATCGCCGCCGATCCCCACTACGGCAACGTGACGGTGAGCCTGCAGCACGCCGCGGAGCTCAAATTGCCTGCGAACTCCGACGTCGTCTGGACCTCGCAGAACTACCACGACTTCCACAATATCCCCGACGTCCAGGTGGCGGCCATCAACCACGCGGTGCTCGAGGCGCTCAAGCCCGGCGGCATCTACTTCGTGCTCGATCATGCCGCCGCGCCGGGCTCCGGGGCGCGCGATACCAACACGCTGCACCGCATCGACGAGGAGACGGTCAAGCAGGAGGTCAAGGCCGCGGGCTTCGAGCTCGCGGGCGAGAGCAACATCCTGCGCAACAAGGCCGACCCGCACACCGCCAGGGTGTTCGATCCCGAGATCCGCGGGCACACGGATCAGTTCATCCTGAAGTTCAGGAAGCCGAAGTGAGCAGCTCGAGCGTCTTCGGATCGGCTTCGCCGCCGTAGTACTTCGCGAGCGCCTCGTCGAAGACGCGATCCTCCGGCGAGGCGTGCGGCCCGGCCGCCTGTGCGAACAGCGTCAGACACGAGTGGAACTTGAGGTAGTCCGGATAGCCGAAGATCTCTTCCACGGTGCGCCTCTCGACGGCGAGCACGAGCTGCGCGCACTCGCGCAGCCGCGCCCCCAGGAGCGGATGCGCGAGATAGGCGCGCGCCTCAGCGAGTCCCGACAGCCCGAAGCGCCGCGCGGTCGCGCTCGCGCCGAGGCCGCGCAGCTGCGGGAAGATGAACCACATCCAGTGACTCGCCTTCTCGCCCGCCGCGAGCTCGGCGCGCACGCGCTCGATGAGCGGCTGCTGCGCCTGCACGAAGCGCTCGAGGTCGTAGGTGTCGGCTCCGAGCGGCTTGTCGAACAGCCGATAGCCCTCGCGCGGGGTGTAGCCGCGGTGCTCGTAGAACGCGCGCCCCGGCGCATTCGCCAGCGCGAGCTGCAGCTGCAGCCGCACGCAGCCGCGGGCCGCGAGCGCGGTTTCAGCCGCAGCCAGCAGCCGCCCGCCGACGCCGCGCGCGCGCGCCTCCGGCAGCACGAAGAACTCGTCGATCTCGGCCATCGGCCCCTGGTGCTCGATACTGAGCATGGTGACGGCTGCGAGGTAACCGACGAGCCGACCGTCCGCCTCGGCCACCAGCACCACCCCGAGCCGCGGCTCGGCGAGCAGGTGCTGCAGCACCAGCTCCATGCGCAGCGCCGCAAAACCCTCGATCCCCTCGAAATCCCAGTAGCGACGAACGAGCGAGAGTAGCTCGGGGATGTCGCGGTCGGTGCCGGGACGGACGTTCATGCCGCGAGCGCCGCGGCGAGCTGCACCCGGTTGCGCCCCGAGCGCTTGGCGGCGTACTGCGCGACGTCGGCCTGCGCGAGCAGGTGCTGTCCCCACACCCCGAGGGCGTCGCTCGCGGCTACCCCGATGCTGCAGGTGAGGTGGATGGGAGCGCCGAAGCCCTCGACCGCCACCGCCGCCACGCGCCGGCAGATGCGCTCGGCGATCGCATGGGCGGAGACCGAGTCGGCGGCGCTCAGAATCACCACGAACTCCTCGCCGCCGTAGCGGCCGACGACGTCCGACTGGCGCAACTCCGACTCGATCGGCGCGATGACCGCCGCCAGGCAGGCATCGCCCGCCGCGTGGCCGTAGGAGTCGTTGATCTGCTTGAAGTGGTCGAGGTCGATGAACAGCACCGAGACCGGCAGCCCGCGAGCCTGGGCGCGCGCGCAGGCGGTATCGAGCCGCTCGATGAGCGTGCGGCGGTTGAGCACCCCGGTGAGAGCGTCGGTTTGCGCGTGGCGCTCGGCCTCGGTGAGTGCCACCTTCTGCGCCCGCATGCGGTCGGAGACCCCGAGCGCGATCAGCACCGCCGCCGCCACCAGCGAGGGAGCGAGCCCGTAATAGAGGAGTGCCTCGGCATCGTCGGCGCGCCCGTAGAGCAGCCACAGCGCCGTGGCGAACTGGAAGGTGCACAGCAGCGACCAGGCGACGAGGAACCAGCCGGCGGCGCGGTTGCCGCGCCGCCAGGCGAGATAGCTCACCAGCAGCGTGAACATGGCGCTGCCGAGGAACATGAGGTTGCCTACCGCGGCGATCGGCGCCGCGAAGCCGAAGGCGCGCAGTACGTTCGAGCAGGCGAGCACGACGTAGGCGAGCGCGAGCCAGCCGAAGGCGCGGTAAACGCGCTCGGAGAAGAGCCGCAGATTGGCGAACTCGCGCACGAACAGGCACGCGGCCGCCGCCCCGATCGCGACCGGCACGTTCCACGCATACCAGGAGAGCGGCCGCGCCAGGGACAGCAGCGGCCAGTGAAAGCCCTGGCCGGAGAAGTACGCGAGGTAGAGCGCCTGGATCGCGAACAGCGTCCCGTAGAGCGGAAAGAGCCGGTCGGTGAGCACCAGCCGCACGAGCAGCGCCGAGAGCGCCAGCGCCATGAGCGCCCCGAAGGCGAGCGCGATGACGCGCGCGTGCGCGGCGCCGCGCGCGAGCGTGGCGGCGAGGGTCGCGACCGAGAAGCCGAGGTCGGCAGTTGCGTCGCCGACCCGCGAGATGCGGGCGTAGAGCGGCGCGCCGTGGTCGAGATCCGGGGGCAGCGCGAACACGGTGTCCTGGGCGCCGCCGAAGGTCGGCACCCCGTCGATGGCATCGAGGGCCACGACGAGCCCGCGGCTCCGGCCGTAGATCTCGACCGGCTGATCTATCCCTGAGCGGGCGAGGAGCACGGTGGCCGCGCCGGCTGCGCTCGGGTCGGGGGCTTCGAGCTCGAACCAGTGAGTCCCCTTGAGCAGATGCGAGCCGTGAGCGGTGAAGGGACGGAACTGCCCCTCGAGCGTGCCCCCGGCCACCGGGGCAACGCCCGGGTCACCCACCGGGAGGTCGAGGATCCGGGCGGGGAGCGCCGTGCGGGCAGCCACTGGCGGTGCGGGGGATGCCAGCGTCCCCGCGGCACCCGCCGCCGGAAGGCTCAAGCCCACGCCAAGAAGCCAGCCGACGACCGCGCCCCTGTGCACCGACTCCCTGCCACCCCGTCCGGGGCCGAACTAGCCCGCTATCGTAATCGGGTGCCCCGCAGGTTGACACCCCGTGAGCCCGTACCTAGAATCGCCGGCCTTTGTCGGGCCGGCCCTAAACTGCACGCCGGTACCGGAAACAGCGACTTACGAGTACCGGGCCGCCTGCTGCAGGCGGCCCGGCTTTCTTCACGGTCGCGTAAACGTTGGGACCTGGAGACGAGTGAACGATGGCGACCACCGGTCAGCTGATCCGGCAACCACGCCGGACGGGGACGGAGAAAACCAAGGTGCCCGCGCTCGGGGCGTCTCCCCAGAAACGCGGTGTATGCACCCGTGTGTACACGACGACGCCCAAGAAGCCGAACTCGGCGCTGCGCAAGGTGTGCCGCGTGCGTCTCACGAACGGCTACGAGGTCACGAGCTATATCGGCGGCGAGGGCCACAATCTGCAGGAGCACTCGGTGGTGCTGATCCGCGGCGGCCGCGTCAAGGACCTCCCCGGGGTGCGCTACCACACCGTTCGCGGCACGCTCGACTGCGCCGGTGTCGGCGAGCGCAAGCAGGGTCGTTCCAAGTACGGCGCCAAGCGCCCGAAGAAGTAGAGGAGTAGCCGAAGCATGTCCCGTCGAGCGCAGGCGCCGGTCCGCACCATCCTGCCGGACCCGAAGTTCAACAGCGAGATGCTGGCCAAGTTCATGAACGTGGTCATGAAGAACGGCAAGAAGTCGGCCGCCGAGCGCATCATCTACGGGGCGCTCGATCGTATCGCCGAGAAGACCGGCAAGCAGGGCGTGGATGCGATCACGGTGCTGTCGACGGCACTCGACAACGTGAAGCCCGTGGTCGAGGTGAAGTCGCGGCGCGTGGGCGGCGCGACCTACCAGGTGCCGGTCGAGGTTCGGGCCACCCGCCGCCAGACACTGGCGATGCGCTGGATGATCGAGGCGGCGCGCGCACGCACGGAGAAGTCCATGGCCTTCCGCCTGGCGCACGAGCTGATGGACGCCTCCGAGAATCGCGGCGCCGCGGTGCGCAAGCGCGAGGACACGCACCGCATGGCGGAGGCCAACAAGGCCTTCGCCCACTACCGCTGGTAACGGACCCGAGCGCAAGGACACCGATCGTGGCACGCGCGACGCCCATCGAGCGTTACCGGAACATCGGCATCTCCGCGCACATCGACGCGGGGAAGACGACCACGACCGAGCGCATCCTGTTCTACACCGGCGTGTCGCACAAGATCGGCGAGGTGCACGACGGCGCGGCCATCATGGACTACATGGAGCAGGAGCAGGAGCGCGGCATCACCATCACCGCGGCCGCCACCACCTGCTTCTGGAAGGGGATGGAGAACAGCTTCCCCGAGCACCGCATCAACATCCTCGACACCCCGGGACACGTCGACTTCACCATCGAGGTCGAGCGCTCGCTGCGGGTGCTGGATTCCGCGGTGGCGCTGTTCGACTCGGTCGCCGGCGTGCAGCCGCAATCCGAGACGGTGTGGCGGCAGATGAACAAGTATCGCGTGCCGCGCATCGCCTTCGTCAACAAGATGGACCGCGCCGGGGCGAACTTCCTGCGCGTGGTCGACATGATCCGCGCGCGGCTGCGGGCCAACCCGCTCGCGATCCAGCTGCCGATCGGCGCCGAGGACAGCTTCCAGGGCGTCATCGATCTCATTCGCATGAAGGCCATCTACTGGGACATGGAGACCCAGGGGATGAAGTTCGAGTACCGCGACATCCCGGCGAACCTCAGGGCCGAGGCCGATGAGCACCGCGCCAGGATGATCGAGGCGGCGGCCGAGGCCAATGACACGCTGATGCACAAGTACCTCGAGCACGAACAGCTCACGGACGCCGAGATCCGCGCCGGGCTGCGCGAGCGCTCGCTGCGCAACGAGCTGGTGCTGTGCATGTGCGGCAGCGCCTTCAAGAACAAAGGCGTGCAGGCGCTGCTCGATGCGATCATCGAGTTCATGCCTTCGCCGGTCGACATGCCGGACGTCACGGGGCTGGACGATCGCGGCCATGGGGCGACCCGCAAGGCGAGCGACGAGGAGCCGTTCTCGGCGCTGGCCTTCAAGATCCTCAACGACCCTTTCGTCGGCAACCTCACCTTCTTTCGCGTCTACTCCGGGGTGCTGAATTCCGGCGACACGGTGTTCGTCCCGACCAAGGACCGCAAGGAGCGCATCGGGCGGCTGCTGCAGATGCACGCGAGCGAGCGCACCGAGATCAAGGAAGTGCGCGCCGGCGACATCGCCGCGGCGGTGGGGCTCAAGGACGTGATCACAGGCGACACGCTCTGCGATCTCGAGAAGGTCATCACGCTCGAGAAGATGGAGTTCCCCGCTCCCGTGATCTCGGTGGCGGTGGAGCCCAAGACCAAGGCCGACCAGGAGAAGATGGGCCTGGCGCTGCAGCGCCTCGCCAAGGAAGACCCCTCGTTCCGCGTGAGCACCGACCAGGAGTCGGGGCAGACCATCATCTCGGGGATGGGCGAGCTGCACCTCGAGATCATCGTCGACCGCATGAAGCGCGAGTTCAAGGTCGAGGCCAACGTCGGCAAGCCGCAGGTCGCCTATCGCGAGACCATCCGTGCGAAGGTCGAGCAGGAAGGCAAGTTCATCCGCCAGACGGGCGGGCGCGGCCAGTACGGCCACGTGTGGCTGAAGCTCGAGCCGAACGAGTCCGGCAAGGGGTATGAGTTCATCAACGGCGTCGTCGGCGGCACCGTGCCGCGCGAGTACGTGCCGGCGGTGGACAAGGGCATCAAGGAAGCCTGCGATACCGGAGTGATCGCCGGCTATCCGGTGGTCGACGTCAAGGTGACCCTCTTCGACGGCTCCTACCACGACGTCGACTCGAATGAGATGGCCTTCAAGATCGCCGCCTCCATGGGCTTCAAGGAGGGCTTCCGGCGCGCCAGGCCGGTGCTGCTCGAGCCGATCATGAAGGTCGAGGTGGTGACCCCGGAGGAGTATTCGGGAGATGTGATCGGCGACCTCAATCGCCGGCGCGGCCAGGTCACCGGCATGGAGGAGACTCCCGCCGGCAAGGCGATCACGGCCGATGTGCCGCTGTCGGAGATGTTCGGCTATGCGACCACGGTGCGCTCCATGAGCCAGGGCCGCGCGACCTTCACCATGGAATTCGCCAAATACGTGGAAGTGCCGCCCAACATCGCCGACGGCATCATCAAGAAGTGAGCTGCCGCAGGCAGCTTAGACTCGAGGAACCACGCCATGTCCAAAGAGAAATTCGAGCGCACCAAGCCGCACGTGAACGTCGGGACGATTGGTCACGTGGACCACGGGAAGACGACGCTCACGGCGGCGCTGACCAAGGTGATGGCCGAGACCTACGGCGGGACTTTTGTAGCGT
>DASQIC010000030.1:0-35534 GCA_035631755.1 Steroidobacteraceae bacterium
AGCTGCCGGTAGCGGGCGAGCGGCTGGCGCAGCAGGCGGTAGTGCAGGAAGTCCGGCTCGACTTCGGCAACCACCGCGGCGGCGTCGGTGCGCAGCGTGAGATCCTCGAGATACGCGGCGGCATCGAAGCGGTCCCGCCGCCGCGGCAGATCGAAACCGACGGCATGCGGGTCGATGCGCCCGAAGTGCAGATCGTGCAGCAGCGTGACCGCCGCGCTCGACAGCGCGACGTCGAATGCGGCCCATTGCCCCGCCGTGGCATCGCTCGCGGCGTCGAGCGTGCGCAGCTGCGCGGCGAGGCGTTCGGCGTCGTAGTCGTCCGCGCTCAATCCGTAGGCGGGAGCGGCCTGCAGCAATTCGAGGAGCGCACGCGCCGGCGCGGTGGCAGCTCCGGCGCTGCTCCACAGCAGCGCGTCGTGGTGGCGGTCGTAGACCTCGAGCAGCGTGCGACGGTAGTCGGCCGCCGAGTGCAGCCGGGCCGCATGCACCGCCGGCTCGGGCAGCCGTGCGATGAGTTGCCGAACCGTGTCCGTCTGCTCGGCCGGCAGGCCGGCGGCGGCCGCGACGCCGGCGAGCAGCAGCCCGATGGCGCGCAGCCCGCGGCGCGCCCGGCCTGGATGTCGTTTGAGGCGCGGCAGCATGCGATACTACTTTGACGCCCTAAGGAGCATCAGACTGCCCCCATGTTCTCGGCCTCGGCGGAACTTGCCCGCAGCGCACTCAATGCCGCTCCGGATGCGATGCTCATCGTGGACGAGGCCGGAGTCATACGGTTTGCGAACCGCCAGGCCTCGGCATTGTTCGGCTACAGCCACGAGCAACTCATCGGCCGCGCCATCGAGCAGCTGATGCCGGCGCGCTTTCGCGGCCGCCACGTCGAGCATCGCCGAGGCTACCTCGGCGCGCCGCACGTTCGCGCCATGGGCGAGCGGCTGGCGCTGTCCGGGCAACGCCAGGACGGCAGCGAGTTCCCGGTCGAAATCAGCCTGAGCCCCATCGGGGAGCCCGGACGGCTGCTGGTGGCAGCCGCCATTCGTGACGTCACCGCGCGCACACGAGTCGAAGCCGAGCTCCGCGAGGCGCGCGAGGCGGCCGATCAGGCGCGCCACGTCGCCGACACCATGCGCGAGGTCGCCGATCGCGCCCGCGAGAGTTCCGACCGCGCCAATCAGGCCAAGAGCCGCTTCCTCGCTACCGCGAGTCACGATCTGCGCCAGCCGTTGCAAACGCTCACCCTCCTCAACGGTCTCCTGCGGCGCATGATAACCGGCGGCAACGCGACCGAAGCGCTCTCGCAGCAGGAGCAGGCGATCGAGGCGATGTCGCGGCTGCTGAACGCGCTGCTCGACATCAGCAAGCTCGAATCGGGCGCGGTCAGGCCCGAGCCGGCGGACTTCAGGGTCGGGACGCTGTTCGAGGGGCTGCGGCGCGAGTTCGCCGGCATCGCGGCCAGCAAGGGCCTGGAGCTGCGGGTCGACCCGTCGGACGAGTCGGTGCACAGCGATCTCACGCTGGTCGAGCAGATCATGAACAACCTGCTGTCGAACGCCGTCAAGTACACGCGCACCGGCCGCGTGCAGCTGCGCTGCGTGCCTCAGGACGGCGCGGTTCGCCTCGACGTGATCGACACCGGCATCGGCATCCCACCCGAGCAGATCGCCTACATCTACGACGAGTTCTACCAGGTGGGCGTGCCGGCCAACACCTCGCGCGACGGCTACGGACTGGGCCTGAGCATCGTGCAGCGGCTGGTCACGCTGCTCAAGGCGCGGCTCGAGGTGCGGTCGGACGTCGGCAAGGGAACGGTGTTTTCGCTGCTGCTGCCGCCCGGCAAGGCGGCCGGCGAGTCCGTCGCGGCGGACTCCGGGCCGGAGCCGCCGTTGTCGCAACGCGCGGACGGCAGTCCGCGGATCCTCCTGGTGGAAGACGATGCGAGCGTGCGCGATGCCACCCGCATGCTGCTGCGGGTCGAGGGCTATCGCGTGAGCGCGGTCTCCACGCTCGCGGAAGCGTTGCTGAGCGCGCGCGAGGAGGGCGCGCCGGATCTGCTGATAACGGACTATCACCTGCGCAACCGCGAGCTCGGCACCGAGGTGATCGCGGCCCTGCGCCGCAGCCTCGGCCGGGACGTGAAGGCGGTGCTGGTGACGGGCGACACCTCGCGCACGATCAAGGACCTGCCCGGCGACCCGCGCCTGCGCCTCGCCAGCAAGCCCGTCAATACCGACAAGCTGCTCGGTCTGATCAAGGAGCTGCTGAGCGCCTGAAGCGGCCGCTGCGGCGCGCGACCTAAGGGGTGCCGTGCTCCCGTTCCACGTCCATCACCATGCGCACCAGCTGCGCGAGCGAGGCGGCGCCCGTTTTTTCCATGACGCGCGCCCGATGTATCTCCACGGTGCGCTGGCTGACGCCGAGCTCCGCCGCCATGGTCTTGTTCGGCTTGCCGCGGGTCATCAGCGCGAGCACCTCGCGCTCGCGCGGCGTCAGCGTGTCGAGCCGCTCGCGGATCTTCGCATGCTGCGCGAGCGCGCCGCGGTTGCGGCCATCGTGCTCCAGGGCCCGCTGGATGCGATCGATGAGATCCTGATCCCGAAACGGCTTCTGCAGGAAGTCGAACGCGCCCTGCTGCATGGCTTCCACCGCCATTGGAATATCGCCGTGCCCGGTGATGAAGATCACCGGGATGATGGCGCCGCGTACGTTGAGCTCCTGCTGCAGGTCGAGGCCGCTCATGCCGGGCATGCGCACGTCGAGCACCAGGCAGCCGGGCTGGCTCGGCTGGTAGGACTCGAGAAACTCGCCCGCCGAAGCCAGCGTGCGGGTCGCGAGACCCACCGATTTGAGGAGGAAGCGCAGCGAGTTGCGCACCCCTTCGTCATCGTCCACCACGAAGACCGTCGATAGCTGCGTCTGCATGTCAATCGGTGAGGCGGGCCGGCAGAAGCAGGTAGAAGCAGGCACCCGTCGTGGCATTGGGCCGATAGCCCACCGAGCCGCCGTGCGCACGTGCGATGGTATTGCTGATGGCGAGTCCGAGGCCGGTGCCGTTCTCCTTGGTCGAGAAGAACGGATCGAACAGGCGGGCGAGCGCCTCCGCCCGGAGCCCGGGTCCATTGTCGCTCACGGCGAGCTCCACCTCTTGGTCGGCGGTGGTCGAGGTGCGGATCGAGATCCGGGGCGCGGCGGTCGACCCGGCGGCGAGCGCCTCGAGGCTGTTGCGCACGAAGTTCAGCACCACCTGTTGAATCTGCCCGGGATCGACCACCACCTCCGGCAGCTGCGGAGCGAGGTCGAGCGACAGCTGCACGCCGTGCAGCGTCGCGTCCGTCTG
The DNA here is from genome assembly GCA_035631755.1 of Steroidobacteraceae bacterium. Classification (GTDB taxonomy): domain Bacteria; phylum Pseudomonadota; class Gammaproteobacteria; order Steroidobacterales; family Steroidobacteraceae; genus 13-2-20CM-66-19. The sequence goes on from DASQIC010000030.1 coordinate 3,332, forward strand.
CATCAGCTCGCGCAGTTCCGCGACCAGTGCATTGATGCTGGCGGGATTGCGTGCGCTCTGCTGGCTGCGGGCGAGCGTGCGCAGCCGGTGGATGATGTCCGCGGCCCGGATGGTCTGCGCCGTGATCTGATGCAGCGCCTCGCGCACCTCCAATGGATCGGTGCCGGGCCGCGCCAGCAACCGGTCGCACGCCTGCGCATAGTTGGCGATGGCGGTCAGCGGTTGATTGAGCTCGTGGGCCACGCCGGCGGCCATCTCACCGATGGTCGCCATGCGCGACACGCTCAGCAGCCGCCCGTGCAGCACGGCCGGCGGCTTATGCTCCGCTGCGTTCACCGGCGTGTCGCCCGCCGCGGAACCATTCGCTTTGCGCTGGTCGCTCATTTGCGGGCCGTCATCATACTTGATTGGTTCCGCGATCTGGGATCGACTCATGCCTGGACCTTCGAGACCGCGGCCACGAGCAGCCGCCGCACTTCTTCCGCGCTGGCTCTCAGGGCCGGGTTGCCGGTGCGTTCCATGGTCGCCACCGGGTCGACGCTCGCCACCTCGACCCGGTGCGCGGGGGTCTCGCGCACCACCACGTTGCACGGCAGCAGCACTCCGAGTTTGTCCTCGAGCTCCAGCGCCTGATGCGCGAGGCGCGGGTTGCAGGCACCGAGAATGCGGTACCGTCCCATGTCCGCGCCGATCTTCTCGCGCAGCGTGGCCTGCACGTCGATGTCGGTCAGGACCCCGAAACCCTGCTCTTTCAGCCGCGCGATGACGTCCGCGACCACCGCATCGAAGGGTCTGTCGAAAACCTGCGATATGTAGTAGCCCATCGGCGCTCGACCCCCGGTTCCCTTCGCACGGCCACCCTACCGGGCTCGCCGGCGCAGCGGCAGCGTGGCTTATGCGTAGGCTGGCGAGCCGGTCAGGCCGCGGCCGCGCCGCTCATACGGCCGGGATAGGTATTTTCCGAGATTCCTTACGCCATCCGACTGACATCGGGCTGCCGGCGCTACTGCATGTACTGGCCGCCGTTCACCGACAGGGTTTCGCCGGTGATGTAGGCGGCGGCGTCGCTCACCAGGAAGGCGATGACGCCGGCGATCTCCTCTGCCCGGGCGAGCCGGCCGAGCGGCACGTGGGCGACGATTCTGTCGAGCACGTCCGGGCGCACCGCCGCCACCATGGCGGTATCGGTATATCCCGGTGCGATGGCGTTCACCGTGATGCCGAGGGCCGCCCCCTCGAGGGCGAGTGCCTTGGTGAAGCCGATCATGCCCGCTTTGCTGGCCGCGTAATTGGTCTGTCCGAACTGCCCGGCGAGTCCGTTCACCGAGCTGACGTTCACGATCCGTCCGAAGCGTCGCTCGCGCATCGGGCCGATGACCGCCCGGCACATGTTGAAACAGCCGCCGAGGTTGACGTCGATGACCGAGCGCCACTGCTCGGCGCTCATCTTGTGCAGCGTCGCATCGCGCGTGATGCCGGCGTTGTTCACCAGTATGTCCACCGGACCGAGGACCCTGACGATCTGCGCCACGCCGCTCTGGCACGCCTCGAAGTCGGCGACGTTCCACTGGAAGGTCGCAATCCCGGTGTCCTCGCGCAGCGCGCGCGCGGCTGCCACATCGTTGACGAAGGTCGCGGCCACCTGGTAGCCGGCTTTCTGGAGCGCGCGGCAGGTGGCGGCGCCGATGCCGGCCACGCCCCCGCTCACGACTGCCACTCGCGCCATGAGCCGCATTCTGCCGGCGCGCGGCGCCGCGCGCAGGTCGCGCTTGCCGCAGCGCTTCACGTAGTTGTGCGTATGCGCATGCCGCAGCCGCGCTCGCGGGGGCGATCACCCGCCCGGCCTGACGATGCGCTGAGCGAGATCCCGGACCGCAGCCTCCGAGTCGTCCGCCGCCTCGAGGATCGCGATGCCTTCGTCGGCTGCGGGTCGCTCGAAGCGACCCTCCTGCCAGGCGAGCACCGCGAGATCCGCCTCGGAAGCGTCGTCGGCGCGGTGATGCCGCGCGGAGAGGCGCGCCTCGAGAACCTTGTGAGGCGCATGACAGTACACCAGGCGGATCCGGACTCCGAGGCGCGCGGCGAGCTCGCGGAAGCGCATGCGGTCTTCGCGCCGGCCGAAGGTGGCATCGACGATCGCCGTATATCCGCCGCTCACGAGGTTGTCGGCACACTGCGCCAGGCGACCGTAGACCCGCGAGGTCATGTCGCGGCCGTACAGCCCCTGTTCGATGCCCGGGGCGCTGCGATCGCTGGCGCCGAGCCCGGCGGCGCGCTTGCGCTCGACGTCGGAGCGCACCGGCACTGCGTGCAGCTGCGGCGCGAGGCGCCGCGCGAGCCAGGTCTTCCCGGATCCCGACAGGCCGCACATCAGCACCACGGCCGGCGGACTCGGCGGCTCGAGGAAGCGGCGGGCGCCTTGCGCGTAGGCCCGGGACTGGCGCCGCCACAGCTCAGCGTCGACGCCGGCGCTGTCGGCCGAAATCGCGTCCAGGGCCGCGATCTTCGCCCGCACCAGCGCGCGATGCGCCTTGAAGAGCGGCAGCAGGCAGCAGGCCTGGCAGTCGCCACTCTCTTCGAGGTATCCACCGAGGAACGCCAGGGCGTGCAGCGGACGCTGGCGCACCTCGAGATCGGCGAGCAGAAACCCGATCTCATCCGCCACGTCGGTCCAGCGCAGCGCCGGATCGAACTCCAGACAGTCGAACGGCAGCAGCCGCGCCCCGCGCCGCACGATGTTGCGCGTGTGCAGGTCTCCGTGGCATTCGCGCACGCGTCCGCGCGCGTATCGCTGCGCCAGCGGCTCCGCGAGCGAGTCGAGCCGCGTCTGCAGCAACGCCCGCAGCGCCGCCGGATCCGCGCCGTCGCCGAGGGCCTGGGCGGCGCGCGAGAACTCCGCGGCGTTGGCGACGATCTGCGCCCCGAGCGCCTGCGGCCGGCCCCAGCCTTGTCGGTTCGGCGCGGCGGGCAGCCGCGCGTGCAGACCGGCGAGCTCGCGGCCGAATGCCTCGAGCTCGGCCGGCTCGATGGCGCGCGCCTCGAGCAGCCGGTCGAGCTCCTGCTCGCGGGGAAACTGGCGCATCTTCACCGCGTGCTCGATGACCGGGCCGGCGCCTTCCAGACGCGCTTCACCGCCTCGAGTGGTGATCGGCGAAACGCCGAGATACAGCTCGGGGGCGAAGCGGTGATTGAGCCGGACTTCCTCGTGGCACAGCGCCTTGCGTCGCGCAGCCGAGCGCAGGTCGACGAAGGGATAGTGGACCGGCCGCTTGATCTTGTAGGCGAACTCGCCGGTGAGCAGCACCCAGGAAACATGCGTCTCGATCAGCTCGACGGCGTGCACCGGGTGCGGATAGGCACGCGGCAGCAAGAGCGTCTGCAGGTGCTCCGGAAGGCCGCTCATGTGAATTAGGCTAACATGCGCTCATGAAGGCGAGGCGCAGGCGCATCCCGGGTGCGATCGGGCTGCTGTGGATGCTGCCGGTGGCACCGGCGACCGACGCCGCCACGCCGCCTGCCGCGAGCGAGTTGTCGGCGCGGGTCGAGGCGGCGACGCCGGACCCCCAGTACGGGCGGATCCTGTATCTGAAGCGCTGCGCAGGTTGCCACCGCCCGCACGCCTGGGGCGACGGGCCGCGCGAGATTCCCGCGCTGGCGGGGCAGCGGGAGAGTTACCTGATCGCGCAGTTGGTGCGCTTCACGAGCGGGCAGCGCCCGGGCTCGGCCATGCACGGTCCGGCCATGTACGAGGCTCTCCAGCCCGGTGACGTCGACCGGCCGCAGGCCTTTCGCGATCTGACCGCCTACCTCGCGAGCATCGAGCGCAATCCGCATCCCGAGTATGGCGACGGCCGGGCGCTCCCCGCCGGTGCACGGGCGTACGCGAAGGGATGCGCGGCCTGTCACGGCGAAGCGGGCGCGGGCAGCGACCGTGGGCCGACGCCGCGGATCGCCGGCCAGCACTTCCACTATCTGCTCTCGAGGCTGCGCGATTTCGAGACGGTGCATGGTGGCCACGGCGAGGCGGCAGCGGCCGGGGCGGGGACACCCCCGACCGTGGCGGAGCGCCAGCCGATCGCCGACTACCTGTCACGCCTCGGCGAGCCCGGCGCGGACTCCCCCCGGTAGAGCTGCGCGCTACATCTCCGGCTCGGCCGGTGCATGCGGCACGGGCTTTTCCGGGCGCTCGGTCATGGTGGCTTCGGTGAGCAGCAGAACGCTCGCCACCGAGACCGCGTTCTCGAGTGCCGTGCGCACTACCTTGGCGGGGTCGATGATGCCTGCCTCGAGCAGGTCGACGAACTGCTTGCGGGCGGCGTCGAAGCCGGTGTTGCCCGTACCGTTGAGCATGCGGTCGACGACCACGCCGCCGTCGGCGGCGGAGTTCTCGGCGATCTGGCGCGTGGGCGCCTGCAGGGCACGGCGCAGGATCTCGACTCCGGTGCGCTCGTCTCCCGTGCATTCGCTCGCGACGGCCGCGACTGCTGCGGAGGCGCGCAGCAAAGCGAGCCCGCCTCCGGGCACGATCCCTTCGGCAACTGCGGCCTTGGTGGAGCTGATCGCATCGTCCAGCGCCTCCTTGCGGGATTTCATCTCGGACTCGGAAGGGGCGCCGACCCGGATCACGGCGACGCCGCCCGCGAGCTTGGCCAGGCGCTCCTCGAGTTTCTCGCGGTCATAGTCGCTGGTGGTCTTTTCCAGCTCCTTGCGGATCATCTGGATGCGTCCGGCAATCGCCGCCTTGTCGCCGGCGCCGCCGATGAGGGTGGTGTTGTCCTTGTCCACCAGCACCCGCTGGGCGCGGCCGAGCTGCGCAAGCTCCACGTCCTCGAGCTTCGTGCCGAGCTCCTCGGAGATGACCTGTCCGCCGGTGAGCGTGGCGATGTCCTGCAGCATCGCCTTGCGGCGGTCGCCGAATCCCGGCGTCTTCACGGCCACGCTCTTCAGCACGCCGCGCATCTGGTTGACGATCAGCGTCGCGAGCGCCTCGCCCTCGATTTCCTCGGCGATGAACAGGATGGGTTTGCCGGCCTTGGCGACCTGCTCGAGCAGCGGCAGCAGGTCCTTGAGGATATTCAGCTTGCGATCGCAGATCAGCACGTAGGCCTGCTCGAGCACCGCCTGCATGGTGCCCGGGTCGGTGACGAAGTAGGGCGAGAGGTAGCCGCGGTCGAACTGCAGGCCCTCGACGACCTCGAGACTGGTCTCCGTGGTCTTCGACTCCTCCACGGTGATCACGCCGTCACCGCCCACTTTCTCCATGGCGTTCGCGACGAGCTCGCCGATCGCCGCATCGTTGTGGGCGGAAATCGTCGCGACCTGCGCCTTTTCCTTGCGGCTGCCGACCGGGCGCGCGAGCTCCCTCAGGGACTTGACGGCCGCAACCAGCGCCCGGTCGAGGCCGCGCTTGAGGTCGATGGCGCTGGCGCCCGCCGCAACATTGCGCAGGCCGTCGGCGTAGATTGCCTGCGCGAGAATGGTGGCGGTACTCGTCCCGTCACCGACGAGGTCGCCGGTCTTCTCCGCCGCCTGCCGCAGCATCTGTGCGCCGAGGTTCTCCTCCGGGTCCTCGAGCTCCATCTCCTTGGCGATGGTGACGCCGTCGTTGCACACGAGCGGCGCGCCCCATTTCTTCTGGATGAGCACCGACTTGGACTTCGGGCCGAGCGTGATGCGTACCGCATCGGCGAGGCGCGCGGCACCACGCAGGATCTTTTCGCGGGCCGCGGACTGAAACAGCACCTGTTTGGCCGTCATGGCATTCCCTCGCCGGCGGGATGGCCGGCCCGCACCATGCTGGCCGCCGCACCGCCGGTCGCGCCATACGGGCTTGCCGCAGAGCGCTCCGCGGATCTACGGATGAATGCGCTTCGCCCCGGTGCCGCTCGTCGCAGCGCGCGCTTGGCGCGCGCTCAGGTTGCGCCGCACCGCGAGTGCCGTTCCGCCCAGTACCAGCACCGAGGAGGCGACCAGGCGCACCGTGATCGGCTCGCGGAACAGGGCGACGCCCGCGAGCGCCGCTATCACCGGCACGCTGAGCTGCGCATTCGCGGCCGCGATCGCCCCGAGGCTCGGCAGCGCCGTGTACCAGGCGGCGTAACCGAGACCGGAGGCGATCGAGCCCGACAGCGCCGCGAGCAGCACCCCTTCGGGATCCACCGGGCGCTGCGCCCAGAAGAGCGCGCTGATCAGCAGCGCGCCGGGAACGGAGCGAACGAAGTTCCCGGCCGTGTCGCCGAGCGCATCCGTCGAGCGGCGACCGTGCAGCGAATAGACTCCCCAGGCGGCGCCGGCGGCCAGCATGAAGACTGCCTGCAACAGCGGCGGCGCGCTGATGCCCGGCAGCATGAGGAGCGCGAGGCCGGACACCGCGAGCAACCAGCCGATGACGATCGTGCGATCGATGCGCTCGCCGGCGCGAAATCCCGCTGCGATCATCACCACCTGGACCGCGCCGAAGAGCAGCAGCGCGCCGGTGCCGGCGGTGAGACCGACGTAAGCGAAGGAAAAGGGGTAGGCGTAGGCGAGCATCGCGCCGGCCGACAACCAGCTGCCGCCCACGGCGCGCCGCGCGCCGCGCGCCTGGGTCAGCAACCACAGCGTGAGCGCGCCTGCGCCGAGGCGAATGCCGGTGAAACTCGCCGGATCGATGTGCGGCAAGCGCAGCGCCATGCGGCACAGCACCGAATTGGCCGCGAACGCGAGCAGCGCGAAGGCGGCCGCCACCGCGGCGCGCCTCACTCCAGAGCCTGCGCGAGGTCGTCGATCAGATCCGCGGGCTCTTCGATGCCGACCGAGAGGCGCAGCAGGTTCTGCGGCGTGCGCGAGCCGGGTCCCTCGATCGAGGCCCGGTGCTCGATCAGGCTCTCGACCCCGCCGAGGCTGGTGGCGCGCGTGAAGAGGCGCGTGCGCGCCGCGGTGCGCATGGCCGCCTCCCGGCCGGCGGCGATGCACACCGACAGCACCGCGCCGAAGCCGCCCGGCATCTGCCGCGCGGCGAGCGCATGCTGCGGGTGGCCGGGGAGGCCGGGGTAGAAGACCTGCTCGACCGCGCGATGGCGGGCGAGGAACCCGGCGAGCGCCAGCGCGCCGGCGCACTGGGCCCGCACGCGCAGCGCCAGCGTTGCGAGGCTGCGCCGCAGCAGCCAGCAATCGAAGGGCGCGAGCGCTGCACCCGCCATCGTCTGCCAGGCGCGCAGCCGCTCGAGCACCGCGCCCGCCTCACGCGCGATGACGACGCCGCTCAGTACGTCGCTGTGGCCGCCGAGGTACTTGGTACCGCTGTGCACGACGAGATCGACGCCGAAATCGAACGGTCGCTGGCAGATGGGCGTGGCAAAGGTGTTGTCGCACACGACGAGCGCGCCGGCCTCGTGTCCGATCGCCGTCACGCGCGCGAGGTCGGTGAGGTTCAGCAGCGGGTTGGTCGGGGTCTCGACCCATAGCAGCCGCGCCCGGCGGGCGGCCGCGGCCTCGACCGCGTGCGGGTCGCGGAAATCCGCGCACTCGACCACGATGCCGCGCCGCCGCGCATGCTCGGTGAACTGCCGCAGCGTGCCGTAATAGGCCCCGAGCGGCGCGACCAGGCGATCGCCCGACTCGAGCAGCTCGACCAGCGCCATGCTGGCCGCGAGGCCGGAGGAGAAGGCGACGGCACCGGCGCCGCCCTCGAGAGTGGCGACGCAGGCCTCGAGCGCGGTGCGGTTCGGCGTACCCTCGCGGCTGTAGCGGTAGCCCCGCGGGTAGCCGCCGTCCGCATCCCGCTCGAAGGTCGTGCTGAGATAGATCGGCTCGGCGACCGCGCCGGTGGCGGCATCCGGGGAGCGGGCGGCGTGCACGCACACAGTGTTCGCACCGGGCTGCTTGCTCATGTCGTCTACCTCTATCTTTCAGCTGACGGTCTCCGCACTGTAGCGGGCGAGCAGCCCGCTGCGCACTGCGTAGCGATAAACACGATCGAAGGCGTGCGTGGCCAGCACCACGTAGCAGAGCGCCAGGACCAACGCCCACAGCAGCGGCGCGAGTGCCGGCGAGTGGCCGCCGACGACGCTGCGCAAGCCTTCGAAGACGTATGCGGGCGGCACGGCGTAGGCCACCACCCGCATCCACCCCGGCAGCACCGCGAGCGGATAGAACACACAGGCGAAGGGCGAGAGCAGGGCGGGCAACGGCCACACCAGCCATTCCGAGGCGGGTCCGAGGCGCAGCACCAGTGCGCTCGCGAAGATCCCGAGTGCGATGCCGAAGCAGAACAGCACCAGCAGCAGCGGAATCAGCAGCAGCCCCGTGGCGAAGAACGGCAGTCCGAAGAAGACGATGGCCAGCGCCAGCATGACGGCGAGCCCCACGGTGCTGGCGGCGAGGCTGGTGAGCACCAGCCCGGTCACGTACTCGGAGATCGACAGCGGGGTGGCGAACAGGTTGAGGAAGTTGCGCGACCACACATCCTCGAGAAAGGCGGTGGTGATCCCCTGCATGATGCGCGTGGACAGATCCCACAGCAGCACCGCCCCGAGCAGGGTCGAGACGAAATTGATGCCCGCAGCGCTCACCGAGTCGAGATAGCGCGTGATGAAGCCCCACAGGACGATGTCGATCGCCACCCAGGCGAACATCGGCAGGACACGTACCGGGCTGCCGCGGATCAGGTAGGCCTGGCGCAGCACGATTCCCGCGACCCGCTGCGGCTTCACGCCAGTGCTCCTTCCCGCGGTGCGAGCGGCTCGCGCGCCATGCGGATGAAGAGCTCCTCGAGGTTACGCGCCCCGTGCTCACCGGGCAGCCGCCGCGGGTCTCCCTCGAGCAGCACCCTGCCTTTCGCCAGGAACATCACCCGGTCGCACACTTCCTCGACCTCGTACATGTTGTGTGAGGTCCACAGAATCCCGCAGTCGCCGTCGCGCGCGAGCTGGCGGATGTGCGCACGCACCCGCTGTGCCGCCGACGGATCGAGGGAGGCGGTGGGCTCATCGAGCAGCAGCAGATCGGGACCGTTCAGCAGCGCCTTGGCGAGCGCCACGCGGGTCTGCTCGCCGGAGGACAGCACGCCGCACTTGGTATCGGCGAGCGCCGTCAGATCGAACTGCTCGAGCAGCTGCGCGATGCGGGAGCCGAGGGCGCGCACCGCATAGATCAGGCCGAAGAAGCGCAGATTCTGCCGCACGGTCAGATTGCCGGGCAGCGTGGCGTACACCGCGGCGAAGTTGGTGTGCGAGAGCGCCTGCGAGCGCTGGCGCGCGATGTCGAAGCGGCCGATGCGGATCGAGCCCGAGTTCGGCGCCAGCACGCCGAGGATGGTGTTGATGATGGTGGTCTTGCCGGCCCCATTGGGGCCGAGCAGTCCCACGATCTCGCGGCGGCCGATGCAGAACGACACCCGGTCGACCGCCACCAGGGTGCCGTAGCTCTTGCACAGCTCCTGCACCGTGAGCACCGGGGGGTCTGCCGGCGCAGCGGCTGCCGCCGCGCCCGCGGCCGGCGCGGGTTCTCTCATCGACGGCTGCCGCTGCCGGCGAGCAGGTCCATGACCGCCGCGAGCGGCTCGGCGCGCGCCTGCACGAGGTCGGCGATGGCGGTGACGTCCCCGAGATCCACCACCGGGATGGCGGCGCGCGGCTGGGGCGTATCGCTCGCGACCGCGACGATCCGCGCATCGGACAGGTAGAGCGGGCTCGAGCCGACTCCGCGGCGGAACACCTCCAGCTTCGGATGCCGTTCGCGCTTGTAGCCCTCCACCAGCACCAGGTCGCAGGGCGAGAGCCGCGCGAGCAGTCCGGCGAGCGTCGCCTCGGCGCCGCCGGCGATCTCGTGCATCTGCACCCAGCGCCGCGCGGACGACACGATCACCTCGCTCGCACCCGCCTGGCGATGCTCGTAGGAATCCTTGCCCGGCTGATCGACGTCGAAACTCGCATCGGCGTGCTTGATGGTCGCGACGCTGAGGCCGCGTTCGATGAGCAGAGGGATCAGCCGGACGATCAGGGTGGTCTTGCCCGAGCCGCTCCAGCCGGCGATGCCGAGGACACGCGCGCGGTTCATCTCACCAACGATACAGGCTCGCGACGAAACCCTGGGGGAACTCCTCCGCGCGCGGCGGCAGCTCGATGAAGCCGTCGGCCTGGGTGAGCGCGAGGAAATCACCGGGGCCATTGGTCGGACGCGGCACCGCCGCGGGACGGCCGAGCTCGTCGTACTGTACCGAGACCGGGAGGAAGGACGTCATCGGGCGACCGAGCTTCACGGGCGCGGCGAGTGCGATGCGCCGCAGCGCGACCAGGCGGGTGCCCATGGCGGCGACGACCGCCGGTACGACGTAGCGGACCAGGCAGATGAGGGTCGATACCGGATTGCCGGGCAGGCCGAAGACCAGCTGTCCCGAGGGTCCGGTGCCGAACCACATCGGCATGCCGGGACGCTGCGCCACCTGGTGAAAGACCTCAGCGACGCCGAGCTCCTTCAGCACCTTCGGCACCAGGTCGTATTTGCCCTTCGAGACGCCGCCGCTCACGATCAGCACGTCGTGCGCGGCCAGGTGCCGCGTCAACCGCTCGCGCAGCATCCGCTCATCGTCGAGGAGGTGGTCGTCGGCGACGTGCTCGAAGCCGCGTGCGCGCAGCGCCGCGACGAGCGCGTAGGCGTTGGAGCGGCGCACCTGGTGCTCGGCGATCGGCTCGCCGGGCTCGACCAGCTCGTCCCCGGTGGAGATGACCATGAAGCGCGGCTGGCGGCTCACCTGCACCCGCGCGCGCCCGGACGAGGCGGCGACCGCAACCTCGGCCGGCCCGAGGCGCGTGCCGGCCCTGAGCATGGGAACTCCGGGCCGGCTGTCTTCACCGCGGCGCTGCACGTTGCGGAAGCGCGGGCCGACCGCCTGAGCCTTGAGGGACACGACGCCGTCGGCCTGCTCGTATTCCTCCAGCGGAATCACGCAGTCCGCGCCTCGCGGCAGGATCGCACCGGTCATCACCTCGACGGCGCCGTCGTCACTCGCGAGCTCGAGCGCCGGCATGCCCGCTGCCTGCATGCCCTGCAGCGCAAAGCGCCGTATGCCGCGGCTCAGGCTCTCGCTGCGAATCGCGATGCCGTCCATGCACACGCGGTCGAAGGGAGGATTGTCCCGTTCGGCGTAGATGTCTTCCCGGAGCGTCTGGCCGATGCACTGCGCCAGCGGACGGGCCTCGGCGGGCAAGCGCGTCACACGGGCGTCGATGGCGGCCTCGGCCTCTTGCGGTGTGATCGGCGTAAAGCCTCGCATCGCGAGCCTGACGGTCGCGAAATCAGAGCGCGGTCCTTCCTGATATATTATATCCGAGCCAAAGGCTTAGCGCAGTCGACGGGGCGTTCGCGGCCGGCATCCGGCCGGTGCGGCGCCGCCCCTGTATTGGAGTGCGAGTCGATGACCGAGACGGTGATTCCCATCGCGTCGATGGGTAGCAGCAAGAAGCGCAAGCGCCAGGCGCCGCGCGGCCGGATCGTCGACGACAAGGCGCTCGCCGAGGTGCGCGCGCTCGTCGGCCCCGAGCCGCTGCGGCGCGACCTGCTGATCGAGTACCTGCATCGGATCAACGATCGCTACCGGCAACTCGGCGCCCCGCATCTCGCGGCGCTCGCGCGCCTCATGGGGCTCGCCCAGACCGAGGTCTACGAAGTGGCGACCTTCTATCACCACTTCGACGTGGCGAAGGAGAGTGCCGACGGTACGATTGCCGCCCCGGTGGCCCTCACGGTACGCGTATGCGACGGGTTGAGCTGCGAGATGGCCGGCGCCGGCAAGCTCCTCGAGCGGCTGCCGCGCCTGCTCGGCCGCCGGGTGCGCGTGATTCCCGCCCCGTGCGTCGGGCGCTGCGAACAGGCTCCGGTGGCAGTGGTGCATCAGAAGCCGATACCCAAGGCGACTGCCGACAAGGTGAGCCGCGCGGTCAAGGCCAGGCAGCTCGCCGATGCGCCCGGGAGCTACGTCGATTACGACCGCTATGTCGCCGGGGGCGGTTACAAGATGCTGGGCGAATGCCTCGAGCACCGGCGCGACCTGGAATCGGTTCTCAAGGCGATGGAGGACTCGGGACTGCGGGGACTCGGGGGTGCGGGATTCCCGGCGGGACGCAAGTGGCGCATCGTGCGCGGCGAGGCGGCTCCGCGGCTGCTCGCGGTCAACATCGACGAAGGCGAGCCGGGAACCTTCAAGGATCGCGTGTATCTCGAGCGCGACCCGCATCGCTTCCTCGAGGGCATGCTGATCGCGACCTGGGCGGTCGGAATCGCGGGCGTCTACATCTACCTGCGCGATGAGTACCACGGCTGCCGCGCGCTGCTCGAGGCGGAGCTCGCCAGGCTCCAGGCCGACCCGCCCATGCCGCTGCCGAAGATCGAGCTGCGCCGCGGTGCGGGCGCCTACATCTGCGGCGAAGAGTCCGCGATGATCGAGTCGATCGAGGGCAAGCGCGGCATGCCGCGCCTGCGCCCGCCGTACGTCGCACAGGTGGGCCTGTTCGGGCGCCCGACGCTCGAGCACAATTTCGAGACGCTCTACTGGGTGCGCGACATCCTCGAGAAGGGGGCGGCGTGGTTCGCCTCGCAGGGCCGCCACGGCCGCAAGGGTCTGCGCAGCTTCTCGGTCTCGGGTCGGGTCAAGCGCCCGGGCGTCAAGCTCGCCCCGGCGGGCATCACGCTGCGCGAGCTGATCGAGGAATTCTGCGGCGGCATGCAGTCCGGGCACACGCTCTACGGCTACTTGCCCGGCGGTGCGTCCGGCGGGATACTGCCGGCATCGCTCGCCGACGTGCCGCTCGACTTCGATACCCTGCAGCCCTACGGGTGCTTCATCGGCTCGGCGGCGATCATCGTGCTCTCCGACCGCGACACCGCCAAGGCGGCGGCGCGCAACATGATGCGCTTCTTCGAGCACGAGTCGTGCGGCCAGTGCACGCCCTGCCGGGTCGGCACGGCCAAGGCGAGCGCGCTGATTGCCACCGACCAGTGGGACAAGCCGCTGCTCGCGGAGCTTTCGCAGGTCATGCGGGACGCCTCCATCTGCGGGCTCGGACAGGCCGCTCCCAATCCGGTCGACTGCGTGATCAAGTACTTCCCGGACGAATTGCGCTAGAGGAAGACGATGAACGCCATACCCGCGAATCGCGTACCGCGCGAAGCACCGGCCGTCAGGTTCCTGCTCGACGGCCGGCCGGTGACCGCCGCCGTGAACGAGACGATCATCGAGGTCGCCGATCGCGCTGGGATCGAGATCCCGCGTCTGTGCTACAAGCCGGGCATGCAGGCGGTCGGCAACTGCCGCGCCTGCATGGTCGAGATCAAGGGCGAGCGGCTGCTCGCGCCGGCCTGCTGCCGCGTCGTCACCGAGGGCATGCAGGTCACGAGCAACAACGAGCGCTCGCGCAAGTCGCAGCAGCTGGTGATCGAGCTGCTGCAGTCCGACATGCCGGAGAAGGCGTTCACGCGCCACAACGAGGTGGACGAGTGGGCGATCCGCCTCAAGGTCGGCAAGCCGCGTTTCGCGCCGCGGCCGCGCATCGCGCCCGACCTGTCGCACGCCGCCATCGCGGTCAATCTCGATGCCTGCATTCAGTGCACGCGCTGTCTGCGCGCCTGCCGCGAGGAGCAGGTGAACGACGTCATCGGCCTCGCCTTCCGGGGGCTCGACGAGAAGATCGTGTTCGACATGGACGATCCCATGGGGGCATCGACCTGCGTCGCCTGCGGCGAGTGCGTGCAGGCCTGCCCGACCGGCGCGCTGATGCCGGCACGCGAAGTGGCGCTCGCCGTGCCCGACAAGTCGGTCGACTCGCTCTGCCCGTATTGCGGCGTCGGCTGCCAGCTCACCTACCACGTCAAGGACGACCGCATCCTCTACGTCGAGGGGCGCGACGGACCGGCGAATCACGCGCGCCTGTGCGTCAAGGGGCGCTATGGCTTCGATTACTCCCGCCACCCCCAGCGCCTCACGGTGCCGCTCATCCGCCGCAAGGACGCGCCGAAGAAGGACGGCGCCTTCGTCATGGATCCGAACAACGTCATGCAGGTGTTCCGCGAGGCGAGCTGGGAGGAGGCGCTCGCGCTCGGCGGCGGCACGCTGCGCAAGCTCCGCGACAAGTACGGCCGCAGGGCGCTCGCCGGTTTCGGCTCCGCCAAGGGCAGCAACGAGGAGGCGTATCTGTTCCAGAAGCTGGTGCGGGTCGGCTTCGGCAGCAACAACGTCGATCACTGCACGCGGCTGTGTCACGCCTCGAGCGTCGCCGCGCTGCTGGAGGGCATCGGCTCCGGAGCGGTCAGCAATCCGGTCATGGACGTCACCAAGGCCGCGGTGGTGATCCTGATCGGCGCCAATCCCACGGTGAACCACCCGGTGGCTGCGACCTTCCTCAAGAACGCGGTCCACAACGGCACCAAGCTCATTCTCATGGACCCGCGGCGCAGCGATCTGGCGCGCCTCGCCTACCGCTTCCTGCAGTTCCGCCCCGACACCGACGTCGCGCTGCTGAACGCGATGATGCACGTGATCATCGAGGAGAACCTGGTCGACGAGAAGTTCATCGCCGACCGCACGCTCGGTTACGACGCACTCGTCAAGAACGTCGCCGGCTACAGCCCGGAGCTGATGGCGCCGATCTGCGGCATACCCGCCGACACCATCCGCGAAGTCGCCCGACTCTACGCCACCAGCCCGGGTTCGATGATCCTGTGGGGCATGGGCATCAGCCAGCACGTTCACGGCACCGACAACGCCCGCTGCCTGATCGCGCTCACGCTCATGACCGGTCAGATCGGCCGGCCGGGCACGGGGCTGCACCCGCTGCGGGGGCAGAACAACGTGCAGGGCGCTTCCGACGCGGGCCTGATCCCGATGAGCTATCCCGACTACGCGCGCGTCGACGATCCGCAGGTCCGGGCCCGCTTCGCCCGGCACTGGGGCGTAGATCCGACGCGCCTCGACGACAAGGTGGGACTCACGGTGGTCGAGGTGGTGAAGAACATCCTCGCCGGCAACGTGAAGGGCATGTACATCATGGGCGAGAACCCGGCGATGAGCGACCCGGACGCCGATCACGCCCGCGAGGCGCTCGCCAGGCTCGAGATGCTGGTGGTGCAGGACATCTTCCTCACCGAGACCGCCTACCTCGCCGACGTCATCCTGCCGGCGTCCTCGTTCGCGGAGAAGACCGGCACCTTCACCAACACCGATCGCTACGTGCAGCTCGGCCGCCAGGCGCTCGAGCCGCCCGGCAAGGCGCGCCAGGACCTGGAGATCATCATCGAGATGGCGAAGCAGCTCGGCCTCGAGTGGAACTACGGCAGCGGCGAGGCGGCGGTGGCGGCGGTGTTCGACGAGATGCGGCACACCATGCCGAGCATCGGCGGCATCACCTGGCAGCGGCTGCAGGCCGAGAGCAGCGTCACCTATCCGTGCGAGAAGGAAGGCGACCCGGGGCAGTCGGTGGTGTTCACCGAGTCCTTCCCGACGCCGACCGGCCGCGGGCGCTTCGTACCCGCCGACATCATTCCGGCCGACGAGCGCCCCGACAGCGACTATCCGATGGTGCTGATCACCGGGCGGCAGCTCGAGCACTGGCACACCGGCAGCATGACGCGCCGCTCGGGGGTGCTCGATGCGCTCGAGCCCGACCCCGTGGCCTCGCTCAATCCGCTCGACCTGGCGGCGCTCGGCGCCAGACCCGGCGACGTGGTCACGATCGCTTCACGCCGCGGGCAGGTGAGCCTGTACGCGCGCGCCGACGAGAGCTCGCCGCGCGGCTCGGTATTCGTCGCCTTCTGTTTCTACGAGGCGGCGATCAACAAGCTCACCAATTCCGCCCTCGACCCGGTCGCCAAGATCCCCGAGGTCAAGTACTGCGCGGTGCGTGTCACGCGCGGCGGCAAGGCGCCGGCGCAGGCGAGCTACGGCGGGGGCCAGATCCTCGCCCGCGAGAGCGCGGCCGCCCCGGTCGACTGAAGGCGCCGCTTCAGCCGGGCGGCCGCTGCAGCTGCTCGAGCTCGAGCAGCGTGTTCACGTTGATGAATTCCGCGGGGTTCGCGAACACCACCTCGGCGTGACGATGCTGGCGGGCCCAGAGGCCCGTCTTGCGCTGCCCGCCGGCGATGAAGGCGCGCAGGCTTTGCCGCAGTTGCGCTTTCATCAGGCAGAACACCGGTTGCGGCAATAGCTCGCCGGCCTCGCGCGTGCAGGCGATCGCGAGATCGGCGTCGCTCTCGCCGAGCCCGCGCGCCAGGCGCTCGACCAGGTCGGACGGGAAATTCGGCGTATCACACGGCACCGTCACCAGGTAAGGCGTCGCGCAGTGCGCGAGCCCGGCCAGCATCCCCGCCAGGGGGCCGGGGTAGTCGGGCAGCTCGTCGGCGAGCACCGCGACTCCCATGGATCGATAGCGCTCGAGGTTGCGATTCGCGTTGATCATGACGCTCGCAACCTGGGGCTGCAGCCGTGCGAGGGCCCATTGCGACAGCGTCGTGCCGCGATACTCCTGCAGCCCCTTGTCGACGCCGCCCATGCGGCTGCCGCGCCCTCCCGCGAGGATCAGACCCGTGATGGCGGACTTCGGGATGTCCATCGATCGCACATCGTAACTTATGCAGCGGCCTGCATATCGTTCGGGGCCGACCCGCATGCTAGCGTGCGCGGAAGAGAAGAACACATGCATCCCGTTTCCTGCCGCACACTTCTGGCGCTGCTGCCGCTCGTCTCGCCCGCGCTGGTGCGAGCCGACGATTCTCCCGAGCCTCCCGCGCAAAGCGCCCCCGGCACGCTGCCGCGCGTGACGATCACCGGCTCGCGGGTGCAGGAGGAGAATTACCGCGTACCGAAGCTCGATTCCCTCGGCCCCCTCGGAACCACCCCGATTCTCGATCAGCCCTACTCGATCGGCATTCTGCCGCTCGATCTGATCCAGAACTCGCAGGGCGTCGACTTCAAGGACGTCTCGAAGTACCTGCCGCTGGTGGCCTACCAGGAGCAGCAGGGCCCGGACATCCTGCGACCCCAGACCCGCGGCATGCAGGGAGGCAACTTCCAGAACACCCGCGTGGACGGGATGATGGTGTTCATCACCGTGGCGATGGCGATGGAGGAATTCGAGCAGATCGAGGTCGTCAACGGGCCCACCTCCGCACTCTACGGTCCCGCCAATCCTGCCGGAATGTTCAACTTCGTCAGCAAGCGGCCCGCGCCGCAGGAGCTGCGGGAGGTGAGCGCG
The DNA here is from genome assembly GCA_035631755.1 of Steroidobacteraceae bacterium. Taxonomy (GTDB): domain Bacteria; phylum Pseudomonadota; class Gammaproteobacteria; order Steroidobacterales; family Steroidobacteraceae; genus 13-2-20CM-66-19. The sequence goes on from DASQIC010000030.1 coordinate 20,554, forward strand.
ACCTACAACAGCGACAACATCCTCACGGCGCACGCGGACCTGAGCGGCCGGATCGACAGGAACGGCGTCATCAGCTACCGGCTGAACGCGCTCTTCGGGGAGGGCGACGGTTACGTCACCGGCAGTCATCAGCGACGCGCGCTCGGCGATCTCGGGCTCGACTTTCGCCCCTGGGAGCACAGCGTGCTCGAGCTCAACTACAGCGATTACTCGCTGCTCGATCGCGGCTATCCCGGCTGGTTCACCTACGGCGAATCCCGGGCGCTCCCGCCGGCACCCGATCCGCAGCGGGTGGGCTACGGCCAGGAGTATGCCGGAGTCGACCTGCGGACCCGCATCTTGAGCGGTCGCTTCAAGCACGACTTCAGCTCCGACTGGCACCTGGTCATCGGCGCCCTGAACCAGGACTGCTCGCGCGACATCAATACGCCGGTCAACAACCTGACGTCCAACACCGGCACCTACGTGTCTTCGTTCGCCAACGGATTCGCGCCGCGGTTCATCATGACCAGCGACAGCGCCTACCTGAACGGCCACTTCGACACCGGACCGCTGGCGCACGACCTGACGCTCGGGACCGCGGGCTACCGGGCGCAGACCTATTCGGTCATCGCTCGCTCGAGCCCGGCGAGCGTGCTCCTCGGCACCGCCAGCATTGCCGCGCCCGCGATATTTCCCGAGCCCGCCGCCGGGCCGCCCGACGTGCGCGCGAACTTCGACTCCTCGGACACCTATCAGCAGGGCGTGAATGCCGGCGACACGATTCGCCTCAGCGAGCGCTGGCTGACGCGCCTCGGGATCAGCCAGGACTGGTTTCGCGTCAACAATTACAACGCCCGGAGCCTCGAGCTGCCGGGCTACACGAATCGCGGCGCGAGCCCGGCCGCCAGCCTGATCTTCAAGCCGGTGGCGGAGGTGACCACCTATTTCACCTACGCGAGCAGCCTGCAGGCCGGGGACCAGGCGCCCGGGACCACCGTCAATGCCGGGCAGAGCCTCGCTCCCTATCGCAGCAAGGAATACGAGCTCGGCTACAAGCAGCACTTCACCGGCCTGGACGTGACGGCGGCGGTGTTCCGCATCGAGCGGCCGTTCGCCAACATCGACCCGGCCGACAACGTGTTCAAGATAAGCGGCCAGCAGGTCAACAAGGGCCTGGAGCTGTCCGCGGTCGGCGCCGTCGCCCGGGGGCTGACATTGTTCGGCGGATTCACGCTGCTCGACGCGCGACTCGAGCATACGCCGCTCGCCTCCACCAACGACAAGCTCTACGTCGGGGCACCGAAGGTCAAGGGCAACGCACTGCTCGAGTACCAGATTGCGGCAATTCCCGGGCTGGTGGCGTCCTTCGACTACCAGTTTTCGGGTCCGCGTGCCGCCGACGACACCAATTCCTTCACGGCCGCCGGCTACAATCTCTTCGATGTCGGCGCGCGCTACGTGTCGAGCATCGCGAACCGGCCGGTCACCTGGCGGCTGGCCGTCGACAACGTGACCGACCGCAACTACTGGTCCACCGTCGCGCCCAGCAACCTGAGCGGCGCCAACACCGGTAGTCTGGTGGCGCATCTGGGAGCGCCCCGTACGGTACTGGCATCGGTCAGCGTCGACCTCTGAGTGAGACGCGTGTGAACCGGCGCAGCTTCCTCGCGGGCGCCGCCTGGGCGCTGACGGGGATCCCGGCTGCGGCGGCCCGGCAGATTGTCGACGCGGCCGGCCGGCGCGTGTCGCTGCCGGCGCGTGTCGCGCGGGTGGCCGATGCCTGGCACGCGAACAATTCCATGGTGCTGGCGCTCGGCGGCGCTGACAAGCTGGTTGTCACCACCGTTCAGGCGCAGCGCCAGCCGTGGCTGCGACGGCTGTATCCGCGCATCGCCCGCATCCCCGCCGCCTTCAATGCCGCCGGCGACGTCAACGTCGAAACTCTGATCGGCGCACAGCCGGACGTGGTGCTGATGGCCTACGCGGGGGCTCTGCCGCGGTGGCTCGGGGCGGTGACCGACTACGGGCTGCCCGTGGTGCTCATGCCGAACAGCTCGCTCGCCGACCTGCAGACCACCGCGCGGATGACCGGCGATGCGCTCGGCGAGCGCGCGTCGCTGCTCGCCGACCGATTCGTCCAGGAATTTGCCGCCAACATCCGCCGCGTCACCGCGGTCACCGGGCGGCTGTCTCCCGGCGAGCGTCCCCGGGTATTGCATACGGCGTCCGCCGGCATCCTGACGGTTGACGGCCGCCGGACGGTCATCGACGACTGGATCGTGATTGCGGGCGGGATCAACGCCGCCGAGGTGAGCGGCTATCAGCGGCCGGTGACGCTGGAGCAGGTGGCGCTGTGGAATCCCGACGTGATCATCGTCGGCAGCGCGCCCAATCAGCAAAGCCGCCGGGCGATCCTCGGGGATCCCCGCTGGAGTGAGATCAACGCGGTGCGCAGCGGACGGGTGTACGTGAACCCGAGCGGTGCCTACCTGTGGGATCGGCATGGCGCCGAAGCGGCGTTGCAGGTTCTGTGGGCCGCGGGGACGCTGCATCCGCGGCTCTTTGCCGATCTCGACCTGAAGGGGGAAACTGAGCGGTTCTATGCCAGGTACTTCCATTACCGCCTGACGGACGACGAGTACCGCTCGATCCTGAACGCCACCGAGCCGTGATCAGCCGATCCTCCGCCGCACTCATGATCGCGGCGCCGCTGGCGCTGCTGTATGCGTCGCTCCTCATCGGCCGCTTCCCGGCTCCTCCCGTCGAGGTGAGCCGCATCCTGCTCTCACACTTTGCCGTGCTCGGCCGGGACTGGCCGGCGTCGCTCGAGACGATCGTGCTCGAGATCAGACTGCCGCGCGCGGTGCTGGCGATGTGCGTCGGGGCGGGCCTGGCAGCGAGCGGGGCGGCCTTCCAGGGCTTGTTCCGCAACCCCCTGGTGAGCCCGGACATTCTCGGCGTCTCGGCGGCCGCCGGCTGCGGCGCAGCGCTGGCGATGCTGCTGTCGGTGAACCCCTTCGCCCTGCAGCTGGTCTCGTTCGGCTTCGGACTGCTCGGCGTGCTGCTCACTTATCTGCTCGCGCGCACCTATCGCGCGACACCGACCCTCATGCTGGTTCTGTCCGGCGTGGTGGTCGCGGCATTCTTCGGCGCCCTGCTGAGCGCCGCCAAGTACCTGGCCGACCCCGAGTCGCGGCTGCCGGCGATCACCTACTGGCTCATGGGGAGCCTCAACGGCGCCTCCGGCCGTACGCTCCTCACCGTGCTGCCGCCGCTCATCGCCGGCATCGCCGGGCTCATGCTGGTGCGCTGGCAGCTCAACGTGCTGGCGATGGGCGAAGAGGAGGCGCGCGCGCTCGGAGTCCGCACCGAGCTGCTGAAGGCGGTTGTGATCGTGTGTGCAACGCTGATCACCGCCGCCTCGGTTTCGGTGTGCGGCGTCGTCAGCTGGGTGGGCCTGGTGGTTCCGCACCTCGGCCGCATGCTGGTCGGGCCGGATCACCGGCTGCTGTTGCCGGCGACGCTGAGCATCGGCGCCACGTTCCTGCTCGGCATCGATGACATTGCGCGGACCGCGACCGCGAGCGAGATACCGCTTGGAATTCTCACCGCCGTCATCGGCGCCCCGTTCTTTGCGTGGCTCCTGCGCCGGACCCGCGGGAACTGGCAATGAGCGTGCCGCTCATCGAAGTGCGTGGCGCCTCCTTCGCGTACGTCGCCGGGCGCCCGGTGTTCGAGTCCCTCGACCTCGACGTCTACCCGGGCGAGGTGCTCACGGTGCTCGGCGTCAACGGGTGCGGCAAGAGCACGCTGCTGCGCTGCATCGGCGGGGCGCTGCGACTCGAGCGCGGTGTGGTGCGCCTCGGCGGCGACGATCTCGCGGCGCTGAGTCCCCTGGTCCGCGCCCGCCGCATCGGCTTTCTGTTTCAGGACCACGTCGCTTCCTTCCCGTTCACCGTGCTCGACGTGGCGACCATGGGGCGTACCCCCTATCTCGGGCACTTCGGCACGCCGTCGGCGCACGACGTCGCGCTGGCCGAGGAAGCGCTCGACACGATGGGCATGCTGGATCTGAAGGCGCGGCCGTACACGCACTTGAGCGGCGGCGAGCGGCAGCTGGTACTGCTGTCGCGGACGCTCGCGCAGCAACCGCAGGTCATCCTCCTCGATGAGCCCACCTCGCATCTCGACCTCGCCAATCAGGTGCGCTGCCTCGACACGATCCGGCGACTCGCGCGCCAGGGCATCACCATGATCGTGACTACGCACGATCCCAATCATGCGCTGGTATTTTCGGGCAGGGTGGTGCTGATGAAGCGGGGCGAACCGATCGTCGCGGGCGCGGCAACCGAGGTCATCACGGAGACGGCCCTGAGCGCCACCTACGGCACCCGCATCGGGGTGTTCACCATCGCGCGTGCCGGTGGTTCGGGCGAGCTGACCTTCTGCAGTCCCTGGTAGGCGAGGGGGCGGTGGCCCTGCGCCCGGCGCGCGAAAAGCGCTACATTAGATAGATGCCGGAAACAGCCCCGCCGTCCGCACCGCCAACCGCCCGCAGCGCGCCGGCACCGGGCATGCTCGGAGTACAGCTGCGCTACGGGATCGGGTCCGCGGGCGAGCGCGCTGCGGCGCTCACCGACTCTCCGTTCGAGCTCCTGGCCGCCGTGGCGCAGGGCGGCTCGATCCGTCAGGCGGCACGCACCCTGGGTGCGTCCTATCGACACGTGTGGGGCTCGCTGCGCCGCTGGGAGGCGCTCCTCGGTCAGCCGCTGATCGCCTGGTCGCAGGGCCAGCGCGCCCGCCCGACACCCTTCGCCGAGCGGCTGCTGTGGGCCGAGCGCCGGGCGCGCGGGCGCATGCAGCCGCACGTCGAGGAGCTGCGCGCCGATTTCGCGCGGGTGCTCGCCGACGCATGCGACGAGCGCCATCAGCTGCTCACCGTGCGCGCCAGCCACGACCTCGCCCTGCCGGTGCTGCAACGCCACGTCGCGGCGAGCGCCGACCTGCACGTGGACATCGGTTTTCAGGGCAGCGCCGACGCACTCAGGTCGCTCAACGCCGCGCACTGTCAGGTCGCCGGTTTTCACGTCCCGGCACTGCGGGGCGCGGCGCCGGAGTTCGCACGGGCGCTCAAGCCGCTGCTCAAGCCGCGGCTCCATCGGCTGATCGCCTGCTCGCGGCGGATGCAGGGGCTGATGGTGCGGCGCGAGCACGCGGCGCTGGTGCGTACCTTTCCCGATCTCGCGCGCCAGGGGCTGCGTTTCGTCAATCGCCAGCCCGGCTCGGGGACGCGGCTGCTGGTCGACCATCTGCTGCACGAGCATTCGGTGGCACCGGACGCGCTCGCCGGCTACCGCGAGCACATCGAGCTCACCCACGCTGCGGTCGCGCTGTGCGTGGCGGGTGGCGTGGCGGATGCCGGCATCGGTGTCGAGGCGGCCGCGCTGCAGCTCGGACTGCACTTCATTCCGCTGGTCGAGGAGGACTACTTTCTCGCCTGCCTCGAGGCGGATGCGGTCCGGCCGGCGGTCATGCGACTGCGCGAGAGCCTCGCCGGCGCCGGCTGGCGGCAGATTCTGGCGAGCCTGCCGGGCTATCGGCCGCCCGAAGCGCCAGGCGTTCTGCTGGCTGTCGAGCAGGCGTTGCCCTGGTGGCGCAACTGCCGGCCGCACCCGCCGGCCGGGACCGGCGCCCCCTAGCCCCCTGGCCGCGCGCGAATGCCTCAGCGGCCCCGCCGCGGCGCCGTTACTTCTTCAAGGTCCAGGACGCGCACCAGCCGCCGGCCTTGACCGCCTTGCCGGGGAACAGCTGGCATGGCCCCTCGGCCGATCCGGCGGCGCCCTGGAACAGCATGCAGTTCGCGCACTTACTGCCGGGCTTGGCGTCGGCCGCCTTGCTGACGTCGGGTACGTACTTCAGCGCCTTGGCCATCGGATCGTCGGCAGTCACGAGCGGCAGATCGGCCGCGACGGCGGTCTGCAGCGCCCCCGTGGCGACCGGCAACAGCGCGAGGCCGAGGGCGACGTTGCGCAGCAGCCCGCGGCGGGATTCATCGAAGGCCTGGGTCATGGCGAGACTCCTTGAACGAGTGAAAAGACATGCGAAATTCATCGGACATCGGCCGCCGTGGCTGCCGTCGGCCAGGCGAGTGTACCGGACCTCGGACAGGGCGGCGATCCTGCCAGCAGGCCCGAACGTCCCCGCACGTCAGTGCGCGGCGCCTTCGGGACGCCGGGTGGACGCACGAGTCTGCTTCACTTCCTCGGCCGAGACCGCCTCGCCGCTGTTGCCCCAGCTGTTGCGCACGTAGGTGAGGATGTTGGCGATCTCGTCGTCGTTCAGCTGACTCATGGGCGGCATCACCGAGTTGAACTCGCTGCCCTTCACCGTGACCTTGCCGGAGAGTCCGTTGAGAACGATGCCGATGGCGCGCTGCTTGTCGGCCATCAGGAAATCGGAAGCGGCGAGCGGCGGGAACACGCTCGGCAGACCCTGGCCGTTGGTCTGGTGGCACACCGAGCAGGTGCCGGTGAAGCGGGCCTCGCCGGCCTTGATCTGCTGCTCCTTGGTCAGCGTGCCCATCGCTTCGGCCGCGCGCGCCGCGGCCACCGGCGCGAGATTCGCCGCCAGGTCACCGAGGTACACCGAGTCGACCTCCTTGCCCGAGTAGATCGCCTTGTTCTCCGGTCCTTCGGCCTTGAGGATCGCGAGCGCGCCCTTGTTGAAGGCGCGGAAGATCGAGTGATCGACCAGCACGTAGCTGCCGGGCACATCGAGGTGGAACTCGACGATTACGGCGCCGCCGGCGGGAATCAGGGTGGTTTGCACGTTCTGTTGCTCGTGCACACCACCCTCGTAGCGCACCCGATCGAAGATCTCGCCGATGACGTGAAAGCTGCTCACCATGTTAGGCCCGCCGTTGCCCACGAACAGCCGCACGGTCTCGCCCACCTTCGCCTTGAGGGCCCGTTCGCCGACCAGCGAGCCCTCCGCGCCGTTGAACAGCACGTAGGTCGGCTTCTCGTCGATCGCCTTCTGCATGTCGAAGTCCTGGTGACCGCGCTCGCGATACTTGCCGACGGTGTAGAAATCTCCCTGCATGATGTAGTACTCGTGATCGACCGGCTTCATGCCCTGCGGCGGCTCGACCAGCAGCAGTCCGTACATGCCGTTGCCGACATGCATGCCGACCGGGGCCGTGGCGCAGTGATAGACGTAGATGCCCTGGTTGAGCGCCTTGAAGGTGAACTGCGACTCGTGGCCCGGCGCGGTGAAGCTCGAGGCCGCGCCGCCGCCCGGCCCGGTGACGCCGTGCAGGTCGATGTTGTGCGGCATCTTGTTGTCAGGATGGTTCTTGAGGTGGAACTCGACCGTGTCGCCCTGGCGTATGCGGATGAAGCTGCCCGGCACGGTTCCGCCGAAGGTCCAGAAGGTGTAGGTGACTCCCTCGGAGATCTCCTTCTGCACCTCGCGCACCTCGAGCTCCACGATCACCCTGGCCGGATGGTTGCGATGGATCGGGGGCGGGACCGAGGGAGGACTGGTGAGCTGGGCGTGAATCGGGGCGCCCTGCGGCGGGCCGAGATCGCCGGGGATGCCGCCGGCCGGCTTGGTCGCGCCCGCGGCCATGGCGCACGCGCCGAGCGCGCAAACCAGACCCGCAAGCAGGGGCCGTGGGGTTTTGCTCATGATCAGGGAGTATCGGTATCCCCGAGTGCCATGCCATCCGTACTATCCGCACGCACCGGCCACGCGCCGCTATTCGTAACGCAGCGCCTCGATGGGATTCAGGCGCGCGGCTTTGCGCGCCGGGTAGTAGCCGAAGAAGATGCCGACGGCCGCGGCGAATGCGAAGCCGCCGCCCATGGCGGCCGCCGACAGCAGCGTCGGCCAGTTCATGACAACCGAGATCAGCAGCGATACGAGGATGCCGCCGAGGACGCCGGCAACTCCACCGGTGAGGCTCAGGAAGATCGCCTCGGTCAGGAACTGCAGCAGCACGTGCAGCCGCCGCGCACCGATCGCCATGCGCAGGCCGATCTCGCGCGTGCGCTCGGTCACCGACACGAGCAGGATGTTCATGATGCCGATGCCCCCGACCAGAAGCGAGATCGAGGCCACGACCGCCAGCAGCAGCGCCATGATGCGCGAGGAGCTCTCGGCGGTCTGCGCGATCTGACTGAGATTGCGGACGGAGAAATCGGCGGTGTCTCCCGGGTGGATGCGATGGCGCCGCATCAGCGTATCGTTCACCTGCTGCAGCGCCGCCGGCACCTGCTCCTGAGAGGCCGCCTGAACGTAGATGCCGTTCACGTAGCCGGTCATGCGCGCGGGAATGTTGTAGGGGTTCGGCGCAGCCGGGAAGGCCGCAGCCGTGGTGGTGACGCTCAGCGTGGCGTTCGCGATGGTCGTCGTCGCGAGCGCCTGTGTCTGGGTGGGCGCTGCCACCCCCAGCACCTTCTGCTGCGCGGTGCTGAAGGGGAGGATGACCAGGTCGTCCTGATCCTGGCCGAAGCCGGTTTGCCCCTTGCCGGCGAGCAGACCGACGACCTGCAGACTCTGTCCCTTGACCAGGATGTTCGCCCCGACCGGGTTCTCGTACGGGCCGAAGAGCTGTGTGTAGACCGTCTGACCGATGACCGCCACCTTCGCCGCGCTGTTCTCGTCGGCTGACTCGAGCGTACGGCCGGCAGCGATCTGCCAGTTGGTCACGCGCAGATAGCTGGGCGTGGCACCCTGGATGCTGGTGGTCCAGTTCTGGCTCCCGTACTGCACCTGGCTCAGCTGGCGGATCATGTAACCGACCTCCGCGACGGCCGGATCCTCGCGGCGCAGTGCCAGCGCATCGCGCGTCGTCAGGGTCGAGGCACTGCCAAAGCCCGCGCGCACGCCGCCCGCGGTGGTGGCGCCGGGGAGCACCACCAGCAGATTCGTGCCGAGGCTCTCGATCTGCTTGCGCACCGCCTCGTTGGCACCCTGTCCGACCGCGACCATGGCGATCAATGCGGCCACGCCGATGAAGACGCCCAGCATGGTGAGCGATGAGCGCAGCTTGTTGCGCCCGATCGCCTGGGCGGCGCTTGCCAGGCTCATGCCGACGAAGCCGAGCGACGGGGTTGCGGCCTCGTGGCGGGGCCGGCCGCGATCGGCCGCGCCGGTCGGCGGGCCCGGCTCGGCGGCGCTCGCCCCGGGCTCGGCGGTGGCGGCGGGCGCGGGGTTCGACTCATCCGTAACCACCTTGCCGTCGCGCATGGTGATCAGCCGATCGCAATAGTCGGCGATGTCGCGCTCGTGAGTCACGACCACCACCGTGACACCCTGCTGGCGGTTGAGCATGCGCAGGGTGCGCATGATGTCGTGGGAGGTGCGCGTGTCGAGATTGCCGGTGGGCTCGTCGGCGAGCAGCAGGTCGGGCCGGTTGATGAGCGCACGCGCGATGGCGACACGCTGCTGCTGGCCGCCGGACAGCTGGCCCGGGCTGTTGCGCTCGCGGCCGGCCAGGCCGAACTCGCCGAGCGCCGCGCGCGCGCGCGCCAGCCGGTCGGCACGCCGCGTGGGCCCGCCGGCGGCGTAAAACAGCGGCAGCGCGACGTTCTCCAGGGCGCTGGTGCGCGCGAGCAGATTGAAGCTCTGGAATACGAAGCCGATGCGCTCGCTGCGCAGGCGCGCGCGGGCGGGCTCGCTGAGGCCGGTGACGTCGGCGCCTTCGAACAGGTATTGCCCGCCGGAGGGGCGATCGAGGCAGCCGCAGACATTCATCAGGGTCGACTTCCCGGAGCCCGAGGAGCCCATGATCGCGACGCATTCGCCGCGCCTGATCGTGAGGCTGAGGTCATCGAGCGCGCGCACCTCCGCATCGCCGAGCCAGTAGGTGCGGCTCACGTTCCGCAGCTCGATCAGCGGCTGCGCACCAGCCGCTGCTGGCGGCGCGTCGGTCACCGGCCCAGCCCGAAGCGCAGGGAGCCGGCGGGCGCGCTGGCGGAGGCACGCTGCTCGCCGACGATGACCTGATCCCCCGGCTTGAGCTCGCCCGCAACCACTTCGCTGTAACTGTCGTCCGCGACCCCGGTGCGCACCGCAACGGGCGCCGCCAGACCGTTCCGCAGCACCCAGACACGTTGCGCCGCGCCGCCGCCCGCGCCACCGGCCGGCGACGGGGCCTGCACACCGGCCGGCACGAAGCGCAGCGCCTGGCCCGGAACGCGCAGCACGTCGGCGCGCCGATCGGTCACGATCGCCACGGTAGCGGTCATGCCCGGCTTCAGCAGGAACTGGCCGTTGTCGGCTGCGACCACGACGTCGTAGGTCACGACGTTCTGCACCGACTGCGGCGCCTGGCGCACCTGCACTACCCGGCCGGGGAACGCGTGATCGCTGAAGGCTTCCACGGTGAAGCGCGCGTCGTCGCCCTCGCGGACGGCGCCGATGTCGCTCTCGGGCACATTGGTGTCGACCTGCATCTTCGTCAGATCGGTCGCGATCAGGAAGAGCGTCGGAGTCTGAAAGCTCGCCGCCACCGTCTGCCCGATGGTGATGTTGCGCGCGACTACCGTGCCGTCGACCGGCGAGACGATGTTGGTGTATTCGAGATTGACCTCGGCCGTCCGCGCGGCGGCGCGATCGAGCTGCACCGTGCCCTGCAGCTGGCGCACCAGCGCCGCTTCATCCTCGTAGGTCTGGCGCGCGATCGAATCCTGTTTCTCCAGCTCGGCGTAGCGCGCCAGGTTGACCCGTGCACCCTGCAGCTGCGCCTCGTCGCGCGCCAGCTGACCCCTGGCCTGCTCGAGCGCCGACTCGTAGGGCCGCGGATCGATCTTGGCGCACAGCTGGCCCTTGCGCACCCGGGTGTTGTAGTCGCAGGACATGGCGCTGATCACGCCCGAGACGTACGAGCCGACGATGATCGTCAGCACCGGATTCACGGTGCCGGTCGCGCTGACCGTGGGAGCGACCGCACCCCGGCTCACCGCCGTGGTCAGGTATCGCGGCGCAGCGGTTCGTTGGCCGGCCCACCACATCGCCGCCGCTGCCACGAGCACCAGCGCGGCAGCCGCGGCGAGCAGCTTGCGAGGCGTGCCGGAGAGGTGCAGCGCGGCGTGGATCGACTGCGCCGGTGGGGCGCCGGCCGCTCCGCCGTCGGTACCCACGAGATGGAAATTCGGCAACACCGGACCTCCGTCCATGCGCTCAACCGGTACGGCCGTGCGGCTGCGCCGTAGGCCGCGGCGCCAGCAGGCGGCAGACCTCGGAGTCATCGACCTGGGTGAAGTCCCGATACCATTGCCCGACCGCGTAAAAGTATGGGGGAGTCTGCAGCACCACCAGCTGGTCGCACTCGGGGCGCACCAGGGCGGCTGCCTCGCCGGAGGCGACCGGTACCGCGACGATCACGACTGCAGCGCCTGCCCGGCGCGCGGCGCGTATGGCGGCCAGCATGGTGGCGCCCGTCGCCAGTCCATCGTCGACCAGCACGGCGGTGCTGTCGGTCAGCTCGAGCGGTGGCAGACCGGCGCGGTAGAGCCGCTCGCGACGCTCGAGCTCCGTGCGCTCGCGCTGCTCGAGTGCGGCGAAGTCCCGTGCACTGAGCTCGATCGGACTGCCCGGTGGCGGGTGCCGCACGGTGACGCCGGCGGCGATCGCCCCCACGGCGAGCTCGGCCTGGCCCGGCATGCCGATCTTGCGCACCGCCAGAACATCGAGCCGCGCGCCGAGCGCCTGGGCCACCTCTGCTGCCACCGGAAGGCCACCGCGGGCAAGGCCCAGCACGACGACCGGCGATCGCAGCTGCAGCCTCGCGAGCGCCGCGCCGAGCTCCCGGCCTGCTTCGCGCCGGTTCGCAAACTGCCGTGGTGATGCGGCTCTCATGGTGAGCGCAGACTCTGCAAGAACGCGCTCGCGCGCGGCCTGGTGTCGCTCCCCTGGAGTCAGGCGACGCGCAGCGGTTCGTTCGAACCGCCGAGCCCCGGCTCGTGTGCCGACGTGCCGTCGCTGTCGATCTCGGTTTCAACGTCCAGGGGCGGCGTGGTCTCTTCCCAGGATTCCCGGGTGCTCGCCGGGTAGGGCCCGAGCGGCTGCGCCCAATCGGCGCCTTTCATGGCGGTCTCGCTGTACCCCAGATCGTCGAGTTCCACATCGTCCACAGGTCCGGTCCAGTCTTCGGGCGACTCCGCCAGCCCGAGCGGCAGAGTTCTCCAGCTGTCGCCGTCGATCTCATCCACCTCACCGTCGAAGCTCTGGATCTCGATCGTCCCGGAGCTGTCGTCGTAACCCGTGACCTGAAAAATCTCGCCCTTGTCCCGGCGCAGATACCACTGCCCGATCCGCGCGCTTCCCACACCGGCGTTCATGACTGCGCCTCCTCGAGGCTTGACGCTCACCAGGCACGACAGTGCCGCGCTGCGGCCCGGAGCGGAATACGAGCAAGTGCGGATAACGCGGCCCGAACGATGGCCATCCGTAATTTTCACTATACCCCCGCGCGCCATGCCGCACTCACAATGCTGCGGTGCTGGTGGTGCACGGGAGAATGCGTATGAACGATGAAACGAACCCGTTCGCAGAAGTGGCGAAGGCGATTCAGCATTTCAAGATCCCCGGCCTGGACGTTGCGGCGCTCGTCGAAGCCGGCCGCAAGGATGCAGACGCTCTGGTCGAGGCTAACCGCGCAGCCTACCGCGGGATGCAGGCGCTGGCGCACAAGCAGGGCGAGATCCTCAGCCACGCGCTGCAGAGGATCCGTGAAGTCGCATCCCACGCCGCCGACGCGCCCACCGGGGCGAAGACGACCGAGACCGCACACGCCGCCTATCGCAAGACCCTGGCGGACATGAAGGAGCTGGCGGATATCGTGCGCAAGTCGCAGGCGGAGGCACTCACGAAGATCACCGACCGCGCGATCGATCATCTGCAGGAACTGAAGAAGATGATCCAGCCCAAGTAGCGTGGCGCCATGAGAGCTCATGCCCGACATGTCACCGTGGTGCTCGTGATCGCCCTCATATTGCTGGCCATCGCGACGGTCGTCGCGCGCATAGCCTCCTGAAGGTCACGGCGCCCGGGCCGCTCGCCCGAGGGTCTACGGCCGCGGCCCGATGCTGAGCGGATAGCCGGCGGCGCGCCACGCCTGCAGTCCGCCATCGAGAGCGGCGGCACGGCGGTAGCCCATCTCGCGCAAGGTGGCGGTTGCGAGCGTCGATATCCGGCCGAGCTCGCAGTAGGCAACGATGCGCCGGGTCGGGTCGGGCAATGCCTCGTTCACCAGCAGCTCGAGCTGCCCGCGCGGCAGAAGCCGCGCTCCCGGAACGTGTCCCTGCTCGTAGGCGTCGCGCTCGCGCACATCGAGCACCAGCAGCTCGCCGTCGCCCGCAGCGGTGCGCATCTTGAGCTCCGCGAGCGATATGAACGGCACGCTCGCGGCCGCCTCGGCCAGCATCTGCGCCACGCTCTTGCCGCCGCTCATGTTGGTGCGCAGCGCCTCGGTGAGGTGAGTCGGCATGCCGAGATTCAGGTTGCGCATGGTCTGCACGAAGTCGGCGCGCTCGCGCTTCTGCAGCCGCGGATTGGTGGCGAGCTCCTCGCCGATGGTGGAATGGTTGCGGCCCTGGTACTCGTGCGCCGGGTGGACCTTGAGAGCCGGGTCGAGGCGCAGCACGCGACCGAACAGGCTCTCGTAGAGAGCCTCCGGATCCCCGCCCGGCAGGTCGGTACGGCCGGTGGCCCCGATCAGCAGCGTGTCGCCCGTGAACAGCCGATCCTCGACCTGCAGACAGATCGAGTCACGGGTGTGTCCGGGGGTATACAGCACCTGCAGCCGCAGCTTCCCCACCGCCAGCATTTCGCCTTCATCGAGCGCGAGCGTGACGAACGGCGCCCGGCTCGCGCGGTGCATGGCGACCGGCGCCTCGAGCCGGCGGGCGAGTTGCTGCGTAGCGGAGAAATGGTCGGCGTGCGTGTGCGTATCGACCAGGTAGTGAATCCTCAGCCCGTCGCGCGCCGCCTGTGCCAGGTAGCGATCGATCAGACTGATCTCCGGATCGATCAACGCAGCGCTGCAGCTGTCGGGGCAGCCGACCAGATACGACTGGCAGCCACCGGCGCTGAAGTGTTGAAAGATCAATTGAGATTCGACGGTCGCTGAGGGGGCCGAATGCCACTGAAGGCCGGCGCGCGCCGACCGCCGGTGCAGCGGCGGCTAACGGGGCGCTCCGCCCGGAGTTCGAGCACGCGCCGCATGCTTCAACGCTCTGAGTCGCTGCTTGACGCGGCGCCCCGCGATGACCTCGATGAAGTTCCTGACGGTTGCCCGTTCGAGCAGCGCCGCCGCCTCTTCCTCGTAGAGGTGCCGGACGACCTCCCGCGCCACGTCTGTCTGCCCCGCGAGCGCCGCCACGGTGCGCTCGCCCGATGGCGACAGCACGCGGATCGATGGCGCTGCAACGCTCACTTCGGGTACCTCGCTGGGGGCTGCCTGTACTCGAGCTCAGCCTACGCGAACCAGGCACACGGCGTCGTACGTAGATGTGGCCGGAAGCCCCGCTGCGCCGCCGCTCGGGCCGGACCGGCGCTTCGAGCGCGTGCGGCACGTCCGGCGCCACGCCCGGGGAGCGATCGCGGGAGTAAGTGCTTCTACGCATGGACAGGGACAGGGGCGTATCCAGCACCGGCCGGGGAGGCTTATCCTGCGCGTCCCGAAGCTGCTGCGAGACCGACCGGGATGAAAGCCAGCGCCAAAGGCAAGGGTTTGCTCATGAAGCGCCCGCCGCGCAGCGGCGCGCGGCTGATCCCGGTGAGCGAAGCCGAGCGAGCCGTGCGCCCGCGCGCTGAGCGATGATGAGCCACGATCCGCACCACTCTCACGCCGGCGGGGCACCCGCCGCGCCGAGCGACCTCGGGGAGATGGAGCTGCGGGTGCGCGCGCTCGGCACGGTGCTCGCGCAGAAGGGTTACCTCGATCCCGCGGCGCTCGATGTCCTGATCGACACCTACCAGACGAAGATCGG
>DASQIC010000031.1:0-13839 GCA_035631755.1 Steroidobacteraceae bacterium
ACCGGGCGGCGGATGAAGGGCTCGGAGAGGCTCATTCGGTTACCGGACCGCTCGCCGCGGGGCCGCTCGCCGCGGGGCCGCCCGCGGCCAGGCCGTGCGCGGGGGGCCCGCCGCCGGTATCCGCGCCGCGCCACAGCGCGAAGCGCTGCTCGAGACGATCGAAGTAGAGATAGATCACCGGCGTCGTGAAGAGCGTCAGGAGCTGGGACAGGATCAGCCCGCCGACGATGGTGATGCCGAGCGGGTGGCGCAGCTCCGAGCCCGTGCCGGTGCCGAGCATGAGCGGCAGCGCGCCGAGGAGCGCCGCCATGGTGGTCATCATGATCGGCCGGAAGCGCAGGAGCGATGCGCGGTAGATCGCATCGCGCGCGCTCATGCCCTGCTCGCGCTCGGCCACCAGCGCGAAGTCGATCATCATGATGGCGTTCTTCTTGACGATGCCGATCAGGAGAATGATGCCGATGATGCCGATGACCCCGAGATCGCTCCCGGCGAAGAGCAGCGCGAGCAGCGCGCCGACGCCCGCCGAGGGAAGCGTCGAGAGAATGGTGATCGGGTGGATGAAGCTCTCGTAGAGAACCCCGAGCACGATGTAGACGGTGACGATCGCCGCCAGGATCAGGAACAGCTCGTTGCCGAGCGTCGCCTCGAAGGCGAGGGCTGCGCCCTCGAAGGTGGTCATGATGCTCGCCGGCATGGCGATGTCGTGCTCGGCCGTGCGAATCGCGGTCACCGCCTGACCGAGCGCCGCGCCGCGCGCCAGGTTGAAGGAGATGGTGGTCGCGGGGAACTGCCCGAGGTGATCGATGGCGAGCGGCGCGCTGCGCGTCTCGACCCGCACCAGCGCCGAGAGCGGTACCTGTCCGCCGACCGCGGTCGAGGAGGGAAGATAGAGAGTGCCGAGCGAGTCGAGCGAGGCCATGAGGGAGCTGTCGGCCTGCAGGATCACGCGGTACTGGTTCGACTGCGTGAAGATGGTCGAGACGATCCGCTGGCCGAAGGCGTCGTAGAGCGCGTTGTCGACGGTCGCCGGCGTGATGCCGAAGCGCCCGGCGGTGTCGCGGTCGATGCTGAGGTAAGCGGCGAGGCCCTGGTTCTCCTGGTCGCTCGCCACGTCCTCGATCTGCGGGATCTGCTGCAGGCGCGCGACGAGCTTAGGTACCCAGGCATTGAACTCGGTGGGGTTCGCGTCCTCGAGCACGAACTGGTACTGGGTGCGGCTCACGGTGGTGTCGAGGGTGAGGTCCTGCACCGGCTGCATGTAGAGCGAGATGCCCTCGACGCCGGCGGTCTCCTGCTGCAGGCGGCGGATGATCTCGCTCGCGGAGGCGGCGCGGTCATCGACCGCCTTGAGGTTGATCAGCATCCGGCCGCTGTTGAGCGTGATGTTGCTGCCGTCGACGCCGATGAAGGAGGAGAGGCTGAGGACGTCCGGGTCCTGGAGAATTGCGCCCGCAAGAGCCTGCTGCCGGCGCGCCATCTCGCCGTAGGAAACCGACTGCGGCGCTTCGGTGATCGCCTGGATGATGCCGGTGTCCTGCACCGGGAAGAAGCCCTTGGGGATGAAGACGTAGAGGAGGATGGTGAGGACGAGCGTTGCGATCGCCACGGTGAGGGTGAGCGGCTGGTGCTCGAGCACCCAGCCCAGGGCCCGGCCGTACTGGTCGATGAGCGCCTGGAACCTGTCGTTCGCCCAGCGGGTGATGCCGGCTTCCTCCTCGCGGCGGTGATGGCGCAGGAGCCGCGCGCACAGCATCGGCACCAGCGTGAGCGACACCACCGCCGAGATCACGATGGTGACTGAGAGCGTGATCGCGAACTCGTGGAACAGCCGCCCGACGACATCTCCCATGAAGAGCAGCGGGATCAGCACCGCGATGAGCGACACGGTGAGGGACACGATGGTGAAGCCGATCTCGCCCGCGCCCTTCAAGGCCGCTTCGAGCGGCCGCATCCCTGCCTCGATGTAGCGCGAGATGTTCTCGATCATGACGATGGCGTCGTCCACCACGAAGCCGGTGGCGATGGTGAGGGCCATGAGCGAGAGGTTGTTGAGGCTGAAGCCGACCAGGTACATCGCCGCCAGCGTGCCGACGAGCGACAACGGCACCGACAGGCTCGGAATCACGGTCGCCGGCACGCTGCGCAGGAACAGGAAGATCACCAGCACGACCAGCACCACGGCGAGCGACAGCTCGAACTCCACGTCGTGGACGGAGGCGCGGATGGTGTTGGTGCGGTCGGTGAGGATCGAGACCTCGGCCGCGGCGGGCAACGCGCTCGAGAGCGACGGCAGGAGCTTCTTCACCCGGTCGACGACCTGGATGACGTTGGCGCCCGGCTGGCGCTGGATGTTGAGAATGATGCCCGGGCGGTCGTTCACCCAGCCGGCGAGATAGGCGTTCTCGGCACCGTGGGTCACCTCCGCCACGTCCGAGAGGCGGATCGGATTGCCGTTCTTGTAGGCGATGATGATGCCTTCGTAGTCCGCGGGGCTCTGGATCTGGTCGTTGGCGTTGATGGTCCAGGAGCGCGCGGGTCCATCGAGCGTGCCCTTGGGGGCGTTCACGTTGGCGTTGGCGATGGTCGTGCGCAGGTCATCGATGTTGAGCCCGTAGGCGGCGAGCGCGCGCACGTTGGCGATGATGCGCACGGCCGGGCGCTGCCCGCCGCTCACCGTGACGAGGCCGACGCCCTGGAGCTCGGAGATCTTCTGCGCGAGGCGCGTGTCGGCGAGGTCTTCCAGCGTCGTGAGCGGCAGCGTCTTCGAGACGATGCCGAGGGTGAGGATCGGCGCATCCGCCGGGTTCACCTTGGCGTAGATGGGCGGCGCCGGCAGGTCGGAGGGCAGCAGGTTGCCGGCCGCGTTGATGGCTGCCTGCACTTCCTGCTCGGCGATGTCGAGGCTGAGATCGAGGCTGAACTGCAGCGTCACGACCGAGGCGCCGCCCGAGCTCGTCGAGGACATCTGGTTCAGGCCCGGCATCTGTCCGAACTGCACCTCGAGCGGCGCGGTGACCGAGGAGGTCATCACCTCCGGACTCGCTCCGGGGAGGAAGGTCTGTACCTGGATGGTCGGATAGTCGACCTGCGGCAGCGCCGAGAGCGGCAGGAAGCCGTAGGCGACGATGCCGGCGAGGAGGATCGCAACCATCAGCAGCGACGTGCCGACCGGCCGCAGTATGAATATGCGGGACGGGCTCATCGCGCGCGGGATCCGGTCAGCCTCGCGGCGACGTCGACCCGGGCGGAGCGTTACCGGGCTGGCCAGGTGGTGGAGGCCGGCGCCGGTGTTGTCCCGTGCCGGGGCCCGGCGTGCCGGAGCTCTCGCCGGGGGCCGCGGCGCCGGCGGCGCTCGTGCCCGCAGCACCGGCGGCTGGTGCGCCCGCGGCCGCCGCAGCCGCGGCGGCCGCAGCGCCGGTGCGCAGCTGAACCTTGGCGCCGTCCTTCAGCTTGTCGGCGCCGTCGACCACAACGCGCTCGCCCGGGGCGAGGCCGCGGGTCACGGACACGTCGGTGGCGTCGCCCGAACCGAGGGTGACCTTGCGCACGCTCACGGTCTGATCCTGGTTGACGACGTAGACGTAGGTGCCCGGGGCGCCGCGCTGCACGCCCGACTGCGGTATCAGCGTCGCGCCGTGCAGCGTGTCGAGGAGCAGATCGACGTTGACGAACTGCTGCGGAAAGAGGCTCTCGTCGTCGTTGGCGAAGTGCGCCTTGAGTCTGAGGGTCCCGGTGGTGGTGTCGATCTGGCTGTCGATCGCGGCGAGCGTGCCGGTCGCGAGCCGGGTCGTGTGCGTGCGGTCGTAGGCGGTGACGGGCAGCGTGTGGCCCGCATGGAGCTGCGCGAGAAGCGCCGGAATCTCGTCCTCGGCCACGGTGAAGACGACCGTGATCGGCTTCAATTGCGTGAGGACGAGGAGTCCATTGGGCTCGGCGGGCGTCACGTAGTTGCCGACGTTCACCTGCTGCAGCCCGGCCCGTCCGTCGATCGGGGCGACGATGTGGCAGTAGACGAGGTTGAGCCTGGCCCCGTCGATCTGGCCCTGGTCGGTCTTGACCGTGCCCTGGTACTGCGCGACGAGCGCCTTCTGGGTCGCGAGCTGCTGCTCGGAGATCGAATCCTGGGAGAAGAGCGTCTGGTAGCGCTCGAGATCCGTGCGCGAGTTGGCGAGCAGCGCCTCATCGCGCATCAGCGCCCCCTGCGCCTGCTCGAGGGCGACCTGGTACGGGCGCGGGTCGATCAGCATGAGCGGATCGCCGCGCCTGACGGTCTGCCCCTCCTTGAAGGCGATGCTCATGATCTGACCGGCGATCTGGCTCTGCACCGTGACGGTGGCGAGCGGCGTCACCGTGCCGAGCCCGATCACCGTGATCGGCATGTCGCCGGTGCGGGCCGGGACGGCGATGACGGGCATCGGGCCGCCGGAGGTGAAGCGGCGGGTCGCCGGGGCCTGGGACTTGGGCGTCAGCAGCCACGCGAGGAGTGCGAGCGCCGCGAGCGCCGCGACGATCGCGAGGGCGCGCCGCGAGGCGCGCACGCGCCGCCAGGCGAGCCGCGGCCCGGGCTCGGTGGCGAGCGCCGGGTGCGAGTCGCGGTCGATGTCGTTCATGAGCGGGCGGAGCGCAGCTGCCGAGCGTGCTTCGATTCTAACGCCATGCTGGCGACTCCCTGTAAGCCAAAGCGTGCGGGCAAAAAAAGGGGTGGTGCGGAACCGCCCGCCCACCCCGTTCAGGAGGATGGCTCACGGTGACACAACCGTCCGTGTCGCGCACCGGAGCGGGGGCAAAGAAGTGCAAAGAATTGTGCGTTTGTCCGTGGGCGTGTCGCCTTGCGCAAGGGATCCGGCGGCGGATCAGTGTATCTTGTCAACCGTGAGCGACAGGCCTGATACGACACCGGGCGAGGCGCGCCCGAGACTCCTCATCATCGACGACGACCGCGAGCTCTGCGCCATGCTGGCGGAGTACCTCGGACCCGAGGGCTTCGCGACGCACACCGCCGCGACGGGTCCGCTCGGGCTCGAGCGGCTCGCCCGCGAGAGCGCGGACCTGGTGGTGCTCGATGTGATGCTGCCCGAGCTCTCGGGCTTCGAGGTGCTGCGGCGCATCCGCGCCACGAGCCGCGTGCCGGTCATCATGCTCACCGCCCGCGGCGAGGAGGTCGACCGGGTGGTGGGCCTCGAGCTCGGTGCCGACGACTATCTCGCCAAGCCGTTCAGTCCGCGCGAGCTCGTGGCGCGCATCCGTGCCGTGCTGCGGCGCACACCGCACGAGGCGCCCGCAGCGGACGGCGTGCTCGGCTGGGGACCGCTCAAGCTCGACCTGCGCGCGCGCCGTGCGAGCGTCGCGGAGCACGACCTCGAGCTCACCTCGGCGGAGCTGCGGATCCTCGAGTTGCTGGTGCGGGCCGACACGCGCACGGTGACGCGCGACGATCTGATGCTGCAGGCGCTCGGGCGGCGGCTGCTGCCGACCGATCGCAGCCTCGACACGCACGTGTCGAACCTGCGCAAGAAGCTCGCGCGCTACACCGATCGCGTCTCGGTGCAGAGCGTGCGCGGCACGGGCTACGCGCTCACGCTCGTGAGCGAGCCCACGGGAGCGGAGCGGGTCTGAGGAGAGCGCGCGCGATGCACTCACTCTACTGGCGGATCTTTCTCGCGTTCTGGATCGCGCTCACCCTCATCCTGGTCGGCACCCTCACGGTCGCGGTGAATGCCACCGCGCACCGCAGCGAGCGCCCATGGGTGCTGCGTGGCGAGCTCTACGCCCAGGCGGCACGCGCCTTCGAGACCGGGGGGCCCGCGAGCCTGCGCGGCTGGCTCGATGCGCTCCCGGCCGAGTCGCTGAGCCGCACCTTCGTGATCGAGCCGGCGGGTGGCGATCTGCTCAAGCGCCCGCTGCCGCTGTACCTGAGCGGTCAGCCCGAGCAGCGCTCGGCCGGTGGCGCCCCGGGCGCGGGCGGCGCGGGCTCGATCGCACCGATCGGCGGGGCGCTGGTGCTGATCGGCGCCGACGGCAAGACCTGGCACGTGGTGGTGGGCCCGACACGCAGCGGGCCGCGGCTCTTCGGCGAGCTCGAGCTCCCGGGCGTGCCGCTCACGATCCTCGCCCTCGCGCTCGTCGTGACCGCGGCCGTGTGCTTCTTCCTCGCCCGCTACCTCGCCGCCCCCGTCGACCGGCTGCGCCTCGCCACGCGCCGTATGGCGGCGGGAGATCTCGACGTGCGGGTGGTGCCGGCGCTGAAAGGGCGTCAGGACGACCTCGGGCTCCTCGCGGCCGATCTCGACGCCATGGCCGAGCGCTTGAAGCTCCTGCGCGAGGGCAAGCAGCAGCTGCTGCGCGACGTGTCGCACGAGCTGCGCTCGCCGCTCGCGCGGCTGCAGCTCGCACTCTCGCTCGCGCGGCGCGAGGACGGGGTGGCGGAGCGCCACCTGGCACGCATCGCCTTCGAGGCCGACCGGCTCGAGCAGCTCATCGCCCGGACGCTGAAACTCGTGCGCCTCGAGCGCCCCGCGAGCACGCTCGAGCAGCTCCCGGTCGATGTCGGCGAGCTGCTGCAGGCGATCGCTGCCGACGTCGCCATCGAAGCGGACGCCCAGCGCTGCCAGGTGAGCGTGCAGGCGCCGCCCGGGCTCGTGGTGGCGGGCGATGCGGAGCTGCTGCGCAGCGCCTTCGAGAACGTGATCCGCAACGCCGTGCGCTACAGCCCCGCGGGCAGCGTGGTGAGCGTGAGCGCGCGGAAGATGGCCGACTCGGGGGCGCCCGAGGCCGCCGAGGTCATCGTGCGCGACCACGGTCCGGGCGTGCCGGAGAAAGACCTGGGGCTCATCTTCGAGCCCTTCTACCGGGTCGAGGCCGCGCGCGAGCACCGCAGCGAAGGCGGCGAGGGCCTCGGCCTCGCGATCGCCGCACGGGCGGTCGGCCTGCATGCCGGTGCGATCGAGGCCCGCAACGTCGCCGACGGGGGACTCGCGATCTCGATCACGCTGCCGCTCCGGGAGGGGGCGCCCGCAGAGGCGCGCGCCGCCGAGGAGGCGGCTGCCTGAGGTGAGTCGAGCTGGCCGGGGCGAATCCCAGCAACGATAATACCGACCGCCATTTCCCAAGGAGCCGGATCGATGTCGGTGAAGTCCACCATTGCCTCGCAGTTCGCGCAGGTCGCCGCCGAGCAGGAACGAAAGCTTGCGCCGCTGACTGAGGACCTCAAGCTCATCGACTGCGGCCTCGACTCGCTCAGTTTCGCGATCATCGTGGCGCGCCTCGAGGACTCGCTCGGGGTCGATCCCTTCAACTCCGACCGGGCCGTCGACTTCCCGGTGACCTTCGGCGATTTCGTCAAGCTGTACGAAGGCTTTGCCAAGTAAGCCGCGCTCGCTGTGGGAATCGGTCACGGCGGCTGGCGGCCCCTGCGGCCGCCTCCACGGCCTGCACGCCACCGTCGCCCTCGCCGATCTCGCCCGCGGCTCGAGCCTCGGCGGGCGGCTGGACGAGCTGCGCGCCCGCTCGGTGCTCATCGCCATCAAGGACCCGCTCGCCGCCGCGCTCGCGCTCATCGAGCTCGACGGCGTCGCACGGCGGATGGTGCTCAGTCCGCCCGATCTCGCCGCAGCGCACCTGCCGGCCGTCATCCAGGGTGCGGCCCTTGATGCGTGTGTGCACGAGGCTGATGCCCCGCCGGGGCCGCTGCCCGGCATCGATCGGGTGGTCGGAATCGAGACGACGCTTCGCCCGGGCGCGAGCGCACGCGAGAGCTCACAGGCCACCGAGTGGATCCTCCTCACCTCGGGGACGACGGGCGTGCCGAAGCTCGTGCGGCACGATCTCGCGAGCCTGACGAGCGCGCTCGCCGACGCGGGGCCGCCGCCCGAGCCGATCGTCTGGAGCACCTTCTACGACATCCGCCGCTACGGCGGGCTGCAGATTTATCTCCGTGCCGTGCACGTCGGCTCGCTGGTGCTCGCCGACCCCGCGGAGTCGGTGCCGGACTTCCTCGCGCGCGCCGCTGCGGCCGGAGTCACCCACATCTCGGGAACGCCGTCCCACTGGCGCAGAGTCCTCATGAGCGGCGCCGCCGCGAAGATCGCGCCGCGCTACGTGAGGCTCTCGGGCGAGATCGCCGATCAGGCGGTGCTCGATGCGCTGCACGCGGCGTACCCGCAGGCGACCGTCGCGCACGCATTCGCCTCGACCGAGGCCGGCGTCGCCTTCGAGGTGCGCGACGGGCGCGCCGGATTTCCCGCGAGCCTGATCGAGGTTCCGGGCTCGACGGTGCGCCTCACGATCGCCGGCGGGACGCTCCACATCCGCTCGCCGGGCAACGCGCGCGACTACCTCGGTGAGGGTGCGGAAGCGCTCAGGGGTTCCGACGGCGCGGTCGATACCGGGGACCGGGTGGAAGAGCGCGAAGGCCGCTATTATTTCCTCGGCCGGCAGGGCGGGGTGATCAACGTCGGGGGACTGAAGGTGTATCCGGAAGAGATCGAGGCGGTGATCAACGCGCATCCGCTGGTGCGCATGTCGCTCGTCAGGGCACGGCGCAACCCGATCACGGGCGCGGTGGTGACCGCGGACGTGGTGCTCGCCGACGATCCGCTCGGTACCGAGCGGCCGGCCCCCGAGGCGTTGGCACGCGAACTTCTCACGAGCTGCCGCCGCTCACTCGCCGCCTACAAGGTGCCGGCCTCGATCCGCATCGTGCCTCGCCTCGAGGTCTCGCCGTCCGGCAAGCTGGTGCGTCCCAGTGCGTAGCGTCATCGTCACCGGCGCGAGCCGCGGCCTGGGACTGGGGATCGCCACCCAGCTCGCCGCGAGCGGCTTCCGGGTGATCGCCATCGCCCGCAGCGAGACCGAGGCGCTGCGCGCCGCGGTGGCGGCGGCGCTTCAGGCGGGCCGCGGTGCGATCCACTTCCGCTCCTTCGACCTCGGCGAGACCCACGCCATCCCGTCGCTGGTCACGGGGCTGCACGAGGAGCACGGACCACTCTACGGTCTCGTCAACAACGCCGGCATCGGCACCACCGGCGTGCTCGCGCTCATGCCGGACGCCGACATCGAGCGGCTGGTGCGGATCAACCTCTATGCGCCGCTCATCCTGAGCAAGTACGTCGTGCGGCGGATGATGAGCGAGCGGGGCGGGCGGATCGTCAACATCTCCTCGATCGTCGCCTGGACCGGCTACAGCGCCCTCGCGCCTTACGCAGCCACCAAGGCGGCGCTCATCGGCTTCAGCCGGGCGCTCGCGCGCGAGGTCGGGGCGCTCGGCATCACGGTGAATGCCGTGGCGCCCGGGTTCGCCGACACCGCGATGACGCACGAGCTCGGCGAGGAGCAGCGCGAGAAGATCATCCGGCGTAGCGCACTGCGGCGACTCATCGACGCGCAGGACGTGGCGGCCGCGGTGGATTACCTCTTGAGCGAGCGGGCGAGGAACGTCACCGGCACGACGCTCACGGTGGATGCGGGCAATACCGCCTGAGTCGGAACGGGAATCTGTCCGGGATCGGGCATTGACTCCAACTGTACAGTACTGTACAGTTCTCCTCATGGACAGAAACCGGATCAAAGGCGCGGAGGATGCCCGCAATCAGCTGCCCGAGCTGTTGGACGACGCTGAACGGGGCCGATCGACCCTGATCACGCGACGCGGACGGCCCGTTGCAGAGTTGGTGCCAGTCGCCACGACGCGGCGCTTCGGAAGGCAGCAGTCTCTGGTGCCGCTGTCGGGATCTGGGCGTGGTCTCTGGGGAGAGCGCATCGAGAGCGCAATCCGTTCGCTACGCGACGAGTGGACGCGCTAGAGCTTTCGGGCTTGCCGGATCAGGCGTTGCTCCTGATCGATTCCGCGCCGATCATCTACGCGCTCGAGGCCCATCCTCAACTCCACCGGCGCTTCAAACCCGTCTTTGACGCGCACGCCACAGGCCGAATCCGGCTGGCGACCACCACCATCGCCTTAGCCGAGGTTCTTGTGGGGCCGCTGCAGGCCGGAGACGAGATCCTGGCGCGTCGCTATCGCGCGGTACTCGAGTCCTGGCAGCTCGTGGAGCTGACGGCGGACATCGCCGAAAGCGCGGCCAGGCTGCGTGCGCAACTTGGCCTCAGGCTGCCCGACGCGGTGCAGGTCGCGAGCGCACTCATCATCAACGCCGACGCGCTCGTCACGCATGATCGGGACTTCTCCAAAGTCAGGTCGCTGCGCATCCTGAGCTGAATCCGCCGCGGGCCCGCGCACGCTGGTTCGACGAGGAAATCACCAGGGGCGATGGCGACTCTGCAGCTCGGCCTGGTATTCCCAGTGAGCGGTACGTGTTACGGGCGCGGGTGATGCTTCGGCGGCGAGATTTGTCTGGGGACAGAGCCCGCCGGCGGCGTCGCCAACCCGTCCGCCAATGTCCGGCGATCGTGTCGCCTACCGCTTGGCCAGGCGATCCAGGACCGCGTTGTATTTCATCCCGAAGCGATCCAGAGAATCCAAAGCCTTCGGGCTGATCGCGTCCGAGCCGCGGTCCGTTTCGCCGGAGCGTGTCCTGGTACTTGCGCGCTTGTCGGTCGATTTCTTGTTCGTTGTTCTCTTCACGCCGCCGATATTATGAAATTTCCAGTTGTTTACAAGGCCGCGGAACTGTTGCGGGGGAAAAATTCCCATCAGCGATTTGGCGCTCCGCAGCAAAACACGGCCAGGGTGATTCACAGTCGCAGCGCGCCGTCGACGAGCCGTCGATGGAGCGGCGCATCGAGCCGCACGTACTGCCCGCGCCCGGGATCGTCGAGGTACAGCGCGTCCGTGACGCGGCCCGGATCGTAGCCCTCGCGCGCGAGCTCCTGGGTCCTCAGCTTGAAGGTCCCGGTGACTTCGAGCGCCGCCACGATGCGGACGAACACCGGCCGGGCGTACGTCGGGAGCGAGGCCTCGAGCCGGCGGCGCAGCTCCGCGAGGTCGAAGGGCGCGCTCACGCTGAGCGCCACCATTCCGGCCCGCCCGTCGGCGTTCGGCACCGACACCCCGTACACGGCGACATCCAGCACTCCCGGGCAACCCCCGATCACCTCCGCAACCTCGGTGGTCGAGACGTTCTCGCCCTTCCAGCGGAAGGTGTCGCCCACCCGGTCGACGAAATAGAAAAACCCCTGCTCGTCCCGCCGCATGAGGTCGCCGGTGCGGTACCAGGCGTCCCCCTCGGCGAACACATCGCGCAGCACCTTGGCACGGGAGGCCTCGGGGTCGGCGTAACCCTCGAAGCGCGTGGTGCCGCCCGCATCGAGGATCTGGCCGAGCGCCTCGCCCACTTCGTTCACGGCGCAGCGCACGCAGCGTCCGTCCGCGTTGCGCACCGGGGCCCCGGCCTCGAGGTCGTATTTCACCAGTGCGACCGGCAGGCGGTGCGCGAGGAAGGGCGGGATGCGCCCGATCGAGCCCGGGCGCCCCTCGGTGTTGTAGAGCGAGAAGTTACCCTCGGTCGAGGCGTAGTACTCGAGGATCCGGGGAATGCGGAAGCGCTGCTGGAAGGCGACCCACACCTCCGCCCGCAGCCCGTTGCCGCAGGCGAGGCGGAGTTTGTGCTGAGTCTCGTAAGCCCCGTGGGGCGAGTTGACGAGGTAGCGGCACAGCTCGCCGATGTACTGGAAGAGTGTGCAGCGCTCCTCGGTGACGTCCTTCCAGAAGCTGCCCGCCGAGAAGCGCTCGCGCACCACCACCGTACCGCCCCCGACCAGCGTCGCACCGCACGCCACCACCCCGCCGACGCTGTGGTACATCGGCAGGCAGTTGTACATGCGATCGCCGGGCTCGACGCCGGTGAGGCCCGCGAACCAGTGACTCCACTGCATGAGCCGCAGGTGACTCACGTTGGCGGCCTTCGGCAGCCCGGTCGTGCCGGAGGTGTAGATAAAGAGGGCGCGGTCCCCGAGCGCCGGCGGCCGGCAGTCGGACTCCGCGAGCACCTCGTCCGGGAGCCGCGCGAGCTCGCCCTCGAGATGCGGCAGATCGAGCGCCTCTCCCGCGCCCTGCGCCCAGCACTCGACGCGCCCGGCGAGCGTCGCGCGCACCCCGGCGAGGGCGTCTGCGAGCGATGTGCCGGCGATCAGCGCCCGGGGGGCGGCGATCGCGAGCGAGTGAGCGAGGAGCTCCCCCGTCAGGTTGGTGTTGATGAGCGCCACGGTCACCTGGATGCGACTGAGACCGAGCCAGATGGCGAGATACTCCGGGCAGTTCCTCATCAGGAGACACACGACGTCGCCGCGGGCGAAGCGGCGCGAGAGTCCCCAGCGGGCGTAACGGTTCGCGGCGGCGGCGAGCGCGCGGTAGCTGAAAGCCGCATGACCGCCGGCGTCGGCCGGGCCGCCGACGAGCGCCGGCGCATCTTCGTAGCGCTCGGCGAGGCGGTTGATCAGGATGGGGAGCGTGAGGGAGGGATCCCGTCCGATGACGGCCGTCCGTTCGAGCGCGCGCACCCAGGCCTGGTGGGATGCTCGCATGCTTTCGTCGGGCTTCGGTGTCATCATCTTCTCGTGAGACGGCACTCACGGCGCGCGGGAAGGCGATGCGCGATTCTATAACGCATGAGGCGCGGCAATGAGACCTGAAACGATTGCGCTCCACGGCGGCTACGACGGCGATCCAGCCACCAAAGCCGTGGCCGTGCCGATCTATCAGACGGTCGCCTACTCCTTCGACAGCGCGGCGCACGGGGCGGCGCTCTTCGACCTCGAGGTGGAGGGCTACCGCTACACGCGCATCGGCAATCCCACGACCGACGTGCTCGAGCGCCGTGTCGCGCTCCTCGAGGGCGGGATCGATGCCCTCGCGGTGAGCTCGGGCCAGACCGCGGTCTACTACACGATGCTGAATCTCGCCGAGGCGGGGCAGAACGTCGTCTCCGTGCCGCAGCTCTATGGCACGACCCACACGCTCTTTGTCCACATCCTTCCGCGCCAGGGGATCAGCGTACGGCTCGCGAAGTCCGACGATCCGTCCGAGCTCGAGGCGCTGATCGACGAGAATACGCGCGCGCTCTTCTGCGAGTCGGTGGGCAATCCCGCCGGCAACATCTGCGATCTCGAGGCGCTCGCTGCGATAGCCCGCCGCGCGAGGATCCCGCTCGTGGTCGACAACACGGTGGCGACCCCGGTGCTCATCCGGCCGATCGACTACGGCGCCGACATCGTGATCCATTCGCTCACCAAGTTCCTCGGCGGCCACGGCACGAGCTTAGGGGGAGCGATCGTCGACAGCGGCCGCTTCCCCTGGGAGCAGGAGGGCGCGCGCTACCGGCAGTTCACCCAACCCGACGGGTCCTACCACGGGCTCGTCTACACGAAGCACTACGGCGACAAGGCGTTCCTCGGCCGCGCCCGCAGCGTCTTTCAGCGCACCCTGGGCGCGGTGCTCTCGCCCTTCAACGCGTTCCTCATCCTGCAGGGTATCGAGACGGTGTCGCTGCGGGTCGAGCGGCACGTCGAGAATGCGCGCAAGGTCGCGGAATTCCTCCGCGGCGATCGCCGCGTCGCCTCGCTCGCATACGTGGGCTTCCCCGAGAGTCCCTACCATGCGCTCTGTCAGAAGTACCTCGGCGGCCGCGCCTGCTCGCTCATGACGTTTGCGATCCGCGGTGGTGAGGACGCCGGCACGCGCTTCTACGATGCGCTCAAGCTGTTTCGCAGGCTCGTCAACCTCGGCGATGCCAAATCGCTCGCCTGTCATCCCTCCTCGACCACCCACCGGCAGATGTCCGCCGAGGAGCAGCGGGCGGCGGGTTTCGGACCCGAGACCATACGCCTCAGCATCGGCATCGAGCACATCGATGACATCATCGAGGATCTCGACCAGGCGCTCGC
>DASQIC010000032.1:0-102013 GCA_035631755.1 Steroidobacteraceae bacterium
GCCCAGGTCAGCGTCGACCGCTGGACCCGCGGCGGCACGACTCACACCACCGACCTGGTGGCGGAGGAGATGCCGGTCGCGCTGGTGTACCACGACGTGCCGCATGTCGTGATGCTGGCGACGCCGGCCGATCTCGAGGACTACGCGGTGGGCTTCACGCTGAGTGAGGCGCTGGTCGCGCGAGCGGACGAGATCCGCGGCGTCGAGGTGCGTCACGGCGCCGCCTCGATCGATGTGCACATCACCGTCGCCTGGGAGCGCTTCACGCAGCTGCTGCAGCGCCGGCGCAATCTCACCGGGCGTACCGGCTGCGGGCTGTGTGGCGCGGAGACCGCCGCCGACGCCATTCGCGAGCCCCCCGCCGTTCCCAGGGGGGTCGAGGTGACGAGCGCCGACCTGCACGCCGCGATCGAGCAGCTCGGCGGGATGCAGCCGATCAATGCCCGCACCGGCAGCGTGCACGCCGCGGCCTGGGTCGTGCCGGGGCAGGGGATCCGCGTGGTGCGCGAGGACGTCGGGCGCCACAACGCTCTCGACAAGACCATCGGCGCCCTGGTTCGCTCCGGCGCCGGCCTCGCGGCGGGCTACATGCTGATCACCAGCCGCGCCAGCTACGAGATGGTGCAGAAATGCGCCACGGTCGGGATTCCGTTCCTCGCCGCGCTGTCGGCGCCCACGGCGTTCGCGGTGCGCCTCGCCGAGCGCTCCGGCGTTACACTGGTCGCCTTCGCGCGGCGCGACCAGCACGTCGTGTACGCGCATCCCGGGCGGCTGCGCCCCTGAATTTCCGCATCGAGCCCGAAGACCCATGAACATCGATCTGCTCATCAAGATGACCAACGAGATCGGCGACTTCTTCGCCGGCGCCAGCGACCCGCAGCAGGCGGCGCGCGACGTGGCCAATCACCTCAAGCGCTACTGGGAGCCGCGCATGCTGCGGCAGATGTTCGCGTACTACGAGCAGCGCCAGGGAGCGGGACTCTCCGACCTGGGGAAGAGCGCGGTCGGGCTGCTGTACGCCGCGGCCAAGGCCCCTGCGGGCGGGCCGCCCCCCAAACCCGCCGCACCCGCGCCGGGCGCCAAGGCGTGACGGCCCCCGCGCGGGGACCCAAGCGGGCGCTGATCTGCGGCTCGCTCGCCTACGACACCATCATGGTGTTCGGCGACCGCTTCGCCAATCACATCCTTCCCGACAAGATCCACATGCTGAGCGTGTCGTTCCTGGTGCCGCAGCTGCGCCGCGAGTACGGCGGCTGCGCCGGCAACATCGCCTACAACCTCGCGCTGCTCGGGGATGCCGGCTACCCGATGGCCACGGTCGGGCGCGACTTCGGCCCCTATCGCGAGTGGATGAAGCAGACCGGGGTGCCGCTCGATCACGTGCGCAGCGTCGATGCCGAGCTCACCGCCCAGGCCTTCATCACCACCGATCTCGATGACAACCAGATCACGGCGTTTCACCCCGGCGCGATGCAGCACTCGCACCTGAACCAGGTCGCCGACGCCCGCGACGTCGCCATCGGCATCGTGGCGCCCGACGGGCGCGAGGGCATGGTCCGGCACGCCGAGCAGTTCGCTGCCGCCGGCATTCCCTTCATCTTCGATCCGGGCCAGGGGCTGCCGATGTTTGGCGGCGAGGATCTCGAGCGCTTCGTCGCCCAGGCAGAGTGGGTGACGCTCAACGACTACGAGTGGCAGCTGGTGCAGCAGAAGACCGGCTGGACGGCCGCCGGGCTGGTGCAGCGGGTTGCCGCCCTCATCGTCACGCACGGCGCCGCCGGCTCGACGATTCATACGCGCGACGCTGTCGTCGAGATCCCGAGCGCGCCGGTGCGCGCCGTGGTCGACCCCACCGGCTGCGGCGATGCCTACCGCGCCGGCCTCATCCATGGCCTGCTGCACGGCCTCGACTGGCGCACCACCGGACATATCGCTTCGCTCATGGGGGCCATCAAGATCGAGTCGCGCGGCACGCAGAACCACCATTTCACCCGTGCGCTGTTCGATGAGCGCCTGGCCGCGGCGATGGCGGCAGCGGCGCCCCGGCCATCTGGGTTAAAATGATCGCTTTCGCAGAACGCACGCACAGGAAGCCCGCACAGATGTCGAACGCCTACGTTTTCACCTCCGAGTCGGTCTCCGAGGGCCATCCGGACAAGGTCGCGGACCAGATATCGGATGCGGTCCTGGACGCGATCCTCAGGGAGGATCCGCGCGGCCGCGTCGCCTGCGAGACCCTCGTAAAGACGGGGGTGGTCATCGTGGCGGGCGAGGTCACCACCTCGGCCTGGGTCGACGTCGAGGCGCTGGTGCGCAAGACGGTGCTCGACATCGGCTACGACTCCTCCGAGATGGGCTTCGACGGCGCGAGCTGCGGCGTTCTCAACATCATCGGCAAGCAGTCCCCCGACATCGCCCAGGGCGTCGATCGCAAGGACGAGCGCAAGCAGGGTGCCGGCGACCAGGGGCTGATGTTCGGCTACGCCACCAACGAGACCGACGTGCTGATGCCGGCGCCCATCACGCTGGCGCACCGTCTGGTGAAGCGCCAGGCACAGGTGCGCAAGTCCGGCAAGCTCGAGTGGTTGCGTCCCGACGCCAAGAGCCAGGTGACGCTGCGCTACGAGGATCACGAGCCGGTGGGTCTCGAGGCGGTGGTGCTGTCGACGCAGCACAGCGACGAGGTGTCGACCAAGGTGCTGCGCGAGGCGGTGATGGAGGAGATCTTGAAGCCCGTGCTGCCCGCCAAGTGGGTCGACAAGCGCACGCGCTTTCACATCAACCCGACCGGGCGCTTCGTGATCGGCGGACCGGTCGGCGATTGCGGACTCACCGGCCGCAAGATCATCGTCGACACCTACGGCGGCTACGCCCGTCACGGCGGCGGCGCCTTCTCCGGCAAGGACCCCTCCAAGGTCGACCGTTCGGCGGCCTACGCGGCCCGCTATGTCGCCAAGAACATCGTGGCGGCGGGCCTCGCTGCGCGCTGCGAGGTGCAGGTGTCCTATGCGATCGGCGTCGCGGAGCCGACCTCGATCATGGTGGAGACCTTCGGCACCAGCCGCGCCTCGCGCGAGCGGCTCACGCAGCTCGTCCGCAAGCACTTCGACCTGACACCGTACGGATTGCGCGAGATGCTCGATCTCGTGCGCCCGATCTATCAGAAGACCGCCACCTACGGACACTTCGGCCGCAGCGAGCCGGAGTTCACCTGGGAGCGGACCGATCTGGCCGAGACCCTGGCCGCGGAGGCCAAGGGGGTGCGCGCGGCCTGAAGGCTCTGGAAGCCGCAGTCGCGGCAGGCGCGATCCGCCGAGGAGCGTTGCGACAGGTGCGCTTGAAGGTCCGGTGAGGACCGGCGCGCCTGCCAGGCTCGGCGGGGCGCCCATCGACCATACGGCGCTCACTCTGCCACCTTCGGGAGTATCGAGTATGAACGCCACGCTTAAACCCGCCGCCCCGGGCGCCGACCACCAGGTTGCCGACCTCAGCCTTGCCGACTGGGGGCGCAAGGAGATCGCGATCGCCGAGACCGAGATGCCCGGCCTCATGGCGATCCGCGAGGAGTACGCGCGCACGCAGCCGCTGCGCGGTGCGCGCATCTCGGGGTCGCTGCACATGACCATCCAGACCGCGGTGCTGATCGAGACGCTGCAGGCGCTCGGTGCCGAGGTGCGCTGGGCGTCGTGCAACATCTTCTCCACCCAGGACCACGCCGCGGCCGCGATCGCCGCGCGCGGCACGGCGGTGTTCGCCTGGAAGGGCGAGTCGCTCGACGACTACTGGCAGTACACGCACCGCATCTTCGAGTGGCCGGACGGCGGCTACTCCAACATGATCCTCGACGACGGCGGCGATGCCACGCTGCTGCTGCACCTCGGGGTGCGCGCCGAGAGCGACGCCGCCGCCGTCGCCAAGCCGGCGAGCGACGAGGAGCGGGCGCTGTTTGCCGCGATCCGCGCGCGCCTCAAGGCCGACCCGCACTGGTACTCGACGCGCAGCGCGCGCGTGCGCGGCGTCACCGAGGAGACCACCACCGGGGTGAAGCGCCTCTACCAGATGGCCAGGGAGGGCAAGCTCGCGTTCCCCGCGATCAACGTGAACGACTCGGTCACCAAGAGCAAGTTCGACAACCTCTACGGCTGTCGCGAGTCGCTGGTCGATGCGATCAAGCGGGCGACCGACGTGATGGTGGCCGGCAAGATCGCGGTGGTATGCGGCTACGGCGACGTCGGCAAAGGCTGCGCCCAGGCGCTGCGGGCGCTGTCGGCCCAGGTGTGGATCACCGAGATCGACCCGATCTGCGCACTGCAGGCGTCGATGGAGGGCTATCGCGTCGTCACCATGGACTATGCGGCCGACAAGGCCGACATCTTCGTCAGCGCCACCGGCAACTTCCACGTGATCACCCACGATCACATGAAGCGCATGAAGCACAACGCGATCGTGTGCAACATCGGGCACTTCGACAGCGAGATCGACGTCGCCAGCCTCAGGCAGTACCCGTGGGAGAACATCAAGCCGCAGGTCGACCACGTGATACTGCCCGACGGCCGGCGCCTGATCCTGCTCGCAGAGGGGCGGCTGGTGAACCTCGGCTGCGGCACCGGCCACCCGAGCTACGTGATGAGCTCGAGCTTCGCCAACCAGGTGATCGCGCAGGTCGAGCTGTTCGCCAACACCGCGCATTACCCGGTCGGCGTGCACGTGCTGCCCAAGCACCTCGACGAGAAGGTGGCGCGGCTGCAGCTGCGCAAGCTGAACGTCGAGCTCACGCAGCTCACCGATGCCCAGGCGCGCTACATCGGGGTCGACAAGGCCGGGCCCTACAAGCCCGATCACTACCGCTACTGATGGGCAGCTCACCTACCAAGACCGGCGCCGCGCGGTCCGGCGGCGCGAAGAGCGCGACACGCTCGCCGGGCGGGGCGATCGTGCTCGACGGCAACGCGGTCGCCGCGCGGATGCGCGAGACGGTGGCGCGGCGCGCGGCCGAGTTCGCCGCCCGTTACGGGCGGGCGCCGGGACTGGCGGTGGTCCAGGTCGGGGACGATCCGGCTTCCAGCGTCTACGTGCGCAACAAGCGCCGCTCCTGCGAGGAATCCGGGATCAAGTCCTTCGCCCATGACCTGCCCGCCGAGGCGAGCGAGCGGCAGCTGCTCGCGCTCGTCGAGACGCTCAACCGCGAGACGCGCGTCGACGGCATCCTGATCCAGCTGCCGCTGCCTGCGGTGATCGACCCCAACCGGGTCATGGCCGCCGTCGATCCCGCCAAGGACGTCGATGGCTTCCACCCGGTCAACATGGGGCTGCTGGTGCAGAAGCGGCCACGGCTGCGCCCCTGTACGCCCTACGGGGTGATCCGCCTGGCGGAGGCCTACGGCATCGCGCTCACCGGGCTGCGCGCGACCGTGGTCGGCGCCTCCAACATCGTCGGACGTCCGATGGCGCTCGAGCTGCTGCTGGCGCGCTCGACGGTCACCATCTGCCATACCGGAACCCGCGACCTGCGCGCCGAGGTCGAGCGCGCCGAGCTCCTGGTCGCGGCGGTCGGCAAGCCCGGGTTCATCCCCGGGGAATGGATCCGTCCCGGTGCAGCGGTGTTCGACGTCGGCATCAACCGCCTGTCCGACGGCCGGCTGGTCGGCGACGTCGGCTTCGAGCGTGCCGCGGAGCGCGCCGGCTGGATCACGCCCGTGCCGGGGGGAATCGGGCCGATGACCATCGCGATGCTGCTCTCCAACACCGTCGACGCCGCCAGCTGGCGGGCGGACAAACACCCCTGAGCGGGCAGAGCACCCCTGCCGCCGGGAATAAAACCGGCGCGCCGCGGGTCCTGCTCAGACGGGTGGATCCAGACCATGGATGACAGACGCGGTCGCTTCGAGGCGCAGGTGCTGCCGCATCTCGATGCCGCCTACCGCTTTGCGCGCTGGCTGTGCCGCTCACCGGGCGATGCGGACGATGTGGTCCAGGAGGCGGTACTGCGCGCTTTCCGCTCGTTCGAGGCGCTGCGGGGGACGGACGCCCGCGCGTGGCTGCTCGCGATCGTGCGCAACTGTCATCGCACGGCGCTCGCCCAGCGCGCTCGCCGCGCCAGCGTGCCGCTGCCGGAGGAGCACGACCCGCGGCTCGCCGCCGCGGCGAGCGCGACCGGCGCGGATCCCGAGCGCGCGGCGATCGCGGGGGATGCCGGGCGCGCGCTCGAGCTGGCGCTCGCCGCCCTGCCCGAGGAGCATCGCGAGGTGCTGGTGCTGCGGGAGGTCGAGGAGTTGAGTTACCGCGAGATCGCCGCGGTCGCGGGCGTGCCGATCGGCACGGTGATGTCGCGTCTGGCGCGGGCGCGCGCCGCGTTCAGGACGCAGTGGTCGCAGGGGCACCCGGGAGAGTCGCGTGAAGTGCGCTGAGTCGCTGCGGGTGCAGGCCTACTTCGACGCGGAGGTCGACGCGGTCGCCGCCGCCGAGATCGAGCGCCACACCGAGCACTGCGCCGAGTGTCGGGCGCTGCTCGGGGACCTCGCCGAAACGCGCGCGGCGCTGCGCAGCGGGCTCGGCGAGCGGCGCGCTCCGCCCGCGCTGCGCGGGCGCATCGCGCGCCTGCTCGAGCACGAGGCGGGGCCGCTCGCGCCGCGCTCGGCGCTCTCGGCCCGCCCTGTCGCGGGCGCACGCTCCTTCTGGCTCGGGGCGCTCGGTGGCGCCGGCGTCACTGCGATCGCGGCGGCGGCTGCGATCCTGTGGTGGGCGCCCGCTGCGTCCGAGCGGCTGCCCGATGAGCTCCTCGCCGCACACCTGCGCTCGCTGATGCCCGCGCACCTCACCGACGTGCTCTCCACCGACCGGCACACCGTCAAGCCCTGGTTTGCCGGCCACGCCGATGTGTCGCCGGTGGTCGCCGACTTCACCCCGCAGGGCTACCGGCTGCTCGGCGGCCGCGCCGACTACCTGGAGCGCCAGCGCGCGGCGGTGGTGGTCTATCAGCACGGCGCCCACGTGATCAACGTGTTCGCCTGGGGCGCGGGGGAAGCGGGCTCGCTGCCGTCCACCGCGACGCGCCGCGGCTACCGGCTCGCGTGCTGGCGTGCGGCAGATCTCGACTACTGCGCCGTCTCCGATACGGGTTGGGACGAGCTGCTCGGCCTCGAGCGGCTGCTGCGCGGGGAATAAAGCACTCGCCGCCGCGGTCTTCTGTCCGCAACTCCCGGACCCTGGAAGGAGACGGACATGCGTACCGAAGCGGACGAATCACGCCGCAGAGCGCTGAAGTGCCTGGCCTTCGGTGGGGCCGGCACGCTGTTCACGCTCGCCGGCGGGGTGTTCACCCCGATCGATCTGGCGGTGGCCGCCGCCGGCAAGACCGCCGGCGCGGCGGCAAAGCCGCTGTTCGTGCAGATCAGCGATACCCACATCGGCTTCAGCAAGGACGCGAACCCCGACGTCGCGGGCACGCTGGGGCGGACCATCGACCTCGTCAACGCACTCCCGGCGCAGCCCGCGCTCATCATCCACACCGGGGACATCACCCACCTGTCGAAGCCCGCGGAATTCGACCTGGCGCAGCGGATGTTTGCGGGCTTTCGCGTCCCCGAGCTGCACACCGTGCCGGGCGAGCACGACACCAGCGACGCCGCGGTCACGGAGTACTTCGCGCGCTTCGGCCGCGCCTCGGGCGACCGCGGCTACTACAGCTTCGATCACGGCGGGGTGCACTTCCTGGCGCTGGTCAACGTACTCGAGTTCAAGCCCGGCGGCCTCGGCGCGCTCGGCGCCGAGCAGCTCGCGTTCGTCGCGGCCGACCTCGCCGCCCGCGCGGCCAGCACCCCGATCGTGGTCTTCGCCCACATGCCGCTGTGGACCATCTACGAGCCGTGGGGCTGGGGGACGGCTGATGCACCGCAGCTCACGGCGCAGCTGCGCCGCTTCGGCTCGGTGACGATCCTGAACGGGCACATCCACCAGATAGTCCAGAAGGTGGAAGGCAACATGACATTCCACACCGCGCGCTCGACCGCCTATCCGCAGCCGCCCGCCGGCGAGGGACCCGGACCGGGGCCGCTCAAGGTCGGCGCCGGGCATCTGGCGAAGATGCTCGGCATCACCAGCGTGTCGGTGGTGAAGCATCCGCGCGCGCTCGCGCTCACCGACGCGACGCTGGCCTGAAGCACGCCACGGAGGTTTGAATATGCGCGACACGCCAAGCACTCCCGTAGGTCTGGTTACACGGCTGGCGGCGGTCGCTGTCGGGGTGCTGGCCCTCGCCGGCGAGCGGGCGACCCCGCTCGCGGCAACTCCCGATCCCGCTGCGGTCGTCATCGCGCGGGGTTTCATGTTTGCGCCGGTCTCGCTCACCGTCGCCGCGGGATCGACCGTGAGCTGGGTCAACAAGGACGACGAGCCGCACACGGTTGTCAGCGACAGCGGTCTGTTCCGTTCGGGAGCCATGGACACGAACCAGAGCTTCGCTTTCAGATTCGACCGGCCCGGCACCTACCGTTACGCGTGCTCGATCCATCCTCGCATGACCGGAACGATCATCGTTCGTTAGGTGGCCGGCCAACAGCGGCGCCGCTCAGGCGAGCAGCGCGGCACGGTGTTGGCAAGCAGCGGCGTCCACGCCGCGCAGCGCGGCCGTTCCAACACTGTTGCAAAGGTTATCTGACGCGCGTTCGGCGTCGTATCGGTGTATGATCAGGAGTCCGGCCCGTTCTTCGGGTTACTTGCGGGAGTTGACTAATGGCCAGACGTCCACCGAACGACGGCGCCTCGTGGAGCGCCCGTGAACTGAAGACCCTCAGGGCGCTCGCGCGCGCGGGAACCCCGACCGGGCAGGTCGCGAAGAAGCTCGGGCGCACGGCGGCCGCAGTTCAGCAGAAGGCCATGCGTACCGGTATTTCCTTCCGCGCCGCGAAGCGCTCCGGAGCCCGCCGCAAGAAGTAGCGGGCAAGGCACTGGTTTTCGAGTCCGGGCCGCGCGCCGCTGCGCGTGCCCGGGTCGCCTTTGCGCAGCCGACCCCGACGCGCCGGCCCTTTCGGGCGGCGGCGATCGATACCGAAGGTAACACCGGCTCCCCCGGCGGTCGGCTCAGGTGATGAAAGGGGCCAGCATGAACAAGCTCATCCCGTTCACGTGGGTCGCGGTCCTGCTCGGCGTCAGCGCCTGCGATGTGCAGGTGCGCGACACGACTCCCGCCCAATATCAGGCCAACAACGACATCGGCATGTACGAGGTGAGCGCGACCACCCAGGCGGGCGCGCTGGTGACCCCCGGCTCGGTGTTCGTGTTCGCGATCGGCGACAACCAGAAAGTCCCGCTGTCGCTCGCCTCCGACGGTTCCGGATGGCACGGGCTGTATTCGGTGCGCTGCAAGAGCAGCTTCCCGCTGCAGATCCTCGCGGTATGGAGACTGCAGGGGCTGGCGACGCGCCAGAAAGTCGAGCCGCCGCAGCCGCAGATGGTCAAGCTGATCGAGCCGCCGCTCGCGGCCGAGGCGGGCTTCAACACTTCGGGCAAGCCGACCGAGGTCAAGGCGCCGGAGGGCAAGGGCCCGAAGGGCAAGGCGGCCCGCGGGCGACCGCGCGGCGAGTGGCAGGGATCGGTCGAGTACCGCTTCCAGACCGTGCAGGTTACGCAGATCACCGCGGCACACATCGAGCCGGCGAGCGCCTCGGCGGCGGATGTCGCGGCGGCCAAACCGATCTCCGTGGTCACGCCGATGCCGTTTCAGGCGGCGTGCAACGAGCCCGCGGCTGTGCGCCTCGCCTCGAGCGAACAGCGCGCGCACGGCGTGCTGGTGATCGACACCGACGACCCGGACGTGCCCCACTGGCAGACCAAGGTGGAGTTCTCGCCCAAGTGAGCCGCACGGCGGCGCGCTTGACCCTGGCGGCGCTGATCGTGCTCGGCGCGTGCGGCGTCGTCGCCGGTGCGCCGCCGGCGGACAGTCACCCGCTGCGGATCGGCATCATCGGTGCGGGTCATATCGGCGGCACGCTCGCGCGACTGTGGGTGCAGGCCGGCCATGAGGTGCTGATCTCCTCGCGTCACCCGGCCGAGCTCAAGGCGCTGGCCGCCTCCCTCGGCCCGCGGGCGCGCGTCGGCACTCCGCGTGAGGCGGCGCTGTTCGGCGAGGTGGTGTTGGTGTCGATCCCCTACGGGGCCGAGCCGCAGCTCGGCCGCGATCTCAAGGCGGAGCTCGCCGGCAAGATCGTGCTCGACACCGGCAATCCCTACCCCGGACGCGACGGATCGATGGCGGTCGAAGCCCGTCGCGAGGGCACCGGGGCCGCCTCGGCGCGCTTCTTCCCGGGGGTGCGGCTGGTGCGCGCCTTCAATGCCATCAATTCCGGGGATCTGGCGAGCGAGGCCCACCGCGCGGGCGAGCCGATCGCGATCCCGCTCGCCGGCGATGACAGCCAGGCGCTCGCCGTGGCCGAAGGGCTGGTGCGCGATGCCGGCTTCGCGCCGGTGGTGGTGGGGCCGTTGTCGAGCGCGCGCGAGTTCGACGTCGGTACCTCGGTCTACACCCGGCTGCTGACCGCGCGGGAGCTGCGCGAGGCGCTCGGACTCAAGTAGAGCGTTGCCGGCGACAACCAAGCCTCAGTCCGAAAAATCGCCAACAGCAGGCGATTTTTCCAATAAATCAGCCCGGCTGGTGCTCGACCCGTGGCAGGCGCTCGTCGATGCACGCCCAGCTCGGCGCGCTCGCCGTCCAGATGGTAGCCGCGGGGCGGGCGATTTCCGGATCGTCGAGGGTGCCGGCCCGCACGAACACCAGGTGCGGGCGCGCTTCCGAAGCGCTGAACAGGTGCGTGCCGCACGCGGGACAGAAGCGCCGGTGCGAGACATTGCCGCTGTCGGCGATCATGCGGTAGTCGCGCGTCTCGCCGCTCAGCTCGAGGGCGGCGCTCGGAAAGCAGGTGTTGACGGTGGCGCCGCCCGCGCCGATGTACTGGCATACGCGGCACCAGCAGACGCGGGTGACGATCGGTGCGGCGCTGATCGAGTAGCGCACCGCCCGGCACAGACAGCCGCCGGTAATCTCCATGAAAAGCCCCCGCACGCGAGTTTGCCGTGCCGGGAGCATAGCGGATCGGAAGTTGCACCGGCGTGACCCGTGCTCAAACCCGTGCGTACTGCCAATGGTGCCCGCGCTGAAAGTGGGCCGCACGGGAGCACGGTGTCAGGCCGGTGCGAGTGTCAGTATCGTGCAGCGGCGCTGAACCTCGCGTGAATGGCCGCGAGGAAAGACCACACTGTCGCGCTTCGGAGTCAGTGCGCGCTCGCCCGAAGGGCGTAGGGCGGCCGCGCTGCGAACTGCTGCGCTGCCGCACCGCGGGCGGCTTCAGCTCCTGGCGGTGCGCTGCTGACTCAGTGCGACGCCGGCGAGGATCAGGGCGCCGGCGAGCGCCATGGTCGCGGTGAGCGGCTCGCCGAGGAGCAGCCACGCCCAGATCACGCCGAACAGCGGAATGAGATAAGTCACCGTGGAGGCGCGCGCAGCGCCGACGCGCGCGATCAGCCGGTAATAGAACACGAATGCCGCTCCGGTGCACACCATTCCGAGCAGCGCCGCGCTCACCCACGAGGCCGCCGGGATCGCATGCGCCGGCCAGCTGTAGAGCGCCAGCGGGGCGAGCAGCACGGCGCCGCTGAGGAGGTTGGCCGCTGCCACCGCGGCGGCCGGGTAGCCGGTGAGGTAGCGGCGCACCAGGTTGATGCCGATGCCGTACATGAAGGCGGCCGCCGTGCCCGCGAACGCCGCCTGCCCGATGCTCGCGCCGGCGGTCCTGCCGCTGGCGAGAATCGCGACGCCGACGAAGCCCGCCACCAGGCCGGCGCTGCGCCGCGCGCCGATCTGCTCGCCATAGAAGAGGAAGGCGATCAGGGCGGTAAACATGACCGTCATGGCGTTGCTGATGGCGCCGATGCCCGCCGGCGCCCGCTCCGCTCCCCAGGCGAACAGCACGAAGGGGATCACCGAGTTCACGGCCGCGATGCCCGCGATCCGCAGCCACAACGCGGGCGTGAACTGCGCGCGCGCGCGCCACAGGAACGGCGCGAGCACCAGCCCCCCGAGCGCGAGGCGCGCCTCGACGAGCGGCACCGGGCCGAAGTCGGCCGCGGCGACCCGCATGAAGAGGAACGAGCCGCCCCAGATTGCGCCGAGCAGCGTGAGCTCGAATGGCGTGCGCCAGAGCTCGGCGGTGGCGGTCGCGGCAGCGCCGCGCGTGCATTCAGTTGCCGGCATCCGATCTCCTGGTTTCCATCATGATGTTCGGTTCGCACAGCATCGGGGCACGCGCGCCGCCGCGCCACCCGATCCTTGCGACCGCACCCTCAGCGCAGGGCCTGCGCAAAATCCTCCAGCAGGTCCTCGGTCGCCTCGATGCCCACCGACAGCCGCAGCAAGCCGTCGCGGATGCCGACGCGCAGGCGCTCCTCGCGCGTCAGACCGGCGTGGGATGTGGTCGTCGGGCGGGTGAGCAGCGTGTGCACGCCGCCGAGACTCGGCGCGACGGCCGGGATGCGCACGCGCGCGGCGAACTCGTCGGCGCGCGCCGCCTCGCCCTCGAGCTCGAAGCTCAACACCCCGCCGAAGCCCGCGAACAGGCTGGCGGCGCGCTCGTGGCGCGGGTGGCTCTCGAGCCCGGCGTAGTACACGCGGGCGACGCCCGGCTGCGCGGCGAGAAACCGCGCGATCGTGAGCGCACTCTCGTTCTGCCAGCGCACCCGCAGGGCGAGGGTCTTCAGCCCGCGGTTGAGCAGGAAGCCGGCGTGCGGATCGAGCGAGCCGCCCAGGTGGTTGGCCTTGTGCCGAATGCGCTCGATGAGCGCGGCGCTGCCGGCGACCGCGCCCGCCACGATGTCGGCATGACCGTTGAGGTACTTGGTGGCGCTGTGGAGAACTAAGTCGAAGCCGGCCTCGATGGGGCGGAAGTTGATCGGGCTCGCGAAGGTATTGTCGATGATGGAAATGAGGCCGTGGGCGCGCGCGAACTGCACCACGGCGCGCAGGTCCGCCACTTCGAGCAGCGGGTTGGTCATGGCCTCCACGTAGATGGCGCGGGTGCTGGGACGCAGCTGCGCCCGCCAGCTGTCGCTCCGGTCGGCGTCGATGAAATCGGCACTCAGCCCGAACCGGGCGAAATCCCGGGTGAGCAGATCGTGGGTGCCGCCGTACAGGCAGCGCTGCGCGAGCAGATGCTCTCCGGCCGATAGCAGCGCGAGCAGCGTGGTGGAGATCGCGGCCATGCCGCTCGCGGTGACCAGCGCCGCCTCGGCGCCCTCGAGCGCCGCGAGCTTGGCGTGCAGCGCGAGCTGCGTCGGGGTGTTGTTGGTGCGCAGGTAGCGTACGTCGTGGTAGCTCCCTTCGCCGGCATATTCGTAGGTGGCCGACTGGAAGATCGGCATCTCCACCGCGCCGGCGATCCGCGGCCGGGGCTCGCCGGCGTGCACCAGCTTGGTTTCGATGCGCTCCTGGGCGCCGGACATGGGTGTTTCCTCCCGCTCGGGTCCACATTGTCCCGCGCCTAAGCTAACGTGTCCGTCTGCCTTTATGGAGAGGTGCCTCTGGCGCGGCGGGCGCACACTGTGCAGCGTGCCGGCCAGTACGGCGCCGCGCGGTAGGAGCCCGATGCGATCGACCGAGCGCTTCACCAGCCGGGCGGGCGATTACGCCCGCTACCGTCCGGGCTATCCGGCGGAGGCCATCGGCCTGCTGCGCGAGCGCTGCGGGCTCGCACCGGGGGCGGTAGTGGCGGATCTCGGCTCGGGGACCGGCATCCTGACCGCGCTGCTGCTCGAGTGCGGCGCACGGGTGTTCGCCGTCGAGCCGAACGCGGCGATGCGCGCCGCCGCGGAGTCGGCGCTGCGCGAGCGGCCGGGGTTTGTGAGCGTCGCCGGCAGCGCCGAGGCGACCACGCTCGCTGCTCACAGCGTCGAGCTGCTGGTCGCGGGTCAGGCCTTCCATTGGTTCGACGCACGCGCCGCACGCGCCGAGGCGCTGCGCGTGACGCGCGCCGGCGGATGGGCGGCGCTGCTGTGGAACGAGCGCCCGGCCGAGCCGTCGCCGTTCCTCACCGACTACGAGGCGCTGCTCACGCACCACGCGCCCGAGTACCTGCGCATCAGCGCGAGTCGCGCCGACCCGGCCACGATGCGCGAGTTCCTCGGCAGCGCCATGGAGCTTGCGACCTTCGCCAACGAGCAGATCCTCGATTTCGAGGGCCTGCGGGGGCGGCTCATGTCCTCCAGCTACGCGCCGGAGCGCGGCCAGCCGCAGCACGAGCCGCTGATGGCGGGTCTGCGCGAGGTGTTCGATCGCCACCAGCACGGCGGCCGGATCGTGTTTCCCTACCGCACGCTGGTTTACTTCGCGCAGCTCGCCCCGCCCGGGCGGTGATGCGGCGGCTCGCGCCGCGGCCCACCCTCACCAGACGCGTACGCGGTCCGCGGGCGCGAGATAGAGCTTCTCGCCCGGCTTGACGTCGAAGGCGGCATACCAGGCATCGAGGTTACGCACCGTATCGGCACGGTATTCCGCCGGCGCGTGACCGTCGGTGACCAGGCGCTGGCGCAGCGCGGGCTCGCGGATCTTCTGGCGCCACACCTGCGCGAAGCTGAGGAAGAACAGCTGATCGGCGCTGAAACCTGCGACCGACGGAGGCGCCTTGCCGGCGAGCGAGAGATGCCACGCGTCGTAGGCGTCGGAGAGCCCCGCGACGTCGGCGATGTTCTCGCTCAGGGTCTGCGCCCCGTTCACCGCCACGTCCGCAAACGGGTGATAGCGATCGAACTGCTCGGCGAGGCGTTTGCCGGCCGCCTCGAAGTGGGCGAAATCGTCCCTGGTCCACCAGTTCTTCAGCCGGCCGTCGGCATCGAACAGCGCTCCCTGGTCGTCGAAGCTGTGACTGACCTCGTGGCCGATCACCGCGCCGATTGCACCGTAGTCGTACAGCGGATCGCGCTGGGCGTCGAAATACGGCGGCTGCAGGATCGCGGCCGGGAAGTTGAGGGCATTCAGCGCCGGCAGGTTCACAGCATTGACCGTCTGCGGCTCCATCACCCACTCGGAGCGGTCGACCGCTTGGGCGAGCTTGGCGAGATCGTGGTGGTAATCGAACAGGCTGGCCCGCTCGGCGTTGCCGAAGGCATCGCCCCGCACCACCTCGAGAGCGGAGTAGTCACGCCACCTGTCCGGATAGCCGACACCCACCCGCAGCGTCGCGAGCTTCGCCTTGGCACGCGTGCGCGTCTCCGGCGCCATCCAGGCGAGGCGGTCGATGCGCGCGGCGAAGGCGCTGATGAGATTACGCACCATCGTTTCGGCCCGCGCCTTGTCTGCCGGCGAAAAATAGCGCTGCACATACAGCTTGCCGACCGCGTCGCCGAGCGCGGCATTGGTCGCGTCGACGGCGCGCTTCCAGCGCTCGCGCTGCTGCAGCGTGCCGGCGAGCACGTGCTGGTGGAAGGCGAAATGCTCCGTGGCGAAGGCCTTC
This sequence comes from Steroidobacteraceae bacterium, assembly GCA_035631755.1. Taxonomy (GTDB): domain Bacteria; phylum Pseudomonadota; class Gammaproteobacteria; order Steroidobacterales; family Steroidobacteraceae; genus 13-2-20CM-66-19. The sequence continues at coordinate 15,495 of DASQIC010000032.1, forward strand.
GGCAGGCAGGGCGAGGCGCGCTCGAGGGCGTGGAAGCGCAGGTAGTCCTTCCAGGTCTCGAGCGGCTCGCTCGCCACCAGAGCCGCGAGCCCCGTGACCGCGCTCGGCTGCCACACGACGAAGCCGCGCTGCTCACCGAGTCCTGCGGCCGCGAAGAACGCTTGCCAGTCGAGGCCGGGCGCACGGCGCTCGAAGTCCGCGCGCGACCAGTGGTTGTCGCCCTTCAGAACCTGCTCGGATGCGGCGCGCGTCCAGTGCGCTTCGGCGATGCGCTTCTCGAGAGCGACGATTCGCGCTGCCTCGTCGGGCCCATCGCTGCTGTGAGCCAGCCCGAGCACCGCGGCGATGTGGGCCCGGTACTGCTCGCGGATGGCGGCCATGTGATCCGAGGGGTTCAGGTAGTAGTCACGGTCGGGCATCACCAGGCCGCCCTGCAGCAGGAACGGCGAGTAGTGCGTGGGATCGTCGAGATCCTGGGCTACCCACAGCCCGAACAGGTTCTCGGTGTGCAGATTGGTGTTGTTGAGGACGTCCACGTCGCTGCGCAGCGTCGCGCCGAGCGCCTGCGCGAGCTGCCTGCGGTCGGAGATCGCGTCGATGCGCGCGAGCTCGGGCTCGAGCGGTGTGAGCCCCAGCTTCTCGATGCGCGCCTCGTCCATGAAGCTCGCGTAGTAGTCGCCGATCCGGCGCGCGTCCGAGCCCGCGGGAGCCGACGCAGCCGCATCGCGGATGAGCGCGACGGTGCGCTTCGTGTTGAGCTCGGCGAGGATGGCAAACGTGCCGTAGACGCTGCGGTCGGGCGGTATCCGGGTCTTCTCGAGCCAGGTGCCGTTGGCGTAACGGAAGAAATCATCGCCCGGCCGGACCGCGCGATCGATTCCGGCCCGATCGATGCCGTGTGCGGTCGGTGGGCTGGCGGCGGCACTGGCGCCGATGACGGCGGCGGCGGCGAGGGCGAGACAGATGCGCTGCGTGAGCGGGGCAGGGGTGGGGCTCATGAGACACCTCGTGGACCGCGCGACGAAGCCGCGCAGTCTACACCAGCGCCTCCACGGGCCTCCCCCGGGGGCCCGGCTGCCCGGCCGCGGCTTGCGTGCTACATTTGTCGTTCCGAAGGAGGATGTTTCAGCCGTGAATGCCTGCGATCAGGGCCTGACTCCTGTTCCGGAGCCGGCCCGTGCACCCGAGCCAGCGTGTCCAGCGGCCGACGGCGCGCACCTGTCGACTGCACCCGAGGGGCGGGCCTTCGACGGGTGGCTGCTCGCGCGGCTGCTCGCGCTGCTCGGGCATCCCCCGGTGGAGCTCGCACTGCGCGGCGGCGCCCGCGCCTGCCTGGGCGGGGCGCCGGTCGCACGCGTGACCTTCGCGGGGCGGGCCACGCTGCTCGCCATTCTCGCCGACCCCTGGCTGCGGTTCGGGGATGCCTACAGCGACGGCAGCGTCGCCGTGGAGGGCGACCTGGTGGGTCTGCTCGAGGCGGTGTACCGGGCGGGCGAGGCGCGCGGGGAGCCGTCGTTCCTGCGGCGGGCCGCCGGCGTGCTGGGCCTCCGGCACCGCAATACGCGCCGCGGTTCACGCGACAACATTCATCATCACTACGACATCGGCAACGACTTCTACACCCTGTGGCTCGGGGCGACCATGGCCTACACCTGCGCCTACTACCCGACGCTCTCCGCCACGCTCGACGAGGCGCAGACCGCCAAGATGGATCACGTCTGCCGCAAGATGCGGCTGCGGCCCGGCGAGACGGTGGTCGAGGCGGGCTGCGGCTGGGGCGCGCTGGCGCTGCACATGGCGCGCCGCTACGGCGTGCGCGTGCGCGCCTTCAACATCTCGCACGAACAGGTGGCGTACGCGCGCGAGCGCGCCGCCCGCGCGGACCTCGCCGGGCGCGTCGAGTATGTCGAGGACGACTACCGCAGCATCAGCGGCCGGTACGACGCCTTCGTCTCGGTGGGCATGCTCGAGCACGTGGGGCTCAGGAACTACCCGGTCCTCGGACGCATCGCCCGGCGCTGTCTCGGCAGCAACGGCCGCGGGCTCATTCATTCGATCGGCCGCAACTACCCGGCGCCGCTGCAGCCGTGGATCGAGAAGCGCATCTTTCCCGGGGCCTACCCGCCCTCGCTGGGGCAGATGACGCGCATCTTCGAGCCGTGGGATCTGTCGGTCCTCGATGTCGAGAATTTACGGCTGCATTACGCGCAGACGCTGCGCCACTGGCTGGCCGGCTTCGAGGCGGCCAGCGAGCGGGTGCGTGCCATGTTCGACGAGCGCTTCGTGCGCATGTGGCGGCTGTATCTGGCCGGCTCGATCGCGGGCTTCACCACGGGCACGCTGCAGCTCTTTCAGGTGCTGTTCGCGACCCGCGACAACGACGACATCGCATGGACCCGCGCGCACCTCTATACGCCCTGACACCGCATGCGCTCGTGTGACGTGCTCATCGTCGGCGGCGGGCCGGCGGGGTCGGCCGCCGCCTGGCAGCTCAGGCGCGCCGGGGTGGACGTGCTGGTGCTCGACCGCGAGCCCTTCCCGCGCCTCAAGCTGTGCGCCGGCTGGATCACGCCCGAGGTGGTGCGCGAGCTCGAGATCGACCTCGGGAGCTACCCGCATCGGCTGCTGACCTTTCCGCGCCTGCGGCTGCACTTCGGACGGCTGCAACTGCCGGTGCCGTGCGTGCAGCACTCCATCCGCCGCTACGAATTCGACGCCTGGCTGCTCGAGCGCTCGGGTGCGCCGGTCGAGCTGCACAACGTGCGCGACATCGTGCGTGAGCCGGCCGGCTATCTGGTCGACGGGGCCTACCGCTGCCGCTACCTGATCGGCGCGGGCGGCACGCGTTGTCCCGTGTACCGGACACTGTTCCGCGAGCTCAACCCGCGCGCCCACGAGCTGCAGATCGTGACGCTCGAGCACGAGATCGAGTACGACTGGCAGGATCCGGACTGTCATCTGTGGTTCTTCGAGCAGGGGCTCGCGGGGTATTCGTGGTACGTGCCCAAGGAGCGCGGCTGGGTCAACGTCGGCGTCGGCGGGATCGCGGAGCGCATCAAGAGTCGCGGCCAGGACATCAAGCAGCACTGGGAGCGCCTGGCGGCCAAGCTCGGTGCCGGGCTCACCCGCGGGGCGCACTACGATCCGGGCGGCTACAGCTACTACCTGCGCGGGCGCGTCGATGTCGTGCGACGCGACGACGCCTTCATCACCGGGGACGCCGCCGGGCTCGCCTCGCGCGATCTCGGCGAGGGCATCGGCCCGGCGATCCGCAGCGGCCTGCGGGCGGCCGAGGCGATCGTCGCCGGCACACCCTACGATCTCGACGATGTCACCGGCCTCAGCGTCGGCAGCATCGCCCGCAGCATGTTTGGCCGTGCGGCGCGCGCGAGCGGCGGAGGGGAGGCCCATGGCTTACGTCACCGTAATCAATGAGCACGCGCACGTGGCGCAGGTGGTTTCCGGACATCACCACCTGACGGCCGACGAGGCGGCCGCGGCGGGCGGCAGCGACGCCGGATTCGAGGCGCGCGAGCTGTTGCTCGCGAGTCTCGGCACCTGCACGGCGGCGGCGCTGCGCCGGCACGCCGCGCAACACGACTGGACGTTGGGCAAGATCACGGTCGGGGTGCGCTGGTCGCGCGATCCGCAAGGGCGCGAGCACATCGAGCGGCGGCTGTCATTCTCCAAGCCGCTCAGCGCGGCGCAGAAGTCGCGCCTGCTCGAGGTCGCCGAGGCCACGCCGGTCACGAGCGTGTTGCGCCCCGGGATCCTCATCCAGTCGGCGGTCGTCGACTGAGGACGTGCCGCGCACGCCGCGCGGCCGTGCCGATGAGCGGACCGAAACCCCTGTTGTGCGGCGTCGAGCTCGGCGGCACGAAGTGCGAATGTCTGCTCGGCACCGATCCCACCGATGTCCGCGCCCGCAGCACCATCGACACCGGACGTGACGCCGGAGTGACCCTCGGGCGCATCGCCGCGCTCCTCGAGCAATGGCGCGCCGTGCACGGGGAGTTCGCGGCGCTCGGAATCGCTTCCTTCGGTCCTCTCGAGCTGCGCCGCGAGGCGCAGGCCTACGGCCGCATCGGGCTCACCCCCAAGGAGGGATGGAGCCAGGTCGACGTCGCCGGTTTCTTCGCCCGGCGTTTCGGGCGGCCGCTCGGCCTCACCACCGACGTCATCGCGGCAGCACTCGCCGAGGGCCGCTGGGGCGCGGCACGCGGCCTCACCGATTACGTCTACGTCACGGTGGGAACCGGCATCGGTTGCGGAGTGATCGCAGCCGGCCGGCCGCTGCTCGGCGCGCGCCACCCGGAGCTCGGTCACATCCGCGTCGCGCGCGCTCCCGGCGATGCGTGGCCGGGCGTCTGCCGCTTTCATGGCGACTGCGTCGAGGGTCTCGCGTCGGGCCCGGCGATCGAAGCGCGCAGCGGCAGCGCGCCGGCGCAGCTGCGCGCGGACGACCCGGTGTGGGAGACGGTGGCGCACGCGCTCGCGCAGCTGGTGCACACGCTGGTGCTCGCGCTCGCCCCGCAGCGCATCGTGATGGGCGGCGGCGTGCTGGGTGCGCAGCCACACCTCCTGCAGCGCATTCGCTCCGCGGCGTCCGCCAGTCTCAATGCGTACCCGGACCCCGGGTGGATCGGCTCCGGACTGGCGCAGTATCTCGTGCCGCCCGGACTCGGCACCCTGGCCGGTCCGCTCGGCGCGCTGGCCGTGGCGGCGGACACGTGCACCGCCATTGCCGTTTCGATTTAGAATCGCCGCCTCGTCGCGTCCGCTTCGATCGCATTACGACAAAACCGGGGTTTGCCACATGCACGTCTCGCGTCCTTCGAGGGACCTGGAGCCGCGCGCAGCACGCGGCCGTTACGGGGTGCTGCTCGCCGCAGCGCTGCTCGCGCCGCTCGCCGCGGCCGCGGCAGCGGGCGAGGGCACCCCGGAGCCGTTCGGCTTCACGGCGCAGGAGGCGCCCGCCGAGCAGAGTCTCGAGCAGCGCTTCGACGCGACGCTCGACGCCGCGGAGCTGCGCGGCTGGCTGAAGACGCTGTCGTCGGACGCGAACCAGGTGGGCTCGCCCCACGACAAGGCGAACGCGGAGCTGGTGCGCGATCTGTTCAGGAAATGGGGCTGGGATGCGCAGATCGAGCAGTTCGAGGTGTTGTATCCGACGCCCAGGGCGCACAGCCTCGAGCTCGTGGCGCCCAGCCGCTTCACCGCGAGCCTCACCGAGCCGCCGGTCGCCGGCGATGCCACCTCCACGCTCACCGACGGACTGCCCCCCTACAACGTGTACGGCGCCGACGGCGACGTGACCGGCGAGCTCGTCTATCTCAACTACGGGATGGCCCGGGATTATGACGAGCTTGCGCGGCGCGGCATCGACGTCAAGGGCAAGATCGTCATAACCCGTTATGGCAGCGGCTGGCGCGGACTGAAGCCGAAACTTGCCCAGGAGCATGGCGCGATCGGCTGCATCATCTATTCCGACCCGCGCGACGACGGCTACGCGCAGGGCGAGGTCTATCCGCAGGGCGGCTGGCGCCCGCCGGCCGGCGTGCAGCGCGGCTCGGTGCTCGACATGACTCTCTACGCCGGCGATCCGCTCACCCCCGGCGTGGGCGCCACCCGCGACGCCAAGCGCCTGCCGATCGCGGAGGCCAGCACCATACTCAAGATCCCGGTGATGCCGATCTCCTACGCCGATGCGCAGCCGCTGCTCGCCGCGCTCGGCGGACCGGTGGCGCCGCCGAAGTGGCGCGGCGCCTTGCCCATCACCTATCACCTGGGACCCGGACCCGCGCGGGTGCGCCTCGCGATCGCCTCGGACTGGAGCCTCAAGCCGCTCTACGACGTGATTGCGCGGATCCCCGGCCGCGAGAATCCCGATGAGTGGGTCGTGCGCGGCAACCACCGCGACGCCTGGGTGTTCGGCGCCTGGGACCCGCTCTCCGGCCAGGTCGCGATGCTGGGCGAAGCCAAGGCGATCGGCACGCTGCTGAAGAGCGGCTGGCGCCCCCGGCGCACCCTGATCTACGCCAGCTGGGACGGTGAGGAGCCCGGGCTGCTGGGCTCGACCGAGTGGGCGGAGACGCACGCCGCGGAACTGCAGAGGAAGGCCGTGCTGTACCTCAACTCCGACACCAACGCGCGCGGTTTTCTCGCCGCCGCCGGCAGCCACTCGCTGCAGCACCTGCTGAACGACGTCGCCGGCACGGTCAAGGATCCGGAGACCGGCGTCAGCTCGCAGGCGCGGCTGCGGGCGCGCATTCTGGTACAGGGCTACGAGCGCGCCGACACCGAGGACGAGGAGAACGCCGACGAGCTCAAGCGCGATACCCGGCTCGCCCAGGCGGGTGGGGACCTCGCGATCCGTGCGCTCGGCTCGGGCTCGGACTACACGCCGTTCCTGCAGCACCTCGGCGTGGCCGCGCTCAATATCGAGTACCGCGGCGAGGACGATCAGGCGGGCGTCTACCACTCCAAGTACGACTCCTTCGACCACTACGTGCGCTTCGGCGATCCGAGCTTCGCCTATGGGCTGGCCGAAGCCGAGACCGCCGGGCACGTCGTGCTGCGCATGGCGGACGCCGCCGTGCTGCCACTCGAATTCGGGGAGTTCGCCGACACCATCGGCAGCTACGTAGAGCAGCTGCGCAGGCTCGCCGACGAGAAGCGCACCAGGGCCGCCGAGCTCGGTGAGCTCATCGACGCCCGGGATTTCGGTCTCGCCGCCGACCCGACCCGGGTCGTGCTGCCGCCGGCACGCGGCGCACGCGTGCCGCCGCTCGACTTCGGGCTGCTCGATGCGGTGGTGGCGCGCCTCAAGACGAGCGCGCACGCCTACGACGAGGCCTACGCGCGCTTTCTCGGCGGCGGGATGCGCCTCGATGCCGCCCGGCGCCGACAGCTCAACGCGCTGCTGCAGGGCATGGAGCAGCGCCTCACCGAGGAGCAGGGGCTCCCGGGGCGGCCGTGGTACCGGCACTTCGTGTACGCACCCGGCATGCTCACCGGCTACGGAGTGAAGACCCTGCCGGCGGTGCGCGAGGCGATCGACGGCGCCCGCTGGGACGAGGCCGGCAGGTACATTCCGATCACCGCGGCGGTGCTCGGGCACTACTGTGACGGCATCGATCAGGCGACGGCGCTGCTGCGGGGCGCTGGCTGAAGGCGCGGCGGGCATCCCTGCGCCGGCGGCCCTGCCAGGCCGCCGGCAGCTGCGTCCCTGCTACCGCCGGCGCGTCCCTGCGCCGGCGATCGGTATAGAAAGAACGGCCCCGCGGGGGGGAGTCCCTCGGGGCCGCCAACACGCACGTCAGACCGGATGGGGGGTTAGACCGGACGACGGCGCGATTCGGGAAACTCGTTTGTGCTCGTACATGTCCTGCTCGGCGGCCTCCAGCAGCTCATCGATGGTCACGGGGTGCTGCGGATCGAAATGCGCCACGCCGACGCTGAGCGACAGCGGCGGCAGCGTGGAGGAGCCTGGCTGCAGACGGCGCCGGGCGCGCGCGGCCACCGCGCTGCGTGCGGCGTACTCGGCGTTGGTGGTGAGGGCGGCGAACTCATCGCCCCCCAGCCGCCCGATCACCTCATGCACGCCGTAGCTCGGAAACAGATCGCGCAGCAGGTTACCGGTCTGGCGGATGAGGATGTCACCCGAGGCGTGCCCGGCGCTGTCGTTGACCTGCTTGAGGTTATTGAGGTCGAAGTACACCAGGTGCGCGGGGCGCAGGTCGCGGCGCGACACGTCGAGGAAGCGCATGCCGATCTGCATGAAGCCACGCCGGTTGTAGAGACCGGTGAGCTCGTCGCTCATGGCGACGCAGCGCAGCGAGTGGACCAGACTCACCAGCGCCGGCAGCTGCAGCGCGACCCTGCGGCCGCGCGGCAGACCTGAGAGGCGCAGCAGCTCCGCGAGCAGGTGGCGGACGCGCGAGTCGTCCCCGTCCATCGCCGCGGCGCGCAGCTGGTTGGCGAGCTCGGTGCTGCGGCTGCGAGCCGCGCCGTCTTCGACCCAACGTGGCTGACGTAATGCGTCCACAATCGAGCCCCTCCGTATGCCTTCCCGTCGACCTGGAGCAGCAGCATAGCGTCGCGCTCCGGCGCGCCAAGGCGGCGGATTCCCGATTCGGTTGTCGGCGCAGCGCCGGTTGCGCCCTCAGGGATTTCCTGAGGGGCTTCGGATCAGGCGCGCGTCACTCCGCGGCGTATGGCATAACGCACCAGCCCCGCGGTGTCGTGGATATCGAGCTTCTGCATGAGCTTGGAGCGGTGCGATTCGACGGTCTTGGCGCTGATGCCGAGTCGCAGCGCGATCTTCTTGGTGGAGTCGCCTTCGGCGATCAGCTGCAGCACCTGGCGCTCGCGCACCGACAGCTGCGCATCGGGGTGCGCCGGAGCGCTGTAGGACTCGACCAGCGCGCCGGCCACCCCGGGGCTGAGGTACACCTCGCCGCGGACCACGCTGCGGATCGCGAATACCAGATCGCGCGCCGCCTGGGCCTTGAGCACGTAACCTTTCACGCCGCAGCGCAACGCCTCGGTCACGTACTGCTGCTCGTCGTGCTGCGTGAGGACGATCACCTTGACATGCGGGGAGCTGCGCACCAGCTCGAGCGCGGCGTTGAGGCCGTTGAAATGCGGCATGGTGATGTCGAGCACGGCGATGTCGGGCTGCTCGCTGCGCACCAGGCGCACCGCGTCGCGGCCGTCGGCGGCCTCACCGGCCACCACGAAGCCCTCGCTCTCGAGCAGGGTGCGCAGCCCCTGGCGCACCAGCACGTGATCGTCGGCGAGAACCAGGCGTACCGGCATGGGATCAGTCCAAAGGCAGCTGAAACTGGATTTCGGCGCCGCGTCCGGGCGCCGACACCACCCGCAGCGAGCCGCCGAGCGCTCCGAGGCGCTCGCGCATGCCGCGCAGGCCGAGCCCCCCCGCGCCGGTGCACGCCTCCACCTCGAAGCCGACGCCGTCGTCGCCGATCAGGCCGTGCAGCCGATCGAGACGCTGGCCGATCTCGACGCGGATGCGGCTGGCGCGCGCGTGACGCGTGGCGTTGGTGAGCGCCTCCTGGACGACGCGGTACAACGCGATTTCCACCGGGGGCGAGAGGCGCCGCGTCACGCTCGAGCGGACCTCGACCGGGATGCGGGTGCGCCCCGAAACCGCGGTCGCGAGAAACTCGATGGCGGCGAGCCAGCCGAGGTCGTCGAGCACCATCGGCCGCAGCTCGTGCGAGAGGTTGCGCAGCTGGCGCTCGACCCCCTCGAGAAGCGCCTGGCAGGCGGTGACCTGCGGGCTCGCTTCCGGGAGCGCGCGGGCCAGCTGTGCCAGCTGCAGGTGCACCGACACCAGCAGCTGTCCCGACTCGTCGTGCAGCGCGTGCGCGATGCGCTTGATCTCCTGCTCGAGGGTTTCGTTGATGTGGCGCCAGGCGGTGAGCGAATCGCGATAGCCGCGGTGCGTCATCTCGAACGGGGCGAGCGCCTCGGCGAGGAACGCCGACGCCGGTCCGAGCAGCGCATCGCGGCCGCGGCGGCGATCGCGGGAGGCGAGCAGAGCCTGCAGGCTCTCGCCGTGGATGCCGACCAGGTCGGGGATGCTGCGCCCCTGCGCGAGCGCGTCCCGGCCGAGCTCGTAGGCGCCCGTGAGCGCCGCTTCGTCGGCGCTGGCGAGGTAGCGCTCGAGCGCCTCCCGGTAGCGCTTCTCGAGCGAGGCGGGCGATCCGGGCTTGGGTCTCACTGCCTGCATGGATGCCGTCCTCACCTGGCGCGCGCGACCAGCACCAGCGCATCGTCGTTGCCCTGACAGTTACCGGCGAGGATCTCGTCCGCCAGGGCCTGCGGCCGGCCGGCGACGACCAGGGTGTCGGCGAACTGCGGGCGGATTCCGTCGGTTGCGAGTATCAGCGTATCGCGCTCATGGAAGGGAATAACAGAGGCCTGCAGCGTTGGCAAATCGGCGGCACCGACCACTCCGGCGCGCAGCAGCAGCTCCTCGCGCGCCGGGGAGATGCCCGCCTCGGCGTGTTGCACCAGCGCACGCACGTTGCCGACTCCCAGCCAGCGGATCGCGCGGCGGGCGAAATCGATGCTGGCGATGCTGAGCACGACGCCCCGGGTGCGACGCAGCGCCTCGTGACAGCGCATCACGAGGGCCACGGGGGAGGCCTGCGGATCCCGGTCGATGACGGCGCGGGCGATGCGCGCCGCGGCCGCCGCCTCGTCGCCGTGGCCGATGCCGTCGATCACCGCGATCACCACGCCCCCGGCGTGCTCGCGCACCACTTCGAGGTCGCCCGAGTCCCGCTGGCCGGGGGTCACGAAGCTCGCCACGGCGTAGTCGACCATCACGGACGCCATTTGGTCACCGTGACCGTGGTGCCGCCGCCGACGCGGGAGACGATGTCGAACTCGTCCATCAGCCTCCGCACGCCCGGCAGGCCGAGACCGAGCCCTCCGGAGCTCGAGTACCCGTCGCGCAGCGCCTGGGCGATATCGAGTATCCCCGGACCCGAGTCCGCGGCGACGACGGTGAGCCCGGCCGCGCCGTTGTGACCGTGCACCGGCCGGAGCGTCACCGTGCCCTGGCGCGCGTAGGAGACGATGTTGCGGGCGAGCTCGGAGATGGCGGTGGCGATGAGAGTCGCCTCGCTCACCGAAAAGCCCGCCTTGAGCGCGGCGCTGCGTCCCTGCTGGCGGGCCGTCACGACATCCCTGTCGCTCGTGACCGGAATCTGCAACTCCTCGGACACTCGCCGGGACCCTCAGTTGATGGTCTTCGATTTGGACTGCAGGTACGCCAGCCCCTCCTCGAGATCCAGCGCCGTCGGGATGTCCTCCAGCGTGAGTCCGAGCTGCACCATGGCGAAGGCGACCTCGGGCTGAATACCGACGATGACCGTGTCGGCGCCCCGCAGGCGGATCATGTGCGAGATTTCCAGCAGCGTGCGTGAGGCGAAGGAATCCATCACGTCCATGGCGGTGACGTCGACGATGACGCCGGAGGAGCGAAAGCGCACCACCTGTTGCACCAGTGCGCTGCGCAGCTCGAGCAGGTCCGCGTCCGAGAGCGCCGCCTGGATGGTGGCGATGAGGACGCCGCCCTGTTTGAGAATCGGTACCTGCACGCGGAATTCGCCCCTCCTGAGCTCAGCGGGCCGCCTAGCCCAGTACTACCTTGTAGCCGAGCAGCCGCTCGGCCTGCTCGATGCCGCCCTGCAGGTCGCCGACCGTGTTCATCTTGCCGAGATCGACGCCGATCGTGACCAGCGTCTGGGCGATCTCGGGCGAGAGGCCCGTGACGATCACGGTGGCGCCGAGCAGCCGCGAGGCTTCGACGGTCTGCACCAGGTGGTTGGCGACCGTCGCGTCCATGGCGGCGACGCCGGTGATGTCGATCACGACCACCTTGGCGCGGTTGGTGCGGATGCCGCGCAGCAGCTGCTCGGTGAGCTGCCGGGCGCGCTGCGGGTCGATGACGCCGATGATCGGCAGGATCAGCAGCCGCTCGCGCACCTGCAGCACCGGCGTGGAGAGCTCACGGATCGCTTCCTGCTGCTGGCGGATGACGCGCTCGCGTTCCTGCACGAAGCCCACCGCCACCGTGTTGGCGATGCGGTTGGCCGCCGGCTCGTAGGCGTCGAGGATCCGGTTCAGCTTCTCGAAGTCCGCCTGGTACTTGGCGAACAGCGAGCGCGCCAGCACGTCGCGCAGCAGCAGCACGATGCCAACGACTTCGTGGGTCTCGACGCCGCGCGGAATGATGCGTTCGGAGAGATTGCGCGCGTAGGCCTGGAGGGCATCCAGCGTCCCGGTCTCGAGGGCCGCGACGTAGCTGTCGTACACCGAGGTCGCCTCGGCGAAGATCTCCTCCTGGCTCATCGCGGTGAGCAGCGCGGCCTCGCCGATGCGCGCCACCCACTCCTCGCGCAGCAGAGTGCGGTTCTGGCGCAGGTGCGCCACGAGCTCGCGATGCAGCTCCGCGCTCGGCTCGCGCGGCGGGCCACCGCCCAGCGCCAAGGTGTTCTTGACAGCAGTCTTTTCTCTCGCCATGTGCGTTGACTCCCCCCACGCGGTCGTACGCCCGGCACGGGCTGCGGCGTATCCGCACCAACTACCAGCTGTCGCCTGCACCCGGCCATCCGGAGACTCCCGTTTGGCGACTCGGGTAAACACCTGAGGGCCGCGGCGCCGCGCGCAAGGTCTTGATTCTATGGCGTTCCGGGTGCGCGCGCTGCTCCCACCTGCTTACCGTGCGAACAGCCGGCTCAAGTCCCTGAAGGCCTTGAACTCCAGGGCATTGCCGGTGGGGTCGAGGATGAAGAGCGTACGCTGCTCGCCCGGCGCGCCCTCGAAGCGCGTGCACGGCTCGATCACCCACTCGACCTCGTGGCCGCGGAGCCTCGCGGCGAGCTCACTCCACTCCTCGAGCCCGAGCACGACGCCGCAGTGCGGTACCGGCACCCCGTGCCCGTCGACCGGGTTGAAGTGCGAGACCAGCCGTCCCTGCGGCCCGAGCTGCGGATTGAGGTGGCACACGAACTGGTGCCCGTAGAGGTTGAAATCCACCCAGTCGCGGGCACTGCGCCCCTCGGCGCAACCGAGCACCCCGCCGTAGAAGCGCCGCGCCTCGTCGATGTCGCGCACCTGCACGGCGACATGAAAGGGCCTCAGTGTCATCCGTGCATTGTAGCGCTCAGGCGAAGCGCCGCAGATCGAACGGCCCGACATCGCAGTCGGGCTCGCGTCCCGACACCAGCGCGGCCAACGCCGATCACGCTCACACTGCCTTGCCCGGCCATTCGTAGATCGTATACGATCCGCGCCCATGACACGCGCGCCCGTCCCCTCCTGGTCCGGGGTGTTTCCGGCCGTCACCACCCAGTTCGATGCCGCGCTCGCGCTCGACCTCGCCGCGACGCAGCGCGTGCAGCAGGCGCTGCTCGCCGACGGCGTGCAGGGACTGGTGCTCATGGGCACGGTGGGGGAGGGGAACTCCCTCAGCGCGCAGGAGAAGCGCGCGGTGCTGCGCGGCGCGGTCGAGGTCGCGGGGGGTCGGGCGCCGGTGATCGCGGGCGTGTCGGAGTTCACCACCGCCGCCGCGGTGAGTTTTGCGCGCGACGCCGAGCGGCTCGGTGCCAGCGGCCTGATGGTGCTGCCGGGCATGGTGTACGTGCCGACCGCCGCGGAGCTCGAGTACCACTTCCGCACCGTGGCGGCGGCCACGGGGCTGCCGGTCATGCTGTACAACAATCCGCCTTCCTACCGCGTGAACATCGAGCTGGCGACCCTCGAGCGCCTCGCCGAGGTCCCCAATATCGTGGCCATCAAGGAATCCGCGCCCGATCCGCGGCGCTTCACCGACCTGATCAACGCCTGCGGCGGACGCTACCTGCTGTTTGCCGGGCTCGACGATGTGGTGTTCGAGGCGGTGACGCTCGGCGCCCAGGGCTGGGTTTCCGGGCTCACCAACGCCTTTCCGGCCGAGTCGCTCGCGCTGTTCGCGGCGTTGCGCGCCGGCGATCTGGAGCGGGCACGGCGCCTGTACCGCTGGTTCATGCCGCTGCTGCATCTCGACTCCGAGCCCGACCTGGTGCAGTCGATCAAGCTCGCCGAGCAGCTGCTCGGGCGCGGCTCCGAGCGCGTGCGCCCGCCGCGCCTGCCGCTCGCGGGTGCGCGGCGGGCGCAGGTCACGGCGCTGGTAGAGAAGGCGCGCGCCACCCGCCCCGGATGAACCGTATCCGCATCGTCGACTCCCATACCGCCGGCGAGCCGACGCGTGTGGTGCTCGAGGGCGGCCCCGATCTCGGCGGCGGTCCGCTCGCCGGCCGCCTGGCGCTGCTGCGGGACCGCTACGACCGCTATCGCGCCGCGGTGGTGAATGAGCCGCGCGGCTCGGATGCGCTGGTCGGTGCGTGGCTCGTTCCGCCGGCCGATGCCTCGTGCGTGACCGGGGTGATCTTCTTCAACAACGCCGGCTACATCGGCATGTGCGGTCACGGGACGATCGGGCTCGCGGCGACGCTCGCCCACCTCGGGCGCATCGCCCCGGGCGAGCACCGCATCGAGACGCCGGTCGGGGTCGTGACCGCGACGCTGCACGGCGACGGGTCGGTGTCGGTCGAGAACGTCGCGAGCGTGCGCCGGGCGAGCGGCGTGCGCGTCGAGGTCGACGGCATCGGTCCGGTGAGCGGCGACGTCGCCTGGGGCGGCAACTGGTTCTACCTGGTCGAGTCGCACGGCTGGGAGCTCACCCTCGCCAACCTGGCGGCGCTCACCGACTACGGCGCGCGGGTGCGCCGCGCGCTCAACGCCCAGGGTCACCCCGCGGTCGATCACGTCGAGCTGTTCGGCCCCCCGACGGTGCCCGGGGCCCACGCCCGCAACTTCGTCCTGTGCCCCGGAGGAGCCTACGACCGCTCGCCGTGCGGCACCGGCACCAGCGCCAAGCTCGCCTGTCTCGCCGCCGACGGCAAGCTCGCCGAGGGTGCCGAGTGGGTGCAGGAGAGCATCATCGGCAGCACCTTCAGCACGAGCTACCGCCGCCGCGACGGCGAGATCATTCCGACGATTCGCGGGACTGCGTTCGTGAACGCCGAGGCTACGCTGCTGCTCGATGCGCGCGATCCGTTCTGCTACGGAATTCGCCGGTGACGGCAGTGGCGCGGGCGGGGGCGAGCCTGCCATCCGGGGAATCTGCGCCGCTCGTGCGCACCATGAGCGCGCAGATCACGGCCCGCATCCGCGACAAGATCCTGAGCGGCGCTTACCCGCCGGGTTCGCCGCTGCGCCAGGACATGATCGCCGCCGAGCACGGCACCAGCAAGATCCCGGTGCGCGAGGCGCTGGTGCAGCTCTCCTCCGAGGGCCTGGTCGACATCTACAGCCACCGCGGCTTCCAGGTGCGGCCGCTCTCGGTCGACGAGGCCGAGGAGGTGTTCCGGCTGCGTCTCGCGATCGAGCCGGCTGCCGTGGCGCGCGGTGCGCGCGTTGCGTCGGCCGCGGACCGCGCCGCCGGCCGCAGCGCGCTCGCGGCGCTCAGCGCCGCGCTCGGCGCCGGGGACCTGCGCTCCTCGGGCGATCTCAACTGCGCCTTCCACCTCGCGCTCATCGTGCCGCGACTGCAGCCGGTGACCGGCGAGATCCTCTATCGCCTGCACACGCTCGCGCAGCGCTACGTGAGGATCCACCTCGTCCTCGCCGGGCGTGTGCGGCGCGCGAATCGCGAGCACACCGCGCTCTACCGCGCCTGGGCGGCGGGTAGTGAACGGCAGGCACAGCGCCTGGTCCGATTACATATAGAAGAGACGCGCGCCGAGCTTGCGCAAGCCCTCGCGGACGACTGAGGAACACGAGGTGGCGGTACCCGCGATGGGCGCAATGAACGCAGCGGGCAACCGCCCGACACTTACCATGGGATGAATCCGAGTCTGTTACTGGCGGCCCTCGCTGCGCTCGCTCCCGCCCCCGCGGCGGCGCCGGGCGGGTGGCTCGCGGCGCCCGACGTGCAGCAGCGCCTCGCCGCCGGCGAGGTCGTGGTGCAGACCGCGCAGGACATCGATGAGGCTCATCCCCGCGGCCGCTTACGGGCGGCGGTACGGATCGAGGCACCGGCCGAGGCGATCTGGAAGGTCATGACGGACTGCCGGCAGGCGCCGGCTTACGTCCCGGGACTCAAGCGCTGTCGGGTGATCAATGGGGCCGCGGACGGACGCTGGGAGGATATCGAGCAGGAAGTGCGCTATTCCTGGTTCCTCCCTACCGTGCGTTACGTGTTCCGCGCGGAATACGATCCCCCCTACCGCATCGATTTCCGCCGCGTGAGCGGCGACCTCAAGGAGGAAGAGGGCACCTGGCGGCTCATCGAGGCACCCGACCGGTCGGCCACGGTGGTGGAATATGATATGTACATCGATCCCGGATTCTGGATCCCCCAGGCGCTGGTGGTGCGGTCGCTGAGGCGGGACCTGCCCGCCGCGCTCACCGGGCTGCGCACCCGGGTGCTGGAGCTTGCCGTGGCCGCCTCGCACTAGGTCACGCCGCCGCCCGCGATCAAGTATAAAGGGGCATGCAGTCCGGCGGCGGCCATACCACGGTAATCCAGCGGGTTCTCGAGCAACGCTCGCAGCAGCCGCCATTCAACGACGAGGGGACCACGGCGACGGTTGCCGTCATGGTGCGGGTGCTGCCGCCGCCGAAGGCGCTGCTGTGCTTCCAGGATGCGCCGCTGCGCGAGTACGTCGAGCAGCGTATCCGGCCGGACCTGCTGGATGCGGAGTCCACCCCGGACGAGGCCGAGGCGCTGCGGCGGTTTGCCGCCGAATTTCGTCCGGTGGTGCTCACCGACAGCGCGGAGCTCGTGCGCAAGCTGCGGGCGCGCCCCCCGGCGGCGCGCACGCCGTACATTCTCTATGTGGCCGAGGTCGACGACGCGCCGGAGCGCGAGGCGGGCCTGCTCGCCGGAGCGGACGATTGCGTCGGCCGGCGCGTGTCGGAGCGCGAGCTCGAGGCGCGCATCGGCGCGGCGCGGCGCATCGCGGAGCTCGAGTCGGTGCTGCGGATCACGCTCGCCGAGAACCGCAAGCTCTCGGCGACCGACGATCTCACGCGGCTCGCGAGCCGGCGCTTCTTCGGTAAGCATTTCCCGCGCGAGGTCGAGCGCGCGCGGCGCTACGGCCGCGCGCTGTCGCTGATCCTGTGCGACATCGACAACTTCAAGAGGATCAACGATACGCTCGGTCACGCCGCCGGCGACGACATTCTCAAGCAGTTCGGACCGCGGCTGCAGCGCGTGCTGCGCGCCGGAGTCGATTGGGTGGCGCGCATCGGCGGCGAGGAATTCGCGATCGTGATGCCGGAGAGCGGCTACGAGGCGGCGCTCGCTGTGGCGCGCAAGCTCCGTACCGCCATCTCCGAGAGCGCGTTCCGGGCGGGAAGCAAGGGCCTCAAGGTTACCGCGAGCTTTGGCTTGTGCGGGATGGATCGGGTGCCGGTCGGTGAGCCGCGCCTCGCCGAGCGGGTGCTGAAGATCGCGGACGCGGCGCTCTACCGCAGCAAGCACGACGGCCGCAATCGCGTCACCGCGACCGTGCTCAAAGGTGGCGAGAGCGGCAAGGCCTGAGACGGCGGCGGGCGCGCCCGGGTGCGCGCCCGGGCGCACTTGACAGAATCCACCCCTCCAATGTGTGAGTCTGATCGCGGATCTTTTCCGCGGCGCGCGCTTCAATCCATCCGGGATTCCCTGCACGCGCCGGCGAGAAGGACGCCTCGTCCATGGAAACGCTGCGACTACGCAAGATTCAACAGCCCTCGCAGATGGAGCGGCTGCTCGAGGCATTCGCGGCCCGCGCGAACATCGTGCCGCCGGAGGCCTACCAGATCCGCGACTCGACCGCGCTGCCGCTCGCTCTCGAGCGGGTGGTGGCCGCGGGCGAGCGGGACGGCCGGGTGTGGGCGTGCTGGGCGCACGGCTCGCGCCTGTGGCTGCTGAGCGGCGAGATGTCGCTCGCCCGCTCGCGCGAGCGCGGCGCTCCGGTGCTCGACATCCGGATCTACGGCGAGGACGGCGAGCTCAGGGACGCCGGCACCTGGCTGCCGGACCACGCGGGCAAATGGCAGCGCTGCGCCGACTGAGCAGGACCCTTCACCGGAAGCTCTCGCGTGCCCACTCGATGGCCGCCTGCAGCAGCTCGCTGCCGTCGTGCAGGTTGAGCTTCAGGCGGATCTTTTCGCGATGCGACTCGACCGTATGAATGCTGACATGCAGCTGCCGGGCGATCGCGCGGGTGCTCTTGCCCGCGCCGATCAGCTGGAACACCTGCAGCTCGCGGTCGCTGAGCGCCTCGATGCCGCTCCTCGCGGGGCGGTGACTGATGAACGCGTGATCGATGAAGCGCTGTTTGAGCTCGGGGCCGAGGTAATTCGAGCCACCCAGTACCGTGCGCACCGCCTCGAGCAGCGACCCCTGCAGCTCCTGCTTGTTGATGTACCCGTGCGCACCGGCGTGCAGCGCGCGCTCGGCGAGCAGCCCGCCCTCGTAGGCGCTCACCACCAGGATGCGCGGCCGTGGAGCACCGCGCTCGCGTGCGAGCTGTTTGATGAGATCGAGCCCGCTGCCGTTGCGTAGCGCGAGATCGACGATCACCAGCGCCGGCCGCATGGCGCGCGCCAGCGCCAGCGCCTCATCGACGGTGGCCGCCTCGCCGCATACCTGCAGCCCGGGCTGGGAGGACAGGCGCGCCGCCAGTCCCTCGCGCACCAGCGGGTGGTCATCGACGATCAGCACCTGTGCCGGCGCCGCCGGCAGGCGCTTCGCGGTTGTGCGGGCGTCGCTCACGTCGGCTCGGCAGCGGGAGTTGGAATCGCGCACACCACCACCGTACCGGTGCCATCCTCGTTGGGGCTGGCGCTGAAGCGCCCGCCAATCATCGTGCAGCGGTGCTCCATCAGCCGCAGCCCCACTCCCGGGCCCCGCCGTGGCTGTAACCCGATGCCGATGCCATTGTCGCGGATCTCGAGCCGGAGTTCCCGGTCGACGCGCACCAGCCGGATCACGATGGTGTCGGCGCGCGCGTGGCGCACGGCGTTGCTGACCGCCTCCTGGGCGATGCGGTACAGGTGGGTGGCGGTGCCGGCGTTCGCCACGCTGACGCTGTCCCGACATTCGAGCCGGCAGGTCAATCCGAAGGCCTGCTGCGTGCTGCTCGCCAGCTCGCGCAGCGCGGGCGGCAGCCCGTCGGCTTCGATCGGTACCGGTACCAGTCCCCGCGAGATCGCGCGCAGGTGCAGGTTGGCCTGCCCGATGCCCTCGGCGATCCTCGCCGCCACCTGTTCCGGGGCACCGGCACGCTGCTGCGCGAGCGTCTCGCGCAGGTTCTGCGCCAGCAGGCCGAGACCGATCAGCTCCTGTTGCGTGCCGTCGTGCAGCTCCTGGCCGATGCGCCCCTGCTCGAGCATGGCGATGTGGAGGACCTCCTCCTGCAGGGCCCGGGCCGAGGTGCGATCGTGAATGGAGCCGACGAACAGATCCGCCCCCTCGACCTCGGACACCGATAACTGGATCGGGAAGATCGCATTGTCCTTGCGGCAGGCGTTCATTTCGCGCGGCTTGCCGATCATGCGCCGCTCGTGCGTCTCGTGGTAACGGCGCAGGTAGCCGTCGTGCAGCGCCCGCTCGCCCGGGGGCATCAGCATGCGCACGTTCTGGCCGATGGCTTCCTCGGGGGTGTAGCCGAACAGCCGGGTCGCCGATTTGTTGAAGCTGACGATGGTGCCGGCGCCGTCGATGGCGACCAGAGCGTCGGCACTGGCATCGAGAATGGCGCTGATCTGCCACTCGCGTCCCTGCAGGTCGCGGGTGCGTTCGGTGACCCGCCGCTCGAGCTCGTCGTTCAGGGCCTGCAGGCGTTGCTCGACTTTGATGCGGCGGGTGACGTCGTAGAAGGTGACGACGACGCCCTGCGGTTCCTCGGCGACCTGATACGGCAGGATGCGGCGCAGGTACCAGCGCTTCTCGTCCGAGACGTGCTTCTCGAGCGGAGTGCCGGTGCTGATCACCTGGCGCACCTCCTCGGCCATCCCGTCGCCGGTGAAGCGCGGCGCAAAGTGCAGGAACGGCCGGCCGACGTCGCCCGGCAGCAGGTTGAGCAGCGTGCCCGCGGGAGCGGTGAAGCGCCGCACGCGCAGCTCCGGGTCGAGGAACACGATCGCGCTGTCGGTCGCCGCCACCAGGTTGCTCAAATCGTTGTTGGCGGCGTCGAGCTCGCCGATCTTCTCCTCGAGCTGGTTGTTGACGGTGCTGAGCTCCTCGTTGAGGGACTGCAGCTCCTCCTTCGAGCTCTCGAGCTCCTCGTTGGTCGACTGCAACTCCTCGTTCATCGACATGACTTCCTCGTTGGAAGCCCGCAGATCCTCGTTGGTGTTCTGCAGCTCGGTGATGGTGTGCTGCAGATCGGTGCGCGTCGCGCGCAGCTCCTCCTCGAGCTGGCGCATGCCGCTGCGCCCGGGCGCGGCGCGCCCCCGAGGGCGGCCGGCCCCGGTCCGCGCCTGCTGCTCGTCCTCGAACACCACCAGCAGCAGCGTGTCCTTCGTGCCCCGCTGGGTGAGCGGGCGCACGGTGATGCTGCACGACACGTAGCCGCCGTTGCGCCGCACGCGCGCGTGGCGTTCCCGCACTTTCGCGCCGCGGCGCACCGCTTTTTCGCAGGCGGTGCGGATCGCGGCGCGCAGGCTGTCACGTGCCATGGACAGCAGATCGTGCGCCAGTTCCCCGGACGGGATCTGCAGGTACCGCACGACCGGTCCCTGCACCGACAGGATCTGGTACTTGCGGTTCACCAGCGTCGCGGCGGGTGCGTACTCATCGAGCAGCAGCCGTTGCATCACCTCGCTCGGGCCTTGCGCCGGGCGGCGCAACGGCTCGAAGCTCTCCACCGGGGCGCGCCGGCCCGTCCAGGGCCCGATCGGCGCCCTGGCCACGTCGCCCCGCGCGGCGCCCGCCTTGCGGAACAGGCGCCACTTGCGCGAGATCGGCTGGAACAGGCCGGCGCCGGGGCCCACCGTCTCGGCCGGTCCGAGCAAGAGGTAGCCGCCCTCGTTCAGGGCGAAATGAAACAGCGAGATCAGCCGCGTCTGCACTTCCGGCTCGAGGTAGATGAGCGCGTTGCGGCAGCTGATCAGGTCGAGCTTGGAGAATGGCGGGTCGCTCAGCAGATTCTGCGGCGCGAATACGATGGCATCGCGTAGCGGCTTGCTGACCTGGAAGTGATGCGGTTCGGTGCGCACGAAGTAGCGCTGCAGCCGCTCGGAGGACACGGACTTGACGATGCTGTCGGGGTAGATGCCACGCCGCGCGATCTTGAGCGCCTCCTCGTCCACGTCGGTCGCAAACATCTGCAGGCGGGTGGGCATGCGCGCCGCGCGGAACTGCTCGGCCAGCAGGATCGCGATCGAATAGGCCTCCTCGCCCGTCGAGCAGGCGGGAACCCAGACACGCACGGGGGAATCGACACTCGATTGCGATACCAGCGCCGGCAGCACCTCTGCCGCCAGCGCCTCGAATGCCTCGGGCTCGCGAAAGAACAGCGTCACGCCGATCAGCAGGTCGCGGCGCAGTGCCTCGAGCTCCTCGGCGTGCCCGCGCAGGTGCTCGAGGTAATGCGGCAGGTCCTCGACGCGCTGCAGCGCCATGCGGCGCTGGATGCGCCGCAGGATCATGCTCTTGCGGTAGTGGCGGAAATCCTGCTTGGTGCGTCCCTGCAATAGCGCGAGGATCGCCCTCACCTCCTCGAGCGTGCCCGCGTCGAGCGGATCATCGCGGAATGGCGGCGAACGCGCCGTTTGCTGCCGGTAGGCGATCAGGGCCTCCGGCATCTTCTCCGGCGCGAGTACGTAGTCGACCTGCATGCCGGCCGAGAGCGCGCTGCGCGGCATCTGCTCGTGCAGAGCGGTGTCCGGGTCCTGCACCAGGACCAGGCCACCGGCCAGCTTGATGTCCTTGAGCCCGGCGGTGCCGTGACCGCCCGTGCCCGAGAGAACGATGCCGATCGCATTCGGCCCCTGGTCCCTGGCCACTGACTGCAGCGCGGCGTCGATGGCGCCATAGCGCGCGGCGGGTTCCGGCGGCTCGCTCAGCACCAGGCGGCGATGGTGGATCTCGAGATAGCGGTTCGGGGGGATGATGTAGATGTGATTCGGCCGGACCAGCATGCCGTGGGTGGCCTCGACGGCCGGGATGGTCGCCTGCCGGTTGAGGAGCTCCGCAATCAGACTCTTGTGCGTCGGGTCGAGATGGGGAATGAGCACGAACGCCATGCCGCTGTCGGATGGCACGTGGGCGAAGAACCTCTTGAATGCTTCCAGCCCCCCCGCGGAGGCGCCGATCACTACGATGGGAAAGACTGCCGGAACGGGCCGTGGGATGGCATCGCGCCCCGCGGGCGGGGGCCCACGCTCGCTGGTGGGGCCCCCACCGGCCCGGTTCTGGCGCGCGCGCCCGGCAGCGGCGCGCCCGGTTCCGCTCGTCTTTCGGCCGGAACGTCCGCGTCGGGCCTTTCTTAACATGGGAGCGGTGAACTCCTTGGAGCCCATGGCATGGTAACACCTTGAAATTGGGCCGCAACGCGCTGCGCCGGGCATGGTGGAATCCCCTATGCCAGAAACGTGCAATCGCCTATCGCACCGCGTTTGCCCGGCGCCAAAGATGAAAGCTCATGGCCAGTGAGCCTCGGCCGGAGGTGGATATCCGTCATGTTGCTCATCGCGGACGACCACGAGCTCGTGCGCCTCGGTCTGCGCTGCCGGTTCAGCGCCCATCACGCGATCCGGGAGGCGGGCACTGAGGCCGAGGCGCGTCGCGCCGCGCTCGATCCGCAGGTGCAGGTCATACTGCTCGACCTTCGCTGGATCGACCGTGACCAATCGCCTGTGGACGATGCGGGCCTGCGGCTGCTCGCCGACATCCGCGCGGCGCGGCCGGAGCTGCCGATCCTCATGTATTCGGTGGAGGCCGGAGCGGACTGCATCGCACGGTGCCGGCGCCTCGGCGCGAGCGGCTACCTGGTGAAGGGCGTCGACGACGCGCTGCTCACGCTGGCAGTGCGCGCCGTCCTTGCCGGCGGGCAGATCTGGCCCGATCCCCCGCAGCCGCGTGAGACCGCACGCTCGCAGCCGGGGGAGACGGTGAACGGACACGCGCGTCTCTGAGGTGCCCGTGCATACGCTCCCCTCGACGCTGGCACGTCACGTTCTCGAAGCGGCGCCCGATGCCATGCTGCTGGTGGATGCCGCGGGCATGGTGCGCCACGCGAACGGGCAGGTCTCGGTGCTGTTCGGCTACACGTACGAGGAGATCGTGGGCCAGCGCGTCGAGGCCCTGCTGCCCGAGCGCTTCCGGGCGCGCCACCAGGCACACCGCCGGCATTTTCACGACAACGTCCGGGTCCGCCCCATGGGAGCGGGGCTCGAGCTCTTCGGCCGCCGCCGCGACGGCAGCGAATTTCCGGTCGAGATCAGCCTCAGCCCCATCGCCGAGAACGGGCAGCTGCTCGTGGCCGCGGCGATCCGCGACATCACCGAGCACAAGCGGGTCGAGGCCGAGTTGATCGAGGCGCGCCGCGCGGCCGATGCGGCGCGCGAGGCCGCCGACCGTGCCAGTCAGGGGAAGAGCCGCTTTCTCGCCACCGCCAGCCACGACCTGCGCCAGCCGCTGCAGACGCTCGCACTGCTCAATGGCGCGCTGCGCCGCCGCCTGGGCAGCGCCGTGGCGGGCGAGGTGCTCGCGCAGCAGGAGCAGTCGATCGGCGCCATGTCGCGGCTGCTCAACGCGCTGCTCGACATCAGCAAGCTCGAGTCGGGCGCGATCCAGCCCGAGCCGGCCGACTTCACCGTCGCGACGCTCTTCGAGGAGCTGCGCCACGAGTTCGCCACCAGCGCCGCCGCCAAGGGGCTGAAGTTCGATATCGAGCCCTGCAACGACCGCGCACACTGCGATCCGGCGCTGGTGGGGCAGATCCTGAGGAACCTGGTGTCGAACGCCATCAAGTACACGCGCGAAGGCTGGGTGCGGCTGCGCTGCCTGCATGAAGGCGCTCTCATCCGCATCGAAGTGCTCGACACCGGCATCGGCATTCCGGCAGGTCAGCTGCCGCACATCTACGAGGAGTTCTTCCAGGTGACCGAGCCGAGCAGCCGCGCGCGCGACGGTTACGGGCTCGGGCTCACCATCGTGCAGCGCCTGGTCCGCCTGCTCGATCTCACCCTCGATGTGCACTCCGAAGTGGGCCGCGGCTCGTCGTTCTCGTTCCAGCTTCCGGCAGGCGCGGCCCAGCGTGTGCCGCAGCCGGTGAGCGCCACGCATGCGCCGGCGGGCAGCGTACGCCATGACCGGGCCAGGGTGCTGCTGGTGGAGGATGAGCCGGCGGTGCGCGATGCGACCCGCATGCTGCTCGAGGTCGAGGAGTACCACGTCACGGCGGTCGGCTCGCTGGGCGAGGCGCTGCAGGCAGCGCGTGACGCCGGCAGCGTCGACGTGCTGATCACCGACTACCACCTGCGCGGGGAGTCCGGGCTGGAGGTGATCGGCGCATTGCGCCGCGTGCTGGGCTCATCGCTCAGGGCGGTGCTGATGACGGGCGACACTTCCTCCGCCGTGAAGGGCCTGCCTGCCGACCTCAACCTGCGCGTACTCAGCAAACCGGTCGACGCGGAAGTGCTGCTGCAGCTCCTCGACACGCTGCTCGCCTCGTCCGCCGCCGAGGCGGCTCACACGCACGCCGCGGGCCGCGGCGCGGCTCACTCGCTCGCGATCGTCTCCGCTCCCGGATCGAGGAGATGACAGGACTCGGGGAAGGTATGTATCCCCGGCACCTCGCCGGCACGTAACGCCTGCTGCAGCCCTTCCCAGTACTCGACGCTCATCAGATCCGCATGCGCCGCGCGGAACGCGCGCCGCAGCGTGCGGCTGCGGACCCGCAGGCCCGCCTCGATCTCTTCCGGAAGGAAAATGACACCGGGCTCGAAGAACCAGCCCGGGACTTCCTCCTCGCCCTCGATCCGGTCGCGGTTGGTGCGCACTTTGACGTCCGTGAGCGTCTCGACCGCGTCGTAGTCGTACAGATAGATCTTCAGGAAGCGGCTGACGCCGTAATTGCGCACGTCGAAGTCCTTGTTGAAGACGTTGGCGGCGGCGTTGTTGCGGATGCAGTAGCCGAGGTTGACGACGGCGCGGACGGCCTTGTCCTGCGGCGCGGTCTCGAGGAACACGTTGAGCGGAGTGACTTTGCGCTGCACGATCAGATAGCGGAACACCAGCGCCTCGTCCTGCAGCCGCGCGGCGTTGGCGGCCGATTGCAGGAGCTCCTGCGCGAGTGCCGGCTCGAACCATGAGCGTTCGAGCCTGAGGTTGTAGTAGAGGATGTTGTCGAGCATGCTGCCGGTGCGATTGATGTCGTGCACGAGCCGGTACTTGGCGAGGATGGCGTCCGCCCCCTCGAAGCGGTCCCACTTGTACTCGCTCGTCGGTCGGTCGCGAATCACCTTGAGGACGTAATCGGACTGCGGTGAGGTGAAGGCGATGGTCACCGTGCCCGGGCTGCCGGGCGCCACGCCGAGACGCTCCCCCGCGTGCAGCAGGCGGCCGCGGACCTCGTTCATCACCGCCACCTTGGCGAAGTGGTAGTAGCCGATGGTCGAGTAATGCAGCCCGAGCGGCCGGCGCGGCATGATGCTGTGGAGGAAGGCGCTGAGCTCGTGGTAATGGGGGTTGGTGACCTGGAAGGGCGCCTCGGTGGAGCTCGACAGGTTGTGCACGTGCGGGGCGGCGTGCAGCACCGCTTCGGCGCGCACTCCCTGCTCACCGTGCAGGAGCGCCACCAGGAAAGGCCTGAGCTCGCCGCGATCCAACACCAGCCGGCCGACGAGGTAGAGGGCCCGGTTGCGGAAAAAGCCCGCGCGCACCATCTCGATGGCGGCGAGGCCCCCACCGGCGCGGCCGGCGAGTACGTCGTTCAGGCGCTGCGCAATGCGCTCGGCATCCTCCGCCGGCGCGCCGAGGGGCACGGCGAGATCGGCGACCCGCAGCGCCCGCTGAATGACCAGCGGCTCGACGGGCCAGGAGCACGCGAAGCGCTCGTAGACGGCGCTGTCGGGGGGGATCACCGGCCGCGGCCCGTCGAAGCCGTATTCGACCGGCGTCCATTCACCGTGATGCACGCGCCGTTGCGTCGAGTGCAGGTAGGCGAGCGCGAGATCCGCGTCGTAGCGACCCTGGATCGCCGCACGGTAGCGCGCATCGACCTGCGCCCAGAGCGCCTCGCGCTCCTTGAGCGCCGGAAACGCCGCCCGCAGCTCGTCGGCGAGCGCATAGACCGTGGCGTTGTAGAGACCGAGGCGCCGCCTCGCGTTGGCCACCGCGGCGCGCGTGTCGCGGCTCTCGAACGCAGCCTTGGCCATCCAGGTGAGCCGCAGGAACTCCTCGTAGAAGTGATCGAAGACCCCGAGTATCCACTCGGCGGTGAGCTCGACGCGCGCGGGCTCGTGCGGCGCGGCCGCGATCCGGACGGCATAGTCGACGGGCAGTGCTGCGGTTTCCATGCAGGATCAGGGCTCAACGGCCATGGCTCGAGCCAGCGCACACAAGGCTTCGTCCTCCTGCATCCGACCGACGAGCTGCAGCCCGGCGGGCAATCCGTCGGCGAGGACCGGCAGCGTGAGCGCCGGGTGACCCGAGAGGTTGAAGGGTCGCACCAGAGAACTCAACCGCAATGCGGCGCGGGCATCGGCGGCCTCGGCGAGGGTAGGAGGAAGATCCGGCAGGGTCGGCAGGGCGAGCGCATCGACGCGCTCGAGCGCTGCGTCGACCTCGGCGCGGAAGTGTCCCCGTACGGTCTCGGCGGCCGCGACCTCGGCGGTGGAGACTTCGCGCGAAGTGGCGAGTCGCGCGCGCACGTCCGCGCCGAGCTGCTCGCACGCGAGCAGCTCGCCGAACGCCGTCCAGTTCTCGCGCGCGATGATCGCGAGGCCCGCCCCGTATGCGGCCGCGAACGACGGCAAAGTCACCGGTCGTACGGAAAGGCCGGCGCGCTCGAGTGCGGCGCGGGCCGCCGCGGTGATGCTGGGTCTGGCCTCGACCTCGACCCAGCCGACCGTCGCGACGCGCTGCGGGGGGCGCGGACGAAACGACGCGTCGATGATCGTCATCGCGCGCTCGATCATCGCCACATCGCGCGCCAGCGGACCGACGCAATCGAGGCTCGATTGCTCCGGGTGGACTCCGGAGCGGCTGACCCGCCCAAAGGTAGGCTTCAGGCCGTACACCCCGCAGCAGGCGGCGGGAATCCGGATCGAGCCCCCGGTGTCGGTGGCGAGGGCGAAGTCCACCAGCCCCGCCGCGACCGCCACCGCGGATCCGCTCGAGGATCCGCCCGGGATGCGCCCCGGCGCTCGCGGATTCACGGGCGTGCCGCTCCAGTGGTTGATGCCGGTCACCCCGTAGGCGAGCTCGTGCAGGTTGGTCTTGCCGACGATCCGGCAGCCGGCCGCGAGCAGCGCGCTCACCACTTCGGCGTGCCGCGGCGCGGGCGGCGCGGCCGCGAGACAGGCGCAGCCCATGCGGGTCGCAAAGCCTGCGATGTCGATCGAGTCCTTGACGCCGACGCGCGGCCCGCCGCCGCCGAGCTCGATCCGCTCTGTGAATATGGAGTCGCCTGGCACGCCCACCGGCCCACTCTACCGTATGGAACGGGCAAAGCCTCGGCGGCTCGCGTTCGCGAAATCTGGTCGGCGCATGCGGACCGGGACTCATGCCTCGTGCGGCATAAGATCACACTATGCCGTAAAAGTGATATATTGCTAATATGCCATGTACGGCATATGCTGGGGGGTATGAAACCCCTGTGGCTCCAGACCCCCGCCCAGCTGGCGAACCACTTGCGCTCCTTCCGCAAGGCGCGCGGGCTCACCCAGGCGGCGCTTGGTGAGCTGGCCGGTCTTGGCCAGACCCGCATCGCGAAAATCGAGCGCGACCCGACACGGGTCTCCGTAGGACAACTGCTGCGGCTGCTCGCCGCTTTGCAGGTGCGCGTACTGCTGGATCCCACGAGTGACAAACCGCAATCCTCGGCCCGCGCCCGATCGACCGACTGGTGAGTCTCCATGGCCTCGCTGATTGTCTGGATGAACGGCGACCGGGTAGGGGAGTGGGGAACCCTCCGCGGTGGCCGCACGCCTTTCTTCCGCTACGAGGAATCGTGGGCCGATTCCCCCCATGGGCGGGCACTGTCGCTGTCCTTGCCGCTGACCGCCGACCGCGAGGTGCGCGGCCACGCCGTCGAGTACTACTTCGACAACCTGCTGCCCGACAGCGCCCAGATCCGCAGCCGCCTGCGTACCCGCTTCAAGACGCGCTCTCCCGATGCCTTTGATCTCCTCACCGCGATCGGACGCGACTGCGTCGGCGCGGTACAGCTCCTGCCGCCGAAGGATGAGCCCGTGGGATGGGATCGCGTGGATGCCACGCCGCTCACCGAGGGCGAGGTGGAGCAGACGCTGCGAGACGTGACTCTTGCGACTCCGCTGGGTCACCCAGAGCAGGAAGACTTCCGTATCTCACTCGCCGGCGCCCAGGAAAAGACCGCTCTCCTTGCCATGGCAGGCCACTGGTTTCGCCCACGGCACGCAACGCCGACGACCCACATCCTGAAGCTCCCGCTCGGCATCATCGGTGGCTTCCGCGGCGACTTCTCCGATTCGGTGGAGAACGAATGGCTGTGCGCCCAGCTGCTGCGTGAGCTCGAGCTGCCGGTGGCCGATGCCGCGATCGCGCGCTTTGGTGAACAACGCGCACTCGTCGTGAGGCGCTTCGACCGCCGCTGGGTGGGGGCGGACGCTGCCGATGTCGTCAAGAAGCGCTTCAAGCCCGAGAAGGGCATGTGGATCGCACGCCTGCCGCAGGAAGACCTCTGCCAGGCGATGGGACTGCCGCACACGCTGCGCTATGAAGCCGACGGTGGGCCGTCGATCCAGGAGTCCCTCACGCTGCTCGCCAACAGCGAGCAGCCCGTGAGGGACCAGGCGAATTTCGTGCTCGCGCAACTTGCCTTCTGGCTGCTCGCCGCCACGGACGGCCATGGTAAGAATTTCTCGCTTTACCACCTCACCGGAGGCGCGTACGGCCTGACGCCGTTCTATGACGTGATATCCGCGTGGCCGATCATCGGACACGGGAAGAATCAGCTCCCTGTCGAGAAAGCCAGGCTCGCCATGTCACTGCGTGGCCGGCGAGCCCATTACCGGCTCCATGAGATCACCGCGGGACACTGGCAGGAGCTCGCCGCACGGACCCTGGTTCCCGGCCTCTGGACCCGCATGCAGTCGTTCGTCGAGTCGGCGCTCCCAGGCCTCGAGCGCGTCGAGAAACGCCTGCCGCGCGCCTTCCCGGAGCGGGTCTACACCAGCATACGCGACGGCGTGCACGGCCAGGTCCGGCGCTTCGCACCGGCGACCGCTCGAGAATAGGGGCGGACGTCGCTGCAAACTGTGACGAATCTGCTCTCAGATTCGTCGCAGTTGACAAGTGTATGTTTTCATTGGCGCTCCCTACGGGATTCGAACCCGTGTTACAGCCTTGAGAGGGCTATGTCCTGGGCCTCTAGACGAAGGGAGCTCGGTAAGGAAGGCCATGGGCGAGAGCGCGGTATTATAGAGACCCGCCCTGATTGCTCAAGCCGAAAGCTCTGAATTGAACTCCTCCCACGCGTCCATCGCGACGCCCCGAGCCACTCCGCGGATCATCCCGCGATCCGAACACTCCATCTCCCGCTCGCACGTCGCGCCCAACGCCCTGCGCGTGCTCTATCGGCTGCGCGACGGGGGCTTCATGGCATTCCTCGTCGGCGGCTGCGTGCGGGACCTGCTCCTCGGCCTCGAGCCGAAGGACTTCGACGTCGCCACCGATGCGCTGCCGGAGCAGGTGAAGCGGCTGTTTCGCAACTGCCGCCTCGTCGGGCGCAGATTCCGCCTCGCGCACGTGTTCTTCGGGCGGGAGACCATCGAAGTCGCGACCTTCCGGGCGACCAGCGCCCCGGCGCAGGGAGACGAGCCGTTGCCGGATGCGGATCCCGAGGATGGCGAGGCGCCCGAGCTCGACGATGAGATCGGCGCCGACGCCACGCCGGCGATCGCCGACGATGCGGCGCGTGCTTTCGATGCCACCGGCCGGATCATCCGCGACAACGTGTATGGCACCATCGACGAGGACGTGTGGCGCCGCGACTTCACCGCCAACGCGCTCTACTACAACATCGCCGACTTTTCGCTCTGGGACTACGTCGACGGCGCCGAGGACATCGCCGCGCGCCGCCTGCGGCTCATCGGCGACCCCGAGACGCGCCTGCGCGAGGACCCGGTGCGCATGCTGCGCGCGGCGCGCTTCGAGGCCAAGCTCGGCTTCGAGCTCGATCCGGCGACTGCGGCTCCGATCGGGCCGCTGCGCGAGCTGCTCTCGGGCGTGCCGCCGGCGCGGCTCTTCGACGAGACGCTGAAGCTCTTTCTGACCGGTCACGGGGCGCGCAGCCTGGACGTGCTGCGCCGCCGGGGCCTGCTCGCCGTGCTGCTGCCGAACGTGGATTCGTACTTCGTGAGTCACCCCGGCAGCCTGGTCGAGAAGCTGGTGCTCGAGGGCCTGAAGAACACCGACGTGCGCGTGCTGGCCGACAAACCGGTCACGCCGAGCTTCCTGTTCGCGCTCCTTTTATATGGGCCGATCGCGGCGCTCATCGAGGCGACGCCGCCGGAGCGCTGGCACGAGCTCGCCACCATCCTCGACGCCTCCGACCAGGCGACCCGCGAGGCGCAGGCGCGCCTCGCCATTCCGAAACGCTTCGCGCTCGGAGTGCGCGAGATGTTCGCGCTGCAGCCGCGGCTCGAGCATCCACGCGGACGCCGGGCGCTGCGGGTGCTCGAGCACCCGCGCTTCCGCGCCGCCTACGACCTGCTGCTGCTGCGCGCCGCGTACGGGCTGGCGCCCGCGGAGATGGCGCGCTGGTGGACCCGCCTGCAGGAGGTGCCGCCCGACGAGCGGGGCCGCATGGCGGACGCGCTCGCGGGCACCGGCGCTGGCCCACCGGCCGCGCGTCGGCGCGGCGCGCGTCGCCGACGGCGTCGGCCGCGGGCCGCGGCGCCCTCCTGACGGGCCGGCGGCATGGCGACGTGGCGCCCCGCGTACGTTGGCCTCGGCAGTAACCTCGAGGAACCGCGTACCCAGGTGCTCACCGCTCTGGCACGGGTTGGCGAGCTGCCGCTCACGCGGGCCGTCCTCACCTCACCGCTCTACGCCTCGCGCCCGCTGGCAGGAGCGCCTCAGCCCGACTTCGTGAACGCGGTGGCGGGGATCCTGACCCAGCTCGAGCCGGCGGCGCTCCTCGAAGCGCTGCGCTCGATCGAGTCGGCACTCGGCCGGCCCGCGCAGCGCGAGCGCTGGGCCCCGCGGGTCATCGATCTCGACCTGCTGTCCTACGGCCGCGAACGGTGCAGCGGCGCGGCGCTCACGCTGCCGCACCCCGGGATAGTGGAGCGCAACTTCGTTCTGTATCCTCTCGCGGACATTGCCCCGGATCTCGACCTGCCCGGGCTTGGACGCGTCGCCGAGCTCGCCGGGCGTCTCACGTCCGAGGGGCTGCGGCGGTTGTAGGCCGGCGTCGTCGGCAATATGGCGTAATAGGCGGCACATGGCGAACGAAGCAAACCATCGCTTCATCGCGGTCGAGGGCCCGATCGGGGTCGGCAAGACGAGTCTGGCACGACGCCTGTGCACCAGCCTGGCCGCCCAAGCCGTGCTCGAGCAGGCCTGGCAGAATCCCTTCCTCGAGCGCTTTTACCGCACCCCGCGCGCCGGCGCGCTGCCCGCGCAGCTGTACTTCCTGCTGCAGCGCGCCCAGCAGCTGGCAGCGCTCAGGCAATCGGACCTGTTCGCTCCGGTGCGGGTCGCCGACTACCTGCTGGAGAAGGACCGGCTGTTCGCGCGCGTGACGCTCGACGACGCCGAGTACGCACTCTACGAGCAGCTCTATGCGCGGCTCGACATCCAGGCCCCCAAGCCCGACCTGGTGGTGTACCTGCAGGCCCCGGTCGACGTGCTGATCGAGCGCATCGCCCGCCGCGGCGTCGAGTACGAACAGTACATCGACCGCGGCTACCTCGAGCGGCTCAACGAGGCATACGCGCGCTTCTTTCACGAGTTCGATTCCGCGCCGCTCCTGATCGTCAACGCCGCCGCCATCGATCCGATCGCCAACCAGCGCGACTACGACGAGCTGCTGTCGGCCATCCGGCGCATGAGCCGCGGGCGGCTCTACTACAACCCCTTGCGCAGCCGCGCGATCTAGTACACTCGCCCCCGCCATGTACACGCACCTGCAGCGCGATGCCAGCCGAGTGCCGGTCACGCTGTCGACGCTCGCGCAGATGAAGGTGCAGCACGAGAAGATCGCCTGTCTCACCTGCTACGACGCGAGTTTCGCGGTGCTGCTGGACGCCGCGGACGTGGACGTGGCGCTGGTGGGCGACTCGCTCGGCATGGTGATCCAGGGGCACCACACGACCGTGCCGGTCACCATGGATCACGTGACCTACCACACGGCGGCCGTGGCGCGCGGCCTCAATCGGCCGTTCCTGATCGCCGACCTGCCGTTCATGAGCTATCCGTCGCGCGAGCTCGCGCTCGCGAACTCCGTGCGCCTGATGCAGGAGGGCGGCGCCCAGATGGTGAAGCTCGAGAGCGGCGGCAAGCAGGCCGAGATCGTCGAGTTCCTCGCCGGCCACGACATCGCGGTGTGCGCCCACCTCGGCTTGAAGCCCCAGTCGGTGCACAAGACCGGCGGGTTCCGCGTACAGGGGCGCGAGCGCGAAGCCGCCACCAGGCTGCTCGAGGAGGCCCGCCGCCTCGAGTCGGCGGGCGCCGACCTGGTGCTGCTCGAATGCATCCCGGCCTCGCTCGGCAAGGCGATCACCGCGGCGCTGCACGTGCCGGTGATCGGCATCGGCGCGGGGCCCGACACCGACGGCCAGATCCTGGTCACCTATGACATCCTCGACATCACCACCGGGCGCAAGCCGCGCTTCGTGCGCAACTTCATCGCCGGAGCGGGCGACAACCTCGAGGCGTTGCGCCGCTACGTGCGCGCGGTGAAGCAGGGCGAGTACCCCGCGCCCGAGCACTGCTTCTGAAACGCGCGGCCGGGCGCGCGGCACCGTCCGAGCGAGTCATGGAAACCGTCACCACGATCGGTGCGGTGCGCGAGCGGGTGCGCCGCTGGCGCGCCGCCGGCGCACGCATCGTGTTCGTGCCCACCATGGGCAATCTGCACGCCGGACACGTGAGCCTCATCGAGGCCGCGCGCCGCCACGGCGAGCGCTTCGTCGCCAGCATCTTCGTGAATCCGATGCAGTTCGGACCGAACGAGGACTTCGCCCACTATCCGCGCACGCCGCGCGAGGACGAACGCATGCTCGCCGGCGCCGGCTGCGACCTGATGTTCATGCCCGACGTGGCGGAGATCTACCCGAACGGCTCGGAGCGCGCCACGCGGGTCGAGGTGCCGGTGCTGTCGCGCATGCTGGAAGGGGAATTCCGCCCCGGTCACATGGAAGGCGTCAGCACGGTGGTGGCAAAACTCTTCCACATCGTCGAGCCGGACGTGGCGGTGTTCGGCGCGAAGGATTTCCAGCAGCTCACCGTCATCCGCCGCATGGTCGCGGACCTGTGCATGCCGGTCGAGATCGTGGCGGCGCCCACGGTGCGTGATGCCGGCGGACTCGCCATGAGCTCGCGCAACCAGTACCTCACCGCCGCCGAGCGCCGGCGGGCGCCGGTCATCTACGCCTCCCTCGAGGCCGCCGCCGCGCGGCTGCGCGCGGGCGATGCGGACTTCGCCGGCATCGAGCGTGCCGGCTGCGCGGCGCTCGAGGACGCGGGATTGCGTCCCGACTACTTCGCGGTGCGCCGGGCGGCCGACCTCGGCTCCCCGGAGGTCGGCGCGCGCGAGCTCGTGGTGCTCGCCGCCGCGCGGCTCGGCAAGGCGCGGCTCATCGACAACGTGCAGGTCACGCGCCCGGCACGCGGCTGACGCTCAGGCCGCGCACCCGGTGCTGCGCCAGCGCCCAGTCGACGTGCTCGCGCACCAGGGGCGAGGGATCGGCGCGTCGCTGCTCGAGGGCGGCCGTCACCTCCGGCGAGGTCGGCGCGTTGCCGAGCGCCACCGCGATGTTGCGCAGCCAGCGCTCGTAGCCGAGGCGGTGGATCGCCGAGCCACGCGTGCGCTCCTCGAACTCGGCCGCGCTCCAGCGGAACAGCTCCGGGAGCGAGCGCGCGTCGAGCCCGTGGCGCACCTTGAAGTCCGGGTGCGCCGCCGCGCGCGCGAATTTGTTCCACGGGCACACCAGCTGGCAGTCGTCGCAGCCGTAGATGCGGTTGCCGACCGCGGGGCGCAGCTCGGTCGGGATCGCGCCGAAGTGCTCGATGGTGAGATAGGCGATGCAGCGCCGCGCATCGAGCCTGAAGGGCGCGACGATCGCGCCGGTCGGGCAGGCCGGGAGGCACGCACTGCAGCTGCCGCAATGGGCGCTGGCGGGCTCGTCCGCGGGCAGCGGCACGTCGGTGAGGAACTCGCCGAGAAAGAACCACGAGCCTGCGTCGCGCGCGATGAGATTGGTGTGCTTGCCGATCCAGCCGAGACCGGCGTTGCGCGCGTGCGCCTTCTCGAGCACCGGCGCGCTGTCGACGCACACCCGATAGCCGCAGGGCCCGATGCGCCGCTGCAAGGCGGTCGCAAGCTGCGCGAGGCCGCGGCGCAGCACCTTGTGGTAGTCGCGTCCGAGGGCGTAGCGCGACACGTAGGCGAGGCGGCGATCGCCGAGCACCGCGGTGGCATCGCGCGCCGCTGCGGGCCAGTAGTCCATGCGCACGCTCACCACGCGCAGCGCACCGGGCAGCAGCTCCTGCGGCCGGCTGCGCAGCTGTGCGTGCCGTGGCATGTAATCCATGCCGCCGTGGAAACCGTCTTCGAGCCAGCGCAGCAGATGGCGCTCGTCCTCGGGGATCTCGATGCCGGCGACGCCGAGCGCGCCGAAACCGAGCGCGCGCGCCTCGCTGATGAGGTCGCGCTTGATCGCGTGCAGGTCGCTCGAGGCGAAGGCGGTCATGGCGCTGCCACCGGTGCCAGTATAATGATCCCATGGCGCTGCCGGTCGCCTTGTATTCCGGCGCGCAGGTGCGCGCCTTCGATGCCCACGCGATTTCGGTGCTGGGAATCCCCGGGTATACGCTCATGAAGCGCGCGGGCGAGGCGGCGCTGCGGCACCTGCGCTCACGCTACCCGGTGGCGCACCGCATCGTCATCGTCTGCGGCCGCGGCAACAACGCCGGCGACGGCTACGTGCTGGCGCGCTTTGCGCAGGCGGCGGGGCTCACGGTCGCGGTGCTGGCGGCGTTCACCCCCGAGCAGCTCGAGGGTGATGCGCGCCAGGCCTGGCAGGACTTCCGCGGCAGCGGCGGGCAGGTGCGGCCCTTCGAGGCGGCGCTGCTCGCCGGGGGCGAGGTCGTGGTGGATGCGCTGCTCGGCACCGGGCTGCGCGGGCCGGTGCGCGCCGACATCGCCGGCGTGATCCGCGACATCAACGCGAGCCGCCGGCCGGTGTTCGCGCTCGATGTGCCCTCGGGCCTCGATGCCGACACCGGCGTTGCACACGGGGAGTCGATCCGTGCCGACTGCACCGTGACCTTCGTCGCTCTGAAGACCGGGCTCTTTCTCGGCAACGGTCCGGAGCTCGCCGGCACCGTGTTCTTCGACGACCTCGAGCTCACCCCGCCGGCGGGTGAGGCTGCGCGCCTCACCCGCATCGTGGAGAGCGAGATCCATGAGGCGCTGCCACGCCGGCGGCGCGCCGCGCACAAGGGCGATTTCGGCCACGTGCTGATCGTCGGCAGCGGCGCCGGGATGCCGGGCGCCGTGCGCCTCGCCGGGGAAGCGAGCCTGCGCGTCGGGGCGGGGCTCACCACCGTGGCGGTGGCCGCGGAGAACGTCGCGGCGATCGCCGCCGGAAGACCCGAGCTCATCTGCATCGCGCTCGAGGGCGAGCAGATCCTCGGCGAGGCGCTCGCGCGCGCCGACGTGGTCGCGATCGGCCCCGGACTCGGCCGCAGCGCCTGGGCGCGCGCGGCGCTCACCACGGTGCTCGCGGCCGGCAAGCCGCTGGTGGTGGACGCCGATGCGCTGAATCTCATCGCCGCGGGCGGGGTTGCCGCACGCGAGGACTGGATTCTGACGCCGCATCCCGGCGAGGCCGCACGGCTCCTCGCAGTGCCGGGCGACGAGGTCCAGCGCGATCGTCTCGCGGCGCTGGAGCGGCTCATCGAGCGCTTCCACGGCACGGTGGTGCTGAAGGGTGCCGGCACGCTGGTGGGTGCGCGCGGCCGCATTCCGGGAGTGTGCGAGCGCGGCAATCCCGGCATGGCGAGCGGCGGCTCGGGAGATGTGCTCACGGGGGCAATCGCCGGGATCCTCGCCCAGTGCCGCGATCCGTGGGCGGCGGCGCGGGTCGGGGTGCTGGTGCACGCGATGGCGGGCGATGCCGCGGCCCGCGGCGGCGAGCGCGGCATCCTGGCGAGCGACGTGGCGCGTGAGCTGCACAACTGCGTCAACCTCTAGCCGCGCATGATCCCGGCCGACGGCATGCGCCGGCAGACACACACGCCGCAGGAGACCGAAGAGTTCGCCGGGCGGATCGCGCGCGCCCGCCCGTCCCCGCGCACCGAACTCGCCGTGCTGTATCTGCGCGGCGAGCTGGGTGCAGGCAAGACGACCTTCGCGCGCGGCTTCGCTCACGCGCTCGGCGTCGCCCTCCCGGTGCGCAGCCCGACCTACGTCCTGCTCGAGCTCTACCCGGCGGGCGCGCTCACGCTCGTACACCTCGATCTGTACCGCATCGAGGCGCCGCAGGAGCTCGATTTCCTCGGCTTGCGCGAGTGGGCGAGGGCGGGATGCCTGTGGCTCATCGAGTGGCCGGAGCGCGGTGCCGGAGGGCTCCCGGGCGCCGATCTCGAGGTCGGATTCGCCTCGGGGCCTCGCGGACACGACATCGACGTCCGGCCGGCATCGGCACTCGGGGCATCGTGGCTGGTCGAACTGTCGAGGACCGCTGCAGGCGAGGGTTGAAAGCCGTCGGTGAACGCCGTAGATTACACGGGAGATTGCATCGCGAAACCGATGATTAGAAAGATCTTTCGCGAAGGAATCGCCGTCGGCCTCATCGGCCTCGCCGTCGTCCCGACGGCGGTCGGCGCCGAGCTCCGCTCGATCCGCCTCGGCGCAACGGCGGATTCCGCGCAACTCACTCTCGAGCTGTCGGAAACCGCTGAGCACAAGCTCTTCACCCTCGATCACCCCGATCGCGCCGTCATCGATCTCGCCGACACGCGCCTCGCGGGCGGCGTCGAGGCACCCGGACCCGAAGGCATCGTGAGCGCGGTTCGCCTCGGCGTTCAGCCGGACGGCGCGCTGCGGGTGGTGCTGGAGCTGAAGTCCCCGCTGCATCCGCACGTGGTTTCGGCTGCCGACGGGCGGCGGCTCGTCGTCGAGCTCGGCGTCGCCGCGGCTCCCGCCGCGCGCGAGCCGCCCGCGGTGCGCGCCGCGCATGCCCCCGGGGATGGCGACCGCGACGTCATCGTCGCGGTAGACGCCGGCCACGGCGGGGTCGATCCCGGTGCGATCGGCCACGGCGGCACGCGTGAGAAGGACGTGACGCTCGCGATCGCGCGCGCGCTCGCACGGCGCATCGATGCCGAGCCCGGCATGCACGCGGTGCTCACCCGCGACCGCGACGAGTTTCTCGACCTGCGCGAGCGCATGCGACGCGCGCACGCCGCGCACGCCGACATGTTCATCTCGGTGCACGCCGACTCGATCGCCGACCGGCATGTCTCCGGGGCCTCGGTGTACGTGCTGTCGGCGCACGGCGCTTCGAGCGAGGCGGCGCGCGTGCTCGCCGAGCGCGAGAATGCAGCCGACCTTCTCGGCGGAGCGCTCCAGGACGAGGGCGCGCCACAACGGGTGCTCCTCGATGCCGCGCAGCAGGAGATCATCGGCATCAGCGCCACCGCGGCCGAGCGCGTCGTGGCGGCGCTCGCCAACGTGGGCGAGATTCGCAAGGCCCAGGTGCAGCAGGCCGGCTTCGTGGTGCTGAAGTCCCCCGACATCCCCTCGATGCTCATCGAGACCGCCTACATCTCGAACCCGTCCGAGGAGCGCCGGCTGCGTAACCACGCTCAGCAGTCGCGCCTCGCCGATGCGATCTGCGGCGGGGTACGCAGCTTCTTCGTGCAGAACCCGCCCGACGGCACCCGCTTCAAGCAGGAGCGCCGCCTCGCGAGCGCCGGCGACGCGACGGCGGTGGCCGCGACGCCCTGATTCCCGCGGGCCGCTGGGGCGGCGCCGCCGGCTCGCCTGTACACTCCCCGGGGCCATCATGCCCATCCGTGTGCTTCCCGAAGAGCTCGTCGATCAGATCGCCGCCGGCGAGGTGATCGAACGGCCGGCGTCCGTCGTCAAGGAGCTGGTGGAGAACAGCCTCGACGCCGGCGCGCGGCACATCGAGATCGACGTCGAGCGGGGTGGTGTCGCGCTCATCCGCGTGCGCGATGACGGCGCCGGCGTCGCCGCGGCGGAGCTGCCGCTCGCTCTCGCGCGCCACGCGACCAGCAAGATCGCCTCGCTCGGGGATCTCGAGGCGGTGGCGACGCTCGGCTTCCGCGGCGAGGCGCTGCCCTCGATCGGCTCGGTGTCGCGGCTGCGCATCGTGTCGCGCCCGGCCGCCGCTACCCAGGGCGCCGAGATCGCCATCGACGGCGGGCGCGCCGGCAGGGTGCGTCCCGCGGCTCACCCGCCGGGCACCACCGTCGAGGTGCGCGATCTCTTTTTCAACGTGCCGGCGCGGCGCAAGTTCGTGCGCAGCGACGCGACCGAGCTGCTGCACATCGCGCGGCTCGTCGAGCGGCTGGCGCTGTCGCGTTTCGACGTGAGTTTCCGCTTGCGTCACGGCTCGCGGCTGCTGCTCGATGCACCCGCGGTCGAGGGCGCGGCGGCGGAGGCCGGGCGGCTCGAGGCGGTTCTCGGGCGCGACTTCCCCGCGATCACGTTGCCGATGCGCGAGTCGGCCGGGCCGCTGCTGCTCTCGGGCTGGCTCGGCCTGCCGACCCACTCGCGCGCGCAGCCCGACCGGCAGTTCTGGTTCGTCAACGGACGGAGCGTGCGCGACCGGCTGCTCATGAACGCCGTGAGGCTCGCCTACCGCGACGTCCTCTACCACGGCCGCCACCCGGCCTACGTGCTCTACCTCACCCTCGACCCGAAGCTCGTCGACGTCAACGCGCACCCCGCCAAGCTCGAAGTGCGCTTCCGCGAGAGCCGCCAGGTGCACGACTTCGCGATGCGCTCCGTGGAGCGTGCGCTCGGCGCCACCCGCCCGACGCTCGCGGCCGCACCCGCGGCCGGGCTGCCCGCCGCGAGCGGCGCGCGCCCCATGGCACTGCCGCTCGACGGCCCCGGGCACGACCCGTGGGCGCTCGCGGCGCTGGTGCGGGACGCGCCTGCGGCCGACGCCGCGGCCGGCCCGGTGTCGGCGGCGGCAGCGGCGGATGAAGCGCCCCTCGGGACGGCGCTCGCGCAGCTGCACGGTGTCTACATCCTCGCGCAGAACCGCGACGGGCTCGTGCTGGTCGACATGCACGCTGCGCACGAGCGCATCCTGTACGAGAAGCTGAAGGCCGAGCGCGCTTGCCTCCCGCCCGCCTCGCAGCAGCTGCTCGAGCCGGTGGTGATCGAGATGAAGGCGCACGAGCTCGAGGCGCTGCTCG
This sequence comes from Steroidobacteraceae bacterium, assembly GCA_035631755.1. GTDB lineage: Bacteria > Pseudomonadota > Gammaproteobacteria > Steroidobacterales > Steroidobacteraceae > 13-2-20CM-66-19. The sequence goes on from DASQIC010000032.1 coordinate 54,904, forward strand.
CGCAGCGCGCCGCGTGGGAGCAGGCGGGATTCGAGCTCGGCGCGCTCGGTCCGACCCGCCTCGCCGTGCGGCGCATTCCGGCGATCCTCGCGGCCGGGAACGCCGCCGAGCTCGTCGCGTCCGTGGTGCGCGACCTCGCGCTCGAGGCTGATACGCCCCACCTGTCGGATGCCGGCGATCGCTTTCTCGGAGCGCTCGCCTGCCGCACCGCCATCCGTGCGCACCGGCGCCTCACGCTCCCGGAGATGAATGCGCTGCTGCGGCAGATGGAGGCGACCGAGCGCGCCAGCCAGTGCAACCACGGCCGTCCGACCTGGACGCGCCTCACCCTGCAGCAGCTCGATCAGTTGTTCCTGCGGGGGCGTTGAGTGGCACGCGCAGCAGCCGGCACGCAGCAGCTGCCCGTGCTGGTGCTGACCGGGCCGACCGGTTCGGGCAAGACCGAGTGGGCGATACGCCTCGCCGAGACTGCGCCGGTGGAGATCGTGAGCGTCGACTCGGCCCTGGTGTACCGGGGTCTCGATGTCGGCACCGCCAAGCCTTCACGGGCGCTGCGCGAGCGCATTCCGCACCACCTCATCGACATCTGTGATCCGACGGAGAGTTATTCCGCCGGAAGATTTCTCGCCGATGCGCTCGCGAGGGTGCGTGAGGTTCACGCACGCCGCCGGGTGCCGCTGCTGGTGGGCGGCACCATGCTGTACCTGCGGGCCCTGCGCCACGGTCTCGCGGCGCTGCCGCCGGCTGCGCCCGGCCTGCGCCGCGAGCTCGACGAGCGGGCGGCCGCGCGCGGCTGGCCGGCGCTGCACGCCGAGCTCGCACGGCTCGACCCCGCGGCCGCCGCACGCATCGCTCCCGGCGACAGCCAGCGGATCCAGCGGGCACTCGAGGTTTGTTACACCACGGGCAGGGCGATCAGCGAGCTGCAACGCGCCACGGTGAGTCCCGTGGCCGGCTGGCCGGTGCGCTACTGGATGCTCTGTCCGCCCGACCGGGCCGCACTGCACCGGCATCTCGCGCACCGCCTCGAGGCCATGATGAGGGAAGGGTTTCTCGACGAGGTGAGGCGTTTGCGCGCCCGGGGCGATCTCACCGCGCGCCATCCCTCGATGCGCGCGGTAGGGTATCGGCAGCTGTGGGCGCACCTCGAGGGCGAGTTCGGCCTGGAGGAAGCCGGTCGGCGGGCGCTCGCCGCGACGCGTCAACTGGCCAAGCGCCAGCTCACCTGGATGCGCACGGAGCCCGAGGCCGAGCGGATCGACAGCCAGGCCGGACCGGCGTCGTGGATTCGAGACATATGTCATGAGTTGGCGGCGTTTGGGGTCTGAGGGACCGGGACATGTTAAGATGAGGCGTCGGTTCGTCGCCCCTGGGTGCGGTACGTGTCGCTTGAATCCGACCGCGGAACAGGGAAGTTCGGGTGCGGTCGTTCGGCTTTGCAAACAATTCGAATTTGATTAAAAACAAGGAGAACCCGATGGCCAAAGGCCAGTCTCTGCAGGACCCCTTTTTGAACGCCTTGCGCAAAGAGCGCGTGCCGGTGTCCATCTACCTGGTGAACGGCATAAAGCTGCAGGGTCAGATTGACTCCTTCGATCAGTTCGTCGTGCTGCTCAAGAACAGCGTCAGCCAGATGGTCTACAAGCACGCGATCTCCACGGTGGTACCGGCGCGCAATGTGCGCCTGTCCGCGGACGAGGGCGGCAGCGCCCCGGAGATGCCCGCCGAGTAATGTCCGCCGCGTCGGAAAGCCTGAGTGTTCGAACGCCCACGGTCCGGTGAGCGCGCCGTACTGGTGCGCCTGGGGGTGGGCGCCCCGGTCGACCCGGAGGATCTGCAGGAGTTCACGCAGCTGGCGGTCTCGGCCGGCGCCCAGCCGGTCGCAACCGTCACCGGCCGCCGCGAGCGCCCCGATCCGCGTTACTTCATGGGCAGCGGCAAGGCGGACGAGCTCAGGCGCGTCGCCGCCACCCACGACGCCGAGGTGGTGCTCGTGGACCACGCGCTCACCCCCAGCCAGGAGCGCAACCTCGAGAAGCTGATCGAGCGGCGGGTGCTCGACCGCAACGGGCTGATCCTCGACATCTTCGCGCAGCGCGCGCGCAGCTTCGAGGGCAAACTCGAAGTCGAGCTCGCACAGCTCAAGCACATCGCCAGCCGCCTGGTGCGCGGCTGGACCCACCTCGAGAGGCAGAAGGGCGGCATCGGACTGCGCGGACCGGGCGAGACGCAGCTCGAGACCGACCGCCGCATCATCGGCCAGCGCGTGCGCCTGCTCGGCCGGCGGCTCGAGCGCATCCAGCGTCAGCGCGAGACCGGGCGGCAGATGCGCGCCGAGATTCCGGTGCCCTCGCTCGCGCTGGTCGGCTACACCAATGCGGGCAAGTCGACGCTGTTCCGCGCACTCACCGGCGCCGATGCCTACGTGGCCGACCAGCTGTTCGCTACCCTCGATCCGACCGTGCGGCGAATTACGCTGCCGGGCGGCACGGCCGTGGTGGCCGCCGATACGGTCGGCTTCATCCGCGAGCTGCCGCACGAGCTGGTCGCCGCGTTCCAGTCGACGCTCACCGAGGCGCGCGCCGCGACTCTGCTGCTGCACGTCGTCGACGCCAGCAACCCACGCCGCGCCGAGCAGCTCGCGCAGGTGAACGCGGTGCTGGAGGAGATCGGCGCGCACGCCATTCCCCAGCTCATCGTCTACAACAAGATCGACCGGCTGTCGACGCCCGCGCGGATCGACCGCGACGGCGAGGGCCGGGCTCACGCGGTGTGGATCTCGGCGCAGCGGGGCGACGGCCTCGAGCTGCTCGCGCGCGCGGTCGCCGAGCGGCTGGCACGCTCCGCGCGGCGCGCCCGCCTGCGGCTGACGGCGGCCGACGGCGCACTGCGCTCGCGCCTGTACGCGGCGCAGGCGGTGCGCGGCGAGGCGAGCGGGGACGACGGCAGCATCGAGCTCGCCGTCGAGCTTCCGGATGTGGAGCTGCTCGAGCTGGCGCGCACTGCAGGCGTCGAGATCCTCGAGGTGCAGGGGCCGGAGACGGCTTGTGCCCCCGGGAGTGCCTACCTACAATCGGGCGCCGCCTCGAGTGCCGGCAAGCTGCGCTGACTCGAGAGCCGCATTCCTTCCCCCTATGGCATGGAACCAACCAGGCGGTCCGAACAATCCGTGGGGACGGCGCCCGGGGCAGGGCGGTCCCGATCTCGACGAGCGCCTCAAGCGCTGGCAGCGGCGGCTCGAGTCGCTGCTGCGCCCGGCGGGGCGCGGGGGCAGCGGCGAGGGCGGCTCGCTGCTGCTGGTGGCGGTCCTGGTGGCCGTCGCGCTGTGGCTGTTCAGCGGCTTCTACCAGGTGACGGCCGCCGAGCGCGGCGTCGTGCAGTGCTTCGGCAAGCTGGTCGACGTACGCCCGCCCGGGGTCGGATGGCGCCTGCCGTGGCCGATCGAGACCGTCACCAAGGTCAACGTGGCGAGCATCAATTCGAGCGACTTCAAGTCGCGCGTGCTGACCTCGGACGTGTTTCTCGTGGACCTGTTGTTTTCGGTGCAGTACCAGTTCACCGATCCGGTGAAGAAGCTCTTCCGGGTGCGCGATCCCGAAGCCACCCTCAATCAGGTGAGCGAGAGCGCCATCCGCGAGATCATCGGCCGCGGCACGCTCGATGAGGTGCTGGTCGGCACCACGCGCCCCGAGATCACCCGCCGCACCAAGGAGCTCATCCAGCACACGCTCGACAACTACGATGCCGGCATCACCGTCACCACCGTGAACCTCAAGGACGTGCAGGTGCCCGATCCCGTGATCCCCTCGCAGCGCGACGCCAACAAGGCCCAGGCCGACAAGGAGCGTTTCATCCTCGAGGCCGAGGCCTACGCCAACAGCATCATCCCGGTGGCGCACGGCGCCGCCGGTCGCATGCAGCAGGATGCCGAGGCCTACAAGGCGCAGGTGACCGCGGTGGCCCAGGGCCAGGCGGCGCGCTTCGCCGAGCTCGAGGGCGCCTACGAGCAGGCCCCGGAGGTGACCCGCCGGCGCCTGTACATCGATGCGGTGGAGAACGTGCTCGCGCGAGCGCACAAGGTGCTGATCGACGCGCGCGCGGGCGGCAACCTGATCTACCTGCCGATCGACAAGCTGCTGGAGAAGAGCACCGGCGCGGGCGCCGAGAGCAGCGAGCCGGCAACCAGCGCCAGTCCGAAGGAGCAGCCCGAGTCGGTGACCATCGAGGCGCGGGGGCGCGGGGAACGCTGATGCAGGCACGGCTGCTTCCGGTGGTGATCGCCGCGGGCGTGGTGCTGGTGCTCGTGAGCCTGTCGCTGTTCACGGTGAGCGAGGCCGAGCTCGCCATCTGCACCGAGTTCGGCAAGGTGGTCGGCACCCGTTACGCGCCCGGACTGCACTTCAAGCTTCCCTGGGACGTGGTCACGAAGTTCGACAAGCGCATCCTCTCCCAGTCGTACAATGGCGAGACCTTCCTCACCAACGACAACCGCGGCCTGGTCGCCGACTTCTACGTCAAGTGGCGCGTGAAGGACCCGGTACTGTTCTACACCGCCACCGGCGGCCGCGAGGAGCTGGCCGGCGAGCGCCTCGCCGACATCGTCAAGGACGGCATCAAGAGCGTGGTGGCGCAGCGCACGCTGCAGCAGATCGTCTCGGCCGAGCGCGCCGCGGTCACCGGACAGATGTTCGGGCAGGCGAGCCGCAGCGCCACCGGGCTCGGGGTGGAGCTGGTCGACGTACGCGTGCAGCGCATCGACCTGCCCGACGACGTGGCAGCGCGCGTCTACGAGAGCATGAAGCAGGGTTTCGCCAAGACCGCCGGGCGGCTGCGCGCGGAAGGGCAGAGCGCCAGCACCGGCATCCGTGCCGCGGCCGAGCGCCAGCGCACCGAGATACTCGCCGACGCCGAGCGCGATGCGCTGCGCGTCAAGGGCGAGGGCGATGCGGCGGCAACGGCCATCTACGCGCACGCCTATTCCAGGGATCCCGAGTTCTACGCTTTCTACCGGAGCCTGCAGGCCTACAAGGACGCCATCGGCAAGGACGGCGATCTGCTGGTGCTCTCGCCCGACGGCGAGTTCTTCAAGTACCTGAAGGACCCCGCGAAGCGCCGCGGCGCGAAGTGAAGCCCGCGGCGTGAATTTCTCCGACCTGGTGGCCGCCTTCGGCCTGTTCTTCGTGTTGGAAGGCATCGCCCCGTTCGTCAATCCCCGCGGCGTCAAGCGCGCCCTGGCGCGACTCGCGGAAGTGCGCGAGCTCGAGTTGCGCATCGCCGGCCTGGCAAGCATGCTCGCCGGCGTGGTCATCCTGTACCTGGTGCGGTAGGGGTCGCAAGGCGCGTGGGCAGGTTCATCATCGTCATCGGCACGCAGTGGGGCGATGAGGGCAAGGGCAAGGTAGTCGACCTGCTCACCCAGCGCGCCGCCGCGGTGGCGCGTTTTCAGGGCGGCCACAACGCCGGCCACACGCTGGTCATCGGCGGACGCAAGACCATTCTGTCGCTGCTGCCGTCCGGGGTGCTGCGCGAGGGAGTGCGCTGCTTCATCGGCAACGGCGTGGTGCTGTCGCTCGAGGCGCTGCTCGCCGAGAGCGGCATGCTGATCGAGCAGGGCGTGCCGGTGTTCGAGCGGCTGCGGATCTCGCCACACTGCCCGCTCATCCTCCCCTCGCACGTGATGCTCGACCAGGCGCGTGAGCGCGCCCGCGGTCCCAACGCCCTCGGCACCACCGGGCGCGGCATCGGGCCGGCCTACGAGGACAAGGTCGCGCGCCGGGCGGTGCGCGTCGCCGACCTGTTCCAGCGCGACCGTTTCGCCGCCAAGCTGGGTGAGATGCTCGACTTTCACAACTTCGTGCTGCAACAGTATTACCGTGCGCCGCCGGTGGACTTCCAGAGGACGCTCGATGCGCAGCTCGCCATGGGCGAGCGCATCGCGCCACTCGTGACCGACGTGACGCGCGCCCTGCAGCAGCTGCGTGCCGGGGACGCCAACGTGCTGTTCGAGGGGGCGCAGGGGGCGATGCTCGACGTCGATCTCGGCACCTACCCGTACGTCACTTCGTCGAATACCACGGCGGGCTTTGCCGCTACCGGCACGGGCCTGGGTCCCCGGGTGTTCGACGGAGTGCTCGGCATCGTCAAGGCCTACACCACCCGCGTCGGCGCCGGCCCCTTTCCGACCGAGCTGTTCGACGAGTATGGGGAGCACCTGTCGCGTGTCGGTCACGAATTCGGCTCGGTGACCGGCCGGCGGCGGCGGTGCGGCTGGTTCGACTCGGTGGCGCTGCGGCGCGCGATCGTGCACTCGAGCGTCTCGGGACTATGCGTCACCAAGCTCGACGTGCTCGACGGGCTGGAGACGATCCGCATCGGCGTGGGCTATCGCATCGACGGCGCCGTGAGTCCGGAGCCGCCGCTGAGCGCGGAAGGCTATGCGGGCATCGAGCCGGTGTACGAGGAGCTGCCGGGCTGGCGCGAATCCACCGTCGGTATCACCGAGTACCGCGCCCTGCCGGGCAACGCACGCCGCTACCTCGAGCGTCTGCAGCAGCTGGTGAGCGTGCCGCTCGACATGATCTCCACCGGACCCGAGCGCGAACAGACCATCGTGCTGCGCCACCCGTTCGGAGCCTGACCTGACCACAGGCTCGGGCGTGCGCTCGCGTTCTCTCGCCTGCGGTGCGCTGATCCCGATCATCGCCGGCGCCTGCCTGCTCACGGCGAGCACCTGGCGGGTGTACTCGCACACCTGGGACGAGCCCGAGCACCTCGCCGCCGGTGTCGAGCTGCTCGACCGCGGCCTGTACGAGTACGACACCGAGCACCCGCCGATCGCGCGCGTGGCGATCGCCCTCGGGCCGTATCTCGCCGGGGCGCACTCCTTCGGCACCTCGCCCCCGGACGGCACCTGGGAAGGCCGCGACATCCTGTATTCCGGTGGTCACTACGGCCGCTTCCTCACGCTCGCGCGGCTCGGCGCGCTGCCGTTTCTCGCGCTGCTGCTGCTGGCGACCTGGCTGTGGTCCGGGCGAGTCCTCGCCGGAGTGCCGGAAAGACTGCTCGCGGTGGCATTGCTCGCCGCGGTGCCCCCGGTGCTGGGACATGCGGGGCTCGCGACCCTCGACGTGGCGGCGGCCGCGACCATCCTGCTGGCGCTCTATGGGCTCGAGAGCTGGCTCGCGAGCGCGCGCTCATCCGACGCCGTGTTCTTCGGACTCGCCGCCGGGGTCGCGATCGGTACCAAGTTCTCGGCGGTGCCGTTCATCACTTTGTCGCTGCTCGCGCTCGCTCTCGCGCATGGCGTGCTCGGCTGGCGCGCGGCTCACCGCCCCGGCGCTTCTCCGGAGGCGACGCCGGGTGCCGCTCACGCGCTGCGCACGCGCGCCGCGGGCCTCGCGCTCATCGCCCTGGGCGCACTCGTGCCGCTCATCCTCGCCTACGGCCTGCGCGCGCCGAATGCGGCCCGGGTCGCGCAGCGCTTCAGCTGGGCGGTCGCCTATCTGCTGCAGCTGCGGGGTCTCGATCACTGGCTCGGTGTGCTGCTCGCGCACCTCACCTGGCTGCCGCGCGCCCTGCAGGATCTCGCCAGCGGGATGGTGGCGGTCAAAGCCCACAACGACACCGGTCACCTGTCGTATCTGCTCGGCCAGGTGCGCACCGGCGGCTGGTGGTACTTCTATCTGGTTGCGCTTGCGGTCAAGACGCCTCTGCCACTCCTCGCGGCGGGACCCGCGGGCCTCGCGTGGCTCGCCCGGGACGGCTGGCGCAATCGCGATGTCTGGCGGCTCGCCCCGGCGCTGCTCGTGCTCGTCATCCTGGTGTTCGTCAGCGGCTTCAGCCGCATCAATATCGGCATCCGCCACGTGCTGATCCTCTATCCGTTCTTCGCGCTCGGCGCCGCCTGGGCGCTGGCACGGGCGGCGCAGGCACTCGCTCGTGTCCGCGACCGGCGCCTGACCGCCGCCGGCATCGTGACGCTCACCGCGCTCCTCACCTGGCAGTTCGGTACCTTGTGGGCCGCCTATCCCGACTACCTTCCCTACTTCAACGAAGCAGTCGCGCACCCCGAGCGGGTGCTGGTCGACTCGGACCTCGACTGGGGCCAGGACCTCAGGCGCCTCGAGCGCCGCGCGGCCGAGCTTCGCATCGCGCACCTCGGCCTTGCCTATCGGGGAACTGCGGATCTCTCGCAGGAGCCGCTGCCGCCCTTTACCAACCTGCCGCCGCGTCAGCCCGCGCGCGGCTGGGTGGCGATCTTCGCGCTGGCGCGCACGCGGGACCCGCGCGATTACGCCTGGCTCGATGCCTACCGGCCCCTCGAGCGCATCGGCAAGTCGGTCGACCTCTACTACATTCCCTAGGAGGCCGCTTCCCGCAGGCGCGTGATGCGCACGAGCGGCGGCGGGTGCGAGTAGTAGAAGGCGACGTACCACGGATCGGGGGTGAGCGTGCTGGCGTTGTCGCGGTGGAGCTTCACCAGCGCCGCAGCGAGCTCGGCGGCACTCGCATGCCGGCTCGCGAACCGGTCGGCGTCGAACTCGTGACGGCGCGACCAGAGCGCGGCGAGCGGGCTGAGGAACAGGGCGACCGGTGGCACCGCCAGCATGAACAGCAGCAGCGCCGCGTGCCTCGAGGGCACCGGCACGCCGAGCGCCTGGTAGAAGGCGCTCTGGCCGGCGAGCCAGCCGAGGAGCGCGAGCCCGGCGAGCGCCGCCGCCATCGACAGCAGCAGCCGCTGGCGCACGTGGCGCAGGCGGAAGTGCCCCAGCTCGTGCGCCAGCACCGCTTCGACCTCCGGGTGCGCGAGCCGCTCGAGCAGCGTGTCGAAGAACACGATGCGCTTACTTCGGCCGATGCCGGTGAAATAGGCATTGCCGTGGCTCGAGCGGCGCGAGCTGTCGATCACGAACACCCCGCGCGAGGCGAAGCCGCAGCGCTCGAGCAGCGCCTCGATGCGGCCCTTGAGCGCCTGATCCTCGAGCGGCGAGAAGCGGTTGAAGAGCGGCGCAATCACCGCCGGCCAGGCCCAGGCCATGAGCAGCATCACGCCGAGCCACAGTCCCCAGGCCCACAACCACCACCAGCGCCCGGCGCGCGCCATCAGCAGCAGCATTGCAACGAGCAGCGGGCCCCCGAGCGCGACTGCGATGGCGAGGCTCTTGACGAGATCGCCGAGGTAGAGCGCCCAGGTCGTGCGGTTGAAGCCGAACCGGGTCTCCAGGCGGAAGATGCGCCACAGGGAGAGCGGCAGGTGGAGCAGGCGGATCACGGCGACCACGGTCGCAATGACCGCGACGCCGAGCCACGGCTCGGGCCAGCGCGTGTGCCGCCACAGGGAGTCGATCGCGGCGATGCCGCCGCCGACCGTGAGCCCCAGGGTCAGCAGCGCATCGATCAGCGTGCCGGCGCGCCCGAGGCGTATCTTCGCCAGCGTGTAATCGGCCGCCCGGGCGTGGTCGGCCGCCGTGATGCTCGCCGCGAACGGCCCGGGCACTTCGTGCCGGTGGCGGGCCACCGCCGCCGCCTGGCGCCGTGCGAGCCACAGCTCGACCGCCGCGCCCGCGAGCACGACGGCGATGAAAGCGGCCGTGATCCGGTGCATGCCCGCCATGGAAGCGATCTTACCCGCGCACCGCGCCGCCTCAGCGCGCCACCCAGCCCGAGCGCAGCAGCTCCTCGGAAAACTCGCGCGCCACGCGCGGGTCGGGGCGGGCAGCCTTGCTGGCCGCCCGCGGCGAGGGAATGCGTGCCAGCATGTCGCGGATGACATTGAGGCGCGCCTGGTGCTTGTCGTCGGCGCGCACCACGACCCAGGGCGCATCGCGGTGGTGGGTGCGGCGGAACATGGTGTCGCGCGCGCGACTGTAGTCGCGCCAGTGACGCTGGGCCGCCCGGTCGACCGGGCTGATCTTCCACTGCTTGAGCGGGTCACGGCGCCGTTCGCGCAGCCGCCGCACCTGCTCACGGCGGCTGATGTCGAGGTAGTACTTGAGGAGGTGGATGCCCGAGCGCACCAGCATCCGCTCGAACGGGGGCGCAGCGTCCAGGAACGCCTCGTGCTCGGCAGGGGTGCAGAAGCTCATCACGTACTCGACGCCGGCGCGGTTGTACCAGCTGCGATTGAAGAGCACGATCTCCTCGGCCGCCGGCAGGTGGGCGATGAAGCGCTGGAAGTACCACTCGCTCACCTCGCGGTTGCTCGGCTTGCCCGGGGCGACCACCCGGACCTCGCGCGGACTCAAGTGCTCGGCGATGCGCTTGATGACGCCGTCCTTGCCCGCGGCATCGCGCCCCTCGAGTATCACCAGCACCTTGCGCCCGCGGGCGATCACGTGCCGGTGCAGCTTCACCAGCGCGATCTGCAGGCGGTGCAGGTCGCGCGCGTACTGGTGCCTGCTCAGCCTCGGTACGGGTCGGGTACCCGGCGATCGCTTCTTTGCCATGGATCCTGAGCTCCGCTGACGGCGCTGCGGCGCGCCCTCACGGGCATTATTGACACGCGGGCGCACCCGTGGCGACAGTCTTGTCGCAGCCGCGGGGTTGGTTCACGCTAACGCCTCCGCGGCGAAGCGGGCGGGCGGCAGGAGTCGGTCATGACCAAGTCCACGTCGGAACCCCGGGTGGTCGTCACCAAGAACGGCCCGTACCTCGTGACGGGCGCCATACCGCTCGCCCGTCAGACCATCGTCGCGGACGACAAGGGCGAGTCGCAGCAATGGCGCGAGGATCACCCCTTCCCGCAGCTCGAGAACTATGCGCTGTGCCGCTGCGGGCAGTCGGGCAACAAGCCCTTCTGCGACGGCACCCACAAGAAGGTCGGATTCGACGGTGCCGAGACCGCGAGCCACAAGCCCTACCGGGAGCAGGCACAGCTGACCGAGGGTCCGGCCCTCTCGCTCACCGACGCCGAGCCGCTGTGTGCATTCGCGCGCTTCTGCGATCCCAACGGTCAGGTGTGGAATCAGGTCACGCAGACCGACGAGGCCGCGGTGCGCGCCAACTTCATCCGGCAGGTGAACCATTGCCCGTCGGGCCGGCTGGTCGCCTGGGAGCGGCGCGGCGGCAAGCCGGTAGAGCACGGCCTGCACGTGTCGATCGGGCTCGTCGAGGATCCCGCACAGGGCGCGAGCGGCCCGCTGTGGCTGCGGGGCGGGGTCCCGGTGATTGCCGCCGACGGCTTCGCCTACGAGGTTCGCAACCGCGTCACCCTGTGCCGCTGCGGGGCCTCGAAGAACAAGCCGTTCTGCGACGGCTCGCACGTCACGGTCGCCTTCCGCGACGGGCTGTGACGGCGCGTCACGATGTCATCGTCGTCGGGGGCGGCCTGGCGGGCCTCGCGAGCGCCTACGCGCTCTCCGAGGCGGGATGCAGCGTGCGGGTGCTCGAACGCCGCGAGGACGTAGCGCTCGAGACCAGCTTCGCGAACGGCGGGCTCCTCACCCCCTCGATGCCCGAGCCCTGGAGCACGCCGGGGGTGCACTGGCAGATCCTCAAGTGGCTCGGCCGCGAGGATGCCCCGATGCTGCTGCGCCCGGCGGCGCTCGGCCACTACCTCGGCTGGGGCGTGCGCTTTCTGGCCGCCTCGGCAGCGGCGCCGTTTGAGGCCGCTACGCGCGCCAACTACCGCCTGTGTACCTACAGCCTCGGGCGGCTGCGGGCGTGGCGTGCCGCCCTCGTTCTCGAGTACGCCGTCGGAACGCGCGGCACGCTGACGCTGTATCGCGAGCGGGCCGCGTTTGAGCGGGCGGTGGCCGCCGTAGGCACGCTGAGCCCCCTCGGGCTCGAATGTGCCGCGCTCGATGCGGACGCCGCGGTGCGGCTCGAGCCGCTGCTCGATGAGACCCGCGGGTCGATCGCCGGGGCGATCCACTATCCGGCCGACGAGACCGGCGACGCGTGGCTCTTCTGCCGGGCGCTGCGCGAACGGCTGGTGGCGCGGGGCGTCGAGGTGAGCTGCGGCAGGACGGTGCGCCGGCTGCGGGTGGCGGGGCGACGCGTGCTGGGCGTCGACACGGCCGGTGGGCGCGAGCCGGCGTCACACGTGGTGGTCGCCGCGGGACCCTGGTCGACTGCGCTGCTCGCCGGGTGCGGAGTACGGTTGCAGATTCGTCCCGTGAAGGGCTACTCGCTCTCCGTTCCGTCGGTCCCGTCCGTACGCGGCCCGACGCTCGGGCTGGTCGACGATGCGCTGCACGCGGTGATGACGCCGCTCGGCGCGACGCTGCGCCTCGCCGGGACCGCCGAATTCGGCGGCTTCGACCGCGCGCTGCGCGTCGGCCGCGTGCAGGCGCTGTGGAAACTGCTCGCGGCGCTGAGTCCCAGCCTCGCGCGCGCCGTGGACCGCGACGCCGCCACCGCCTGGTGCGGTCTGCGGCCGATGTCGGCCGACGGCAAGCCCTACATCGGCGCGACCCCGATCGCGGGACTCTATGTGAATACCGGGCACGGCCATCTCGGCTGGACGCAGGCCGCGGGCTCGGCGAGTCTGCTCGCGCAGCTGCTCACCGGCACGCCGACCGCCATCGATCCGCGGCCGTTCGCCCTCGGCCGCAGCGAGCGCCGTGCGCCGCAGGCCGGGGCTCACCCCATGGAGCAACACTCATGATCCTGCCTCGCGCTGCCGCTGCATCGATCCGCGCTGCCATCGCGCTCCTCGCGGCGCTCGGCGGCTCGCTCGCCGCGGCGCCGCGCGCGACGGCGGCCGAGGAGAGCTACGACCTCGTGATCCGCGGCGGCATGGTGTACGACGGCTCGGGCGCCGCGCCGTTCGTCGGCGACGTCGCGATCCGCGGCGACCGGATCGCCTACGTCGGGCCGCACGCGCCCGCATCCGCCGCCCGCGAGCTCGACGCGCGCGGCAAGGCCGTCTCTCCCGGCTTCGTCAACATGCTCGCCCACCCGGAGGTGTCACTGCTCGCCGACGGCCGCGCGCTCAGTGATCTCGTCCAGGGCGTCACCCTCGAGGTGCTGGGCGAGGATTCCATGGGCCCCTGGTCGGCGCAGATGAAGCGTCTCGCCCTCAGCCGCCAGGGCGACATCCGCTACGACGTCGACTGGACGACGCTCGGGGAGTACCTGGCGAGGCTCGAGAGGCGCGGCATCTCCGTGAACGTCGCCTCCTACGTCGGAGCCGGCACGGTGCGCACCTACGTTCTCGGCGAGCGTGACGTGCAGCCGACGCCAGGGCAGCTCGATGAGATGCGCACGCTGGTGCGGGCGGCCATGGAGCAGGGCGCTCTCGGGGTCACGACCGCGCTCATCTACGCCCCGAACGAGTACGCCCGGACGCCGGAGCTGATCGCCCTCGCCAGCGAGTCGGCGCGCTGCGGCGGAATCTACAGCGTGCACATGCGCAGCGAGGGCGACCGCCTGCTCGAGGCGCTCAAGGAGACGATCGAGATCGCCCGCGAGTCGGGCGCACCGGCCGAGATCTATCACCTGAAAGCGGCGGGCCGGCGCAACTGGGGCAAGCTGGACGCGCTCATTCGCGCGGTGGACGCCGCGCGCGCGTCCGGGCTGCGGATCACCGCCGACATGTACGTCTACACCGCCGGCGCGACCGGGCTCGACGCTGCGATGCCGCCGTGGGTGCAGGACGGGGGGCTCGAGGAGTGGATCGCGCGGCTCAAGGATCCGGCCATCCGCGCGCGGGTGCTCGCCGACATGCGCGATCCGGCTCCGGCCTGGGAGAACCTCTACGGCGCGGCGGGCGCCGCCGGGACGCTGCTGCTCGGCTTCAAGAATCCCTCGCTCAAGCCCCTCACGGGCAAGACGCTCGCCGCGGTGGCGCGCTCGCGCGGCGTGAGCCCCGAGGACGCGGCCATTGACCTCGTGATCGAGGACGGCTCGCGGGTCGATGTGGCGTACTTCCTCATGTCCGAGGAGAACGTCCGGCGCGAGGTGGCGCTGCCGTGGGTGAACTTCGATTCGGATGCGGATGCGCCGGCGCCGGAAGGCGTATTCCTCAAGTCGAGCCGCCACCCGCGCACCTATGGGAACTTCGCCCGCGTCCTGGCGCATTACGTGCGCGAGGAGAAGGTGCTCACGCTCCAGCAGGCGATCCACAAGCTCACCGCGCTCCCGGCGGCGACGCTCTCCCTCAAGGACCGCGGTATTCTCAAGGCGGGCGATTTCGCGGACGTGGTGGTGTTCGATCCCGCCACCATCCAGGATCATGCGACCTACGAGCACCCGCAGCAGCTCGCCACCGGGGTCCTCGACGTGTGGGTGAACGGCGTCGAGGCGCTGCGCGACGGAGTGGCGACCGGCGCCGCGAGCGGCCGCGCCGTGCGGGGACGCGCCTGGACCGGCGCCCCGGGGGGCGGCTGCCGGGCACGCGCCGCGGACTGGACCTGGTCGCCTTGAGCGGCCGCGCGCGCTTAAGCGAACGGCCGGCGCAGGTCCATGCGCGCGGTCACCGGCGGCATCGGGTACTTGAGGCCGCTCGCGCAGTTGAACAGCACCACCCGCTCCGTGGCCGCGATCCTGCCGCTCGCCGCCGCCTCGAGGTACGCGGCGTAGGTCGCCGCGCCCTCGGGACTCAGGAGCAATCCCTCCCTGGACGCAGCTTCCTGGCGCGCGCGCTCGATGGCCGCATCGTCCACCGCGAGGGCGAATCCACCGGTCTCGCGCAGCGCCCGCAGGATGAGGAAGTCGCCGAGGGCCGCCGGGACGCGAATCCCGGCGGCGATCGTGTGGGCGTTCTCCCAGGGCGTGGCGCTCGCCGCCCCAAGGTCGAAGGCACGCACGATCGGGGCGCAGCCGGTGGATTGCACCGCGACCAGTCGCGGCAGCGGGCCGGCGATCCAGCCGAGCGCGAGTAGCTCCTGCCAGCCCTTCCACATGCCGATGAGTCCCGTGCCGCCCCCCGTCGGGTAGAAGACGACGTCCGGCAGGCGCCAGCTCATCTGGATCGCGAGCTCGAGCCCCATGGTCTTCTTGCCCTCGATGCGGTACGGCTCCTTGAGCGTCGACATGTCGAACCACTGGTAGCGCGCCTTGCCGAGCTCGACCAGCCGCGCGCAATCGTTGATGAGGCCGTCGACCCGCCACACGGCTGCGCCCTGGAGCGCGATCTCGCTCAAGTTGATCTCCGGGGTGTCGTCGGGGCAGAAGCAGAAGGCCTCGATGCGCGCGCGCGCGGCGTAGGCGGCCATCGCCGCCCCGGCGTTGCCGTTGGTGGGGATGGCGACGCGCCGCACGCCGAAGGCCTTCGCCATCGACACCGCAAGCGCGAGGCCGCGCGCCTTGAAGGAGCCGGTCGGCAGCCGGCCCTCGTCCTTCACCACGGGCGCGGCATACCCCGGCGGCCGCGCGCTGTTGCACAACTCGATGAGCGGCGTCTCCACTTCGCCGAGACTCAGCACATGAGCGGGATCGGGTACCGGCAGCAGCTCCCGCCACCGCCACAGTCCCGGCGCCCGCGCCTCGATGTCTGCCCGGGTGACCTCGCGACCGAGGCTCTCGAGATCGTAGCGCGCGAGCAGCGGCTTGCCGGCGGCCGACAGGCCGTGGAGCCTGCCGATGTCGTAGCGCTCGCCGGTTGCGCTGCACTCGAGGTGGGTGGCGTAGGAATAGCGCACGGGGCTCCTCCGTCAGGCCGCCCGCTTTGTGATACAAGGGCGCGATGAGCCGTGAGGCACCGCGCCGCGCGCAGCCGGAACTGGTCCGCGCCATCGGCCGCTGGAGCATGGTAGCACTGGCGGTGAACTCCATCCTCGGCAGCGGCATCTTCGGGCTGCCGTCGGTGGTCGCCCGGCACGTCGGCCGCTCGAGCCCGCAGGCGGTGCTGCTCGCCGGCATTGCGATGGCCGTGATCATCGCCTGCTACGCGGAGGTGGCCTCGCAGTTCACCGGCACCGGCGGCCAATATATATATGTGCGGCGCGCCTTCGGGCGCTTCTTCGGCGTGCAGGTCGGGTGGATGACGCTGCTCGGCCGGCTCACCGCCTGCGCCGCCGCGGTGAACCTGCTGGTGATCTCGCTCGGAGAGTTCTGGGCGCAGGCCGAGGCACCGCTGCCGCGCGTCGTGGTGAGCTCGCTGTTCGTCGGCACACTGGCGCTCGCGAACTATCGCGGCGTCGCGCAAGGCGCGCTGCTGAGCAACGTGTCCGTGATTGCCAAGCTCGTGCCGCTCGCAGTCGTCGGTGTCGCCGGCATGATCTACCTCACGAGCCACGCATCCGTCGCGCCGCACGCCGCGAGCGGCAACCTCGACGGATGGCTCGAGGCGACACTGCTGCTCTTTTTCGCCTACGGGGGCTACGAGGCGATGATGAATCCCATGGGCGAGGCGGTGGATCCGCGCCGCGACGCGCCGTTTGCGCTCATCGTGGCCCTCGTCATCGTCATCGTCGTTTACACGGGCCTGCAGTTCATCGTGATCGGCGCCTTGCCCGATGCGGCGAGGAGCGAGCGGCCGCTCGCCGACGTGGCGCGGGTGATCATGGGAGGCGCCGGCGCAGCGCTGATCTCGCTCGGCGCCCTGATCTCGGTCTACGGGTACCTGAGCGCGAATCTGCTCACCGGGCCGCGCGGGGTATTCGCGCTCGCCGAGCGCGGCGACTTCCCGCGGTGGTTTGCCGCCGTGCACCCGCGCTTCCGTACGCCGCACGTCTCGATCATGGTGTTCGCGCTGCTGGTGTGGGGCTTCGCCCTGTGGGGAAGCTTCGCCTGGAATGTCACGCTGTCGGCGGTGGCGCGGCTCTTTTATTACGGCGCGGTGTGCGCGGCGGTTCCGGTGCTGCGCCGCCGCCAGAGGCAGGCGGCCTTGTTCCGCGTGCCGGGCGGGCCGGTCCTGCCGGCGCTCGGGGTGGCGATCTGCGCGGCGCTCCTGACCCGCGTCGACTTCAGCAAGTCCATCATCGTGCTCGCGACCATTGCGGCGGCGTCGTTCAACTGGTGGCTGGTGAGGAGCCGGGGGGCCGCCGCGGACGAGCCGCGCGCGGGCGGGGATGTGGCGCTCGGCACTTACGAGCGCGAATGATGAGCGAATGAGGAGAGTCCGATGAACGCCGAGGTCGCCGAAGAGCCCCTGGTGAAGCGCGCGCGCGATGCGCGCGGTGTCGTCACCCTGACCCTCAATCGTCCGCGCGCCTTCAACGCGCTGTCGGAAGCCCTGCTCGGCACGCTGCGGGGCGAGCTCGAGCGCATCGCCGCCGATCCGGGGGCGCGCGTGGTGGTGATCGCGGGGGAGGGCAGGGCGTTCTGTGCCGGGCACGACCTGCGGGAAATGCGCGCCCAGCCCTCGCTCGAGTACTACCGGCGGCTGTTCGCGCTCTGCAGCGAGGTGATGCTGCGGCTGCACAGCCTCGCGGTGCCGGTGATCGCCCGCGTGCACGGCATCGCCACCGCGGCCGGCTGCCAGCTGGTCGCGCAGTGCGACCTCGCGGTGGCCTCGAGCGAGGCGCGCTTTGCGGTGAGCGGAGTCAACCTGGGGCTCTTCTGCTCGACGCCCGGCGTGGCGCTCGCGCGCAACGTACCGCGCAAGCAGGCTTTCGAGATGCTGGTCACGGGGGACTTCATCGACGCCGCCGAGGCGCGCGCGCGCGGACTCGTGAATCGCGTGGTGGCCCCGAGCGAGCTCGACGCGGAGCTTGGCCGGCTCACCGACAGCATCGTCGGGAAGCCCCGGGTCGCGGTCGCGCTCGGCAAGGAGCTCTTCTACCGCCAGATCGAGCTCGGCATCGCCGCAGCCTACGGGGCGGCGGGCGAGACGATGGCCTGCAACATGATGGAGGAGGCGGCGCTCGAGGGCGTGCAGGCGTTCATCGAGAAGCGCGCGCCGCGCGCGGCCGGTTGACACCGGAGCCGGGGCCGCGGGCCCGTGCGCTGCTGCTATCTCGCGGCGCCGTTGGTGAGGCCTTCGCGCTCGAGCTCCAGCTGACTCGTCACCACGCGCCTGACCCCGGGGATGCCGGCGGCGATCTCGCGTGCGCGATAGAGCGCCTCGAAGCTCCACACGTAGCCGCTCAGGTCGGCCACCCCGTGATCGAAGCGCACGTCGACGTGGCGGTAGAAGTAGACCGGATCGGCGCTGAGCGCCGCGTAGATGCGGTTCTCGACCGCCTGGTCGGCCGCGCTCTCCGCCGGCGACTTGGCGGGGGGCAGCGCGCAGCCGGCAGCGAGCGCGAGCGTCGCGGCGCAGACTGTCCGCCACGCGACCTCTCTCCACACCAGCGCCATGGTCTCCTCCTGGGGCCGCCCGGCCTCTGCCGATGAATAGACCGGCGCAGGGCGCCTCGGTTCATGCCGGACGCCTGACGGCCGCGCTTCCGGCGTTCCGCCCGTTACAGGCCGTGGCGATCGCTCACATTCGGATACTTCTTAGTCGCGCACTCCGGCGCGCAGCTTGGAGCGCGGTCGGTCGCTAGCGCGCCGCAGGCGAGTTATCGATGCCGTTCTGCTGCAGCTCGAGGTCGTTGACGACCCTGGTGACTCCCGGGACGAGCTCCGCGGTGCTCCTGGCCTCATTCAGGTCCGGCGGATCCCATACGTAGCCGCTGAGGCGCACCACGCCGTTCGTGACGCTGACGAAGATGTGCTTGGCATAGAGCGCCCGGTCCGCCTCCAGCGCGGCCTGCACGCGCGCCGCGGTTGCCTTGTCGGCTTCGCGCTGGGCATCGGTCCTGCTGGTGGCACAGGCGACCACGCCACAGAGCGCAGCGAGCGCCACTACGGTGTGCGCCACGCGTCTTGGACTCGAAGTCAAGATCGTTCCCTCCTCATTCCTCTGCAGATGCATACGAGGATGTATACCACAGCCCGCGCTCCGACGCGGGCCCGGTCCCCGGAGCGGCTCTACGCGCCGCTCCGGGGTCGGAGTTTCGGGGCCTCAGAACTTGAAGTTCAGGCCCGTCGATACGCCGATCTCATGGCATCCACCCCACGTCGTCGGACCCGCGCTGCTGTAATCGATGAACAGCGGGTGCGTCGCATCGTGGCAGTCGGTCTTGATGCCGTGACCGCCGGCGCCGATGTCGAAGTGCGCGTTGTGGTCGTTCACGGTGTCGGCGGCGTCGATGTACCAGGTGAGCTGCTTATCGAGCTTGTGCCACCAGGCGATCGTGTACATGTTCGCCTCGTTGTTGCCGACGCTGCCCGGCTCGAAGTTGTGCTGTCCACCCGGGTCGCCCGCCGAAGCTCCGGCATGGCCCCAACCGATCGCGATCCGGTCGGCGCTGTTCGCGAAGTCGTAGGACAGCGCGAGCCAGTCGGTGTTGCGGGTGCGCTCGTTCTGGAACGCCATGACCGCGGGTACGGTGCGGTGCATCCCTTCCCACAGGTACGACACCGTGAGCCCGAACTGGAATTTGTACTGTCCGCCGACCTTCATCGCATACTCGTTGCCCATGTCGTACGCGGTGCTGTACTCGGGGGAGCCGGCCGCCGCTGCACCCGGGTATTCCGCGGCGAAGGCGTTGTAGTCCGCCCAGTCGAGGATCGGGGAAACGCCGTTGCCGAGACCGACGAGGTACCCGTAGTACGGGTTGTTCGACCCGACGCCGTCGCTGCTGCGGTTCACCTGCGTATGTATCTCGTAAGCTGCCGTGAGATACAGCCCGCCCTGCTCGAATTTCATGTCGACGCTGAAGGCGTTGTTGAAGCCGCCGTCGTCGCAGGCGAGGAACAGGTTGCCGCTGCCCGGAGAGTTGCTGCCCGAGCAGTCCGCCGACTGCAGCGGCATGATGTTGTTGTTCGGGTCCGGGTTCTGGCCGAACGCAAAGGCGGCATCGAAGCTGAAGCCCTGGAAGTTCGGCGAGCTGTACGAGACGACGTGATCCATACGGGTGCCGAACTCGACGCGGTTGTCGCCGCCGGTGTTGGCGATCATCACGTTGTAGTTGCCGAGCTGCCCGGCGAAGGGATTCAGCCGGTCGGTCGAGGTCTTGTAGGGCGTGAACATCTCGCCGAACTTGATCTGGCCCCAGTCATGGCTCGACAGGCCGATGTAGGTATCGCCGAAGCCGATCGCGCCCTGAACGGTGTTGGAGGACTTGGTCCAGGAGTTCCTCAGACCCGGCGACGCCGCCAGGTTGAAGCCGCTCGAGACCTGGTAGATGAAGTTCACGGCGGACGTGCCGATCTGATGACTGCCGCGATAACCGATGTTCGAGCCGTTGCTCGACATCATCGGCATCCAGCCTACCCGTCCGAAGGGCGGAGCCTTGGGGCCGCCGGTCTGCACGAACGGGCCGCTCGGGTTGGTGACGCCCGGAGCAAGCGCGTACGGGTAGGCCTGCTTGCCGTTCATACCCTTGGTCGTCATATCGATCGATCCGTCCAGGGTGCCGAAGAATCCCTTCATGAACGTGTCGAGCTTTTTGCTCGCCGAGTTCACCGTCTTGGACGTCTTGTCCTGCTCTTCCTTCATGCTCTTCAGCTCTTTGCTGAGAGCCTCGATTCGGTCCTGCAGGACGCGCATCTTCGCGTCCTGATCGTTCTGCGCCACGCTTGGACCCGAATAGCTGAAGACGACCAGCGCGGCCGTGAGCGCCGCGACCAGTGGTCTGAGCATTCTGGTGCTGAACATATAGCCCCCTTTCCGAGGTGTGATTGAACAGAGACCTGACCTCAAGAACCTTCCTCTCGAATCCATGAACTGCGGCGCCTCGCCTCACACCGGGGGTATGAGGCCGGCGCCGCGCGCCCACTGATACTTGGCACCGAGCACCGCCACCGGAATCTCGGTCGAATAGGCGTAGGCGGGTATGCCGTGCTGATAGAGATACTCCGAGGCTTCCTCCACCTCGATATCGCCGGCGAGCGAGGCGACCACCGGCTTGACGAAGCCCCGCGCGCGCATCTCGTCGACGACTTCCACCATCAGTCTCGCGAACACCATCGGTGGCGTGATGATCGTGTGCCAGTAGCCGAGGATGAGCGCGTGGATGCGCGGATCCTCGAGGCCGAGGCGCACCGTCTTCTGGTAGGTGGCCGGCGGCTCCCCGCCGGTGATGTCGACCGGATTGCCGGCCGCGCCGAAGGGCGGGATGAATTTGCGGAAGGCGGCGTCGAGATCCGGCGGCATCGCCATGAGCGAGAGTCCGTTGTCGACGCAGGCGTCCGAGAGCAGCACGCCCGAGCCCCCGGCGCCGGTGATGATCACCACGTTGTTGCCCTTCGGGGTCGGCAGCAGCGGGATGCCGCGGGCGAAGTCGAGCAGGTCGCGCAGCGTACGCGCGCGGATCACGCCGGACTGGCGGAACACGTCGTCGTAGATCTTGTCGTTGCCGGCGAGCGCGCCGGTGTGGGAGCTCGCGGCGCGCGCCCCCATGCGGGTGCGCCCGGCCTTGAGGACCACCACCGGCTTTTTCTTCGAGACGCGCCGCGCGACCTCGGCGAAGGCGCGCCCGTCCTTCAGGTCCTCGAGATGCTGGCAGATGATCTGCGTCGCGTCGTCCTGCTCGAAGAAGGTGAGCAGGTCGTCCTCGTCGATGTCCGACTTGTTGCCGAGCCCGACGATCGCCGATACCCCCATCTTCGCCGAGCGCGAGAAGCCGACGATCGCCATGCCGATGCCGCCCGACTGGGAGGAGAGCGCCGCGCCGCCCTTGACGTCGTAGGCGGTGCAGAAGGTCGCGCACAGATTCTTCGGCGTGTAGTAGAAGCCGTAGATGTTCGGACCCATGAGGCGCACGCCGTACTTGCGCCCGATGGCGACGACCTCCTCCTGGCCGGCGACGTTGCCGGTCTCGGCGAAGCCCGATGGGATGAGCACCGCGCCCGGGATCTTCTTCTCGCCCACCTCGACGAGCGCCTGCGCGACCAGCTTGGCGGGAATGGCGAACACCGCGACGTCGATGACTCCCGGGACGTCCTTGACGCTCTTGTAGGCCTTGCGCCCGAGGATCGATTCGGCGCTGGGGTGGATCGGGTAGATCGCCCCCTGGTAGCCGCCATTGATGAGATTCTTCATGACCGAGTTGCCGATCTTGCCGTTCTCGGCCGAGGCACCGATGACCGCCACGGCCTCCGGCCGCATGATGCGGTTCATCTGCCGGACGATCTCCTCCTGGCTCGGCCGGTAGCGCATGGCCGGCGGCTTGAAGTCGAGCACCACGCGCACGTCGGCCGCGGTGGCTCCGCGGGAGGTCGCAAACACCGGATTCAGGTCGAGCTCGGCGATCTCGGGGAAATCCGCCACCAGGCGCGAGACGCTGACGATCATCCCCGCGAGCGCCTCGCGGTCGACCGGCTCGCCGCCGCGCACCCCGCGCAGGATCTCGGCCGCCGCGATCGAATCGAGCATCGACAGGGCCTCCTCGCGCGATGCGGGCGCGAGGCGGAAGGTGATGTCCTTCAGCACCTCGACCAGGATGCCGCCGAGGCCGAAGGCCACGAGCTTGCCGAAGGCCGGATCGGTGACCGCGCCGATGATCACTTCCTGGCCGCCGCTGAGCATCTGCTGCACCTGCACCCCGACGATCGCGGCGCGCGGATCGTAGCGCCGCGCGTTGCCGATGATGGTGGCGAAGGCCTGCTCGGCTTCGGTAGCGCTCTTGACGCCGACCACCACGCCGCCCGCCTCGGTTTTGTGCAGGATCTGCGGGGAGACGATCTTCATCACCACCGGAAAGCCGAGCGTGGCGGCGAGCCTCGAGGCCTCGCCGGCGGTGGCCGCGACGCCTTCGCGCGGCACCGCGATACCGTAGGCCTCGCAGATTCCCCGTGCTTCGGGCGCGGTCAGCGCGTTGCGGCCTGCGGCCTTCGCCTGCTCGAGGATCTTCGCCACCGCAGTCCTGTGCTGTTCCATCCCCTCTCCTGCTCTCAAATCACTTTCTCCGCCGCCAGCGTCTTGATCTCGGATTCGCCGAGCCCGAGCTCGAGCAGCACTTCA
This sequence comes from Steroidobacteraceae bacterium, assembly GCA_035631755.1. Lineage (GTDB taxonomy): Bacteria > Pseudomonadota > Gammaproteobacteria > Steroidobacterales > Steroidobacteraceae > 13-2-20CM-66-19. The sequence goes on from DASQIC010000032.1 coordinate 77,744, forward strand.
TAGGTGTGCTCGCCGAGGAGCGGCGAGCGGCGCACGTCGGTCGGGCTGTCGGACATCTTGATCGGATTGCCCACCGTCAGATACTTGCCGCGCGTCGGGTGATCGACCTCGACGACCGTGCCGGTGGCGCGCAGCGAGGGCTCGGCGGCGAGTTCCTCCATCGACAGGATCGGGCCGCAGGGGATGTCGTGCTTGTTGAGCTCGGCCATCGCCTCGAACTTGCTCTTGGTGAGCGTCCATTGCTCGACCGTGGCGAATACCTCCATGAGCCGCGGCAGGCGCGCTTCGGCCGTGGCGTAGTTGGGATCGGTGATCCAACCCGTCTTGCCGATCACCTGGCAGATCTCCTTCCACACCGGCGCCTGCGCGATGAAGTAGAGATAGGCGTTCGGGTCCTTCTCCCAGCCCTTGCATTTGAGAATCCACCCCGGCTGGCCGCCGCCCGAGGCGTTGCCGGCGCGCGGCACCGCAGTGCCGAACTTGGTGTGGGGATACTGCGGGTACTCCTTCATGACGCCGGTGCGCGCCAGGCGCTGCTGGTCACGCAGCTTCACCCGGCACAGATTCAGCACGCCGTCCTGCATGGCCGCGAGCACCTTCTGGCCCCGGCCGGTGGTCTTGCGCTGATAGAGCGCGCACACGATGCCGAGCGCGAGATGCAGCCCGGTGCCGGTGTCGCCGATCTGTGCCCCGGTGACGAGCGGCGGGCCGTCGTCGAAGCCGGTGGTCGAGGCCGAGCCGCCGGCGCACTGCGCGACGTTCTCGTACACCTTGCAATCCTCGTACGGCCCCGGACCGAAGCCCTTGACCGAAGCCACGATCATCTTGGGGTTGAGCTGCTGGATGCGCTCCCAGGTGAAGCCCATGCGATCGAGAGCGCCCGGGGCGAAATTCTCCACCAGCACGTCGCAGTGCTTCACCAGCCGCTCGAGCACCGCCTTGCCCTTGGCATGTTTGGTGTCGAGCGTGACCGAGCGCTTGTTGTGGTTCAGCATGGTGAAGTACAGGCTGTCCACGTCCGGTATGTCGCGCAGCTGACCGCGGGTGATGTCGCCGACGCCCGCCCGTTCGACCTTGATCACGTCCGCGCCAAACCACGCCAGCAGCTGCGTGCAGGTCGGACCCGATTGCACGTGGGTGAAATCCAGAATGCGGACGCCGTCGAGTGCCTTGCCCATGGGGTGCTCCGGCGGCGCTTACTTGTACATCGTCTGGTTCTTGGTGCCCGGCGCGTATTCGCGCGGGTCGACCCAGATATTGATCACCGCCGAGCGCTTGAGCCGGCGTACCGACTCGCGCGCGCGCACGAGCGCCGGCGCGATGTGCGCCGGGTCGCGCACTTCCTCGCCATAGCCGCCGAGCATCTCGGCGAATTTGCCGAACGGCACGTCGCCGAGCAGGTTGCCGACGTTGCCACGCTCCTCGCCGTACTTCGCCAGCTGCCCGTAGCGGATCTGGTTCATGGCGGAGTTGTTGCCGACCACCGCGATGTAGGGCACGCCGAAACGGTTGGCGGTCTCCATGTCGAAGGCGGTCATGCCGAAGGAGCCGTCGCCGTAGTAGCACAGCACCTCCTTGCCCGGATGCGCGAGTCCCGCTGCGATCGCGAAGCCGGTGCCGACGCCGAGGGAGCCGAGCGCCCCGGGGTCCATCCACTGGCCCGGCCGGCGCGGACGCACCGCCTGGGCCGAGATGGTGACCACATCGCCCCCGTCGCCGATGTAGATGGTGTTGTCGGCGAGGAATTCGTTGAGCTCCCACGCCACCCGGTACGGATGGATCGGCTGGGCGTTGGACTTGAAGAGCGGCATCAGCTTCTCGGTGGCGGCGGCCTCCGCCTCCGACAGGCGCTTCATCCACTGGCGGCGCGCCTGGCGCTTGTCCTGCTTGAGACGGCCCGATGCCGCCTGCAGCACCGCGCCGAGGATCGCCCCCGGATGGCCCACCAGCCCGAGGTCGATGTCGCGGTTCTTGCCCACCGTGCGGTAGTCCATGTCGATCTGCACCAGCTTCAGCTTGGTGCTGATCCGCCGGCCGTAACCCATGCGGAAATCGAACGGCGTGCCGACGATGACGATCACGTCGGCGTCCGAGAAGGCCTGACCGCGCGTGCGGTCGAAGTGATGCGGGTCCCCGGGCGGCAGCAGTCCGCGGCTGCCGCCGTTGAAATAGCCGGGGATGTCGAGGCCGCGCAGCAGCGCGATCGCCTCCTCGTGTCCGCGCGCCGCCCACACCTGCTGGCCGTAGAGGATCGCCGGGCGCTCGGAGTCGACCAGGATGTCGGCGAGCTTCTCGATGTCGCGCGGGTCGGCGAGCGAGCGCGTCGAGGCGCGGTAATGCCCGGGCTTGGGCACGATCGCCTTGGCGACGTCGACCTCGCGGTCGAGCACGTCGCGCGGGATCTCGAGGTACACCGGACCCGGCGCGCCATTGAAGGCCTCGCGGGCCGCCATCGACACCATGTCCGCGACCCGCTCGGTGCTCGGCACCGTGGCCGCGAACTTGGTGATCGGGCTCATCATGTCGACGTGCGGCAGATCCTGCAGCGAGCCCATCTTGTGCTGGGTGAGGGCGCCCTGGCCGCCGATGTGCAGCACCGGGCTCTCGGAGCGCAGCGCGGTGGCGATACCGGTGACGGCGTTGGTGCAGCCGGGGCCGGCGGTCGTCACCACGCAGCCCAGGCGGCCGGTCTGGCGCGCATAGCCGTCGGCCGCGTGGGCGGCGACCTGCTCGTGGCGCACGTCGATGATGCGGATGCCCTCATCGATGCAGCCGTCGTAGATGTCGATGATGTGCCCGCCGCACAGCGTGAAGATCGTGTCCACCCCCTCGTTCTTGAGCGCCTTGGCGACCAGGTGTCCGCCGGACACGACGTTCGCGTCACGGCTCTTGCGCTTGAGCGTGTCCTCCGCGGTCGTCGTACCCCTGCCTTCGGCAGTCTTGGTCGGCGTATCGAGCATGCTTGCCTCCGTTCGGTAACCGTTGTCGGCGGACCCCCCTCGCGCTCCGGTCGCAGCGGGTGCTGGGCAGGGGCGCGCCTCCCGCCCTTCCGGCAGCTGAAGCCGGAAGGGCGGGACCGAAGCGATCGTCAGCGAGTCGCCAGGCTCGCGGCGCCCGTCACGCCCGGGTTGCGGTTCGTGTAGGCGCTGCGCAGCGGCTTCAGCACCACGATGGCCGCAAGCGCCGCGATGATGTTGAGCGTCGCGGCCGTGATGAACACGGCGTGCCAGTTGCCCTTGGCTGCGACCAGCACGTTGGCGAGCGGCACCAGTAGTGATGCCGTGCCCTTGGCGGTGTACATGAGACCGGTGTTGGTCGTCGCGTAGCTGGCACCGAAGGTGTCGGTCACCGTGGCCGGGAACAGGCTGTAGATCTCGCCCCAGGCGAAGAACACCAGCCCGCTCAGGATCACGAACCACACCGGGTCGCTGGCGAGATTGGCGAGCGCGATGATGCCGAAGCCCTCGAGGAGGAAGGCGATCAGCATGGTCTGCTCACGCCCGATCTGGTCGGACACCCAGCCGAAGAAGGGCCGCGTCAGCCCGTTCAGGATGCGGTCGATGCTGAGAGCGAAGGTGAGCGCCGGCATGGTCAAGCCGATCAGGCTCACCGGGACGTCGGCCACCTTGAAGTCCTTGGCGATGGGCGCGAGCTGGGCGGTCGCCATCAGGCCCCCGGCCGCCATCATGATGAACATGGCGTACATCACCCAGAAGACCGGGGTCTTCAGCATCTCGAGCGGCGTCGCCTGGTAGCGGCTCGCTCCCGGGGCGATGCGCGGGGCCGACAGGGCGAAGGTCGCCGGCGGCGCCAGGATCGCAAGTCCCACGATGACGACGACGATGCCCTGGAAGAGCCCGAAGGTGAGGAAGGTCTGCTGGTAGCCCGAGTCCTTGATCATGTGGGCGATGGGAATGATGGTCGCGGCCGATCCCATGCCGAAGCCGGCGGCGGTCAGGCCCGTGGCGAGCCCGCGCCGGCCCGGGAACCACTTCACGGCGTTCCCTATGCAAGTGCCGTAGACCGCGCCCGCGCCGATGCCGCCGATCACGCCGGCGAAATAGAACGCCCCGAGTGAGGTGGCGAAGGAGTTGAGCACCCAGGCGAGGCCGGCCAGGACGCCGCCGCCCATGATCATCAGGCGCGGACCGAACTTATCGACCAGGTAGCCCTCGGCCGGTACCAGCCAGGTTTCGAACAGCACGAAGAGAGTGAACGTGACCTGGATGGCCGCCTTCGTCCAGCCGAACTGTTTCCCGATCGGACCGACGAACAGCGTCCAGCCGTACTGCAGGTTTGCGACCATCACCATGCAGATGAGGCCGACGATCAATTGCGCCCATGGGTTGGCAAAGACTGAAGACTTCTGAGTATTGGAATCGGTAGCCATCGATGCTTCCCCCTCGTCGGTTTAAGTTGAAGACGCCTCAGCGGATTGGCACGAAATCCGAGGCGCAGACCGAGTGGACGTCGGCTCTTGTTGTCACGCGTCCGTCACCTGCGGTCGCGACTCCCTAATGAGATCCTCAGATGCACCCGGAGAGTGCAGAAATCTATGGTGTCTGCTTTAAGTTGGGGCCGACCATATGTGATATATCTGACGCATGTCAAATTAAATCCGAGTGGTGAACCGAGACAGCTTGTCCACTCGCAGCGGGAAAAATGAGCCGAAGCGGGGACCTATCCGTTAGGCAGATTCGTTGGACAGCTACAACAGGGGATCGAAGGCGTTACTTGATATATGGTATTCTGTATGTACAGGTATCATTCGGCACTGCCTTGATCTCGGGGGGGGGAGATAAATGGCCGACAGTCTCAGTTTTCTTGAGGGTGGCACCGCCACGGGGCAGCTCGCGCTCACACCGCTCAATTCCGTGAGTCTGCGCGACCAGGCGTACGCGCTGCTCAAGGACGCCATTGCACGCACCGACATCTACAGCCAGCGCCAGACACTGCGGCTCGACGAGCGCGAGCTGATGCAGGCCTTCGGCGTGAGCCGCACTCCCGTGCGCGAGGCGCTCTCGATCCTCGAGCAGGAGGGTTTCGTGCGCACCGTGCCGCGCCGCGGCATCTTCATCGTGCGCAAGTCCAAGCGCGAGATGATCGAGATGATCCAGGTGTGGGCGGCGCTCGAGAGCATGTCGGCGCGCCTCGCGACGCTGCATGCGCCGGATGCCGAGGTCCGCAAGCTGCGCCACCTGTTCGATGAATTCGAGAATTCCCCGCCCTCGGAGCACATCGGCGAGTACTCCGACGCCAATATCGCGTTTCACCAGATGATCATCCGCCTGGGCGGCTCGCAGCTGATCACCGACATCACGGAGAACCTGTTCATCCACGTGCGCGCCATCCGCAAGGCGACCATCTCGCAGAACGAGCGCGCCGCGCGTTCGATCATCGATCACCTGAAGATCATCGAAGCCCTCGAGCGGCGCGACACCGAGCTCGCCGAGCGGCTGACCCGCCAGCACACGCTCGACCTCGCTGCGCACGTCGAGCGCTACTGCGACTTCCTCGACTAGCCGGCGCGGCGGCCGCGCGGCGCGCGACGGCGCGTCGCGGCGGAGATCCCCGCTGGCGCCCGCGCCGCGCCCGAGGAGCCGGGAAACTGGAAGTGCACCAGCCGCTCGATGAGCGGCGCTCCCTCGCGCAGCAGGAATTCCTTGAATACCGCGGCCACCGGCGGCAGGCGCTTGGAGCGGTTGTGGACCAGGTACCAGTTGAGCATGGCGGGGAAGCCCTGTACGTCGAGCACCACGAGATTGCCCGCCAGCAGGTCGAGACCGATGGTGTGTGCCGACAGGAACGCGATCCCCATGCCCGCCGCCACCGCCTGCTTGATGGTCTCGTTGCTGCGGATCTGCATGGCGATCTGCAGGCGTGGGAACTGCCGTCCAAATACCTCGCGCATCGAATTCCAGGTGTCCGAACCCTGCTCGCGCTGCACGAAGCGCTCGCGGTTGAGCGCCGCGCGCGGAATCTGCCGCACGCCCGCGAGCGGGTGGTCCGGGGAGGCCACGATGACGTACGGGTGGGGCGCGAACGGCACGGCGATGATGTCCATGTCGCGGGGCGGACGCACCATCACGGCGAGATCGGTGAGGTTCTCCGCGAGCTGGCGCAGCAGGCCGTCGCGGTTGTGCACCGTGAGATTGAAGGTGATCCCCGGATGGGTGGCGCCGAAGGCGGCGAGCACCCGCGGAAAGAAGTAGTCCCCGGCGCTGATCACCGCGACGTTGAGTTGTCCGCCCGTCACCCCCTTGAGCCGCGCGATGGCATCCTCGGCCTCCCGCAGGCGCTGAGCGATGGCCTTGGCGCACTGCAGCATTTCCTCACCGGCCGGCGTCAGGTAAGTCCGCCGACCGACGCGCTCGAAGAGCGGCAGGCCGACCGAGGCGGCGAATTCCTTGATCTGGGTCGACACCGCCGGTTGTGACAGATGCAGCTCCTCGGCCGCGCGCGAGAAGTTCATGTGCTGCGCGGCGGCGGCAAATACCCGGAGCTGTCGGAGCGTTACGTGCTTCATCGCGGCGAAGGGCAAGCATACTCGCCCGCGCGGTCCGGAGGTATTACCAGAACGATATGCTCGCGATAGAAAGCTTTGACTTTTCTTTTAGTATGCCGTGACCGTAATCTCCTCACCCCATAGGCACTCGGAGCGGGAGACCCCTGATGTCAAACGTGGTGAGCCCAAAAGTGTCCGCCGGTGCGGCGGTCGACCCCCTGACCGCCGAGCTCGAGGCCTACAACTTCGCCTTCAGCGAGCTCGAGCTGCCGTGGCACTGGGACGCCACGACTTTCCGCCAGCTGCTGAGCGTCGCCCCCGACCAGGACGTGGTCGGCGCCTATGTCGAGCGCAGCCAGGCGCATCTCCTGCGGGTTTACGAGAAGTCGTTCCTGCGGAACCTGGTGCATTCCGCCCGGGACCGCTATCGTCAGCAGTCGGAGCGCGCGGGCGGCTGAAGCGCCCGTCGCGGCGGCGCGCCTCCCCGGCGCCGCATCCTGGGAAAACCCGCCTCGCGCCGCACGCAAAAGGGGGCGTGCACGCATGCGAATCGCCATCGTCGGTTGCGGTGCCATCGGCGGCTACGTAGGCGCGAAACTCGCGCTCGCCGGTGAGCAGATCACCTTCATCGTTCGCGGGGCGAACCTCGAGGCGCTGCGCCATCGCGGCCTGCGCCTGATTCCGAGCGACGGCCCCGAGCAGCATCTGCCGGAGGTGGCCGCCACCGATGACTACCACTCCGCCGGCGCGCACGATCTGGTGATTCTCGCCGTGAAGGCCCACCAGCTCGAGGCGATCGCCGCCGAAGTGCCGCGCCTCTGCGGCGCCGCCACCCCGGTGGTCACGATGCAGAACGGCATCCCCTACTGGTACTTCCACCGGCACGGCGGCGAGCTCGCCGGCAGCACCGTGCGCAGCGTCGATCCGCACGGCCTCCTCGCCCGCATGATCCCCGCCGAGCGCGTGATCGGCTGTGTCGTCTATCCGGCCGCGGAGCTCGTCGCGCCCGGCATCGTGCGCCATATCGAGGGTACGCGCTTCCCCGTCGGCGAGCTCGATGGCAGCCGCAGCGAGCGCGTGCTGCGCATCTCGGAATGCTTCACCCGGGCCGGGTTCAAGGCGCCGGTGCTCGAGGACATTCGCGCCGAAATCTGGCTCAAGCTCTGGGGCAACCTCACCTTCAATCCGATCAGCGCGCTCACCCGCGCCACACTCGCCGATATCTGCCAGTTCGCCCCGACGCGGGCGCTGGCGGCGGCGATGATGACCGAGGCGCAGACCATCGCCGAGAAGCTCGGCGTGCGTTTCCGCGTCGGCCTCGAGCAGCGCATCGCCGGCGCCGAACGGGTCGGCCAGCACAAGACTTCGATGCTCCAGGACGTCGAAGCCGGCCGGGCGCCGGAGCTCGAGGCGCTGGTCGGCTCGGTGGTCGAGCTCGGACAACTGACGCGAACGCACACGCCGCACATCGACGCGGTGTATGCACTCGCCCGGCTGCTGTTGCGCACGGTGGCCGCACCGGCGCAGGAACGGACCGGGGCCCCGCACGGCCCGGCGGCGCACGTCGTGGCGAGCGGTGCGCAGGGCCCCAGCCCGGTCGCGTGGGCCGAAGGCGTGCGCTGAAGGCGGCCAGCCCCGCGGCCCTCCGGTATACACTGCGCGCCACGGCCTCGAGGGGAGTGCGCGCCGATGAACGAGCAGGCCGCATCGATCAGCCACGCCAAGGACACCGTCCTCGACCTCGCGATCCGCTTCGGCCCGCGGCTCGCGACGGCGATACTGATCCTGGTTGCGGGATTCTTCGTCGGCCGATGGGTGAGCGGCTGGCTCACCCGCATGCTGAGGCACCGCGACCTCGAGCCGCCCCTGCTGCTGCTCTTCAGCCGCATCGTCTGGGCCGCGTGCATCGCGCTGTTCGCGATCATGGCGCTCGAGAACCTCGGGGTCGAGCTGCTGCCGCTGATCGCCGGCCTCGGAGTGGCAGGGGCGGGCGTAGCACTCGCCACTCAGGGCGTGCTCGGCAACCTGGTCGCCGGCTTGTCGATCATCTTTGCCAAGCCGTTCCGCGTCGGCGAATACATCGCGATCGCGGGCGTCGAGGGTGCGGTGCAGGGCATCACGCTCTTCAGCACCACGCTCACCCACGCGGATCGCTCGCAGGTGGTGATTCCCAACCGCAAGATCGTCGGCGAGATCCTCCACAACTACGGCCGGATCCGGCAGCTCGACGTCACGGTCGCGGTCGCCTACGACACCGATCTCAGGCGGGCGCTCGCGGGGATCGGCGAAGTGCTCGCGGCCAACCCGCGCGTGCTCAAGGACCCGGCGGCGGTGGTGCAGCCGGTCCAGTTCGGCGAGTCCGCGCTGCTGATTGCGGTGCGCCCCTGGGTGCCGGTCGAGCACCAGGGACAGGTGTCCGGTGAGGTCTACGCCGCAGTCCTCGAGGCGTTCCGCGCACGCGGTGTCGTCATGCCTGTCCCACAGCGCGAGGTGCGGCTGATCGGCGGCCAGCCCTGAGGCCTTGCGGTGACGCTGTCCGGCGGGCGCCTCAGCCGCGCGCCCGAGGCGGCGCCGCGGACGCCGGCGCGCGGCTCACCGTGATTCGCATCGAGGGCGTCACCGCGCCGCTGAACTGCAGCACGAGCGGCGTCGCGGCCGGGAGCTCGAACTCGACGATCTTGTGCGGAGCGCTGCATCCGGGACGTCCCTGGTGGTCGCGCGCCCTGATCGCCACGCCGTGCGCGATCACGTCGACCCATGCCGCCTGGTCGAGCGCGATCCGATAGACACCCGCCGCCGTGACGCTGAGCGTGGCGAGTCCCGCGTAGGTCGCCTCCGCCCGCCACACCTTGCCAGGAGGCGCGACGAAGCTCACTTCCGGCTGCGCACTCAGCTCGAGCTCGTAGAGCTGCCCGGTGGCGAGCGCGGGTGCGGCGGCTGCCTTTCTGCCGGCGGCCAGGTCCCGGGCGTCCCCCGCAAACAACGCCCGCTCGCGCCGCACGTCCCACGCGAACCCGGCGCACGGATCGTGCGCCGGGCCGCTCGCCGCCGGACGCGGCAGCAGCGCCAGCGCGCACAGCCCTGCAGCCGCAGCGCGCAGAACCCAGGCCATCGCTCGAGATCCCTCCATGACGCACCGCCCGCGCGGGTTCTGGGACTCAGCGGTCCGCGGCCAGCAGCGGCGGCAGGCGCTTCTCGACCCAGCGCGTCGCCAGGTCGTACGCATGACCGAGCTGCAGCACGGCGAAGTCCGCGTGCCGCGGGCCGATGATCTGCAGTCCCATGGGGAGATTCTGCGCTCCGAATCCCGCCGGCACGCTGAGCACCGGGCCCGCGAGCAGGCTCGCGGGTACCACCACCTCCATCCATCGATGGTAGGTATCCATCGCCACCCCGTTGATGACCCGCGGCCAGTGCACCGCGGCGTCGAACGGAAACAGCTGCGCGCTCGGCAGCAGCAGAAAATCGCAGTGCTCGAAGAGCGCGCTCGCCGCGGCAAACCAGCGGGAGCGCTCGAGCGACGCGTGGTACACGTCGAGCGCCCCGAGCGCGAGTGCTCCTGCCACCTCCCACTGGGCTTCGGGCTTCATGCGCGCGCGCTTGAGCGGATCGCGGTAGAGCGGCTCGAGCTCTCCGCCGACCGCCCAGTGCCGCAGCTTCAGCCAGCAATCCCACAGTCTCTCGGGGGCGTACGGCAGGCCGACCTCCTCGACGCGGCAGCCGAGCGTCTCGAAGCCGCGGCAGGCCGTGCGGCACAGCTCCAGGACCCCGGGCTCGAAGGGCAGGTGACCGGAGAGATTACCGAGCCAGCCGAGCCGCACGCCGGCGAAACTGCGCTCGAGCGGCGCCAGGAACGCCCGGCTCTCCTCCCCGATCGAGAACGGCACGCGGGGGTCCGGCCCGGCGATGACGCTCATCAGCAGGGCGACGTCCGTGACGCTGCGGCCGAGCGCGCCCCAGGCGCCGAGCTGGTCGAAGAACAGCTCCTCGCCCGCCATCGGTACGCGTCCGCAGGACGGCCGGAAGCCGAACACATTGTTATATGCGGCCGGGTTGCGCAGCGATCCCATCATGTCGCTGCCGTCCGCGACCGGCAGCATGTGCAGCGCGACCGCCACCGCAGCTCCACCGCTGCTGCCGCCGGCGGTGCGCGCGGGGTCGTAGGCGTTCAGCGTGGTGCCGAACAGCGGGTTGTAGGTCTGCGAGCCGAGGCCGAGCTCGGCCGTGTTGGTCTTGCCGATGAGGACGGCGCCGCCGCGGCGCAGCCGCTCGGCCACGATCGAGTCGTGCTCCGGGACGGTATCGTACAGCGGCGAGCCGCGGGTGGTGCGAATCCCGGCGGTGAGCGCCAGATCCTTGACCGCCTGGGGCATGCCGTGCAGCGGACCGAGATACTCGCCGCGTGCGAGCTGCTCGTCGCGCTCGCGTGCCTGCGCCAGCAGCCGCTCCGGTGGCTGCAGCGACACCAGGGCATTCACTGCCGGGTTGAGCGCGGCGATGTGCTCGAGGAAGCCGCGCATGACCTCGGCGCACGACACCCGGCGCGCGCGGATCGCGCCGGCAAGGTCCATGGCGCTCATGCCGAGCGCTGGCGCAAGCTCGAACCCTGACATGGCTCCCGACGATCCGTCTGGTCCGCGATGCTGTCAAGTGCGGGTGCGCGCAGTTGGGGTGTGAGCGGTTTCCCGCTGCCTTATAGTTCGCGCAGCCCCGAGAACACCGAAGCTGCGAGGTGGCAGCCATGCTGAAGCGACTGGCGCGTTGCGCGACCCGATCGGGCGGAGGGCACCGGCCGCGCGCGCGCCGCACGGCGCGCACGCTCGGCTGCGCCGTGCTGCTCGTCAGCCTGGCGGGCTGCTCGCTGGTCTCGCTCAGGAGTCCGGAGCGCCCGCTCTCGACCCGCGACCTGAACGCGCGCATTCTCACGCGCGAACTGTCCGCCCAGTTCATCGCCGCGGTCGGCCGCTGCGCGCAGGACATCGCCACGAGCGAGCACGATCCGGCGGTGTTCGACAACTCGCTGCGCTGGGAGATTGCGGCGGTGGCGGAGAGCCGCCGCGCAGCGACGCGGGCGGCGCCGATGATGAGCCTGCTCGATACCTGGGCGCTCGCCGTGCAGATGCAGGCATTCGCGGCCCCTGGCGGTGCCGGCGCGGCGCTGTTCGGCGCCCATCAGCAGCAGGTGCGCGCCGTTTCCGACCAGTTCGCCGACGATGCGCAGGCGCTCGCCCGGCGGCTGACCGGCAGCGGTGAGTTCGCCGACTACCAGCGGTTCGTCGCCGGGTACGCACGCGACCACCCGCTCCAGGACCTGCGGTTCGCCCGCGCGTCGGTGGTCGAGCTGTGGAGCCGCGAGAAGGGGGCGGACACGAAGCTGGTCGATACTCTCGGAACGATTCCGCAGGCGATGGCTGATGCCAGCGAGCGGCTCGAGATCTACGGCGACACGGTGCCCGCGCAGGCGATGCGCCGCACGCAGCTGGCGCTGCGGGAGGCAGGTTATTCGGGCAATGAGCTGCAGGCGTCGCTGCGCCGGCTCGACGAGCGGCTCGCGCAGTTGTCGACGGTGGCGCAATCGACGCCGCAGCTGCTGCACGATGCCGAGGAGCAGGTTCGCCAGAGCGTGCGCGACGTGCTTGGGCAGCTCGAGCAGTCGTCCCGGGCGACTGCCCAGGCGCTGAGGAGCGAGCGCGTCGCCCTGTTCGCCGACCTGCAGGCCGAGCGCGTGGCGGTCGTCGCCGCGGTCGACGTGCAGCGCCGGGCCTTGAGCGCCGATGCCGCGCGCATCGCCACCCAGGTCGTGAAGGAATCGGGCGAGCAGGCCCGGGCACTGACCCGCGAGGCCCTGCTGCTGCTCGGCGCGCTGACCGTGATCGTACTCGGTCTGCCGTTTGCCGCCGGCTACCTCCTGGGGCGCGCCCGCTCCGCTCGCGCGCCCGGGCCGTGAGCAGCGCGGCGCGTCAGCGCCGGCGCACGACCCGTGTCTTGAAACCGCGCGGTTTGACGACCAGGACGTCGCAGCCGAGCTCATCGAGTGCGCGCTCGGCGGTGTTGCCGACGAACAGCCGCGCCAGCGCCGAGCGGGATACCGCGCCCATGACGACCAGCGCAGCCCGCGTCTGCCGCGCGGCCGCATGCAGCTCGTCCACCACCTCTCCCATGCGAATGTGGCGCCGCGACGGGGCGATGCCGGCCGCCCCGGCCAGCCTGCCGATGACGCGCTCGATCTGCCGGCCGTGGGCCTCCTCGGCTTCGGGCGGCACCAGTACCAGGGGCGCGGTGGCCACCGGCACGGGCAGCGCGGTCATGAGCGGCATGTACGCGTGGAAGATGTGCAGCGTGCCGTGCAGCAGTCGCGCGAACGCGGCGCCTTCGCGCAGCAGACGCGCGTCGAGATCCGCGGGCCGCGCGTGTGCATGAAACGGATCGACGGCCGCGAGCACCGCCGGCCGCCGGTACTGCCGGCGCGACTTCACCAGCAGCAGCGGCGCCGGGCACTGCCGGATCAGCTCCCAGTCGGTGTTGGTCAGCAGCAGTCGCGCTCCCAGCCGGTGATGGCGGGTGGCGGCGACGACCAGATCGGCGCGGATCGCGAGCGCCCGGCGCACCACGGCATCATGCGGCGGGTAGTCCCAATTGGCCGTACAGCGCACGCTGAGGCCCCGCAGCCAGCGGCTGCGCGCGAAACGCTCGAGGCGCGAGCGCTGCCTGGCCGCGGTTACGATGCGGAAGCGCTCGATCGCCGCATCGGTCATGATCTGCCCGGGGAGCGTGCCGGGGTCGGGTCCCACGATGGAATGAAACAGCTCGACGGCCGCGCCACTCGCGCGCGCGAGAGCTGCGGCCTTGCGCAACTCGCCGCTCGGCGCACGGCGCAGATCACCGATCGCGACCAGAATGCTCCGCATTCGCTGTCTCATGTTGGATTCCCTCCGGCAATCGCACTCAGTAAATGCGCACTGCGGGCTGGAGGTCGGCGTAGCGAACGCCGCGCCGGGCGCGCGGCACCCGCGCCGGCGCCTTCGCCGGCTTGACGATCAGCAGGTCGCACGGCAGACGATCGAGCACGCGTTCCGCCGTGTTGCCGATCACCAGCCGCTTCAGTCCCGAGCGTGCGATCGCCCCCATGACGACCAGCGCGCTGCCGGTCCTGGCGGCTGCCTGCGCGATGGCATCCGCCGGATGAAGCCCCAGGAGGTGACGGCGCGACGGCGGAATGTTCGCCGTGCGAACGGCACGCTCGAGCTTGCGCGCCGCGTCCCGGCTCGCGTCCAGCTCCAGGCGGCGCAGGTCTGCTTCGGATTGCACCCCACGCGAGAACGCGGCGACCGGCAGCGGCGCATAGGCGTGCACCGCATGCAGCGTGCCGCGCAGCGCTCCCGCGATGGCCGCTCCCATCTGCAGCACCGCCTGGTCGAGCCGCACGGGCTTGGCGTAGGCATGGTCCGGATCGACCGCGGCGAGCACCACCGGCCGGCGGTAGGCGCCGGCGCGCTTCACCAGCAGCACCGGCCGCGGGCTGAGGCGCAGCAGCTCCCAATCCGTCAGATGGAGCAAGCCCGCGGCGAGGTGACGGCCCGCGTGGCGCTCCGCGACGACGAGATCCGCCCCCACACGGGCTGCCTCGCGGATGATGGCCTCGTAAACCGGATAGTCCCAGGCGGCGCTCACCGTGACGCGCAGCCCGGCGCGCCGCAAGGGACGCGCGGCCGCCTCGAGTCGTGCCAGGCAGGCGCCGCGCGTGGTGCGCTCGATGTCCGCCATTCCCCCGCCGAGCAGCGAAACGTCGAGGTCGACGTACATCGGCGCCGAGATCGCCTGGAACAGCACGAGCTTCGCGCCGAGCGCCTGCGCGAGTTGCGCGCCCCTCGTGACGGCCGGGGCGTTGCGGGCGCTCGGATCCTTGACCGCAACCAAAATGCGGCGTATCCGGCGCATGGGCTCAACGCTGCACTTCGAGGTAGGCGGCGACCGCTTCCATCTCCTGCAGCCGCAGGTTTTGCGCCACGCCATGCATCACGGCGACGTTGCGCATGTTGCTCTGGAAGGAGGCGAGCTGCTTGAGCACGTACTGGGCATGCTGGCCGGCGAGCCGCGGGAAGTCCTGCAGCCCGTGAGCGTCCGGCCCGTGACAGGTGGCGCACGCCGGTACGCCCTGCGATTCGACGCCGTGCTCGAAGACCTGCCGCCCACGCTCGATCTCGGGCGACTGGCCGCTCGCGCTCGGCTCGGCCGTCTGCGCGTGGTAGTACTGCGCCAGCGCGTCGATGGTCGCGTCGTCGAGCTCGCTTGCCATGCCCCACATGTAGCCGATCGCGTCCGGATCGCCGCGCGTCTGCGAGCGGAAGGCCTTGAGCTGCGTGACCAGGTAGTTGACGTTCTGCCCCGCGAGGCGCGGGTACTTCGGGTTGGTGCTGTTGCCATCGGCTCCGTGGCAGGTGCCGCACACGGTGATGGCAATCTTCTGCGCGTGGGCGCGGGTCGCGGCATCCGGCTCGTCGGCGCGGGCGCCGCCGCTCGCGGCGCCGGCGACGGCGAGCATGACGGCGGTCACCACCAGCGGCGCACGCCCCCGGCACACCGTCGGTCCACCACGCGATGCGCGGTTCTGTACAACGATAGTCATGGCGTTCACCTCAGTATGCGAACCACAGCAGCAGATAGAGCGCGTTGTTGTCGGAGGCATTGCGTCCGAACCCGTCATAGTTGCTGCCGCCGCCGTTGAACTTGCTGTAGGCGGTGTACTGCGCGGAGATCTTCACGTTCAGCCAGGGCAGATAATTCACCTCCGCGATCCAGCCGCGCGTGTCGGGTGAGCCGTTGGCGCTGACGATCACACCGGCGTTGTTCCCGTTGGGCAGGGCTGCCACGGATGGGTAGAGCCCCGGATCGGTGCTGCCCGTCGTCGAGAAGTACGCCAGCGTCCCGCCGATCTTGCGCCGGTAGTAATAGGTCGCCCAGAGCCGCGTCGTCGACAGGTTGTCGCTCGGATTCGTGCCGCCGGCGACGCTGGCATCGAGCGTCATCGATTCGTGGATGTGCGTACCGGCCACGGTCAGCTGGTGCTCCTCCCCGACGAACTGGTATTGCACGTCCTCGGCGACGTCGTTGAAGCGATTCACCGGCCCGCTCAGCGGAACCTCGGCGCCCGGCGCGCCGCCCGGGAACAGCCTGAATTCGGCGCCGTACAGGCCCACCTCGATGGAATGCCGGCCCCGGTTGTATTCATAAGCGACCCGCCAGTAGGGCGCGAGTCCCGACATGACGTTCGAAACCGATCCATCGAGGGGGCCTGCGCCGCCGGTCGCCTCGTTGGTCACGCCCTGCTTGGCGGAGCGGTAGGCGCCGACTTCGGCGTACAGCGATTCGTTCCAGAAGAGATACCCCGTGAGTCCCGCGACATCCTGCGCGAAGGCGCCGTCGATCGCCGTGCCGGCGAGCGGCGATACCACCGCGTTGCTCGCGGTGAACGGGTAGCCCCACCCGGGAGTTGTGTTCCACAGGTCCTGCACCGTCGGGTTGTTGTTGAGCGACAGACCGTAGGTGAGCGGCTTGTTGTCCGGCAGCAGCGTCGTAGCGGCAAAGCGCAGGTCGGTGTTGTCGATGCTGATGGTGCCGCTGTCGTTGGCATAGGTGATCTGGAAGAAGGCGCCGAAGTTCGGGGCGATCTTGCCGGCGTAGAACAGGCTCAACTGCTGCGGGAAGCCGGCGGTGCCGTTCTGCGCAACCCCGGGAGCGCCGGCGGCCGACAGGTCGGGCACCGAGGTCTTCATCTGGCTGTAGGAGACCTGCGCCATGATCGAGAGCGGGACGTTCTGTCCGAGCGAAAGCAGCTCCTCCTTCTTGCCGCTCACATCCCGCACCTGCTTGACGTTGCTGAGGATGTAGCCGTTCGCCTTGAACACCCGTCCAAAGTGCGTCAGCTCGGGAAAGACCGTGTGACAGGCCTCGCACGCCATCCCGGTCTGCCGGGCGAAGCTCGGCACCGCGACGGCCGGCGGCGGGGCCGTGAGGCCGGCAGCCGCTGCGAGCGCCGCTACGACCCGGAATTTGCCTGAGGCCGCGAACAGTTTCTTGACTACCATGCGGAAGACTCCCCACGACACGGCGGGCGCTGGCCCGCAACGGCAGGCAGACTAAACGCGCGGGCGGGCGCAGGACTATTTAGGATTGTACGTACCAGGGTAGGTAGTTGGCTGCGACTGCGCGGCGCACCGATGCGCACATCTGCTGACGACGCGGCGCCGGTGTCCCGAGTTACGATCTGCGGCCGCTGCGCGCTGAGCCTGCCGCGCGACAAGTAGCATGAGCGGTCACAATCTCGAATACCTGTTGGCGCCGCGGTCGGTCGCCCTGGTGGGCGCGTCCGATCGAAGCGGGAGCGTCGGCGCAACGGTGCTGCGCAATCTGCTGCAGGGCGGATTCCGCGGTCCGGTGTGGCCGGTGAATCACCGCCGCGCAACCGTGGCGGGCATCAAGGCCTACGCCACCCCGGCCGAGTTGCCCGAGGCGCCGGACCTTGCGGTCATCTGCACTCCGGCGGCGGGCATCCCGGCGCTGATCAGGCAGCTCGGCGCGCGCGGTACGCGGGCGGCGATCGTTCTCAGCGCCGGTCTCGAGCGGCCGGGCGAGGACGGTCTCCCACTGGCCGCTGCGATGCTGCGCGCGGCCCGGGGCTGCGGGCTGCGAATCCTCGGGCCGAACTGCATCGGCCTGCTGGTTCCCGGCGTCGGCCTGAATGCCACCTTCGCTCATGTCGGCGCGCGCCCCGGCGGCATTGCCTTCGTCGCCCAGTCCGGAGCTCTCACGACCGCACTGCTCGACTGGGCGCAGTCTTCGGGCGTCGGTTTCTCGCACTGCATATCGCTCGGCAATGCCGCCGACGTCGATTTCGGCGACCTGCTCGATTATCTGGCGACGGATCCGGATGCGCGCGCGATTCTCCTCTACATCGAGTCCGTGACCGGTGCGCGCAAGTTCATGTCGGCGGCCCGAGCCGCGGCGCGCAACAAGCCGGTCATCGCGGTGAAGGCGGGCCGCACCGGCGAGGCAGCCCGGGCCGCCACCTCACACAGCGGCGCGCTCGCCGGGTCGGACGCGGTGTACGAGGCCGCGCTGCGACGCGCAGGCGTGCTGCGCGTCAGGACCACCCGGCAACTGTTCGAGGCCGCGCAGATCCTGTCGCAGTCGAAGTCCTACTGCGGCCCGCGGCTCGCCATCGTCAGCAACGGCGGGGGACCTGCGGTCATGGCGACCGACGCCCTGATCGAAGGCGGCGGCACGCTCGCGGGCCTCGCGCCCGAGACCGTGCAGCAGCTCGATGCGCTGCTGCCCGGCGGCTGGTCGCACGCCAATCCGGTCGACATCGTGGGCGATGCGACGCCCGAGCGTTACCTCGCAACGCTCGACGCCGTGCTGCGGGATCCAAACGTCGATGCGCTGCTGCTCATTCACGCTCCCACTGCGCTCGCTTCGGCCGGCGCGGTGGCGGCACTGTGTGCGCCCTTGCTCGCGAACGCGCCGCGCCCGGCCTTCGCCTGCTGGCTCGGGGCGGAGGGAGTGCAGGCGGCGGGCATGGGCGCGGGCCATGCGGCGCCCGGCTATGCCACCCCGGAAGAGGCGGTCGATGCCTTCCTGCACGTGGTGCGCTACCACCAGGTCCAGTCGCTGCTCATGCAGACCCCGGCGTCCATTCCCGAGGGGCGCCGCCCCGATACCGCGGCGGTGCGCACACTGGTCGCGGATGCACTCGCGGCCGGGCGCACGATGCTCAGCGAGCCGGAATCGAAGGCCGTGCTCGCCGCCTACGACATTCCCGTGGTGGAGACCCGCATCGCGCGCGGTATCTCCGAGCTCGCCGCCGCCGCGGCCGCGATCGGCTATCCGGTGGCGCTCAAGATCCTGTCGCCCGACGTCAGCCACAAGTCGGATGTGGGCGGAGTGGCGCTCGATATCGGTAATCCCGCCGAGCTCGACGCCGCGGCGCGCGCGATGCTCAGTCGCTGCCTGCAGCTCAGGCCCCAGGCGCGGGTCGAAGGCTTCACCGTGCAGAAGATGATCCGCCGCGGCGGCGCCCACGAGCTGCTGGCCGGCATAGCGCTCGATCCCACCTTCGGCCCGGTGGTGCTCTTCGGGCGCGGTGGCACGGCGGTCGAGGTGATCGGCGATCGCGCCCTCGGCCTGCCGCCGCTCAACACGACGCTCGCGCGCGAGCTCATCGGGCGCACCCGCGTCGCGCGGTTGCTCGGCGGAGTCCGTGGCCAGGCGGCTATCGACATGGCTGCTCTCGAGGCGACGCTCATCCATCTGGCGCAGCTCGCCATCGACGTGGCGGAGGTCGTCGAAGTCGACATCAATCCGCTGCTCGCCGACGAACGCGGAGTTCTCGCCCTCGATGCGCGGGTGCGCATCGCACGCAGCGCGGTGAGCGCTGCAGCGCGGCTCGCGATCCGCCCGTATCCGAGCGAGCTCGAGGAGGAGCTCGTATGGTCGGGCCAGCCCGTGTTGCTGCGCCCCATCCGCCCGGAAGATGCGCCCCGGCACCGGGAATTTCTCGCGCGGGTCGATGCGCACGACATGTACATGCGCTTCTTCCGCAGCGTACGCGAGCTCTCCGCGGCGGATATCGCCCACTTCACCCAGATCGACTACGACCGCGCGATGGCGTTCATCGCGGTGGCACGCGACGGCACCGGATCCGGTGAGATCCTCGGCGTCGCGCGCGCGCACGCCGATCCGGACAACGTGGTGGCGGAATTCGCGCTACTGGTGCGCTCGGACCTCAAGCGGCGCGGCTTGGGTCAGCTGCTGATGCAGAAGCTGATCCGCTATTGCCGTGCGCGCGGCACGCGCGAGCTGCGCGGCACGGTGCTCGCCCGCAACACCGCCATGCTGGAGTTGAGCCGCTTGCTCGGCTTCAGCGCGCGAGCCTCGCGCGACGATGCGGTGGAGGTCGTCCTCGAGCTGCAGGGGCAGGGCGCCGGAGCCTGAAGCGCCCCGCGCAGCGCTCGCGTGCCCGCCGGCTCACACCGCCCTGGAGAACGCCGGAGCTTCGCCGGCGGCGCGCGGCTGCTCGAGGCGGCCATCGAAGCACATTGCAATGTTGCGCAACAGCAGCCGGCCGACGGGCGTGGCGCTGATGCGGCCGGGCTGGATCAGCACCAGGCCGTCGCTCTCCAGGGCCCGCAGCCGTTCGAGTGCGCTGCGGAAATAATCGCCGAAATCGAGGCCGTAGCGGCGGGCGATGTCGGCGGTGTCGATGGCACCCTGGCACATGAGCTGCGCGATGACGGCGCCGCGCACGCGGTCGTCGCCGCTCAGTACCAGCCCGCGCCACACCGGCGGCCGGCCGGCATCGACCGCGGCTTCCCACGACTTCAGGTCGCGGAAGTTCTGGCTGAAAGTGTCGCCGACGTGGCTGATCGCGCTCGCGCCGATGCCGATCAGATCGTAGCCGGCGTGGGTGCTGTAGCCCATGAAGTTGCGCTGCAGCCGGCCGGATTCCTGCGCGTGCACCAGCTCATCGTCCGGCAGCGCGAAGTGATCCATGCCGATGTAGCGATAGCCCGCGACCGACAACTCCTCGATCGCCAGCTGCAGCAGCGCGAGCCGCGTCGCGGCGTCCGGCAGCTCGGCCGGCTCGATGTGCCGCTGGGCCTTGAAGAGGCCCGGCAGGTGGGCGTACCCATAAACCGCCAGGCGGTCGGGCCGCGCGGCTACCACGGTGCGCAGCGTGCGCCGGAATCCCGCGACGGTCTGCCGCGGCAAACCGTAGATCAGATCGATGTTGACGGATCGCAAGCCGCTGTCGCGGCAGGCGTCGATGAGATCGAGGGTCTGCTCGACGCCCTGCAGGCGATTGACCGCGCGCTGCACTGTGGCATCGAAGTCCTGCACGCCGAGGCTGACGCGATTGAAGCCGAGGCGCGCGAGCGCCGCCGGGTAATCGCGCGGGGTGGTGCGCGGATCGAGCTCGATGGAAAAGTCGCGCCCGGGATCGCGGCTCAGGCTGAGCGCGCGACCGATGCCGCCGATCAGCCGTTCGAGCGTCTCGAGGGCGAGGAAGTTCGGCGTGCCGCCGCCCAGGTGCAGTTGCGCCACCTCACGCTGCGGCGCGATGAGCGGCGCCAGCTGCTCGATCTCGCGCAGCAGGCGCGCAGCGTAGGGAATGCCCCGCGCGACGTCGCGGCTGATGACGCGATTGCAACCGCAGTAGAAGCACGGGCTGAAGCAGAACGGAATGTGCGCGTAGAGTGACAGCGGCTCCGTGCCGTGCAGCGCATTGCTGCGCGCGAGACTGTCGCGCAGCTGCGTGGCGCCGAAGGCGGTGGTGAATTGCGGGGCCGCGGGATAGGAGGTGTAGCGTGGGCCGGGCCGATCGTAGCGGCGCAGCAACTCTGCATCGAAGACGACGGCGTTCATACTGCAGCCGGCCGGCGGCAAAGAACCGCTGCGGGCGGGACGTCAGCGTGCGCCGCCCGCAGCAAACGCGCCAACTTCACGTCTACTGGACCTTGATTGTCGTCGGCCGTGTCGCTTCGGCCTTGGTCTTTGGGACGTGAATCGTCAGCACTCCGTCTTTGGACTCGGCGCTGATCGTCTTGGCGCTGATCGCATCCGGAAGCGCGAAGCTGCGCGAGAAGCTACCGTAGAAGCTCTCGATCTTGTGGTACTTCTCGTCCTTCTGCTCTTCCTTCTGCTGACGCTCGCCGCTTACCGTCAGCAAGCCGTCCTCGAAGGTGACCTTGACGTCCTCCTTCTTGACACCGGGTAGCGAGGCGCGGATGAGGAACTCCTCGCCGGTCTCGCTGATGTCAGCCGTCGGTGCCCAGCCGAGTTCGGAATCGCCATTGCCCGGCAGGCGCGGCCAGCGGCCGAACGAGGCCGGGAAACGAGTGAACATATCTTCCATTGCGCTGAAGGGTTCCCAACGAATGAGGTTCATAACTTCCCTCCTTACTTTTTGCCCTTGACTCCAGGGCGAATGTTAGTCAAGCGGTGCACGACTCACCATTCGGATCAGTGCGTATTTTCTCCGCCTCGCGTGCGGGCTCGGGGTGCCCGGGGCCGCTCGCAACCGCGATCGAGTTCACGACGCACACCACGCCCCGCACTTCCCGCACCGTTCGCGCCGCCGCGTTGCGCTCCTGCTCGGCCTCGACCGTGCCCTCGAGCGTGACGATGCCCTGGCGCACCACCGGGCGGATCTGCGCGCAGCAGCGGGGCAGGCTGAGCCTGATGGCCGCGAGCGCCGCTCGTGCGATCTCGGGATCCGAGGTCCCGGCCGCCGACGCCTGTACCTGGATGTCGTTGGCGACCGCCGCGACGCCCGGCACACGCTTGGCGGCATCCTCGGCCGCGTACTTGTCGAGCAGAGTGCGCGCGTAGCCCGTGAGGGTCACCGCACCGTCGGTCACCTTGACCGCGATATCCGTCTCGTCGAGGTCGGGGCAGCAATAGAGCTCCGACTCGACGTGCTGTCGAATGTCCCCGTCCGCTCTCTTGGTCATTTCCCGCCGCTCCCGGCTTGCTCGAGCGCATCTCGCGCTGCGTCCAAGTATCGGCACTGGCGCGCCGGGGCCAATAAGGAGATGTGGGCGTATCTTGTGGCAGGTACCTATGAGGCGCCGTGCCGGCGCCGATCTCGCGGCGTCCGACGGAGCCCAAAAAAGCGCGAGCGGCGTCGCACATTCGCGCGGACGCGGTTGAAATCCAGGCCTTGAGGCGCCACCTGGCGCCGCTGTGGGGTATTATCCCGGCGGGTTTCCGGAATGAGTCTTATGTTCAGCTCGAGTCGCCGACCGACCCCCGTCGCGCCACGCCTGCAGAGCCGCCGCCGCTTCCTCGCGGCCTTCGGCGGCGTGTGCGGCACGGTAGCATCCCTCGCCGCCGCACCGGCACTGGCGGCGAGCCGTGCCTCGCGCTCGGTGAGCTTCGTGCACACGCATACCGGCGAGGCGCTGCGCGCGGTGTATTTCCGCGACGGCTGCTACCAGGCCGATTGCCTGGCGCAGGTCGATCATCTGCTGCGCGACTTTCGCACCGGCGACGTGCACCCGATCGATCCCGCCCTGCTCGACATCCTGTTCGACCTGCAGGCGCTCGCAAATCGCGACGAGCCGTTCGAGATCATCTCCGCTTATCGATCACCGGCCACCAACGCCATGCTGCATAGTCGCTCCGAAGGCGTGGCGGTGCACAGCATGCACCTCGAGGGCCGGGCCATCGACGTGCGCCTCGGCGGTTTTCCGACGCACCAGCTCGCTGCATACGCACGCACCCTCGGGCGTGGCGGCGTCGGCTTCTACGCGCGTTCGGATTTCACCCACGTCGACACGGGGCGCGTGCGATTCTGGTGATCACCGCCGGGTCGTGACCGGGGTCAGCCCGAGCAGTCCCTCGAGCCGCCGGTCGTAGCCGTAGATATCGTCGAAGAAGTGCACCGCGCCGTCCTCGCTGGCGATCGCGGTTCCATAGAGGATCAGGACGTGCACCGGCTGCGCGAGCGTCACGCGCGCGGTGGCTACGCCGTTCATCGCCGCGAGAACCCGGGCGGCCGTCCAGTCGCCGGGCGTTCCGCGCAGCACGTCGACCGCGAGCGCCACCGGGTCGCTGACCCGGATGCAGCCGTGGCTGAAGGCGCGGCGGGGCTCGGCGAACAACCGCTGCGCCGGAGTGGAATGCAGATAGACGTCGTAAGAGTTCGGCAGCACGAACTTGATGAGCCCGAGAGCGTTGTCCGGGCCCGGTCGCTGGCGCAACCGCAGCCGTCCGGCGGCGAGCGCGCTCAGGTTCTCGGGGGTCGCCGGCAGCGACGCCGGGTCGGGCCCGTTGCCGACCAGCTCCATGTTCTCGCTCTCCAGGTAGTGCGGACGCCTGGCGAGCAACGGCAGGATCTCGGCGTGCAGGATGTGCGCCGGCACGTCCCAGTAGGGGCGGAATACGATGGCGTTCATGTCCGCGGTGAACACCGGCGTATGAAGCCGGGGATAGACTCTTCCGACGATGACGTTCATGCGCAGCATGTCCGCTTCGCTGTCGACCGCCGAGCGAAACAGGAACAGGCGAAACTGCGGGATGTTGACGATCAGCGTCGGCGCCTCGAGCGGCGGCACCCAGCGCCAGCGCTCGAGCGTCAGCTCGATCTGCCGCACGCGCTGCGCCAGCGGCACGGTGAGCGCCGCCCAGGTGGTCCTCCCCAGGGCGCCGTCCTCGCGCAGCCCGTGCAGGTACTGGAAACGCTTCAGCGCCGCGCTGAGCTCGGCATCGATCAGGCCGTCGGGGCGCGCCGCCTCGCGCGCCGGCAGATCGCCGAGCGCCGCGAGCAGGCGCCGCAGCGCGGGCGCTCCCGCGTAGCTCCCGCCGGCATCGATTCCCCGCGCACCCGGCGGCGGCAGCGCCGCCGAGTCCATAGTTGCGGCGAGCTGCCGGTAGCGTCCGAGCGACTGGCGCAGCAGGCGGTAGTGCAGGAAGTCCGGCTCGACTTCGGCGACCACCGCGGCAGCATCGGTGCGCAGCGTGAGCTCCTCGAGATACGCGGCGGCATCGAACCGGTCCCGCCGCCGCGGCAGATCGAAACCGACGGCATGCGGATCGATGCGCCCGAAGTGCAGATCGTGCAGCAGCGTGACCGCTGCGTTGGACAGCGCGACGTCGAATACGGCCCATTGATCCGCCGTGGCATCGCGCTCGGCGTCGAGCGTGCGCAGCTGCGCGGCGAGGCGTTCGGCGTCGTAGTCGTCCGCGCTCAATCCGTAGGCGGGAGC
>DASQIC010000033.1:0-56437 GCA_035631755.1 Steroidobacteraceae bacterium
TAGTCCTCGGCGTAGAAAAACGGCGGCGCCTCGCGGATCTCCGTGGTGATCGTGCCGCGGCCGGCCGCGGTGAGGCGCGCCTGGTAGTGGCGGCGCGACTCCTCGGCCGCCTGCTGCTGGCCGGCATCGAGCGCGTAGATCGCGGAGCGGTACTGCGTGCCGAAGTCCGCTCCCTGGCGCATGCCCTGGGTCGGATCGTGGGACTCCCAGAAGGTCTCGAGCAGCTCCTCGTAACTGATCTTGGTCGGGTCGTAGATCACGCGCACCACCTCGGCGTGAGCGGTGTCTCCCGTGCACACTTCCTGGTAGGTCGGGTTCGGCGTGAAGCCGCCGGCATAGCCGACCGCGGTCGCGTAGACGCCCGGCAGCTCCCAGAAGAGTCTCTCGGCGCCCCAGAAACAACCGAGACCGAACACCGCCTCGCGCAAGCCCGCCGGAAACGGCGGCACGATGCGGTGACCATTCACGAAATGCACTTCGGGAACTGCGATCGGCGTGCTGCGCCCCGGCAGCGCCTCGGCCTGGGCGGGCATGGTCGACTTCCGGCGGGTGAGTGCCATGGTGAGCGGCCTCCGGGATTACGGGTCACGCAGTGTGGGGATGACGCCGCGCCGAGACAAGTGCCGGTCGCGCCGCGGCGCTTGCCCGCCGCGCTTGCCATGGACGGGGCAACAGGTAAGCTCGCGCCATGGGCATCAGTCAGCCGCAGAACCTCACCACCCCGCCGATCGAGAGGCTGCGGCCCTATGGCGTCCGGGTGAGCCTCCCGCCGGGAGATCCCTTCCGTAAGCTCCTCGGCCCCGAATGGCAGCGCCTGCACTGGTACGCGTCCCCCGCGGAGCGGGACGCGGCGCTGGCGGAGATGAGTCGCCGCCACGAGTACTCGCGCGCCGGCGACAAGCCCGCACTGGTATTCAAGAAGATCGAGAAGCTCGCCGAGAGCCGCGGGCTCTGAGACACCCGTCGGAGACGACCATGGCCGAGGCCGAGCAGTACCCCTACGCCACGCACCTCGACGTCAAGTTCGCTCCCTTGAGCGTCGTGGACGTGCCGAAGCTCGTCGCGGAGTGCAAGGACCGCTGGTACAACCAGACCCTCTGCCGGGTGAACGACTCGGTCATCCGGCTCGGGGTGCTGCAGGGCGCGTACCACTGGCACAAGCACGACCGGGACGACGAGTTCTTCTTCGTGCTGGACGGGCACTTCATCATCGATCTCGAGGACCGCTCGATCGAGCTCAAGCCGCGGGAGGGTTTCGTCGTTCCGCGCGGGGTCGTGCACCGCACGCGTGCGCCGGAGCGCGCCGTGGTCCTCATGGCCGAGACCGCCACGATCGCCCCGACGGGCGACCCGTGACGACGTCCGGCGAGCTCACGGTGCGCGCGGTCACGCCCGCCGACTTCGCCGACTGGCTGCCGCTGTGGGAAGGCTACAACGCCTTCTACGGCCGCTCGGGCCCCACGGCGCTACCGGCGGAGATCACCCGCACCACCTGGGCGCGTTTCTTCGACGCGGGCGAGCCGGTGCACGCGCTGGTTGCGATCGCGGACGGCCGGCTGGTCGGGCTCGCGCACTATCTCTTTCACCGCAGCACCACCAGTGTCGAGCCCATCTGCTACCTGCAGGACCTCTTTACGGCAGCTGAGCGGCGCGGCCGCGGGATCGGCCGCGCTCTGATCGCCGAATGCGGCGCGCGTGCGCGCCAGGGCGGTGCGACGCGCCTCTACTGGCAGACCCACGAGTCGAATCACACCGCCCAGCGCCTCTACGACCGCATCGCCGGGCGCTCGGGCTTCATCGTCTACCGCATGCAGCTGTGAGCGAGTGGCCCGGGCGCGCCGGGCGCTTCGGCCGGATGCCTCTAGAAGGTGCGGCCGAGGAACAGGTAGAACGCCTGGTTGCCGTGCTCGTCGAAGCCGCTCGCCAGGTACACCGGTCCGAGCAGGGTGTCGAGCCCGAGGAACACACTGGCGTCCTTCTGCGTGTTGCTGAAAGTGACGGCGCTGCGGCTCTGCCAGACGTTGCCCGCTTCGAGCGACATGCCGATGTAAGTCGGCACGTCGAAGTATCCGGGGCCGCCGCGTCCGATCTGGTGGTAGTACAGCGCCCGAGCGATGCCGAAGTTGGGACCCGTGAGTGACTGCGCGCGCAGGCCGGAGAGGTTGAGAAAACCGCCGAGCGGAAAGAGCAGGTTGATGTCGGTGAGCGAGCTCTCGAGCGTCGTGCCTCCCGCGGCCGAGAACACCAGCGTGTCGCGCCCGAAGGAGTGCGCCCCGAGGTAACTCATGGTCACCTGGTCGCTGGTCGTCTGTGCGCCGATCACGTTGCGGTTGCCGCTCCACTCGAGCGACGCCGACTGGCCGGCGTGCGGAAAATTCACGTCATCGAGCCGGTCGTAGGAGAAGCGCACGAAGTAGTTGCGCGTGCTGAAGGGCTGGTAGGCGGCCACCGGCAGGTTGGGATCGGCCGGGTCGCCGATCTTGAGGCGAAAATGGCCCTCCTCGCGCTGCGCCCCCACGCGGATCTCGCCCCAGTTACCGAACTGATAGCCGAAGTCGCTGCCGTAATCGAAGGTGTGGGAACGATACTCGGCGAGCAGGCTCTGCCCCTGCAGCACGTCGACGTCGTGCGAGCCGGCGGCGACGTGCGGCATGACGAACCAGCCGGAGAATTGCGCCAGCGGCAGGAACAGCTCGGTCGATATCAGGCTGACGTTGCCGACCTGCATGTCGGTGACCCACTCGCCGGCGCTGCGCGTGATGTCGGACATCACGAAGCGCACCGCCGCGTTGTAGAACGAATCGCCCTGGAAGTCGTCCTGCAGACTGAGGCCGAAGCGCAGGTAGTTCGGCCCCATGGAGCTCGGGCGGGCATCGAGCGCGAGCCCGTAGCGGCTCTCGTCTCCGGTCACACGGTAGTCGAGCGTATCGAGTCCGCCCTGGCCGTAGAGGGCGGTCACCCGTTGTGCCACCTTGTCCGGATCGAGCGGCTTGCCGCTCAGGTCCTTGAACCGGGTGTCGAGGGCGGCTGAGTAGCTCTGCGAGGCGCCCTCAGCCTGCACGAAGTCGATCACCGGCGGCGGACGCCGCAGCGAGTCGCGGTGCGCGACGTAGCGCCGCATCTCCCCGGCGCTCACCGCGAGCGGCGCGAGCTGCGCCGCGTCGGCGCGCGTCGCGGCCTCGCCGATGCCGATGGTGCGGGCCACGCCGCCGAAGTCGAACGACGATGCCTCGCCGAGCGGCGGGGTGATCAGGATGTCGCCCGGCCTGAGGGTGGCGAGCTGCGCCTCGGCGTTGCGGCGGATGAGGATCCCCAGCATCTGATTGGAGATAGCGGTGACGTCGGTGAGCTTGTCTCTCGGCAGGAGCGGTGAGCCGACGTCCACCACGATGACGACGTCGACTCCCATGGAGCGCGCGATGTCGACCGGCACGTTGTCGGCGATTCCGCCGTCGGCCAGTATCCGCCCCTGGCGCTCGACCGGCGCGAAGATGCCAGGCGCCGACATGCTGGCACGCATCGCGCTGGTGAGATCGCCCGAATTCAGCACCACCGGCTCGCCGCTCTCGAGGTCGGTCGCCACCGCCCGAAAGGGCGTCGGCAGATCGTCGAAGTTGGTGATGCGCACCACCGGCAGCGTCAGGCGGCGCAGCGTCTGGCTGAGTCGCTGCCCCTGGATCAGGCCCTTCGGCAGCACGATGCGGTGACCGCGCAGTCCGAGGGGAAACTTGACCAGGAAGCTCTCGTCCTCCTGCTTGCGGCGCAGGGTGAGATCTTCGCGCGGCGGCCGGTCGCGGAAGGCATCCTGCCAGTTGAGCGATGTCATGATCTTCTCGATCTCGCGCGCCGACAGGCCGCTCGCGTAGAGTCCGCCGACCACCGCTCCCATGCTGGTGCCGGCGATCGCGTCGACGGGCACGTGCAGGTCCTCGAGGACCTTGAGCACGCCGACGTGCGCCGCGCCGCGCGCACCGCCGCCGGAGAGCACCAGGCCGACGCGCGGGCGGTGAGCGGATGGCGGCGCGGGTGGCGGCGGGTCGGCCCGCACGGTGACCGAGAGCGCGACACACAGGGCGACGAGAACTGACCTCGATGCCCCGCGACGGGGCATGATCGCCCGTGGTGAACTCACGCGCCCAAGAATACCAGCATGCGCCACGGCGCGCGCTGCTCGCACCGGGCGTGCAGCGTCGCGGATAATGCCTCCGTGAAGACAATCTCCACACGCGGCCGCAGGTGCGCCGCCCTGCCCCGGGCAGCGCTGCTGCGCGCAGCCGCGGCGCTGCTCATCGCCGCGCTCAGCGCGCGAGGCGCGCCGGCGCAGTCGCCGGAAGCGAGCGACTGGGGCTACTACGGTGGCGACACCTTCGGCCAGCGCTTCTCCAGCCTCGATCAGATCAACCGCGCCAACGTGGTGCGGCTCGCGGTGGCCTGGGTCTTCCGCACCGGGGAGCTCGGTGCGGGCTTCGCACAGGCGCAGCGCCTCACCTTCGAGGCGACACCGGTGCTGGCCTTCGGCCTGCTCTATCTCGAGACCGGCACCAACATCGTGATGGCGCTCGACCCGGACACCGGCCGCGAGCGCTGGCGTTTCGATCCGCACATCGACCGCAGCGCGCGCTACTCCGACAGCGCCGCCCGGGGCGTGAGCGTCTGGGCGAGCACCGACAGCCACGCGGCCGGCCCGTGCATCCGGCGGGTGTTCACCGGGACGCTCGATGCGCGGCTGCTCGCGCTCGATGCCGACACCGGCCGGCCGTGCGACGACTTCGGCGCGGGCGGCGCGCTGGACCTCACCCGCGGCATCCGCATTCGCGACCGCGCTGCGTACCTCGTGACCTCGCCGCCGGCGGTCCTCGACAATGCGGTCATCGTCGGCTCCTCGATCGGCGACAACCGCGCGGCCGACGTCGAGCGCGGCATCGTCCGGGCCTTCGATGCCAGGAGCGGCGCGCTGCTGTGGTCGTTCGACCCCCTGCCCGACTCGCCGACCCACCCGGCCGCCCCCGAGTGGAACCTGGAGCAGGCGGCCGCCACCGGCGCGGGCAACGCCTGGGGCGTCATGTCGGTCGACGAGGAGCACGGGTTGGTGTTCATTCCCACCGGCTCGGCGAGCCCGGACTTCTACGGCGGCCTGCGCCTCGGATCGAATGCCTTCGCCGACTCGCTGCTCGCGCTCGATGTGCGCAGTGGCAAGCTCGCCTGGGTCCGCCAGCTCGTGCATCACGATCTGTGGGACTACGACCTCGCGGCCGAGCCCGTGCTCGGCGACCTCGACGTGCAGGGCGTCCCGGTGCCGGCGGTGATCGAGGCGACCAAGACCGGCATGCTGTATGTCTTCGACCGCACCAATGGCAAGCCGCTGTTTCCCGTCATCGAGATGAACGTGCCGCAGAGCCTGGTTGCCGGCGAGCAGGCCGCGCCCAGCCAGCCATACTCGACGCTGCCGCCGCTGGTGCCGATGCGCCGGCTCGAGCCCCGCGACGCCTGGGGTATCACCTTCTGGGATCGCGGCAAGTGCCGCGAGCGTATCGCCTCGCTGCGCAACGAGGGACCCTTCACCCCGCCCGACACACGCGGCACGCTGCTCTACCCGGGTTACATCGGCGGCGTCGATTGGGGCGGCGTCGTCTTCGACGAGGAGCGCCAGCGCGTGATCGCGGCGGTGAACGATCTGCCGATGGTGGTGACGCTGATCCCGCCCGGCGAGCTCGGAGCCCAGGCGCGCTCCGGTCAGTTTCCGCACGCCGAATTCGCCCGCCAGGCGGGCACTCCCTACGCGGTGCGGCGGGGTCCGCTGCTCTCGCCGTGGGGCCTGCCGTGCACCGCGCCGCCATGGGGCACGCTGGTGAGCGTCGACCTGCGCAGCCAGCGTATCGTCTGGCAGGTGCCGCTCGGCTCGACCGAGGGCTTCACGCCCTGGCCGCTGGTACGCGACTTCGGCATGCCGAACATGGGCGGCCCGATTGCGACCGCCGGTGATCTGGTATTCGTCGGCGCCGCCCTCGACGGCTACTTCCGCGCTTTCGACATCGAGACCGGTCGCGAGCTGTGGAAGTACAAGCTGCCGGCCGGTGGCCAGGCGACCCCGATGACCTACCGTGCGGGACCCGATCAGCGCCAGTACGTCGTCATCAGCGCCGGCGGTCACGGTCCGCTCGGCACGAAGCGCGGGGACTATGTGATTGCATTTGCGCTGCCGCGGCGCCCAGCGGCCGCGCGTTAGGGACTACCGGAGCGCGCCATGGCGTATCTGATCCTGCCGATCCTCTCGATCATCATTCAGGGGGCACTCATCGTCCATTGCATCAAGACGGGCCGCAACCAGCTGTGGATCTGGGTGTTGCTGCTCCTGCCGGGCGGCGGCCCGGCCATGTACTTTGCGGTCGAGATCCTGCCGGAGCTGTTCCGCAGCCGCACCGCGCGGCGCACCGCGCGCGGCTTCCGGCACGCGCTCGATCCGGGCGCGGACCTGCGCCGCTATGAGAACGAGGCGCGCGTCACCGGCAACGTCGCCAGCCGCCAGCGCTATGCCGAGGAGCTCGCGCGCCACGAGCGCTACGACGAGGCGATCGCCCAGTACCGCGAGGCCTTGGGCGGGCTCTACCAGCACGATCCGAACCTGATGCTGGGACTCGCGCAGGCGCAGTTCGGCAAGGGCGATGCACGCGCCGCGCGCGAGACCCTCGATGAGCTCATCGCGCGCAACCCGGAATTCCGCTCGCCGGCCGGACACCTGCTGTACGCCCGCGCGCTCGAAGCCGAGGGCAACACGCCCAAGGCGCTGGAGGAGTACCGCGTGCTGGCGCCCGCTTACCCCGGCGCCGAGGGCTCGGTGCGCTACGCGCAGTTGCTGAGCTCCCAGGGCCGGCGCGCCGAGGCGCAGCAGGTGGTGCGCGAGCTGCTCGAGCAGGCGCGCATCGCTCCGGCGCATTACCGCCGGGCCCAGCGCGAGTGGCTGGACGCCGCCCGGCGGCTGCTGTAATGAATTGGCAGAATCGCCGGCGGCGATTTTGCGGACATCAGCTCCGCTTCCGGGCGCCAAAGGCGCGACTTTGGCGCCCTGCGCCTCTGGGTAGCGGAATCTGCTGCGTGATGCAGTGAATGTTGCCGCCGCCGAGCAGGATCTCGCGCGAGAGTACCCCGACCACGCGGCGGCCCGGAAAGACTCGCTTGAGCGTACGTGCCGCAGCGCGGTCGGTGCGCGCATCGAGCAGCGGCATGACGATGCCGCCGTTGGCGATATAGAAGTTCACGTAGCTCGCGGCGAGCCGCTCGCCGGCGCGGCGCACGCGGGTCCCCGCACGCGCCACCACACCGGCGGCTTCGCGTGCGCTCATCGCGAGCGGACCCGGCATCGGCACGCGCACCACGGTGAGCCGCCGGCCGCGGGCGTCGCGTGCGTCGTTGAGGCGCTCCCAGGCATCGAGCGAGATCGCGTGCTGGGGATCGCGCCGGTCATCGGTCCAGGTGAGGCACACGACCCCGGGCCGTACGAAGCACGCGAGGTTGTCGACGTGGCCGCCGGTGTCGTCGTTGCAGACACCGGCGCCCAGCCAGATCACCTGACGCACGCCGAGGTAGTCGCGCAGCCGCCGCTCGAGCGCGCGGCGCCCGAGGTGTGGATTGCGGTTGGGGCTGAGCAGGCACTGCTCGGTAGTGAGCGCGGTGCCCTCGCCGTCCACGTGGATGGCGCCGCCCTCGTTGACGAGCGGCGCGCGGTAACGGTCCAGGCCCTCGATCTCGAGCACTTTGCGCGCCACCCGCTCGTCCTCGTCCCAGGAGGCGTACAGCCCGCCCTCGAGTCCCCCCCAGGCGTTGAAGCGCCAGTCGACGCCGCGCACCGTGCCGCCGCGATCGATGACGCAGGTGGGCCCCACGTCGCGCATCCAGGCGTCGTCGTGCGCCATCTCGACGACGCGCACGCGCTCGGGAAGCAGCGCCCGCGCCGCCGGGTAGTGCGCCGCGGAGACCCCGACCGTCACCGGCTCGAAGCGCGCGATGGCGGCGGCCACCGCGGCGAAGGCGCGTTGCGCCGGCAGCGCGCCATCGCGCCAGTTGTCGGGCCGCTCCGGCCACAGCAGCCAGCAGCCCGTGTGCGGCGCGAACTCACCCGGCATCGCGAAGCCGTCCGCGGCCGGGGTGCTCGCGAGCGTGCGCGTCATCGGCGCAGGCGGCTGTGCCTGAATCCGTAGAGCGCGTAGATCGACATGCCGATCGCGGTCCAGACCACCAGCCGGCCCCAGGTGGCCGCGGACAGGTAGTAGGTCATCCCGAGACACACCAGCGTGCCGGTCACGCAGGTGACCGGCGCCCAGGGTACGCGGAACGGCCGCGGAGCGTCCGGCCGCGTGTAACGCAGTACCAGCACGCCCGCGCACACCACGGCAAAGGCAAGCAGAATGCCCATGGAAATCAGATCCGCCAGCAGATCGAGCGGAAACACCGCGGCGATTGCCGCGGCGAATACGCCGGTGATGACGGTGGAGACGTGGGGGGTCTTGAAGCGCGGGTGACAGCGACTCATGAACGGCGGCAGCAGACCGTCATCCGCCATCGACAGCAGGATGCGCGGCTGACCGAGGAGCGATGTGAGGATGACCGACGTCATGCCGGCGATGACTCCGACCTTGAGAATCCATGAGAGCCACGCGAGCTGCGGGTGCGCGTCGAGCGCCACCGCCACCGGTGCGTCGGAGTCGAGCTTGTGGTACGGAACCATCCCCGTCAGCACGCTGGCCATCGCCACATAGAGCACGGCGGAGATGACCAGAGTTCCGATGATGCCGAGTGGCAGGTCGCGCTGCGGATTGCGCGCCTCGAGCGCGGTAGTCGACGCCGTATCGAAGCCGACGTAGGAAAAGAAGATGATCGCGGCACCCTGCAGCACGCCGGTCCAGCCGAAATGCCCGCGCTCGCCGGCGTTGGGCGGGATGTACGGGCGCCAGTTCGCCGGGTCGACGTACTTCAGGCCCGCGATCACGATGATCACGATGATGGCCACTTTGAGAGTCACCATGAACGAGTTGGCGCCGGCCGAGCCACGCACCCCGATATAGAGCAACGCCGTCATGGCGGCGACGATCAGCACTGCGGGCACGTTGACGATCGCTCCGGTGCTCACCACGTGCTCGTGCACATCGAGCCCGAGCGGTGCATTGACCAGCGCCGCGGGCAGATGGATGTGAGCGTCGTTGAGCAGGCTCACTACGTACGCCGACCAGCTCACGGCCACCGCCGAGGCCGAGATCGCGTACTCGAGCAGCAGGTTCCAGCCGATGAACCAGGCGAGTGCCTCGCCGAGCGTCGCGTAGGTGTAGCTGTAGGCGCTGCCGGGAACGGGGAGGAACGTGGCGAACTCCGAGTAACACAGCGCCGCGAGTCCGCCGCCGAAGGCCGCGATCAGCAGCGACAGCGTGATCGCCGGTCCGGAATGGTTGGCCGCGACCGTGCCGGTCAGCACGAAGATGCCCGAGCCGATGGTGGCGCCGAGACCGATCGCGACCAGGGCACGAGCGCTCAGCACCTGCTTGAGCCGCGCCTTGCCTGCCGGCGCCGGATCGATCGGCCGCACCGCGCACAGCTGCCGCCACAGCGAGCGCGGCGCGCCGGACGCGGCGTTACTCTTGTTATTAGTATCGACGGCCTCGGCCATAGCGCTTTTGTTCCTCACCCCCGAGCGCATTGCGCGCGGTGAGTCTCTCACACGCGGCGCTGCTTGAGCACGCGCCCGCCGGGCGCGGCTGCCTGTGCTAGCATGGCGCGCCCGCGACGCCCGCTCAGCCGGCTCTTGCCGCTTTCAGGAGCACACCCATGTCCACGGCCGCCCCCCCCGCAGTCGCGCCGCCCCCGCAGGGCGCAAGGATCGGGATCCGCAACGGCAAGCTCACCGTCCCGGTGAACCCGATCATTCCGTTCATCGAAGGCGACGGCACCGGACCCGACATCTGGCGCGCCAGCGTGCGCGTCATGGACGCCGCGGTGGCGCGCGCGTACGGCGGTAAGCGCCGCATCCACTGGATGGAGGTCTACGCCGGGGAGAAGGCCAACAGGCTCACCGGCAGCTGGCTGCCGGATGAGACCGTAACTGCGTGCCGTGAGTACCTGGTGTCCATCAAGGGACCCCTCACCACTCCGGTCGGCGGCGGCATCCGCTCGCTCAACGTGGCGCTGCGGCTGATGCTGGACCTGTACGTGTGCCTGCGGCCGGTGCGCTGGTTCAAGGGTGTGCCTTCGCCGGTGCGGCATCCCGAGAAGGTCGACATGGTGATCTTCCGCGAGAACACCGAGGACGTCTACTCCGGCATCGAGTTCGAGGCCGGCAGCCCGGAGAACCGCAAGTTCCTCGAGCTGTTCCGCCAGGCGTTTCCCAAAGCCTACGGCAAGATCCGCTTCCCGGAGAGCTCCGGCATCGGCATCAAGCCGGTGTCGAAGGAGGGATCGGAGCGTCTGATCCGCGCCGCCATCGACTATGCGATCGCCAACAAGCGCCGCAGCGTCACGCTGGTGCACAAGGGCAACATCCAGAAGTTCACCGAGGGCGCGTTCCGCAACTGGGGTTACCAGCTCGCCGAGCGCGAGTTCGGCAACAGTACCTACACCTGGGAGCAGTGGGAGCGCACCCGCGCCGCCAAGGGCGAGAAGGAGGCCGGCGCGGAGATGGAAGCGGCCCGCAAGGCCGGCCGCCTCATCGTCAAGGATGCGATCGCCGACATCACGCTGCAGCAGGTGCTGACGCGCCCCGAGGAATTCGACGTGATCGCGACGTCGAACCTCAACGGCGACTACCTCTCGGATGCGCTCGCGGCCCAGGTCGGTGGCATTGGCATCGCCCCGGGTGGCAACATCAATTTCCTCACCGGACACGCGGTCTTCGAGGCAACGCACGGTACCGCGCCCAAGTACGCCAACCTCGACAAGGTGAATCCCGGCTCGGTGATCCTCTCCGCAGAGATGATGTTCCGCTACCTCGGTTGGGCAGAGGCGGCCGACGCGATCATCGCCGCCATGGACCGCACCATCGGGGAGAAGATCGTCACCTACGACTTCGCGCGTCTCATGGACGGGGCCCGCGAAGTCTCGACCAGCGCGTTTGCCGATGCGCTGATCCGCAACCTGTAGCCGCCCGAGGCCACGGCCGGCCGCAGCGCGCGCCGAGCGCCACCACCCGCCCATGACCGGCTATTCCGGCACGCCGCTCGCCAGGAAGCTCGGCATCGCCAGCGGGTGTCGCCTGTTCCTGCACCAGGCGCCGCCGCACTACGCGCGGCTGCGGGCGGCGCGCCCGTGAGCGGCCGGGAGCGCACCGCCACGCTGCTCGCCTGGGTGCGCGAGCTGCAGGCGATTGCGCAGAACGGCCTCGCCTTCAGCCGCGATCCCTTCGACCGCGCGCGCTACACGCAGCTGCGGGAGCTCGCAACGCGCATGCTGTCGGGGGAGCTCGGCACGCCGCCCGAGACGGTGCGCGCGCTGTTCGAGGGGGAGAGCGGCTACGCCACGCCCAAGGTCGACGTGCGCGGCGGGGTGTTCCGCGACGGCGAGGTGCTGCTGGTGCGCGAGCGCTCGGATGGCCGCTGGACGCTGCCCGGCGGTTGGGTGGACGTGAACGATGCGCCCTCGGATGCGGTGGCGCGCGAGATCTACGAGGAGTCCGGCTATCGCGCGCGGGCGGTGAAGCTCGCGGCGCTGCTCGACAAGAACCGCCACCCGCATCCCCCGGGCGTGCACCACATCTACAAGCTGCTGTTCCTCTGCGAGCTCACCGGCGGTGCTCCCGCCACCAGCCCCGAGACCGATGCGGTCGGATTCTTCCCGGTGCGCGGGCTCCCCGAGCTGTCCCCCGGGCGGGTGCTGCCGGCGCAGATCGAGCTGCTGTACCGGCATCACCTCGAGCCCGCGCTGCCGACCGACTTCGACTGAGCGCGGCGGGCCGTTCATGGATTGCGCCCGTCACATCGTCGCGGCCTTCGCCAGCTACAACGCCGAGTTCCGCGCCATCACGCGCCGCGCACCGCTGCGCTTCGACAATCGCGACGCCCGCGCGGCGCAGCGCGACGCCGTCGAGCGCATCGAGCTCTACGACCGCTTCGTGAACCAGACGATCGCGGAGCTGCGCGCGGCGCTCGGTGCGCAGCTGCTCGATCGCGGACGCTGGCGCGAAATCCGCGGCGAGTTCGCCGCATTGATCGGCACGCTGCCGGACCCCGAGTTCGCCCAGACGTTCTTCAGCTCGATCACCCGGCGGCTGTTCGGCACCGTCGGGGTCGCTGCCGACATCGAGTTCGTCGCCACCGATGTCGATCCGCTGGCGGGCATGGGCTCGACGCCCGCAACCAACACTTACGTGAATCACGGCTCGCTCTCGCTGCTGTTCGAGGACCTGCTGGGCGACGTGCGCTTCCGCTCGCGGTGGCGCGACCTCGACCACAGCATCGCGCACGTCACCGGCGAGGTGCGTGCCTTCCTCGAATCCCAGGCCGAGCGGCGCATGATCGAGCGGATCGAGGTGCTGCGGCCGGTGTTCTACCAGAGCTCGCGCGCCTACATCGTCGGGCGCATGCTCGGACGGGAGCTGCTGGTGCCACTGGTGATCGCGCTGCGCAACACCGACAGCGGCCTGCTGCTCGATGCGGTGATGCTCACGGAAGCTGACGTGAGTATCGTCTTCAGCTTCACCCGCTCCTACTTCCACGCCGACCTCGAGCGGGTGGCCGAGGCAGTGGTGTTCCTGCATTCGCTGATGCCGCTCAAGCCGGTGAGCGAGCTGTTCACGGTGCTGGGCCGCGCCCGGCAGGGCAAGACGGAGCGCTACCGCGAGCTGGTGCGCGCCCTGGCGCGCGGCGAGGACCTCTTCACGCACGCGCCCGGGGAGCGCGGGCTGGTGATGGTGTGCTTCACCCTGCCCTCACTCGACGTCGTCTTCAAGGTGATCCGCGACCGTTTCGCCTTCCCCAAGACGGTGCTGCGCGAGGAGGTCATGGCGAAATACCGCATGGTGTTCGTCCACGACCGCGCCGGCAGGCTGGTCGACGCACAGGAGTTCCGCCGTCTGCGCTTTCCGCGCGCGCGCTTTGCCGCGGAGCTGCTGGCGGAGCTGCGCAACGAGGCGGCGGATACGGTGTACCAGGACGGCGACGACCTGGTGTTCGATCACGTGTACATCGAGCGGCGCATGACCCCGCTCAACCTGTACCTGCGCAGCGCCACCGCGGCGGAAGCCGAGCGCGCGGCGCTCGATTACGGCCAGTGCATCCGCGACCTCGCCTGCACCGACATCTTCCCGGGCGACCTGCTGCCGAAGAACTTCGGCGTCACCCGGCACGGGCGCGTGATCTTCTACGACTACGACGAGCTGTGCCGGGTAAGCGACTGCAATTTCCGCGATCTGCCGCCGGCGGCCACGCTCGAGGACGAGATGCGCGCCGAAGCGTGGTTCTACGTCGGGGAGAACGACGTGTTCCCCGAGACCTTCATCGGCTTTCTCGGCTTCGGCGACGCCGCGCGCGCCGCGCTGCTGCGTGTGCACGGCGAGATACTGACCGCCGCCTTCTGGCGCGGCGTGCAGCAGCGCCTGCGCGACGGGGAGGTGCTCGAGGTGGTGCCCTACCATCCGCACCGCGTGCGGGTGGCGGGCCCCTGACACGCCTCAGGAGCGCGGGATCAGCGCCTGCACCTCGAGCGCGAACGGCTGGGCCGCGGCCGCAGTCCCGCGGTGGCAGCTGAGCGCAGCGCCCACGACCTGCACCGGCAGTGCCGCGAGCAACGAGGCACCCATCTGCCGCAGCAGCTCGCAATCGCCGCGCGTGAGCGAGTGCGGCTCCCCCGGCGCGAGCCGGATCGTGCGGGGCACGGCGGAGAGGTCGGCGTAGCGGGCCTGCGCCGCGGTGAGTGCGATCGGCAGCCGGAACTCGAGCTGCACGCTCGGCGAGCGGCCGGACGCGGCGCGCGTGTCGGCGCAATGGTAGGTGAGGATCTGCAGATCCGGGCGCGCGCCGATCGCGAGCAGCACGTCGTGGAAGCGGTACCACAGCTCGTCGCAGGTGTAGGGCCGTGGCAGGTTCTCGAGCCGCACGTTGATGTCGAAGGCGCGCCACTCCGCGGGTCCGGCCGCGGCGGGCGCTGCGGTCCGGGCGCCTCCGGCGACGATCGGCGCCGCACGCACGCCGGACACGGCGAGCAGCGCGAGCAGCAGCGCGATCGGGCTGCGCGTCATGGCACCCGCAGCTCCGGAGCTTCCGCGCCGGCACGCGGACGCACGCTGCCGGCCTCGGCCGGCGGCGGCAGCGCGGCCAGTACGCGGTTGGCGAAATCCCAGTCGACCAGCTCCTCGAGAAACGCGTTCACGTAGGCGGAGCGGCGGTTCTGGTAGTCGAGAAAGTAGGCGTGCTCCCACAGATCGAGCGCGAGCAGCGCCGTGTCGCCCCGCACCAGCGGCGTGCCGGCGTTGCCGGTGGTGTCGATCTCGAGCTTGCCGTCGCGCCATACCAGCCACAGCCAGCCGCTGCCGAAATGACCGCGCGCCGCCGCCTTGAACTCACGCACGAACCCGTCGTAGGAGCCGAAGCGCGCGTGCAACCGCTCGCCGACGACGCCGTGGGGCGCCCCGCCGCCCCGCGGACTCATCGAGCGCCAGAAGAGATTGTGGTTCCACACTTCGGCCGCCAGGCGGTAGAGCGTGTGCTTCGCGGGATTGCGCTCGGTCACCCGCACCAGCTCCTCGAGTGGCAGCTCCGCGAGCTCGCTGCCGCGCACCAGCGCCTGCATGCGATCGAAGTACACGCGCTGGTGCCGCAGGAAGTGGAACATGAGCGTATCGCGCGACATGGCCGGCTCGAGATCGACGAACTGATAGGGAATAGCGGGAGAGTCGATGCTCATGACAGGTCCTCCCTGGCGCGGCTTTTTAGACCCGCGCCGCCGCGGTCGGTTCCACGCTAAGCTTGACACGGTGAACCGCTTGCTGATCGTCCTCGGCGGCGCGCTGATCCTGGCCGGGCTCGCGTGGCCCGCGCTGAGGCGCCTGCCGCTGTTTCGTCTGCCGGGCGACATCGTCATCGACCGGCCGGGCCTGCGGTTGTTCTTTCCGCTGACGACCATGTTGCTCCTGAGCGCGCTCGTGTCGCTCATCGCGTGGCTGCTGCGCCGCTGATCGCCGCCGCGGCCGGAGCAGCGGCACCCGCTGCGGGCGGCGCGCCGAGATTCGCCGCCAGAAAGGTCGCCACCTCGCGGTAGAGCGTCAGGCGCATCTGCGGGCGCGTCAGACTGTGATCCCCGTGCGGGATGAGCACCAGGCGGCTGCGCACTCCGTGCCGTGCGAGCGCCCGCGCCATCGCGCGGCTCTGGCCGACGAGCACGATGTAGTCGTCCTCGCCGTGGATCAGCAGCACCGGCACCTGGATGCGGTCGGCATGCGCCAGGGGCGATTCCGCCTCGAGCTGGGCCTTGTCCGTGCCCATCGAGTCGCCGGCCGCGTCCTTGCCGCCGTAGAAGCGCTCGTCATCCTGCTCCATCTGCGTGAGATCGGAGACTCCGGCAATGCTCACGGCGCAGCGATACAGGTGCGGCTCCTTCTCCACGCCGACCAGAGCGGCGTAGCCGCCGTAGCTCCAGCCGACGATGCACATGCGCGCCGGGTCGGCGATCCCGGAGCCGACGAGCCAGTGCGCGCCGGCGGTGATGTCCGCGTGCATGATGGTGCCCCAGGCCTGATGTCCGGCGTTGCGCCACTGCTCGCCGTAGCCGGTCGAGCCGCGAAAGTTGAGCTGCAGCACCGCGTAGCCGCGATTCGCGAGCAGCTGCACCAGCGGGTCGTAGCCCCAGTGGTCGCGCGCGTACGGACCCCCGTGTGGCAGCACCACTGCGGGCAGCGCGCGGCCCGCGGGCGCCCCCAGCGGCAGCGTGAGGTAACCGGGAATGCTGCTGCCGTCCGGCCCCGGCACGACGACCGGCTTGAGCGGCGCGAGCTCGCTCTCGTGGAGCTCGCCGCTCTGACGGCCGAGCGGGGTGAGGGTCCCGGTCGCGGTATCGAGCAGGTCGTAACGCGCCGGCAGCACGTCGCTGAAGGAGAACGTGACCAGCCGTGTGCCGTCGTGCGTGGCGTCGATCACCACGTGGTACTCCCCGGGTAGCGCCCGCTCGAGCATCGCGTCGACGGCTTCGGCCCGCGGGTCGATGAAGTGGGTGTGGGGACGGTCGGTCTCGTAGACGAATCCGACGACGTGCCGGTCGGTCGGCCATTCGAGCAGCCCACCGACGTCGACGTCGGGGCGCGAGTACAGGAGCTTCAGATCGCCGCTGCGCCCGAGATCCATCTGCCACACGGCGGTGCGCCCCTCGTAGGGGGCGAACACGAACAGCTGGTCCGGATCCGGCCCGATGGCGAGCGGATCGAAGCGCTCGTGGGTGAAGCGCTTGAACTCCTCGAGCGTATGCCACGGCGAGTCCGGCCCGCTGCGCGCGATGTACACGCCGGTATCGTGGCTGAAGCCGTAACCGAAGCGCACCACCCCCCGGCTGTCCGCGGTCCAGTCCATGATCGGTGGATGCGCCGGCACCACCAGCTTCAGGTTGCCACGGTAGACGTCGACGCTGTAGACGGAAGGGAAGACGCTGCCGTCGTCGCCGAGCTCGATCAGAACGTGGCGCGGATCATCCGGCAGCCAGTTGACGATCCGGTCCTGGAACTGCGAGCGCGCGACCGACTCGGGCGTCGCAAAGAAGCCATGGCGGAACAGCAGCCGCGGACGGTTGCCGTCGGAATCGACGGTCACCATGCGCGAGGCGGGATACGGCCGCCCGCCGGCGCCGCGCTGCACCCCCTCGAGGTGGCAGAGCAGCCGGTCGTCGGTCTTGAACTCGCAGCGCGAGACCGTATAGGGTCCGCCGTAAGCGTGCAGGATCGCGTGAACGGTGTCCGAGCGCAGGTTGCGCACCACCACCATCTCCTCGCCGGCGACGGTCGTCAGGTAGACCAGTTGTCTCCCATCGGGCGAGATCCGCGGTTCGGCCATCTGTGGCCCGGCGGCGAATGTCTCGACTGGGATCTCGGTCGGCGCGGCGGGCGTGGCTGCGGCGGCGGCAGCGAGGAGTGCCGCGCTGCACCAAGCGCCCGCCCTGCTGCGCCGGATCCGCGCCATCGCTATTTCCTCCGGTTCGCCCGCAGCCTCAGGACGCCGCGGCGGCGAGCGCCCCGGTGATATCCTCGGCGAGATCGTCGGGGTCCTCAAGCCCGATCGACAGCCGAACCGTTCCCGCGGTAATGCCCGAGATGCCTTGCTGCTCGGCCGTCAGATCCCGCCCGCCCATCAGCTGCGGGGTCACGATCAGGGATTCGCCCGACCCGAGGCTGGCGGTGAGCGCGAACAGCTGCAGCGCGTCGGCAAAACGCCGGCCCGCCGCCTCCCCGCCGCGCAGATCGAAACTGACGATGGTGCCGAAATCGCGCATCTGGCGTGCGGCGAGTGCGTGCTGCGGGTGGCTGGCGAGGCCCGGGTAGTGCACCCGTGCGACCGCGGGATGGTCCGCGAGCAGCCGCGCGATCGCGAGCGCGCTCGCGCACTGGGCGCGGTAGCGCACGAAATAGGTCTTCAGCCCCCGCAGGATGAGGAACGCGGCGTGCGGATCGAGCGTGCCGCCGAGCACGGAGAACTCGGTGCGCAGGTCACGGATGAGGTCGGCGCGCGCGATCACCGCGCCGCCCATCACGTCGCCCGCGCCAGAGGCGTACTTGGTGAGGCTGTGAACGAACACGTCGACGTCGTATTCGCCGTGCTGGTGAAAACCGGCGAAGGTATTGTCCATGACGGTGAGTGCGCCGGCCGCGCGCGCCGCGCGGGTGAGCGCGGCAATGTCGGCGATGCGGGTCACGGGGTTGGTGGGACTCTCGAAGAACACCAGCCGTACGGGCCGCCCGCCGAGGGTGCGCTCGATGCCCGCCGTATCCTCGATCGACAGCATGGTGTGGGTCACGCCGAAGCGCCCGAGCAGGCGACGGATCAGATAGCGTGTCGGGTTGTAGGTCTCGACGAAGCACAGGATGTGATCGCCCTGGCGGGTGAGCGCGAGCAGCGCCTCGGAAATGGCACCGACGCCGGAGGCAGTCACCAGGCAGTCCTCGCGGCCCTGCAGCGCGGCGAGCAGCAGCTCGAGCTGGCGCGTGGTGGGATTGCTGGCGCGGCTGTAGAAGAAGCCGGGGCGCTCGCCCCGCAGGAAGCGCTCGGTCTCCGCCAGGCTCTCGAACTCGAACTTGACGCTCTGATAGATGGGATCGACGAGCGCGCGGTTGCCGGGCGGCAGCTCGACGGCGGGCGGGTGATTGACCAGTGTGGGCTTTTTCATTCAGGGCTCGAGGGTAAACCGGTCGGCATCGAGGTGCGCCGGAAACTTCTCGCGGAAGGCGTGCAGCTTCGCGCCGTCCAGCGCCACCGTGAGCAGCGCCGGCTCGGCGCCTGCCTCGACAAGCGGCTGTCCGAGGTAGTCGATCGCGGCGCTGTCGCCCGGATGCGCGACGCCGAGCCCGTCGGGGCCGACCCGGTTGACGCCCACCACGTAGGCCTGGTTCTCGATTGCGCGCGCCCGCAGCAGCTGTCGCCAGGCGTAGGCGCGCGCCGCGGGCCAGTTGGCTACGTACACCAGCAGCTCGTAGTCGAGCCCGGCGCGGCGGCGGCTGAAGACCGGGAAGCGCAGGTCGTAACACACCAGCGGGCAGACGGCAAAACCGCGCCACGGCACGCTCCACGCGGCCCCGCCGCGGGTGAAGTGGCGGTGCTCGGTACCGAAGCGGAACAGGTGCCGCTTGTCGTAGTGCCGCAGCGGCGCGTGCGGCTCGGCCCACAGCAGCCGGTTGTAGTAGCGGCCCGCCTCGACCGTGATGATGCTGCCGGTGACCGCGGCGTCGAGCGACCCGGCCAGCGCCGCGAGCCACTTCCCGGTCGGGCCGCCGACAGGCTCAGCCAGAGCCTCGACCTCCATGCTGAACCCGGTGGTGAAGGTCTCCGGCAGCACCACCAGATCGGTGCTGCCGGCGAGCGGCCCGAGCAGCGCCGCGAAGCGCTCACGGTTGGCGGCAGCGTCCTGCCACGCGAGCGGTTGCTGCACCAGCGTGACGCGCAGGTCCGTCATGCGCTCAGCTCCGCCCCAGCCGCGCGGCAAAAGCCGCCAGCCGCGCCGCCGCCTCATCGAGCGTCGCATCGCGCTTGGCGATGCACAGCCGCAGAAAGGTGAGCGGCTCGGCGACTGCGTAGAACGGCGACAGCGGAATGGTGGCGACGCCCGCTTCCGCGAGCAGCCGCTCGGCGAAGGCGCGATCGTCGGGAGGCGCGAACTCGCCGAAGTCGAGCAGCTGGAAGTACGTGCCCTGCGCCGGCGGCAGACGGAAGCCCGAGCGCGACAGCGCGGCGCGCAGCCGGTCACGCTTGGCCTGGAAGAACGGCGCGAGCGTGCGCCAGCACTCGGGCTGCTCGGCGAGGTAGGCGGCGATCGCATGCTGCAGCGGGCTCGCGATGCTGAAGGTGTTGAACTGGTGCACCTTGCGCAGCTCGCGGGTGAGCGGCGGCGGCGCCACGCAATAGCCGACCCGCAGCCCGGTCGCGTGCAGCGTCTTGCCGAAGGAAAACACCGCGAAGCTGCGCGCGGCGAGCTCGGCATGGGCGAGCACCGAGTGGTGGCGGACGCCATCGAACACCACGTGCTCGTAGACTTCGTCCGACAACACCAGGATGTCGCGGTCGCGGATCGCTTCCGCAAGCGCATCGAGATCCTGCGCCGTGGCTGCGGTGCAGGCCGGGTTCAGCGGGCTGTTGAACAGCACCAGACGGGTGCGTGCGCTCAGCGCGGCGCGAACCCGCTCCCAGTCATAGCGAAACCCGGGCTGGGCGAGCGGCACTCGCACGCAGCGCGCGCCGGCGAGCTTCACCGCCGGCTCGTAGGAATCGTAGGCGGGATCGAAGGCGATCACCTCGTCGCCCGCGCCGACCGCGGCCTGGATGGCCGAGTAGATCGCTTCCGTGGCCCCGAGGGTCACGGTGATCTCGGTGTCCGGGTCGGGACTGTGGCCGTAGCACGCGCCGAGCTTGGCGGCGATGCGCGCGCGCAGCTCCGCCATCCCCTCCATCGGTGCGTACTGGTTGTGGCCGGCCGTCATGGCCGCGGTAACGAGCGC
This sequence comes from Steroidobacteraceae bacterium, assembly GCA_035631755.1. Classification (GTDB taxonomy): domain Bacteria; phylum Pseudomonadota; class Gammaproteobacteria; order Steroidobacterales; family Steroidobacteraceae; genus 13-2-20CM-66-19. Next base: position 20,159 of record DASQIC010000033.1, read on the forward strand.
GGTGAGCCGCGGATCGATGTCATAGTCCGGGAAACCCTGGCCGAGGTTCAGCGCGCCGAGCTCGCGCGCACGGCGGGACATGACCGTGAAGATCGTCGTGCCGACCTCGGGAAGCTTGCTCGCTCTCACGCTACAGATCGGCCTCGGCGGCCGCGATCGCCGCACCGATCACGCCGGCCTGCCCGGCGAAGTGCGCCGGCCGCAGCTGCGCCTCCGAGCGCAGCAGCGGCGCGAACTCGGCGAAGCGCTCGCTCACCGCACCGCCGAGGATGAGCAGATCCGGCCAGAGCAGCTGGTGCAGCCGCGCGAGGTACTCGTTCACCCGGGCGATCCACGCCGGGAAGTCGAGTTTCTCGGTGCTGCGCACCTGTGCCGATGCCCACTTCTCCGCGTCCATGCCGCGCAGCTCCAGGTGTCCGAGCTCGCTGTTCGGGAACAGCTTGCCGTCGCTGAACAGCGCGGTGCCGATCCCGGTGCCGAGCGTCACCATGATCACCGTCCCGCGGCAGCCCCGGCCCGCTCCCCAGCGCATCTCCGCAATGCCGGCGGCATCGGCGTCGTTGAGGAACAGCGCCGGCCGGCCGAGGGCGCGCGCCGCGAGCGCCGCGCCATCGGTGCCGAGCCAGGAGTGATCGACGTTGGCGGCGGTGCGCGCCGTGCCCTGCTTGATGACGCTCGGGAAGGCGATGCCGACGCCGCCGCTGGCGCCGGGAAGGCGGCCGGCGAGCGCCGCGATCACCGGCATCAGCGCCGCTGGCGTCGAGGGACGCGGGGTCGGCGCCGAGATCAGGCCGCCGGTGAGGCGGCCGGCCTCGAGGTCGAGCAATCCGGCTTTGATGGAGGATCCGCCCACGTCGATACCGAGGATCTGGCGTGCCATCAGGGCGCGCTCAGGTTGGCGGCGGCGGCGAGCTGCACATCGCGCTCGCGCCGGCGCGCCTGGTAGCGCATCCATACCGACGAGAGCGCAATCCCGGTCGCCACGATCAGCACCATGATGGTGGCGAGCGCGTTCACGTCCGGGGTCACACCGAAGCGCACTTTGGAGAAGATCACCATCGGCAGCGTGCTCGAGCCCGGTCCGGCGACGAACTGCGTGATCACCAGATCGTCCCACGACAGCGTGAACGCCAGCAGCCAGCCGGAGGCGACCGCCGGCAGGATGAGCGGCAGCGTGATGCGCAGGAACACCCGCAGCGGGCGCGCACCCAGGTCCATGGCCGCTTCCTCGAGCGACTCATCGAAGCCGGCGAGACGCGATTGCACCACCACGGTCACGTACGCCATGCAGAAGGTGATGTGAGCAAGCGTGATGGTAACCGCGCCCACGCCGCGCGGCCAGCCGATCAGCTGTTCCAGGGCGACGAACAGCAGCAGCAGCGACAGCCCGGTGATGACTTCCGGCATCACGATCGGGGCCGGAATCATTCCCGCGAGCAGCATCCGGCCGCGGAAGGCGCCGAAGCGCGCCAGCGCCACCCCGGCGAGCGTGCCGAGCACCACCGCGGCGCTCGCGGAGACGAGCGCGATGCGTATCGACAGCCACGCGGCGGTGAGAATCTGCTCGTTGCGGGCGAGGGCCGCGTACCACCTGAGCGTGGGCGAATGCGCCGCATCCCACACGGTGACCAGGCGGGAGTTGTTGAAGGAGAACACGATCATGGAAACGATCGGCACGTACAGGAACACCAGCCCGAGCAGCAGGGCCACGCGCGTGAGCAGGCCGCGCGACTTCACCGGGACGCCTCGAGCTGGCGCTGCTGGAAGCGCTGGAACAGCAGGATCGGCACGATCAGCAGCAGCAGGATCAGGATCGCGACCGCGCTCGCCACCGGCCAGTCGCGGTTCTCGAAGAACTCGTCCGACAGCACCCGCCCGATCATCAGCTGATCGGTGCGGCCGAGCAGCGTCGGGATGACGTACTCGCCCACCGCCGGAATGAACACCAGCAGCGCCCCCGCCGCGATGCCGGGCAGGGATTGGGGCAGCGTGATCCGCAGGAACGCCCGCCACGGGCGCGCCCCGAGATCCGCAGCCGCCTCGAGCAGCGAGGGATCGTGCTTCTCGAGATTCGCGTACAGCGGCAGGATCATGAAGGGCAGGTACGAGTAGACGATGCCGATGTATACCGCGAAGTCGGTCTGCAGCAGGCGCAGCGGCCGGTGGATCAGTCCGAGGTACAGCAGCGCGTTGTTGATGACGCCGTTGTTGTTCAGCAGCCCGATCCAGGCGTAGACGCGCAGCAGGAACGAGGTCCAGAACGGCAGCACGATCAGCATCAGCAGCAGTGGCCGGGTCGCGGGACCCGCGCGCGCGATGGCGTAGGCCATCGGATAGCCCAGAGCCAAACAGCAAAGCGTCGAGACCGCCGCCACCTTGAGCGAGTAGAGGTAGGAGGCGAGGTACAGCGGATCGGTGAACAGGAACGCGTAGGCCGAGCCGTGCAGCTCGAGCGCAGGCGATCCGTGGTGCCAGGCGATGAGCGGGGTGTAGGGCGGTATCGCCAGGCGCACCTCCGAGAAGGAGATGCGGAACACGATGATGAAGGGCACGAGGAACAGCACCAGCAGCCACAGGGTGGGAATGCCTGCGACCAGGCCGCGTCCGGCTGCCCGAGACCAGCGCACCGCGGCCTACTCGGTGAGCACCACCGGGCTCGAGTCGTGCCAGGAGAGCCAGACCGTCTCCTCGCGCGCGATCGGCCGCTCGGCGCCACGCATGATGTTCGGCAGCGTCACGCGCAGCACTCTGCCCGAGCCGATGCGCACCAGATAGATCGACATGTCGCCCATGTAGGCGATCTCCTTGACCGTGCCACGCAACAGGTTGCCCAGGCGCGCCGGGTCCTGCGCCGCGGGAGCCTGGCGCGCGATGTTGATCTTCTCGGGGCGGATGGCCGTCCAGACCGTGGCACCGCACGCGAGCGGTGCGCTGCGTCCGGCGCGTACCGTGCAGTCGAGCTCGGCGCAACGGATGCTCAGGCCGCCCGTGCCGTTCTCGCACACCTCCCCCTCGAACATGTTGACCGAGCCGATGAAGTCGGCGACGAAGCGCGTCGCCGGCGACTCGTAGATGTCGGACGGCGTCCCGACCTGCACGATGCGGCCCCGGTTCATGACCCCGAGCCGCGTGCCGAGGGTCATCGCCTCCTCCTGGTCGTGAGTGACCACGATGAAGGTGACCCCGAGGCGCTGCTGGATGTTGAGCAGCTCGAACTGGGTGTGCTCGCGCAGCTTCTTGTCGAGCGCCGCCAGCGGCTCATCGAGCAGCAGGAGTTTCGGGCGCTTCACCAGCGCCCGCGCCAGGGCGACGCGCTGGCGCTGGCCGCCGGACAGCTGATGCGGCTTGCGCGCCTCGAAGCCGCGCATCCTGACGATCTCGAGGATCTCGCCCACCTGGCGGCGGATCTCGGCGCGGCCGTGGTGCTCGTGCTCGAGCCCGAACGCCACGTTCTTCTCGACGCTCATGTGCGGGAACAGCGCGTAGGACTGGAACATCATGTTGACCGGGCGCTCGTACGGCGGCACGGCACTCAGGCTCTGGCCGTCGATCTCGATGCTCCCGGCGGTGGGGGTCTCGAAGCCGGCCAGCATGCGCAGCAGCGTCGTCTTGCCCGATCCCGAGCCGCCGAGCAGGCAGAAGATCTCGCCGCGGCGGATGTCGAGCGATACGTCGTCGACCGCGACGAAGTCGCCGAATTTCTTGGTGAGGTTCCTGAGGCGCACGTAGCCGTCGGCGGCGGCGCGATCGGAGGCCTGAGGTTCGGCGGTGGTGCTCACGGAGTGCTGACCTTACCTGCCGGTCTTGAAGCGCGTCCAGGCGCGCGTCAGCAGCCGCTGGTAGTCGGCCGGCCGGGCGCGCTCGGGCGTCAGGCGGGCCCGTACCTGCGGCGGCGGGTAGACGCCCGGATCGCTCGCCACCGCGGGGTCGAGCGGCTGGATCGAGGGCAGCACGCTGTTGGCGTACTTGATGAGGTTCGAATTGCGGGCGGCAATCTCCGGGCGCAGCAGGAAATTGATGAACAGGTGCGCATTGCGCACGTGGGGCGCGTCCGCCGGGATCGCCATCACGTCGTAGTTGCTGATGGCGCCTTCGCTCGGGATCGAGTAGGCCAGGTTCACCCCCTTGCCGGCGTCGCGGGCGCGGTCGTGCGCCTGCTTGACGTCGCCCGACCAGCCCATCACCAGGCAGATATCGCCGTTGGCGAGGTTGTCGATGTAGCGCGAGGAGTCGACGTAGCGCACGTAGGGGCGAATCGCCTTCAGCACTGCTTCGGCTGCCTTGAGATCCGCGGGGGAGTTGCTGTTGGGGTTGCGGCCGATGTACCGCAGCACCGTGGCGACCACCTCCGAGGGCGCATCCAGGATCGACACCCCGCAGTCCTGGAATTTCGACACCACCTGCGGCTCGAACAGCATGCGCCAGCTTTCGACCGGTGCATCGGGCATGCGGCTGCGGATCTCGGCGGCGTTATAACCCACCCCCGAGGTGATCCACATGTAATCGACGCTGTACTGGTTGCCGGGGTCATAGAGCGCGACCGCGCGCGCCACTTCCGGATCGACGTTCCTCAGGTTCGGCAGCAGCGCCTTGTCGAGCTTGCGGTAGACGCCGGCCTCGATCTGACGCTCGAGGAAAGCGCCGGAGGGTACCACCACGTCGTAGTTCGTGTGACCGGTGAGCAGCCTGGTCTCGAGGATCTCGTTGGAGTCGAACACGTCGTAGTTGACGTGGATGCCGTACTCCTTCTGGAAGTCGGCGATCACGGAGGGCTGGATGTAATCGGACCAGTTGTCGACGTTGACGATCTTCTCGGCGGCGGTGGCGGCACTCGGCTGCTGCGCCCGGCCCGAGCAGCCCGCGCACGCGGCCGCGAGCAGCGCCACGGCGATGCTGGCACCCGGGAGGCTGGGAACGCGGATCACCGACACCTTATATATCAGGCGGAAAGGGCCTGCGGCCCTTTCCGCAGGCCAACCGGAGTGACCTTTGCCCGCTTCACAGCAGGCCAGTTACGGCAATCAGACGTTCAACAGCAGGTGCTCGCGCTCCCAGGAGCTGATCACCTGCAGGAACACCTCGTACTCGGCCTCCTTGACGATGGTGAAGGCCTCGACGAACGGCTCGCCGAGGAGCTTGACCAGCGGCTCGCAGGCGCGCAGCTCGCGCAGCGCCTCGTCGAGCGAGCGCGGCAGGCCGAACGGCAGATCGTGGGCGCTGCCAACGATCGGATCGGAGGGCTGAACGCCCTCGATCATCCCCAGATAACCGCAGGCGAGCGAGGCGGCGATTGCGATGTAGGGGTTGGCGTCGGCGCCGCCCACGCGGTTCTCGACCCGCCGCGCCTGGGCATCGGACATCGGCACGCGCAGCCCCGCGGTGCGATTGTCGTAGCCCCAGTGCACGTTGATGGGAGCCGACAGGTAGCGCGTCAGACGCCGGTAGGAATTGACGTTGGCGCAGAACAGCGCCATGGCGGCGGGCATGTACTTCTGCAGCCCGCCGATGTGCGAGAAGAACAGCTGCGAGGGTGTGCCGTCGGGGTTGCTGAAGATGTTCTTGCGCGTCTTCACGTCGACGACGCTCTGGTGGATGTGCATGGCGCTGCCGGGCTCCTTGGCATGGGGCTTCGCCATGAAAGTGGCGTACATCTTGTGGCGCAGCGCCGCCTCGCGCGCGGTGCGCTTGAAGAGGAATGCCTGGTCGGCGAGATCGAGCGGCGGGCCGTGGATCAGGTTGATCTCCATCTGCGCCGGACCGTCCTCGTGGATGAGCGTGTCGATCTCGATGTCCTGGTCCTCGCAGAACTGGTAGATGTCGTCGAACAGCGGGTCGAACTCGTTCACCGCGGCGATGCTGTAGGACTGGCGGCCGGGCTCGGCGCGCCCGGAGCGGCCCACCGGCGGCTTGAGCGGATAGTCGGCGTCCTTGTTCTGCTCCACCAGGTAGAACTCCAGCTCCGGGGCCACGATCGGCTCCCAGCCGCGCTGCGCATAGAGCTCGAGGATGTTGCGCAGCACGTGGCGCGGGGCCATGGAGACGCGCCGGCCGTCGGAGTAGAAACAGTCGTGGATCACCTGTGCGGTGGGCTCGGCCGCCCACGGGACGCGGCGCACCGTCTTGGCATCCGCCTTGAGGATGATGTCGATTTCCGCCGGGCTCATCGCATCGCCGGTCTCCGGCGGGTAGTCGCCGGTCACGGTCTGCAGGAACACGCTCTCCGGCAGACGCATGCCGCCATCCTCGGCGAATTTCTCCGCCGGCATGATCTTGCCGCGGGCGATGCCGGCCATGTCGGGAATGATCGCCTCGACCTCGGAGATGCCGTGGTCGCGGAAGAATTGCCGGATCTCACTCACCATGGCCGCGCCTTTCACTTAGCTTCGCCGCGCTTGCGGCTCGCGTCCCCGAAGGCGGCGAACAGCGCGCGCGAAAACGGATTACTCATCACCCGCCACTCGGGGTGCCACTGCACGGCCAGCGCGAAGCTGCGGGCGTCGCGCACCCGGAACGCCTCGATCACCCCGTCCGGGGCGCGCGCCTCGACGGCGAGCTCGCCACCGAGACGGTCGATGCCCTGGCTGTGGAGTGAGTTCACGCGGATCCGGTCGCTCGAGGCGAGCGAGCGCAGCTGCCCGCCGGGCTCGAGCGTCACCTCGTGCGCCGGCCCGTATTGCACCTCGAGCGGCTGGCTCTCGTCGTCGCGGTGATCGAGGTGCCCGGGCACCTCGTGCAGTTTCTGATGCAGGGTGCCGCCGAAGGCGACGTTCATTTCCTGGAAGCCACGGCAGATGCCGAGCACCGGCACGCCCGCAGTCACCGCCTTGCGGATCAGAGGCAGCGTGGTGGCGTCGCGGGCCGGGTCGTGCAGCGTCCCCGGCGCGCTCGGCGGACCGTCGTAGTGTCGCGGCTCGACGTTCGATGGGCTGCCGGTAAACAGCAGGCCGTCGAGCCGCTCGAGCAGCTCGTCGAAGCGCAACTCCTCGGCGAGCGAGGGGATGAGCAGCGGCGCGCCTCCGGCGGCATCGATCACGGCGCGGGCGTATTTCTCCCCGACCATGTGAAAAGGGTGTGCACCGACCATGCGTCGGTCGGTGGGAATGCCGATGAGCGGGCGGGCGGATGCCATGGCGGCGTGCTGCCGGCGGCTGTCTAGTATTTTAGACAAAATCCGCCGTCGAAACCTCCGGAAACGGGTCTATTAGACCACAGGAGAGGCGCGGAAGCCTCCGCTTGCCACGCAGGTCGCAACTGCGGTAGAGGGCCGAACTAAAGGGAGTTCGCAGAAGCCGAGACCCCTGCAGACCATTTGCGCCGCAGCGGCCGCCCTCGCTATCCTGCGCCCGCGCGCGCACCGAGGCACGTCAAAATATCCTAAACACCCCGGGGGACTCTCGGCCGATGGGACGCCTGCCCTACGTCGACTCCTATTATTCCGCCACGGGGAAGCCGGCGCCCGAACGGCCGCCGCTCGAGGGGGCGCTCGGCTGCGACGTGTGCGTGGTCGGTGGCGGAATCGCCGGGTGCTCGGCGGCGCTGCATCTCGCACAGGCGGGGCTCTCGGTCGTGCTGCTCGAAGAGCACCGCATCGGCTGGGGCGCGTCCGGCCGCAGCGGCGCGCAGGCGCTCTTCGGGGTCGCCGCCGGCCAGCGCAAGCTCAGGCGCCTGATCGGCGAGGCGGGTGCGCGCGCCGTCTGGGATGTCTCGGTCGAGGGACTCGCCCTCATCCGCTCGCTGATCGAGCGCTTTCGCATCGACTGCGACTGGGTCGACGGTTACCTGCTCGCCGCCGCCAAGGAGCGCCACGAGCGCGAGCTGCACGACGAGATCGCCGAGCTCCATGGAGAGTACGGCTATCAGAGCGCGTCCTACCTGCCACGGGAGAGACTCGCCGCGCTGCTCGCGACCGAGTGCTACCGCAGCGCGCTCTACGATACCAACAGCGGCCACCTGCACCCGCTCAACTACACCCTGGGACTGGCGCGCGCGGCCGAGAGCGCCGGCGTGCGGATCTGCGAGGGCAGCCGCGCGACGGGATTTTCGGCAGCAGGCGACGGACGGGTGCGCGTGGCGGCGCCGCGCGGCGAGGTGCAGGCGCGCTACCTGGTCCTGTGCGGCAACGTCTACCTCGGCGCCACCGCTCCGACCCTCGCGAAGAAGATCATGGCCGTCGCGACCTATATCGTGGCGACCGAGCCCCTGGGAGCGGTGCGCGCCCGGGAGCTCATCGTCAACAACGCGGCGGTGAGCGACATGAACTGGGTGCTCGATTACTTCCGCCGCTCGGCGGATCACCGGCTGCTGTTCGGCGGACGGGTGAATTACTCCGGACTGCGCTCGTTCGATGCGCCCGCGGCGACGCGTGCCCGCATGCTGCGGGTGTTTCCGCAGCTTCAGGAGGCGCGCATCGAATACGCCTGGGGAGGCGAGGTCGACATCACGCTGAACCGCGCACCGCACTTCGGGCGACTTGCTCCCAACGTCTACTTCCTGCAGGGTTTCTCCGGCCACGGCATCGCCCTCGCCGGAATCGCCGGCAAGCTGATCGCCGAGGCGGTCACCGGCACCGCCGCGCGCTTCGACGTCTTTGCCCGCATTCCGCACGGCAACTTTCCCGGCGGCGCGGCGCTGCGCCGCCCCGCACTGGTGCTCGCGATGCTGTACTACCGGCTGAAGGACCTGCTGTAGGGACTGCTGCCCATGCCGCACGATCCGCTCCTCTACCGGCTGATCGGTGCGCTGTGGGGTGTCTGGGCGCTCTACTGGCTCGCCTCAGCGTCCGGCAACAAGATGACCCGGCGGCGCGAGCCGTGGCACTCGCGCCTCGCCTACTCGGGCCCGGTGTTCGCCGGCGCGCTGCTCATCGTCTGGCGCCCGGCTCCCTGGGGCGGCTGGCTCGCCGCGCCGCTCTGGCCGGACGCGCCGCTCGCGGGCTGGATCGGCCTCACGCTGCTCGCCGCCGGCCTCGCCTTTGCGGTGTGGGCGCGCGTGCACCTGGGGCGCAACTGGAGCGGCACGGTGACGGTCAAGGAGGGCCACGAGCTGATCCGCACCGGTCCCTACGCCCGGGTGCGGCACCCGATCTACACCGGGCTGCTCACCGCGGTGCTCGGCACCGCCGTGGTCGCCGGATCGGTGCGCGCGGCGTTCGGCTTCGCGATCATCGCCGCGTCGCTCGTGATCAAGTCGCGCATCGAGGAGCGCTACATGCGCGAGACCTTCCCCGGCGAATACCCGCGCTACCGCGCCACGGTCCCCGCCCTGATCCCGTTCACAAGGCCTCGGCGATCTGCACCGCGTTGAGCGCCGCCCCCTTGAGGAGCTGGTCGCCCGCCACGAACAGCGCGATGGAGCGCCCGGCGGAGTCGCTCAGGTCCTGGCGGATCCGCCCCACGAGGATCGCATCCTGGCCGGAGGCATCATGCGGCATGGGAAAGTAGTTGCGCTCGGCATCGTCCACCAGGCGCACGCCCGGAGCAGCGGCGAGCAGTGCGCGCACCTCGAGCGGCGTGATCGGCCGCTCGCATTCGAGCGTAATCGCCACCGCATGCGCCCGCAGCACCGGCACGCGCACGCAGGTCGCCGACACCGCGATGTCCGGATCGCCGAAGATCTTGCGCGTCTCCTCCCGGACCTTCATCTCCTCCTCGTTGTAGCCGGTTGCGGGATCGATGCGGGTGTTGTGGCTGAAGAGATTGAAGGCATAGGGGTGCGGCAGCACCCGCTGGCGGTACTCGCGCCCTTCGAGATAGGCGCGCGTGGCCTCGAGCAGCTCCTGCATGGCCGCGGCGCCGGCACCGGATGCGGCCTGGTAGGTGGCAAGGATCAGCCGGCGGATGCGGTTCACCCGGTGGATGGGCCATAGCGGCGTGATCGCGATGATGGCGCAGCAGTTGGGGTTGGCGATGATGCCGCGATGACCGCGCAGCGCGCCGGGGTTGATCTCCGGCACCACCAGTGGCACCTGCGCATCCATGCGAAAGGCGGAGGAGTTGTCCACCACGGTCGCGCCAGCGCGCACCGCGAGCGGGGCAAAGCGGCGCGAGGTGCCACTGCCGGCGGAAAACAGCGCCAGATCGACGCCCTCGAAGCTCGACTCCTCGAGCTCGCGCACCGGGAGCGGCTGACCGCGAAACGCGAGCGTCTTGCCCGCGGAACGCGCCGAGGCGAACAGCCGCAGCTCGGAGAGCGGAAAGCGCCGCCGCTCGAGACACCCGATGAGCTCCACGCCGACCGCGCCCGTGGCCCCGACGATCGCAACCACCGGCGGCCGGGATGAAATCCCTGCGCTCATGCCGCTATTTCACCCAATCGTACAAAGGCTTGTCCTTGTCGACGACGTGAACGGTGAGGAGCCTGAGTGGCTGCTCGCCGACGACCTTGAAACCGGCGTGCGGCACGTCGCGAAGATTCATGATGGCGGTGCCGGTGGCGAGCATCGTGGGCGCCTGCCCCGGATATTGCACCATCGAGCCCTGCAGAACGTAGCCGGTCTCGACGCCATGGTGAATGTGGCGCGCAATCCCCTCACCGGTGCGGTACTCGCTCACCGAGGTGATCACTTCCATGCCCGGGGCTCCCGAGAGGTCGGCGCGCTTCAGCTCGGCGCGCGCCGGCGCGTCGGAGGCGACCGTGGCGGCCGACAGCGCCGCCGCTGCGACGCACGCTGCCATGAGCAATCGTGAGCGAATCGACCGCATGGCTCGTCCCCCAAATCCGCGTCGCACCCCGACGATGCGACCCATTGTGGGCATCGGCGGCGGCGGCGGCAATTGCCGCGTGCCGGGCGGGCAGCGGGCGCACGCGGCGGCGCGGCTCGGGGCGATGCGCAACCGGATAGTTGCACGTTCCCGCGGCGCCCGCTAACATGCAACCAGGAGGTTGCCTATGAAGCAGTCCATCGAGAAGCGTATCGAGCTCAAAGCCCCCATCGCGCGGGTGTGGCGTGCCCTCACCGACCACCGCGAGTTCGGCGAGTGGTTCCGCGTGCGGATCGACGGCCCGTTCGTGCCGGGGCAGGTCTCGCGCGGGCGAATCACCTACCCCGGCTACGAGCATCTGCGCTGGGAGGCGGTGGTGCAGAAGATGGAGCCGGAGCGCTGCTTCAGTTTCACCTGGCATCCCTGCGCCATCGATGCGCAGCGGGACTACTCGGGCGAGACCCCGACGCTGGTCGAGTTCCGCCTGGAGAAGACCGCGGGCGGCACACTGCTGGTCGTGACCGAGTCGGGCTTCGAGAACATCCCGTCCGACCGCCGTGCGGAAGCCTTCCGCATGAATACCGAAGGCTGGGCTACGCAGCTGAAGAACGTCGAAGTCCATGTCGCGCGCCGGCCCTGACGGCAGCGCGGCGCGGCGCCGGCAGCATGCAGCGGTATTCGCTGCGCTCGGGGACGAGACGCGCCTCGCGCTCGTCGCCGCGCTCTCGGGCGGGGCGGCGCGCTCGATCTCGCAGCTCACCTCGACCTCGAGGGTGACGCGACAGGCGATCACCAAGCATCTGCGGGTGCTCGAGTGCGCCGGCATCGTGCGCTGCGCGCGCGCCGGGCGCGAGAGCCGCTTCGAGCTCGATCCCGCGCCGATCGCGGAGCTGCGCGCCTACCTCGGCCGCGTGTCGGAGCAGTGGGACCAGGCGCTCGCGCGGCTCAAGGCGCTGGTGGAAAGCTAGCCGCTGCCACGCTCCCGCAGCCGCAGCTCGAAGGTGCGGTGGATGCGCGGGTTGCGTGCGAAGTCCTTCGGCAGGGTGGCCGCCGACAGGTCGCGGATGTCGTAACGTCCGGCGAGCCCCGCCTCCAGGGTGAAGCGCTGCGCATTGGTCGAGAAGACGATCAGCCCGTCCCGCTCGAGCAGCCGTGCGCAGGCATCGATGAGCCCGGGGTGGTCCCGGGCGATGTCGAGCACTCCCTCCATGCGCTTGGAGTTGGAAAAAGTCGGCGGCGCGAGGAACACCAGATCGAAGCGCCGCGCCTCCTGCCGGGCACGCTCGAGCCAGGTACGACAATCGGCCTGCACCAGGGCATGCGCGGGGCCGGCGAGCGAGTTGAGCGCGAGATTGCCCCCGGCCCATTCGAGGTAGGTGCGCGACAGGTCGACCGAGACGCTGCTGCGGGCGCCGCCGGCCGCGGCATACACGGTGGCGGTGCCGGTGTAGGCGAACAGGTTGAGAAAACGCCTGTCCGCCGCCGCGTTGCGCAGCCGCGCGCGCGTGAGGCGCTGGTCGAGAAACAATCCCGTGTCGAGATAATCGTCGAAGTTCACGCGGAACCGCAGCCCGGCCTCCAGCACCGTGTGGAAGCGCTCCCGCGCAGCCACCTTGCGATACTGCTCGCCGCCCCGCGTACGGCGCCGCGTACGCACACGGATGCGCTCCGGCGGCACACCGGTGACCTGCGGCAGCGTCGCCAGCACCTCGCCGCGGCGCCGGCGCACGGCTTGTGGCTCGATCTCGCGCGGAGCGGCGTATTCCTGCACGTACAGCCACTGCTCGTCGGGCTCGACGGTGCGATAGAGGTCGATCGCGAAGGCGTACTCGGGCATGTCGGCGTCGTACAGCCGATAACACCAGACGCGCTCGCGCTCGGCCCAGGCGCGCAGCCGGCTCGCGTTCTTGCCGAGGCGGTTGGCGAACATGCGCGCCCCGGGACTGTCCCTGAGGCGCGCGACGCCGCGCCCGAGGCTGCCGGGCGTACGCACGCTGCCCGGCTCCACCCGGATACGCAGCAGCCGGCACTCGAGCGCGCCGTTCCACAGCGTGTGCGTGCGATGCGCGCGCAACCCGAGCTCGTAGCCGAGCTCGGGCGCACCGGTGAGCACCGCTGCGTGCCATCCCGCGAAGCGCTCACGCAGCACGCGGCCGAGCTCACGATGCACGGCGCGCGCCGCCGCGCGATCCTCGAGCCGCACGCCATAGGGCGGATTGGTGCAGAGCAGCGCGGGTCGCGGCGCAGAGCCCGCAGCGAGCGGCGCCGCGTCGGCGAGCAGCCCGACGTCGAAGCGCACCACGCCATCGACTCCGGCGCGCGCTGCGTTGGCGCGCGCCGCGCGGATCGCATCCGGGTCCCGGTCCGAGCCGCGCACCGTGGCCGGACTCGCGGCGCGGGCGCGCGCCGCGGCTTCCGCCCGCAACCGCTCCCACAGGCGGGCATCGTGGCCGCGCCAGCCGAGGAAGCCGAAATACTCCCGTGTCAGCCCGGGGGCGCGGTCGAGCGCGATCAGGGCCGCCTCGATGCACAGCGTGCCCGCGCCGCACAGCGGATCGAGAAACTCCGCGCCCTCAGCGGCGAGCGCCGCCCACCCCGCCCGCAGCAGCACGCCGGCGGCGACGTTCTCCTTGAGCGGCGCCTCGCCCGCGGCGGAGCGATAACCGCGCCGGTGGAGACTCTCGCCGGAGAGATCGACGGCGAGCGTCATGCGGGTACCGTGCGCGTGAGCGTGCACGCGCACGTCCGGGCGTTCGCGCGCCACATCCGGTCGGGCCCCGGTCGCATCGCGCAGCGCGTCGACGATGCCATCCTTGAGCTTCTGCGCGCCGAAGTGGCTGTGGGTGATGGTCGGATGCCGGCCGCTGAAGCTGCAGGCGAGCGTCGCCTGGGCTCCGAGGTGCGCACTCCAGTCGAGACGCCTCACGCCGGCATGAAACTCCGCGGCGTCGCGCGCCTCGAACTGTGCCAGCTCGAGGAACACCCGGTTGGCGATCCGCGACCACAGGCAGGCGCGGTAGGCAGTCTCCAGCGGCCCGGCGAATTCGACGCCGGTGCCGCGCTCGCGCAGCCGCCCGGCGCCGCAGGCGGCGAGCTCGCGCGCGAGCAGCTCGGCGAGGCCGCGCGGGGCGCTGGCGAGGAATTTCAGCTCCGGAGCGCCCACGGCAGCACCCGCCGGTGCGGCCGCAGCGCTAGCTGAGGTCGATCCACGTGCTCTTCAGCTCGGTGTACTTCTCGAGCGCGTGCAGCGACTTGTCGCGGCCGATGCCCGACTGCTTGTAGCCGCCGAATGGCATCGTCAGGTCGTCGCCGTCGTAGCAGTTGACGTACACCGTGCCGGCCCGCAGCGCGCGCGCCACCCGGTGCGCGGTAGTCACGTCGCGCGTCCAAACGGCCGCGGCGAGTCCGTAGACCACGTCGTTGGCGATTGCGACCGCCTCGTCGACCGTGCGGAAGGTGATCGCCGCGAGCACCGGCCCGAAGATCTCCTCGCGCGCGATCGCCATGCGGGGTGCGACGCCATCGAACACCGTCGGCTCGATGAAGTAGCCGCCGCTCTCCTCGCGCGCCCGCCGTCCGCCGAAGCGCACGCGGGCGCCGTCGCGCCGCCCGGAATCGATGTAGCCGAGTACGCGCTTCATCTGCGTCTCATCGACGATGGCGCCGAGCCTGGTGTCCGGGTCGAGCGGGTCGCCCGGCTGCATGGTGCGGCTGATCGCCTGGATCTTCTCGAGCAGCGCCTCCCGGATCCCTTCCTGCACCAGCAGCCGCGAGCCCGCCGAGCACATCTCCCCCTGGTTGAAGAAGATGGCGTAGGCGGCCGCTTGCGCCGCCCGCTCCAGATCCTGGTAGTCGGCGAGCACGATGTTGGGCGACTTGCCGCCGCACTCGAGCGACACGCGCTTGAGATTGGACTCGCCCGCGTACTGCATGACCTGCTTGCCGGTCGCGGTCGAGCCGGTGAAGGCGATGCAGTCGACGTCCATGTGCAGCGCGAGCGCCTTGCCGGCGGTCGGCCCGAGACCCGGCACCACGTTGAAGACTCCGGGCGGTACGCCCGCCTCGACCGCGAGCTCGGCCACCCGCAGCGCCGTGAGCGGGGACTTCTCCGAGGGCTTGAGCACCAGCGAGTTCCCGGTGGCGAGCACCGGGGCGAATTTCCACGCCGCCATCAGCAGCGGGAAGTTCCACGGCACGATCGCGCCGACCACGCCCATGGGCTCGCGCGTGACGAGCCCGAGCGCTCCCGGGCCGGTGGGCGCCACCTGGTCATATACCTTGTCGATCGCTTCGGCGTACCAGCGCGTGCAGCGGGCCGCGCCCGGGATGTCGATCTTGAGGCTGTCGGTGATCGGCTTGCCCATGTCGAGCGTCTCGAGCAGCGCGAGCTCCTCGACGTGCTTCATGATGAGGTCGGCGAAGCGCAGCAGCACTTTCTTGCGCTCCGCGGGGGTGCGATTCGCCCAGCTGCCGCTGGCGAAGGCGCCGCGGGCGGCTTTTACCGCCCGGTCGATGTCCTCGGCGTCGCCGGCCGCGACGCGCGCGAGGAGCTTGCCGGTCGCCGGATTGAGCGAGTCGAAGGTCGCCCCCGAAGCCGCATCGACGTAGCGTCCGTCGACGAATGCCTGGGTGCGGAAGCTCAGCGAGCGGGCACGCTCGCGCCAGGAAATCTCTGCGACTTGTGCGTTCATACGATGGCTCTCAGAAGCTCGGTGGGGTGCAGGCGCTGATGATCTCACACGGTTCGCGCCCGACATTGCGGAAGCGATGCGGGAGCTGACTGGCGAAATAATAGGCCTCGCCGGGGCCGAGCACGCGGCTGGCGCCTCCGACGGTGAGCTCGATGCGGCCGCGGATCACGACTCCGGCCTCCTCGCCCCGGTGCGCCAGCATCTCCTCGCCGGTCGCGGCCCCCGGCGCGTAGCGCTCGTGCAGCACCGTGAGCTGACGCCCGGGGCGCTGCGCGCCCACGAGCCGCAGCGACACCTCGCTGTTGCCGAGCTCGACCAGCTCGGCGGCGCCGAAGAATGCCTGGGGCGCGGCGCCGATATCGAGCGTGAAGAACTCGGCGAGCGACATCGGCACCCCGTCGAGCACCTTCTTCAGCGAGCTCACCGAGGGGCTCACGCGGTTCTGCTCGATGAGGGAGATCAGGCCGTTGGTCACGCCGGCGCGTCGCGCGAGCGCGCGCTGGGAGAGCCCGAAGCTGGTGCGCACGCTGCGCAGGCGTGCACCGACGTCGATGGACATGCTGTTTAGGATCTTGGACGAATCGACCCAAAATATCGCCCCGGTGGCTTGGTCTGTCCACTTTATTTATCATCCGGCGCCCTCCACCCAGCCCAAGCACCGGACCGCCGCCATGGCCACTCCTGCCGAATCTCTCACGCGCAATGACCTCGAAGCCTTCTGGCTGCCGTTCACCGCCAACCGCCAGTTCAAGGCGCACCCGCGTCTCCTCGGCCGGGCGAAGGGGATGCATTACTGGACCCCGGAAGGCCGGCAGATTCTCGATGCGGTCGCGGGACTGTGGTGCGTGAACGCCGGGCACGGACGGCCCGAGATCGCCTCCAGCGTCGCGGGCCAGCTCGAGACCATGGACTATGCGCCGCCGTTCCAGATGGGGCACGCCGGCGGCTTCGCCCTCGCCAACGAGCTGGTGAAGATCGCCCCCACAGGCCTCGATCACGTGTTCTTCGCCAACTCGGGCTCGGAAGCGGTCGATACGGCGCTCAAGATCGCGCTCGCCTTCCAGCGGGTGCGGGGCGATGGCGCGCGCACGCGCCTCATCGGGCGCGAGCGCGCCTACCACGGGGTCGGCTTCGGCGGAATCTCGGTGGGCGGCATCGCAACGAACCGCAGGATGTGGTCGACGACGCTGCTCCCGGGAGTCGATCACCTGCCGCACACGCACGATCCAGCGAGGAACGCCTTCTCGCGCGGCCTGCCCGCGCACGGCGCCGAGCTCGCCGATGCGCTCGAGCGGCTCGTGGCGCTGCACGATGCCTCGACCATCGCGGCGGTGATCGTCGAGCCGATCGCCGGCTCGGCCGGCGTGCTGCTGCCGCCGCGCGGCTATCTCGAGCGCTTGCGCGAGATCTGCACGCGCTACGGCATCCTGCTGATCTTCGACGAGGTGATCACCGGCTTCGGCCGCACCGGCGCGGCATTCGCCGCGCAGGAATTCGGCGTCACCCCCGACATGATCACCTGCGCCAAGGGACTCACCAACGGCTGCGCGCCGATGGGTGCGGTGCTGGTGAGCCGGCCGATCTACCAGGCCTTCATGCAGGGCCCGGACGGCATCGAGCTGTTCCACGGCTACACCTACTCGGCGCACCCGATCGCCTGTGCAGCCGCGCTCGCGACGCTCGGCGTCTACCAGCGCGAGGGGCTGCTGACGCGCGCGAAGTCGCTGGCCGGCTACTGGGAGAACGCCGCGCATGCGCTGCGCGGGCTGCCGCACGTCACCGACGTGCGCAACTACGGACTGATGTGCGCGATCGAGCTCGAATCGATTCCGGGCAAGGTGGGGGCGCGCGGCTTCGGGGCGTTCCTCGAGTGTTTCGACCGCGGCGTGCTGGTGCGCCAGACCGGCGACATCATCGCGCTGTCACCCCCGCTCATCGTCGAGCGGGAGCAGATCGATCAGATCTTCGGCACCCTCGCCGCGGCGCTGCGCACGCCCGGACCGCGGACATGAGTCCGGGGAGTGAGCTTAAGCGTGCGGCTCGTGGCGGTGGCGTCTGACGCCAGCCAGCACTTTCCAGGCGAGCAGCACGACGACGACGGCGATGCCCACCATCACTGCCACATCAGTCAGCTCTAGGGGACGCGAGGCCGCAACGACTATGGTTTGCACGGCACACCTCCGGGGCTACCGGGAACTCCGACACACCCCCGCACCCTCCCACCGCGGCCGCGCGCCATGAAGCCGCGCAGCGCAGATCTGCGACCGGGTTCAAGCGCCGCGCGTGTTATGTCACATCAGGCGCGCGGCTCGAAGATCGCGTAGATCTTCACGCAGTCCTCGAGCACTTCCCAGCTTCCGGTGAAGCCGGCCGGCACGACGAACGCGTCCCCGGGACCGAAGACGCTGCGCTCGCCGGCAGCGCTCTCGAGCACCACGCGGCCGGCAGTCATCACGCACAGCTCGTTCTCCGTATAGCGTACGCGCCACTTGCCGCGCGTCGCCGCCCAGCGTCCGGCGAAGAACTGCTGCGTGCCGTCGGTGTAGTAGTTCTGCACCCGCAGCTGCGGGCTGCCGGCGAGCAGCCGCTCGGCCGGCGGCGCGGAGAGCTCCGCATCGAGCGCTCCATCCAGCCTGACGATGGCGTTGCTCACGAGCGCGCTTCGCAGGTACTCACGCCACGAGTCTAGCGCGAAGGCGCGCCGCGGGCTCGCACACCCGCGGCGCACCCGCCGCAATCCCGGAGCGCAGCGCATCACGGCAGCGCGCGGCGCGCGGCGACGTCGAGCACGTCGGCCGTCCCCTGGCTGGCGAGCGGCGCCGGCGGGGCGCGCTCGAGCCGCACCGTGACCCGGCGATCGAGCGCGTAGGCGTCCAGGTCGCCGTCCGCGCTGCTCGATCCGCTGCTGCCGCGCGCCTCGACGATGAGTCGGGAGACCGGCACGCCGGCGTTGCCGAGCGCCGCAGCCACGGCCTGCGCGCGGCGCAGCGACAACGCCTGGTTGTAGGCATGCGATCCGCGCGGATCGGCAAAGCCCGCCACCCGCACCGTGACGCGCGGCATGGCCGCGGCCAGCGCGCCGAGCTTGAGCAGCGGCGGCATGTCCTCGGCCTTGATCGAGGCGTCGTCGGTGCGAAAGCTCACGTTCATCCCGACCTCGTCGAGCGAGTCGAGCGTCTGCTCGAGGCGCGCGCCGTGCGCCTGCGAGCGCGCCAGCGACTCGTTCGCCTGCGCCAGCGACTGCTTCTGCCGGTGATAGTGGTCGCCGAGCGCGATGCCGGCGGCCGCACCCAGCACCGCGCCCACCGGCCCGGCCGCGGCGGCGCCGATGGCGAGTCCGGTCAAAGCACCGACATCGGCCTGGGGCGAAGCACTGTCTGTTGCGGCGCTGCCTGCGGCCCGCGCCGGCGTGCCCGCAACACAGGCCGCCAGGGCGAGCGCGGGTATGGTCACTCGGTGGATCCTCATGTGCCCTCCTCTCGCGTGTGAGTGGTCGGTCGGGCGCGGCACGCGATCGGATCCGCGCCCGAGTGACAGTTCAACGCGCGAGCCGGCCGTCGCCGTGCTGCAAAGGCGTCAGAGCTGAGGATGCTTTGTGGCGAAAAAGGGCGCGCACCGTGGTCGGCGGGCCCGATCGAATATACTGCGCGTCCCTTGACCCCGGGACCGGACATGCCGCCGACCGAATCGCCGCGCCGCGCCGCAGCGGCCCGTGCGCGCCGCAGCGCGCTGCTCGCGCTGCTCGCCTGCGCCGCGCTGCCGCTCGCCGCCGCCGAGCCGGATGCCGGCGGCGGGGTGCTGCGCGCCACGCTCGGCAACGGGCTGCGCGTCGTGGTGGTGCGCAATGCGCTCGCGCCGGTGGTCGCGACCTCGATCAATTACCTCGCCGGCTCCGACGAGTCGCCGGCGGGATTTCCCGGCACGGCCCACGCGCTCGAGCACATGATGTTCCGCGGCAGTCCGGGCCTCAGCGCCGACCAGCTCGCCGATATCGGCAGCGTGCTCGGCGGCAACTTCAACGCCGACACGCGCGAAGGTCTCACCCAGTACCTGTTCACGGTGCCGGCCGAGGATCTGGACGTGGCGCTGCACATCGAGGCGCTGCGCATGCGCGCGGTGCTCGACGCCCCGGGGGACTGGAACGAGGAGCGCGGCGCGATCGAGCAGGAAGTGGCCCAGGACCTCTCCGACCCGGGCTACGTGCTCTATTCGAAGGTGCGCGCGCGGCTGTTTGCCGGCACGCCCTACGCCCACGACGCGCTCGGCACGCGCCCGTCCTTCGACAAGACCACCGCCGCCATGCTGCGCCACTTCCACCGCGACTGGTATGCACCCAACAACGCCATCCTGGTGATCGCGGGCGACGTCGACCCGCCCACCACGCTGAGCGCGGTGAAGCGGCTGTTCGGCGACATCCGCCCCAAGACCCTGCCCCGCCGTCCGGCGGTGCGGCTGCGGCCGGTGGTGCCCGCCTCGTTCACGGTGGACACCGATCGACCGAGCGGCACGCTCATGATTGCGCTGCGCACGCCCTGGCCGCACAGCGCCGATTTCGCCGCGCTCGAGGTGCTGGCGGACGTCCTCAGCAACCACCGCTTCGATCTGTACGCGCTGGTGCCTGCGGGCAAGGCGCTGGCCGCGGAATTCTCGCTCGACCCCCTGCCCGAGGCCGGCATCGCCTACGCGCTGGTCTCCTTCACCGCCGGCGATGACCCCGCGGCGCTCACGCGCGAGCTGCGCACCATTCTCGAACGCGTCGCCCGCGAGGGCGTGCCGCCCGAGCTGGTCGAAGCCGCCAAGCTCCAGGAGCGCAGCGACGCCCAGTTTCAGCGCAACTCCATCGGCGAGCTCGCCGCGGTGTGGTCAGACGCGCTCGCCCTCTGGGGTCTCGAGTCGCCCGATGACGACCTGGCGCGCATCGAGCGGGTGACGGTGGCGGATGTCAACCGCGTGGCGCGCGAGTATCTCGATCTCGGCCACGCCGTCACCGGCATCATGCTGCCGCGCGGCTCCGGCAAGCCGGTGGTCTCGGGCGGTGGTTTCGGCGGCCACGAGGCGATCGCGCTCGGCGAGGCCCACCCGACCGCGCTGCCGGAATGGGCGCAGCAGGCGCTGCAACGCCTCAGCGTGCCGCCCTCGACGCTGCACCCGGTCGTCACGACGCTGCCGAACGGGCTGACCCTGATAGTGCAGACCGAGGACGTGAGCGACACGGTCGCCGTCTACGGACACATCCGCAATCGCCCCGAGACCGAGGAACCGCCCGGTGAGGAGGGCGTGAGCCAGGTGCTCGACCTGCTGTTGCCCCACGGCAGCGAGCGGCTCGACCGGCTCGCATTCCAGCGGGCGCTCGATGCCATCGGCGCGCGCGAGCACGCCGGCACCGACTTTTACGTGCAGGCGCTCGCCGAGCACTTCGACCGCGCGCTCGAGCTGCTCGCCGACAACGAGCTGCACCCGGCGCTGCCGGCGGGCGCACTCGCGATCATACGCGGCCAGGTCGCCCAGGGCGTCGCGGCGCGCAACGTGAGCCCGGGCTTCCTCACCCAGCACTCGCTGCGCAGCGCGCTCTTTCCGGCCGACGACCCGAGCCTGCGCATGTCGACGCCGGAGTCGGTGCGCGCGCTCACCCTCGAGTCAGTGCGCGGTTACTACCGCAAGGTGTTCCGCCCCGACCTCACGACGCTGGTCGTGATCGGCAAGGTCACGCCCGTCGCAGCTCAGGCCGCCGTCGCCAGGTACTTCGGGGGCTGGAGCGCGACCGGTGCGCCTCCGCCCACCGATCTGCCGGCCGCGCCTCAGAACCGCCCCGGAGTGATCGCGGTGCCGGACGCGAGCCGCGTGCAGGACCGGGTGGTGCTGGCGGAGACCCTCGCGCTCACGCGCAGCGATCCCGACTACTATCCGCTCGAGCTCGGCAACACGGTGCTCGGCGGCAGCTTCTATTCGACGCGCCTCAGCGTCGACCTGCGCAAGAATTCGGGCCTGGTCTATGGAGTCGAGTCGCTGCTGCAGGCGGGCCGCACGCGCAGCGTGTACCTGGTCGAGTACGCCTGCGATCCCGGCAACGTGGTGCGCGCGGCCGACATCGTCGCGCGCGAGGTGACCGCGATGCAGGACGCCCCGGTGGGCGCCGACGAGCTCGCGCGCGTCAAGGCGTATCTGCTGCGGCGCATTCCGCTCAGCGAGTCGGGTATGGCGGAGATCGCCCACGGCATGCTGCAACGACGCGATCTCGGGCTGCCGCTCGATGAGCCGAGCGTCGCCGCGCGGCGCTACATCGAGCTCGACGCGCCGGCCGTGCAGGCGGCGTTCCGCCGCTGGATGCGGCCCGCCGACCTGGTGCGTGTCAGCGAAGGGCCGACGCCCTGATCGATCCAACGCGCTGAGTTGCCTATCCCGATTGGGGGATGGCCCGTGAACCGTCCGGACGGTAGGGTGTGCGCCCCTTCACGGCCCGCGACCGATGTACTTCCGCCAACCGATCCCGATGCGAAGCGCACGCGAACGGCTGCTCGATGCGGCAGAACGAGTGGTCGTCGAGGCGGGCGCGACGCACCTCACCCTCGATGCCGTGGCAAAGTCTGCCGGCATCAGCAAGGGTGGATTGTTGTATCACTTTCCCTCAAAGGAGTCGCTGCTCGAGGGCATGATGGCGCGGCACTTCCGCGAGGTCGATGCCCGGGTTGCGGCGCGTCTCGCGGCGAGCGGCGGTAAGACATCGCGCGTCGATGTGTTCCGCGAGCGCATGCGCGTGCTGCTCGAGCTCCACCCGGAGCGTCCGGCGGTGGGCGCCGCGGTCGTCGCCGCCTCCGCGGAGGATCCGACCCACATGGCGGTCGCCCGCCAGCAGTACCGCAAGCTGCTCGATGAGTTCGGCAAGCTCCCGGGTGGTTTCGAGCGCACGGCCCTGGTGCTGCTCGCCGTGCAGGGGCTGCTGCTCGGCGAGCTGCTGCAGCTCTCTCCCTACACGCCCGCGGAGCGTTCGCGGCTCGTCAAGGCGGTGCTGCGGGCGGTGGACCAGTGCGGGGGCACACCATGACCAGGAACGTGCAGCGCTCAACTCCCGTCGTGCTCGCCGCCGCGGCGCTCGCGGCCTGCGCCGTCGGACCGAACTTTCATGCGCCGGCCCCGCCCGCGACCGAACATTACACGCCCGTCCCGGAGCCGCGCGCGACCGTGTCGGCCCCCGGGCCCGGCGGTACGGCCCAGAACCTGAGCACCGAGCGGGACATCCCGGCCGACTGGTGGACGCTGTTCCACTCGCCGGTGCTCGATAAGCTCGTGCGCGAGGCGCTCGCCGACAGTCCGACCGTGCAGGCGGCGCAGGCGACGCTCATAACCGCCGCCGAGACCTACAAGGCGCAGCGCGGCGGGCTGCTGCTGCCGGCAGTGGACGCACAGGCGTCCGCCACACGGGAGCGCGTTCCGGGTGCGGCGTTCGGAGAGCCGAGCATACCGGCGTTCGAGTTCAGCCTGTTCGACGCCGCGGTGAACGTAACCTACCGGTTCGACCTCTTCGGCGCATCGCGCCGCCAGCTCGAAGCGCTGCGCGCCCAGACCGATTACCAGCGCTGGGAGCTCGAGGCGGCGAACCTCTCGCTCGCAGGCAACGTGGTGACGACCGCCGTCAGCATCGCCTCGCTCCACGCGCAGATCGGGGCGCTCACCGACATCGTGGCGAGCGAGCGCGACCAGCTGAAGGTGGTGCAGCGGCAGTTCGACGCCGGCGGCGCCTCGCGCTCCGACGTCCTCGCCCAGCAGACCCAGGTCGCTCAGAACGAGGCGCAGCTTCCCGGCCTCGAGAAGCAGCTCGCCCAGGCGCAGCATCGGCTCGCCGTACTCGCCGGGCGGACCCCGGACGATGCGCTGCTGCCCGACTTCAAGATCGATCAGCTCACGCTGCCGGCCGATCTGCCGCTCACCGTGCCGGCGAAGCTCGTGCGGCAGCGCCCCGATGTCCTGGCCGCCGAGGCACTGCTGCATCAGTCGACGGCGCAGCTCGGCGTCGCGACCGCGAATCTCTATCCGCAGCTCAATCTCACGGGCTCGATCGGCTCGGAGACCACCGCCGCGAGCCAGCTGTTCGGCACCAACACGTCCGCCTGGAACATCGGCGGCTCGCTCCTGCAGCCGCTGTTCCACGGCGGTGAGCTGCTCGGCCTCAAGCGCGCGGCGCGCGCCGATCTCGACCGTGCCACCGCCGAGTACCGCCAGACGGTGCTCGCCGCGCTGCAGGACGTCGCCGATACGCTGCGTGCGCTGGAAGCGGACGCGCGCACGCTGCAGGCCGATGCCATCACCGAGACCGACGCACAGGATACCCTCACCATGACCCGGCTCCAGTACAAGGTGGGCGGCGTGAGCTATCTCACGCTGCTGAACGCCGAGCGCGTCTACCTCGAAGCACGCGAGGCGCGCGTGCAGGCCGAGGCGGCGCGCTATGCCGACACGGCGGCTCTGTTCCAGGCGCTCGGCGGCGGCTGGTGGAACCGCCAGGACAACGGGAAGGAGAATCGTCCGTGAACGATCTCACAGAGACCTCGGGCAACCCCAGGACCTCGCTTCACACAACGCTCCCGGGCAACGCGATGACCCTGGGCAAGCTCAGGAAGCGACGGGTGATCATCGCGGTCGTGGCGGTGGTCGTACTGATCGCGCTGATTGCAGGCATCAAGATCTACCAGATCATGGGCTACATTGCGCAGGCGAAGCACAATGCCGCGCCGCCCCAGACGGTCACCACCATGGTGGCCCGGTACTCCGACTGGCAGCCGCAGATCAGCGCGGTCGGGAGCGTGCGCGCGGTGCGGGGCGTCGACATCACGACCGAGGTGACGGGGCTCGTGCGCAGCGTCGACTTCCGCTCCGGAGGCGATGCCAAACGCGGTCAGGTGCTGGTGCGGCTCAATTCCGACGCGGACGTCGCCACGCTGCATTCGCTTGAGGCGGCCGCCGATCTCGCCGCCACCGTCTATGCGCGCGACAAGATGCAGTTCGAGGCGCAGGCAATCAGCCAGGCGCAGCTCGATGCGGATGCGGCCGACCTCAAGAACAAGCGCGCGCAGGCCGCGGCGCAGGCGGCGCTGGTCGAGAAGAAAATCCTGCGGGCGCCCTTCGACGGGCGGCTCGGGATCACGACCGTCAACCCCGGACAGTACCTCAACACCGGCGACAAGGTTGTCACCCTGCAGGAGCTCGACCCGGTCTACGTCGACTTCCGGCTGCCGCAGGAACAGCTGGCGCAGGTCCATCCGGGACTCGAGGTGCGTTTGAGCCTCGACGCATTCCCGGGCGAGACTTTCGCCGGCAAGGTCAACGCCGTCGATCCGCTGGTCGATTCCGGAAGCCGCAACTTCCAGTCGGAGGCGACTGTCCCGAACCCCACGCGCAAGCTCCTGCCCGGCATGTTCGTTCGCGTCGCGGTGCTCTCCGGAGCTCAGCAGCACTATCTGACGCTGCCGCAGACAGCGATCACCTTCAACCCCTACGGGTCGACGGTATTCCTCGTGCAAAAGGACGAGAAGGGCAAGCGCACGGCGCAACAGACCTTCGTGACCACGGGCCCGACGCGCGGCGACCAGATCGCCGTCCTCACCGGCATCAAGGAGGGCGATGAGGTGGTCACCAGCGGACAGCTCAAGCTCAAGAACGGCACGCCGCTCGACGTCAGCACTCTGGCGCAGCCCTCGGACGCTGCCAACCCCAAACCGCAGGAGCATTGAAGGGGCGCCGCCATGAAATTCACCGACCTGTTCATCGAGCGCCCGGTCCTCTCGGTCGTCGTCAGCCTGCTGATCCTGGTGCTGGGGGCTCGCGCCGTATTCCAGCTGCCGGTCAGCCAGTATCCGCAGACCGAGAACGCCGTGGTCACGGTCAGCACGACCTACTACGGCGCCGATGCCCAGACCATCGCCGGCTTCATCACCCAGCCGCTCGAGGCCGCGATCGCGCAGGCGCAGGGCATCGACTACCTCTCCTCCAACAGCGTCGCGGGCGTCTCGATCATCACCGCGACGCTGCGCCTGAACTACGACTCCAATCGCGCGATGACCGAGATCAACACCCAGGTCAACTCGGTCCGCAACCAGCTGCCGCCGCAGGCGCAGCAGCCGGTGATCTCGGTGCAGATCGGGCAGCAGATCGATGCCATGTATCTCGGCTACTTCAGCGATACCATCCCGCCGAACAGCACCACCGACTATCTGCTTCGGGTCGTGAAGCCCAAGCTCGACTCCATCGACGGCGTGCAGACCGCCGAGATTCTCGGCGGCCGCACCTTCGCGCTGCGCGCCTGGCTGGACCCGCAGCGCATGGCGGCCCGCGGGGTCTCCGCCGACGAGGTCTACGCGGCGCTCGGCTCCAACAACTACCTCGCCGGCGTCGGCCAGACCAAGGGCCAGATGGTGAGCGTCGACCTGAAGACCAACACCGACGTCACCTCGCTCGATGAGTTCCGCCATCTGGTGATCAAGCGGCAGAACGGCGCGCTGGTGCGGCTCGAGGACGTCGCCAACGTAGTGCTCGGCGCCGAGAACTACGACTTCAACGTCGCCTTCAGCGGCCAGCGCTCGGTATTCATCGGCATCAAGGTGGCGCCGCGCGCCAACATACTCGACGTGGCCGCGCGGGTGCGCGCCGCGCTTCCCGATATCGCGGCGCAGCTCCCGACCGGGGTGACGCAGAAGCTCGCCTATGACGCGACGAAGTTCGTCACGAGCTCCATCAAGGAAGTCATCAAGACGCTGGTCCAGGCGCTCGTCATCGTCACGGTGGTGATCTTCCTGTTCCTCGGGAGCCCGCGTGCAGTGGTGATACCGGTGGTGGCAATGCCGTTGTCGCTGATCGGCGCCTTCTTCCTCATGCAGGCGCTCGGCTACTCCATCAACCTGCTGACGCTGCTGGCGCTGGTGCTCGCGATCGGACTCGTGGTCGACGACGCCATCATCGTGGTCGAGAACGTCGACCGGCACCTGAAGGAAGGAGCGCCGCCGCTGCAGGCAGCGCTGCAGGCGGCGCGCGAGCTCGGCGGTCCGATCATCGCCATGACCATCGTGCTGGTCGCGGCTTACGTGCCGATCGGTCTGCAGGGCGGGCTCACGGGCGCCCTGTTCACCCAGTTCGCCTTCACGCTGGCCGGGGCCGTGACCGTCTCGGCTGTCATCGCGCTCACCCTCTCGCCGATGATGTGCGCCAAGGTATTCCGCAGCGAGCAGGAGGAAGGCCGCTTCACGCACTTCCTCGACCGCACCTTCAACCGCCTCCGTGATGCCTACTCACGCACTCTCTCGAGCTGGCTGACGACCTGGCAGGCGGTGGTGGTGTTCGGCGCGCTGATCCTGCCGGCCGTCGCACTTCTGTTCATGACGTCGAGGTCCGAGCTCGCGCCGGGGGAGGACCAGGGCATCGTTCTCGAGGCAACCACCGGCCCGCCGGATGCGACGCTCACCCAGATGCAGGCCTACTCGGATGCCGAGTTCGCGATCGCCAGGAAGCTTCCGGAATATCAGCAGATGTTCCAGCTGACGGGCGCACCGACCGTGAACCAGGGCTTCGGCGGCGTGCTGTTCAAGCCCTGGGAGGAGCGGCACCGCAGCGCCGCGGAGCTGCAGATGCTGCTGCAGAACGAGTGGAACAAGATCCCGGGCGCCCGCGTCGCGGCGTTCCAGTTCCCGGCGCTCCCCGGCTCGCAGGGATTCCCGATCCAGTTCGTCATCACCACCACCGAGCCGATCCAGAATCTGAACGAGGTCGCGACCCAGGTGCTCGACAAGGCGCGCGCGAGCGGCATGTTCTGGTTCATCGACTCGGATCTGAAGCTCGACAAGCCGCAGCAGACCGTGAACGTCGACCGCGACATGGTCAGCGATCTCGGTCTCACGCAGCAGAACGTGGGCGGCGCACTGGCGGCGGCCCTGGGCGGCGGCTACGTGAATTACTTCTCGATCGCCGGCCGCTCCTACAAGGTCATCCCGCAGGTGCTGCAGGCCGATCGCCTGAATCCCGACCAGGTGCTCGACTACTACGTGCACTCCGGCAACGGCACGCTGATCCCGGCGCGCACCATCGCGAGCCTCAAGACCTCGACCGTGCCCGAGACCATCGCCCACTTCCAGCAGCTCAACGCCGCGACGCTCGGCGGCGTCTCGGGGGCGGCCGAGGCGGACGCGCTCAAGTTCCTGCGAGATACGCTCAAGCAGGTCGCACCCACGGGCTACAACGCCGACTACTCGGGCGAGTCGCGGCAGTTCATGCTGGGATCGGGCAGCTTCGTGTTTACGCTGCTGTTTGCGCTCACGATCGTCTATCTGGCGCTCGCCGCGCAGTTCGAGAGCTTCCGCGATCCGGCCGTCATCCTGGTGTCGGTACCGATGGCGCTCTTCGGCGCGCTGATCTTCATCAACCTCGGCGTGCTCGGTGTCAGTCTCAACATCTACACGCAGGTGGGACTCGTCACACTGCTGGGCCTGGTCAGCAAGCACGGCATCCTCATCGTGCAGTTCGCCAACGAGCTGCAGCGCGCCGGGCACGCCAAGCTCGAGGCGATCGAGGAGGCGGCGGCCGTGCGGCTGCGCCCGATCCTGATGACGACCGCGGCGATGTGCTTCGGTGTGATCCCGCTGGTGATCGCCTCGGGCGCGGGAGCCGCGGGCCGGCGTAACATGGGTTTGGTGCTCTTCACCGGGCTCGCGATCGGTACTCTGTTCACGCTGTTCGTGGTGCCGGCGATGTACGTGTTCATCGGCGCGGATCACGGGCACGAGGCCCGCGCGCGCGGCCACGCCTCCGACAGTCCCGGTATCGGTGGCACTCCCGCGCCGGCACACTGAGGAACTCACACATGATCGACGTGTACTACTGGGGAACCCCCAACGGGCTGAAGATCAAGCTGTTCATGGAGGAGGCGGGACTTGCCTACCGGATCGTCCCCGTCGACATCGGCAAGGGCGAGCAATTCAGGCCGGAGTTCCTGGCGATATCGCCCAACAACCGCATTCCGGCCATTGTCGACCCCGAGCCGCGGGGCGGCGGCGCGCCGCTGTCGCTGTTCGAGTCGGGCGCCATACTCTTATATCTCGCCGAGAAAACCGGTCGGTTCATCCCGGCTGACCTGCGCGGGCGCGCAACGGTGCTGCAATGGCTGTTCTGGCAGGTGGGGGGACTCGGCCCGATGGCGGGACAGAACGGCCATTTCCGGGTGTACGCGCCGGAGAAGATCGGCTACGCGATCGAGCGCTACACCAAGGAGACCAATCGTCTCTACGGCGTGCTCGACCGGCAGCTCGCGGGGCGCGAATACATCGCCGGCGAGTACTCGATTGCCGACATGGCCTGCTACCCCTGGATCGTGCCCCACGAAGCGCACGGCCAGAACCTCGGCGAGTTCCCGCACCTGCGCGCGTGGTTCGAGCGCGTCGGGCAGCGACCGGCGACGCTGCGAGCCTATCAGGGCGTCGAGGCCTCCTACCGCCGCCCGATCACCGAGGAAGCGCGCAGCGCGCTCTTCGGCCAGACCGCCACGTCGCACCGGCGCTAGCGCTCGCTGGTCCCGCCGCGGGCGTCGACCCATGACCGCCGCCGGCCTGCCGCTCGGCCAACCGGGGACCCTCGCGGTGCGCGACGGGCTGCAGGTCTCGTCGCGGCTCGTCCGGCCGCACTCCGCACGCGCCCTTTACGTCATGGCCCACGGCGCCGGCGCCGGCATGGAGCACCCGTCGATGATGGCCATCGCGGAAGGACTCGCCGCGCTCGGCATCGCGACCCTGCGCTATCAGTTCCCGTACATGGAGCGCGGCGCGCGCCGGCCAGACCCGCCGCCGCTCTGCCATGCGACCGTGCGTGCCGCGGTCGAGGCGGCAGCGCGCCTCGCGCCGGGGCTGCCGCTCGTTGCCGGCGGGCGCTCCTTTGGCGCACGCATGACGTCCCAGGCACAGGCGATCGCGCCCCTCCCCGGGGTGCGCGGCCTCGCCTTCCTGGCCTTTCCGCTGCATGCGGCCGGTGAGCCTACCGACGGCCGCGCCGAACATCTGTCGGAGATTTCCATCCCGATGCTGTTCCTGCAGGGTACGCGCGATGCGCTCGCCGACGGGACGCTGCTCGCGGCGCTCATCGCGCGGCTCGGCGCACGCGCCACCCTCAGCCTCGTCGAGGACGCGGACCATTCCTTCCACGTCCCGGCGCGCAGCGGCCGCAGCGACGCGCAGGTGAGAGCCGAGGTGCTGCGGCGGCTTGCCGCCTGGCTCGATACGCTCATGTAACATGGGGCGCGCCGTGCCCAAGCGCGCCCTCGAACGCTACGCCGCCAAGCGCGTTTTCACGCGCACGCCCGAGCCCCCTGCCCGGCTCGCCGGCGCGCGGCACGGGCCGCTGCTGTTCGTGGTGCAGAAGCACGCCGCACGGCAACTGCACTACGACTTCCGGCTCGAGCTCGAGGGCGTGCTCAAGTCCTGGGCGGTTCCCAAGGGACCCTCGCTCGACCCCGGCGACAAGCGCATGGCGGTCGAGGTCGAGGATCACCCCTTCGATTACGCCTCCTTCGAGGGCGTCATTCCGCCGAAGGAATATGGCGCCGGCAAAGTGATCGTGTGGGATTGCGGCGCGTACTCCCCCGATGAGGGCCGGCGGTACTCCTTCGGCGATCGTGCCGAGGCTGAGCGGCGCGTGCGCGCGGAGCTCGCCGCCGGCAAGCTGAGCTTCTTCCTGCGTGGCGAGAAGCTCAAGGGCTCCTTCACGCTGGTCCGCACCCGCGCCGACCGCCAGTGGCTGCTCATCAAGCACCAGGACCGCTTCGCGCAGGCGAACGACGTGCTCGCGCGGGCGGCGTCGGTGCTCTCGGGGCTGAGTCTCGACGAGCTCACCGCCGCCAATGTTCCGCAACGCCTCGAGGCGGCGCGCCTCGCCCCCACCGGACCTCCGGAGGAGCTGCCGGGCAAGCTCGAGCCGATGCTGGCCGAAAGCGACGGCACGCTCGAGTCCGACCCTCGGTGGCGCTACGAGCCGAAGCTCGACGGCTACCGCGTCATCGCCTTCGTGCGCGGCGGCAGCGTGACGCTCAGGTCGCGACGCGGGCTCGACCTCACGCCCTTCTTCCCCGAGATTGCCGTGGAGCTCGCCGACCAGGCGGTCGGGCAGATGATCATCGACGGGGAGATCGTGGCGCTCGATGCCGCCGGAAAGCCGTCGTTCAACGCGTTGCAGAACCGTGCGCAGCTGAAGAGCGCCGCCGAGATCGCCGCTGCGCAGCGTGACTCACCGGTGGTGCTGGTGTGCTTCGATCTGCTGCACTTCGAGGGGCTCAACCTGCGCTCGACTCGCTACCTCGACCGGCACCGCTACCTGGCGCAATGCCTGCTGCCCTCGGCACACCTGCAGCTCGTGCACGTCTCGGCCGACGCCCGCGGACTCTACGCGGCTTGCGTGGGTCACGGCTTCGAGGGGGTGGTTGCCAAGCGTGTCGACGGCACCTATCAGCCCGGCAGGCGCTCGCGCGCCTGGCTGAAGATCAAGACGGCGCAGTCGGGGGAGTTCGTGATTGGCGGCTACACCCGCGGCCGCGGCGCCCGCGAGCCGCTCGGTGCGCTGCTGCTCGGATACTGGCAGGGCAAATCGCTGCGTTACGCCGGGCACGTGGGTTCGGGGCTCGACGATGAGATCATCGCGGCGCTGCGCAAGCGCAGCGCGCGCCTCGAGCGCAAGAGCTCGCCGTTCGCCGAGCCGCCGCCGCTGCACCGGCCGACGACCTGGCTCGAGCCGCAGCTGGTGGCCGAGGTCACTTTCAGCGAGTGGACGCCGGCCGGCGCGCTGCGCGCTCCGGTATTCCTGCGGCTGCGCGATGACATCGACCCACGCGCGGTGCACAAGGCGCGCGCGTCCCGGCAGCGTAGCGGCGGGCTCTCCGTCCCGGGCGACCCGCCCCCCGCCGCCGATCCGCCCGCCGCCGCCGGCACCCCGGCCGAGGTCGCTGCGATCCTCGAGCAGCTCGGCACCCGCGCCGACCGGCTCGATCTCACCGTGGGCCGCGCGCGCATCCGTCTCACGAATCTCGACCGCGTGTACTGGCCGGCCGCGGCCCGTTCGCGGGCGGCTGCGGTCACCAAGCGTGATTTTCTCCGCTATCTCGCCCGGGTCGCACGCTACATGCTGCCGCATCTTCAGGACCGGCCGCTCACCATGATCCGCATGCCCGAGGGAATCGACGGCGAGCGTTTTTTCCAGAAGCACTGGGAGCAGTCGCTCCCCGATTTCGTCGAGACGATCACCGTGTTCTCGGAGCACAAGGACGAGCAGCACCGCTACCTGCTCGCCAACAACCTGCCGACGCTGCTGTGGCTCGGGCAGGTCGGCACGCTCGAGTTTCACGTCTGGCACTCGCGTGCCCGCCCGGGCCCCGACGCTCCCGGGACCGGCGAAGACTACTCGAGCTCACTCGCAGCACTCGAGACTTCGGTGCTCAACTTCCCCGACTATCTGGTGTTCGACATCGACCCGTACATCTATTCGGGAAAGGAGCCCAAGGGAGCGGAGCCGGAGCTCAACCGCAAGGGCTTCGCCGTGGGCAAACGCGTGGCGTTCTGGCTGCGCTCGCTGTTGCGGGAGATGGCGCTCGAGGCCGTAGTGAAGACTTCCGGCAAGACCGGGCTGCATGTGTTCGTGCCGATCGAGCGCACCGTGACCTTCGATGAGGCGCGGCACATCTGCGAAACCGTGGGTCGGCACCTGATGCGCTCGCACCCGAAGGAGATCACCATGGACTGGGCGGTCGAGAAGCGCACCGGCAGGATCTTCATCGACTACAACATGAACGTGCGGGGCAAGACGCTCAACGTCGCCTATTCCCCCCGTGGCGTGCCCGGGGCCCCGGTCTCCATGCCGCTCACCTGGGAGGAGCTGGAGGCGGCCGAGCCCCCTGACTTTACAATCAACAACGTACCCGACCGGTTGGAAAAGAGAGGCGACCGGTGGCATGATGTACTCGAGCTAAAACATAGCCTTACAAGGGCTTTCGGTATCAACCGTGAGAAATAGCCCCTCACCCGGGGCGCGTGGAAGGTGACGATCATGGCCGCTCGCTCCATAGGATCGCTGACGGTGTCGTTCGGACTGGTCGCAATCCCGGTGAAGCTCTTCACCGCGACGCAGTCCGCGAACGCCATCTCCTTCAACCTGCTGCACAAGACCTGCGGCTCGCGCCTCAAGCAGCAGTATCTTTGCCAGAAGGAGGGCGTCGTCGTCGAGCGCGACGACATGGTCAAAGGCTACGAGTTCGCCAAGGACCAGTACGTGCGCTTCAACCCCGAGGAGATCAAGGCGCTGGAAGAAGTCGGCACCCACGCGGTGGAGATCTCCGAGTTCGTACCGATCGAGTCGATCGATCCGGTGTACTTCGACAAGACCTATTACCTCGCGCCCGACAAGGGCGCGGCCAAGCCCTATGCGCTGCTCACCGAGGCGCTCAAGCAGGCGGGGCGCTGCGGCGTCGGCCGCTGGGCCGCGCGCGGCAAGGGCTACCTGGTGATCCTGCGCCCGATCGGCGACGTGCTCGCGATGCAGCAGCTGCATTTCGCAGCCGACGTTCGCCGCGCGAGCGAGGTGGAAGTGCCGAAGCCCGACGTGAAGGCGGCGGAGCTCAAGCTGGCCCAGCAGCTCATCGATCAGCAGACCGCGGAGAAATTCGATGCCGAGGCCTACAAGGACGAGCTGCGCGGGCGCATCGAAGCGGCGATCCAGAAGAAAGTCGAGGGCCACGAGATCTCGGTGGCCGAGACCGCCCCTGCGGGTGAAGGCAAGGTCATCGATCTGATGGAAGCCCTGCGCGCGAGCCTGGAGAAGACCGAGAAGGCGCGCGAGCAGGTGAGCCGCCTCGGTCCCCGCAAGGCCCCGCAGCGCATCGAGGAGCCGGCCCGCGCGGCGCGCAAGAGCGCCAAACGCTGATATCCTGCGGGCGGCACCACAGCTCACAGGGACACGATGCCTTCCTACAGTGTGCGGGACGTCGAGCGCGTCCTGCGACTGTCGCCGCAGGTGACGCGCGGTCTGGTGCGCGCCGGCTTCGTCAAGCCCGCGCGCGGCGCGCGGCGCGAATATCGCTTCTCGTTCCAGGACCTGATCGTGCTGCGCACGGCGCGCGCGCTCATGCAGGCACACGTGCCGGCCCAGCGCATCCGCCGCTCACTCGACCGGTTGCGGCGCAGTCTCCCCGAATCGATGCCGCTCTCTGGGCTGTCGATCAGCGCGGTGGGCGACCGGGTGGTGGTGCGCGAAGGGGAGTCGCGCTGGCAGGCCGACAGCGGGCAGTACCTGCTCGGGCTCGACGTGAGCCTGGCCGGCGGCGAGCTGCACATGGTGGAGCACCGCGAAACCGCGCCTTCCGAGCTGGCGTCCGCCGAGCCGGCGCCGGCGCGCGACTGGTTCGGGGAAGCGCTGGCACTCGAGAGCACCGATCCACCCCGGGCGCTCGCCGCCTACCGCCACGCGGCCGACGAGGACCCGCACAACGCCGCCGCGTGGATCAATCTGGGAAGGCTGCTGCACCTCGAGGGCAAGACCGCGGAAGCCGAAGGCGTCTATCGCCGCGCGCTCGATCAGGTGGGACCGGATCCGCTGCTGCTCTTCAACCAGGGTGTGCTGCTCGAAGACCTGGGCAAGACCGCCGCAGCGCTCGCGGCCTACCAGACCGCGCTCGCGGAAGACCCCGACCTCGCCGACTGTCACTACAACCTCGCCCGGCTGTACGAAGCGCTCGGCAAGCCGCAGCACGCCATCCGCCATCTCGGCCAGTACCGCCGGCTGGTGAGCAGCGACGGGCGCCCATAGCCCGGCCGGTCCCGTCGCCGTGAGCGTCTGGGTCGGAACGTCCGGTTACAACTATCCCGAGTGGAAGGGAAACTTCTATCCGGAGAAGCTTCCGGCCGCGAAGATGCTGCCGTACTACGCCGAACGCTTCAGCACCGTCGAGATCAATTACACCTTCTATCGCACGCCGAACGAGAAGATCCTCGCCGGCTGGAGTCGCGAGACGCCACCCGGCTTCCGGCTGACGCTCAAGGCGCCGAAACGCATCACCCACATCGCCCGGCTGAGGGACTGCGCGGATCTGCTGCAGTACTTTCTGCGCACGGCCGCCACGCTGGGGCCGAAGCTCGGCGCCATCCTGTTCCAGCTGCCGCCCTACTTCCGCAAGGATCTCGCGGTGCTCGATGGATTCCTGCAAGCCCTGACACCCGGGACCTGCGCCGCGTTCGAGTTCCGGCACGCCTCGTGGATGGACCCCGAGGTGTTCGCACGGCTGAGGAGCCGCGACCTGGCACTGTGCGTCGCCGACAGTGAGAAGTTCTCCACGCCGCCGGAGATCACCGCCTCCTACGGCTATTTCCGCCTGCGCGACGAGGGTTACACGCCCGAGGACCTGGTGCGCTGGGCCGGGCTCATCCGGGAAAAGACCGCGCACTGCACCGACGTGTTCGTGTACTTCAAGCACGAAGAAGCCGGCAAGGGGCCGCAGTTCGCCCGCATGCTGCTCGATTCGCTGACACGCGCCGGCAGCCCGGCCTGACGGCGGAACCCGCCTGGAGCACGCCCGCGCCCCCCCTCCGGGAACTCCCGGAACGCCGCGCTGCGCACGCCTGTAGAACCGCCGGCGCGTTCCCGCGCCACGCACCTTCATCTCGCGGGTGTCAATCCTGCATCGACCAGGAAAGGGGACATTACGATGAAGCTCTTCAGCGCAACAACGCGCCTCGGGTGCGCGTTCCTCACGGTCTCGTCCGTACTGGCGGCCGCCCCGGCGGCCGCCGATGGTCCGCGCGCGGTACTCCCGTCTCTCGGAACCATCACCGTGATCACCTCGACGGTGCCCGGGAACGGCGACGTCAATCCCTACGGCATGGCACAGGTCCGGCGAACGGTCGGGAATCTGCACGCCGGGCACATTCTCATCAGTAATTTCAATAACTCGAGCAACCTGCAGGGAACCGGCTCGACGATCGTCGACGTTGCCCCGGATGGCACGCTCAGCCAGTTTGCGGCGCTCTCCGCCGACAGCCTGCCGGGCAGTTGCCCCGGGGGCGTCGGGCTGACGACTGCGCTCGTGGTGCTCGAGCAGGGCTGGGTGGTCGTCGGCAGCCTGCCGACCGCCGACGGCTCGGCGGCTACCGCTCAGGCGGGCTGCCTGATCGTGCTCGACAGCCACGGCAATGCGGTCGAGACCTTCTCCGGCGCGCCCATCAACGGGCCGTGGGACATGACTGCGCTCGACGGGTGGCAGAGCGCGAAGCTGTTCGTGACCAACGTGCTGAACGGCACCGTGGCCGCGAACGGCCAGGTCGTCTCGCAGGGCACCGTCGTGCGCCTCGATCTGAGAGTATCGGGCTCCAGCATGCCGGCACTCGAGTCGATCACGGTGATCGGCTCGGGCTTCGAGGAGCGCACCGATCCGGCCGCGCTGGTCATCGGACCCACGGGCGTTGCACTCGCCGGAGACGGGGAGGATAGCGATGCTGCGCTGCTTTATGTCGCGGACACGCTCAACAACCGCATCGTCGCAATCAGCAATCCGCTCAGGCGCAAGAGCTCCGCGGGCACCGGGCGCACGCTTTCATCGGGCGGCAGCCTGAACGGCCCCCTCGGCCTGGTCGTCACCCCGGGCGGAGAGCTGCTGACGGTAAACGGCGCTGACGGCTTCATCACCGAGATCAGCCCCGGCGGCAGGCAGCGCGCCCAGGCGCTGCTCGACGGCTCCGGCTCACCGCCGGGGGCCGGAACGCTCTTCGGACTGGTGTTCGATCCCGCGCACGGCGTTTACTTCGTCGACGACGGCACCAACACCGTGAACCTGCTGCATCACTGAAGCTGACCTCGAGGCGGCGGCTCCGGCGGGGCAGCGTGCTGCT
>DASQIC010000034.1:0-3179 GCA_035631755.1 Steroidobacteraceae bacterium
TCAAGCACGTCCTGCAGCGCCACGGCGCCAGCCTCGAGGTGCAGAGCACGCTCGGCGCCGGCAGCTCCTTCATCTGCCACTTCCCGCCCCAGCGGGTCGCCGCGGCGCCGCGCTCCGCGCTGAGCGCGGAAACCGCTTAAGTCTTGCGCGTAAGCCTCTGTTCGTAATAAAGCTTTCGTAGGGCTGTCACGCAACCGACACGCCCCGGTCCCACCCTGGGGACGCAAGGCGCGGGTGCGCGAGCTCAACACGCAACGAGTTCCTCGCACAGGTCGACCCCGAGACGATCGTGCCGGCCGGCGACATCATCGATGCGCTCAGCCTCGCGCGGCGGGCCTTCTGGAGCGACGGCCACAGCCAGGTGCTGCGCACGCTGCTCGCGCGGCAGCGCTCCGGAGCGCGGCTCGTCTACCTGCCGGGCAATCACGATGCGGCCCTGAGCGTCCTCGCCGGCATGCTGCACGGGCAGCTCGAGGTGCGCCGCGAGTGGGTGCACCGCACCGCGCGCGGGGAGCGGCTGCTCGTGCTGCACGGCGATCGGTTCGACGGCGCGCTCGGCGGCCCGCCCTGGCTCACGCGCCTCGGCGACACGCTCTATTACGTGAGTGTCGGCGCGAGCCACGCGGTGAACGATCTGCGCCGCGCGCTCGGTCGCCCCTACTGGCCGCTCGCCGAGCGCATCAAGCTGAGTCTCGCGACGAGCGTCCGCTACATCGCGCGCTTCGAGCAGCTCGCGGCCGAGCACGCTCGCGCCCAGGGCTACGACGGTGTCGTGTGCGGACACATCCACCGCGCGAACCTCAGGCGCATCGAGGGTACGCTCTACTGCAACAGCGGCGACTGGGTCGAGTCCTGCTCCGCGGTGGTCGAGACCTGCAGCGGGGAGCTCGAGCTCCTGCGCTGGCCCGAGGGCGCGCGCGTCGCGCGCCGCGCGGCGGCCGGATTCCTGGCCGACGCGGCGTGAGGGGTGCCGGTCGCGGCCTTTGGTGGCTGCGGGCCGCAGTTCCGCTATGATCGGGCGCATGGCCGCACGCCGGCAGGCCGAATGAGCCGGAGACGTCATCGAATGGAAACCGCCGACCTCAGTCATCACATCTCGCGTCGCTTCAACGAAGATCTCGAGCGCGTGCGCAGCAAGGTGCTCGGCATGGGCGGGTTCGTCGAGCAGCAGCTGCAGAAGGCGATCACCGCCCTGGTCGAGGGCGACAGCTCGCTCGGCGAATCGGTGGCGCTCGACGACTACCAGGTGAACAACATGGAGGTCTCGATCGACGAGGAATGCAGCCGCATCCTCGCGACGCGCGCCCCGGCGGCGGGCGACCTGCGCGTGATCGTGGCGATCATCAAGACCATCACCGATCTCGAGCGGGTCGGCGACGAGGCCGAGAAGATCGGCTACATCGCCTCGCGCCTCGCCACCATGGAGCGCCCCGCGGACAAGTACCGCGAGATCAAGCATCTCGGGCGGGTGGTATCAGACATGGTGCATGACGCGCTCGACGCGTTCGCACGCATGGACGTGGACTCGGCGCTGCGGGTCGCGCGGCAGGACCGCCTGGTGGACGAGGAGTACGAGGCGATCCAGCGCCAGAGCATCACCTTCATGATGGAAGACCCGCGCACCATCCGCCGGGCACTCGACGTCATGTGGGTGGTGCGCGCGCTCGAGCGCATCGGCGATCACGCCAAGAACATCAGCGAGTACGTGATCTACATGGTGCACGGCAAGGACATCCGCCACACCTCGCTCGACGACGTCGAGCGGGAGCTGCGCGCGGGCTCCGGCTCCGCGGGCGTCGCGCCTTAAGCCTTCGCGACGCATGTCGCGGCGCCTCGCCAACATACTCGGCTTCGCCGTCTGTGCCGCGCTGATGGGCTACGCGCTCTACGCGCAATACGGCCTCATGCTGGATCCCTGCCCGCTGTGCATCTTCCAGCGCGTCGGCATCATGCTGCTCGGAGCGGGATTTCTCCTCGCGGCGTTGCATCAGCCGCGCGCCTGGGGCCGCTATGTGTACGCGGTGCTCCTCGGCGTGTTCGCGCTCGCGACGGTGGCGGTCGCGGCCCGCCAGCTCTACATCCAGAGCCTGCCGCCCGGAACGCTCCCCTCCTGCGGCGCCCCGCTCGCGGTGCTGCTGAAGATCTCCCCCCTCGCCACCGTGATCCGTAAGGTGCTCACCGGGAGCGGGGAGTGCGGCGAGGTCAACTGGCGCTTCCTCGGGCTCGCCATGCCCGCCTGGGTGCTCATCTGGGCGCTCGCGCTCGGCGCCCTCGGCGTGATCGGCAACCTGCGCAGCAGTCCCGCACGCTTCAGGTCAGGAGCTTCCGCAGTACGTTGACGTACATGCGGTGCAGGGCGTCTACGTCCTCGACCCGCACGCACTCGTTCACCTTGTGGATCGAGGCGTTGACCACGCCGAGCTCGACCACTTGAGCCCCGAGCGGCGCGATGAAGCGCCCGTCGGAGGTGCCGCCGCCGGTCGAGAGGGCGGGCCGCGTGCCGGTGACCTCCGCCACCGCGTCCCCGACTGCATCCGAGAGCACCCCCGGGGGGGTGTAGAAGGGCTCCCCCGAGAGGTACCACTCGAGCGTATAGCGCACGCCGTGACGGCGCAGGATCTCCTCCACCGTGGCCTTGAGCCCGGGGAGCGTCTGCACCGGGCAATAGCGCAGATTGAAGCGCGCCTTGAGCTCCCCGGGAATCACGTTCGGCGCTCCGGTGCCGGCGTTGAGATTCGAGACCTGGAAGCTCGTCGGCTGGAAGTGCCCGGTACCGCGGTCCCAGGTGCGCTGGGTGAGCTCGGCGAGCGCAGGGGCGAGCGTGTGCACCGGGTTCTCGGCGAGCTGCGGATAGGCTACATGGCCCTGGACGCCGTGCACGGTGAGCCGGCCGCTCAAGGAACCGCGCCGCCCGACCTTGATCGTGTCGCCGATGCGCTCCTCGCTCGAGGGCTCGCCCACCACACACCAGTCGATGCGCTCGCCGCGGACGGCGAGGGTCTCGACCACCCGTTTGGTGCCGTCGACCGACGGCCCCTCCTCGTCGCTGGTGATGAGATAGGCGATCGATCCCTGGTGGGCGGGGTGCTCCCGCACGAACTCCTCCGTGGCCGTGACCATGGCCGCGAGCCCGGTCTTCATGTCGGCGGCTCCCCGCCCGTAGAGGAGCCCGTCACGGA
>DASQIC010000035.1:0-37899 GCA_035631755.1 Steroidobacteraceae bacterium
CCCCCCGGGGGCACGGCCTCGACGACGACCACGCGTGGAAAGTGTCCCTTCGCGATAGTTAAGCGATCGCTTAACTATCGCGGAAGGGACTCCCTCAAGCGCAGCCGTGCAGGCTAGGGTGTGTAGGTCTCGGACGCTTGCGCGTAGCGGAACCGCAGACGCTCTTGGGGCCGAGCCGCGCCAAGGGCTGCATCAAGCGATCTCGACACCAGCACGGCGTCCGCAAAGACCAACTTCACGTATCCCTGGGTCCCTCTGTAGCCGGTAATCGTCAGAGTGGCACGCGCCGGCCCCTTGCCGCCCACCATCTGTTGCGTCAACACGGCGCTGGTCGCGTCCACATAGCGGACGATATCGACCTCTTGCGCCCGCGCCGTTTGCCCCGCTGACGCTCCCGGCGCGGGTCCACTCGGGTTGGTCGCTACGTACGACCACGAGAGCAGAGCAAAGCTTGTCGCGCCGAAAGAGCCGCTGAAACCCGTCGGCGTCAGCGTCGGACCCGGCGATCGGATCGCGGGGGTCGTGGGCGCGGACATCCTGGCGGCGGGAGCCGTGACCGCCTGTGCGTGGGCTGCGAGCGCCGTGGACAGCAGGGCGGCGAATGCGAGGCCCGAGCGAATCATTTCACCTTGCATGTGTTTCTCCCTCGCCTAGCGGCAAGGCCCAGGTCGATGCGGCCCACGCGAGCACCACGCCGGTGCAGGCTGTCAGGTAGCGCACACGCATGGATTCCCCCGGGTCCGTCGCCGCGGCGCAGCAACCGCCGTCAGCTTCTTGTTGCAACCGAGCATAAGCCCACGGCGTGCGGGATGCACGTCGCGGGCTCGAGGGGATCAGCCGCCGATGCCTGTGCTACGGTCGCGCCCGGCGCCACCGGGACGAACATCGCGTTCGAGATCGCCGGATTGAAGACGTCGAACGAGGCGCTCCCCGGCACCGCACCCGAGGTGCCGTCGAAGCCAGGTTCGAGGCGAACACCGGCAGCAGCGCCGTCGACCCGTCGTCACCGGTCCCAGCTCGGCGGGTGCGGCTGGCCGCGGCGCGAGGACCGCTCAGCCGAAGTTGATCTTGGCCTCGAGGTTGGCGCGCGAGTCGGCGTTCGCCAGCGCCTCCTCGAGCGGGATCTTGCCCGACTTGTAGAGGGTATAGAGGGCAACGTCGAAGCTCTGCACCCCGCGCTCGCTGCTCGCGGAGATCGCTTCCTTGATCGACACCACGTCGCCCTTCTTGACGAGCGTCGAGATATGCGGGGTGTTGATCATGATCTCCATGGCGGCGAGGCGGCGGTTGTCCTTGCCGATCACCAGGCGCTGCGCCATGACGGCGCGCAGGTACTGCGACAGGTCGAGGAAGATCTGATTGTGCTGCTCGCGCGGGAACATGTTGATGATGCGGTCGAGCGACTCGGCGCAGTTATTGGCATGCAGCGTCGCCAGCACCAGATGACCCGTGCCGG
Source organism: Steroidobacteraceae bacterium (assembly GCA_035631755.1). Taxonomy (GTDB): domain Bacteria; phylum Pseudomonadota; class Gammaproteobacteria; order Steroidobacterales; family Steroidobacteraceae; genus 13-2-20CM-66-19. The sequence continues at coordinate 1,457 of DASQIC010000035.1, forward strand.
CGAGGTTGATGGCCGCCTCCATGCTCTCGCGGTCGCGGATCTCGCCGATCAGGATCACGTCCGGGGCGGCCCGCACCACCCCGCGCAGCGCGCCGGTGTACGACTTGGTGTCGAGGCCCACCTCGCGCTGGTTGACGATCGAGCGCTTGTTGGTGTGCAGGTACTCGATCGGGTCCTCGATGGTGATGATGTGGTCCGAGGAGCTCTCGTTGCGGTGATTGATCATCGCCGCGAGCGTGGTCGACTTGCCCGAGCCGGTGGCGCCCACCATGAGGATCAGGCCGCGCTTGAGCAGCGTCAGCTCGCTCACCGTGGCGGGCAGTCCCAGCGTGTCGAGCCGCGGCATGTCGGCGCTGATGTAGCGCATCACCATCGCCGGGTTACCGCGCTGCATGAAAACATTGACGCGGAAGCGCCCGAGGCCCGCCTCGGACACCGCGAAGTCGAGCTCCAACTCGCGCTGGAAGTGCTCGCGCTGCTCGGCGCTCATGATCGCAAACGCCGTCTGACGCACCGTCTCGGGAGTCAGCACCTGCTTGTTGACCGGCAGGATCTGCCCCTCGATCTTGATCTTGATGGGAGCGTTGGAGGTGAAGAACAGGTCCGAGGCCTTCTTCTCCACCATCAGCTTGAACAGCGGCTTGGTATTGAGTGTCGGGTGGCTGCCGCCGCTCACCGTGGTGAGCGTCTCGGCGCCGCCGAGCACCGCCTGGGCCCCATTGGTCTCCGGGGCCTCCTTGGCTTCCTTCACCGCCTTCATCAGATGGTGCGCCCCTGCTCTTCCTCGACGATGTGCAGCGAGGCGCCTTCCTCGATGTTCTTGGCCTCGCGCTTGCCCTCGAGCTTGATGCGCAGCCGCAGCTCGTTCTTCGAGTCGGCATTGCGCAGCGCATCCTCGTAGGAGATGAAGCCGGTCTCGTACATCTCGAACAGGGCCTGGTCGAAGGTCTTCATGCCGAGGCGCGTCGAGCGCGACATGACCTCTTTGATCTTGGCTACTTCGCCCTTGAAGATCAGGTCCTGGATCAGCGGCGAGTTCAGCATGATCTCCATCGCGGCGATGCGCCCGGTACCGGCGTCGCGCGGGACGAGCCGCTGCGACACCAGTGCGCGGATGTTGAGCGACAGGTCCATCAGCAGCTGGTCGCGGCGCTCGTCGGGAAAGAAGTTGATGATGCGGTCGAGCGCCTGGTTGGCGCTGTTGGCATGCAGCGTCGCCAGCACCAGGTGGCCGGTCTCCGAGAACTGGATGCCGAACTCCATGGTGTCGCGGTCGCGGATCTCGCCGATCAGGATCACGTCCGGCGCCTGGCGCAGCGTGTTTTTGAGCGCCGCGTGCCACGATTCGGTGTCGACGCCCACCTCGCGGTGGGTCACCACGCAGCCCTTGTGGGTGTGAACGTATTCGACCGGGTCCTCGATGGTGACGATGTGACCGCGGGTCTTCTCGTTGCGGTAACCGACCATGGTCGCGAGCGTGGTCGACTTGCCCGAGCCGGTGCCGCCCACCACGATCACCAACCCGCGCTTGGAGAGCACTACCTCCTTGAGGATCGGCGGCAGGTCGAGCTCCTCGAAGGTGGGGATCTTGGCGTTGATCAGGCGGATGACGCAGCCGATATTGGCCTGCTGCACGAAGGCGCTCACGCGGAAGCGCCCGATGCCGGGCGGCGCGATCGCGAAGTTGCACTCCTTGGTGGAGTCGAACTCCTTGGTCTGGCGATCGTTCATGATGGCGCGCACCAGCGTGGCGGACTGCTCGGGGGTGAGCGCACGCTCGCTCTGCGGCCGGATCTCGCCGTCGATCTTGATCGCCGGCGGGAAGCCCGCGGTGATGAACAGATCGGAGGCTTTCTTCTCCGTCACCCGCCGCAGCAGGTCCTGCATCAGCTTGATGGCCTGGTCGCGATCCATGGTGCTATGCCCTCTAGAGTGCGTCCTTGTTCTGCGCCTTGTAGCGCGCCTCGTCCTTGCTGACGACGCCCTTGGCCACCAGGTCAGTGAGGCACTGATCGAGTGTCTGCATGCCCTGCGCGCCGCCGGTCTGGATGGAGGAATACATCTGCGCGATCTTGCCTTCGCGGATCAGGTTACGGATCGCTGGCGTGCCGATCATGATTTCGTGGGCCGCGATGCGTCCGCCGCTGTTCTTCTTCAGCAGCGTCTGCGAGATCACCGCCCGCAGCGACTCCGACAGCATCGAGCGCACCATCTCCTTCTCCTCGCCGGGGAAGACGTCGACGATGCGGTCGATGGTCTTGGCGGCGGAGCTGGTGTGGAGCGTCGCGAACACCAGGTGGCCGGTCTCGGCGGCGGTGAGCGCCAGGCGGATGGTCTCCAGGTCGCGCATTTCGCCGACCAGGATCACGTCCGGGTCCTCGCGCAGCGCCGAGCGCAGCGCCTCGCTGAAGCCGAGCGTGTCACGGTGCACCTCGCGCTGGTTCACCAGACAGCGCTTGGACTCGTGCACGAACTCGATCGGGTCCTCGATGGTGATGATGTGATCGGGGCGGTTGTCGTTGCAGTGATTGACCATGCCGGCAAGGGTGGTCGACTTGCCCGAGCCCGTGGGTCCGGTCACCAGCACCAGCCCGCGCGGCAGCATGCACAGGTCGCGGAAGATCTTCGGCGCCGCCAGGTCATCGAGCGACAGGATCACCGAGGGGATGTTGCGGAACACCGCGCCCGCGCCCCGGTTCTGGTTGAAGGCGTTGACGCGGAAGCGCGCCAGCTTTGGAATCTCGAAGGAGAAGTCGGTCTCGAAGAACTCCTCGTAGGCCTTGCGCTGCTTGTCGTTCATGATGTCGTACACCATGGAGTGCACTTCCTTGTGCGACAGCGGCGGCATGTTGATGCGCTTCATGTCCCCGTCGACACGGATCATCGGCGGCACGCCCGAGGAGAGGTGCAGATCCGAGGCATTGTTCTTGACGGCGAATGCCAGGAGTTGCGCGATGTCGACGGCCATGAATGCTCCCGTGGGGGCGGCTCGGAATGGGGGAAAGAGCGATGTGCAAGCCTGCACCCCCCGAGCGCTTCGGCAGTATAGCGGACGGGTCACACGTCCAATATGTTAATGGGTCCGCAGAATTTGCCGGAGCGCGTCCGCGAGGTGCTCGGGCGCATGGCGCAGGCCGCGGCCGCAGCCGGCCGGAGTGCGCAGTCGGTCACACTCCTGGCCGTGAGCAAGGCCCAGCCGGCGGCCGCGGTGCGGGCCGCGGCCGATTGCGGGCTGCAGCATTTCGGCGAGAGCTACCTCGACGAGGCGCTGGAGAAGATGGCCGCGCTGCATGATCGCGCGCTCACCTGGCATTTCGTCGGGCGGCTGCAGAGCAACAAGACGCGCGGGGTCGCGGCGAGCTTCGCCTGGGTGCACGCCCTCGACCGCCTCAAGATCGCCTCGCGGCTCGCGGCGCAGCGCCCGCCGCAGGCCCCACCGCTCAATGTGTGCCTCGAGGTGAATCTGGCTGGGGAGACGAGCAAGGGCGGGGTGACGCCCGCGGCGCTGCCGGCGCTCGCCGCCGCGGTCGCCGCGCTGCCGCACCTGAAGCTGCGCGGCCTGATGTGCATTCCTCCCGAGGAGACCGAGCCCGCGCGCCAGCGGCGCTGGTTCCGTGCGCTGCGCGAGCTGTACGACTCGCTCAACGCCGCCGGTGCGGGGCTCGATACCCTCTCGATGGGCATGAGCGGGGACTTCGAGGCGGCCATCCTCGAGGGCGCGACCATCGTGCGCGTCGGCACGGCGCTCTTCGGCCCCCGACCGCCGTGAAAAGCGCCGACGGCGCGTCACACCGCCGCGCCGACCCGCCGTCTGTGCGCCGGCAAAAGCCACGCCTTTTGCCGGCGAGTCTGGGTTCGTGGCTCGGTTGGCCTGCGGAAAGCGCCAACGGCGCTTTCCGCCAATCATCAAAGTACAATCTGCCGCCATGTCAGAACGCCACCTCGGCATCCTCGGCGGCGGCCACATGGGCCGCGCGCTCGCCGGCGGGCTGTTGCGCTCGGGGACGCGCCCGGAGCGGCTGCGCGTCGGCGACACCGACGAGGCGGCCCGCGCGCGGCTCGCCCTCGAGCTCGGTGTCGCGGCCAGCGCCGATAACCCCAGCGTGGTCGACGGGGCGTCGGTGGTGGTGCTGGCGGTCAAGCCGCAGCAGCTCGCCGCGGTGCTCGCGCCGCTCGCGCCGCTGTTGCGCGCGCAGCGCCCGCTGGTGTTGTCGATCGCCGCGGGGGTGCGTCTCGCCTCGCTCGAAGGCTGGTGCGGCGCCGGCGTGCCTGTGGTGCGCGCCATGCCGAACCGTGCCGCGCTGGTTGGCGCGGGCGTCACGGCGCTCTATGCGCCCCCGGCGGTCGGCGCGGCACAGCGCGCCGCCGCCGAGCGCGTCGCCGGTTCGCTCGGCGAGATCGTGTGGCTCGCCGAGGAGAGCGAGCTCGACGTGGTGACGGCGCTCTCCGGCAGCGGGCCGGCGTATTTCTTCCTGCTCGCCGAGCTCATGGCGCAGGCGGCCGAGACGCTCGGGCTCGCGCCCGCGGTGGCGCGCCGGCTGGCCCGCGCGACGCTCTACGGCGCGGGGCAGCTGGCGCACGCGGGCGACGCCGACCTGGCGCGGTTGCGGGCCGAAATCACCTCCAAGGGCGGCACGACCGAGGCAGCGCTGCGTGTCTTCGAGGAGGCGGACCTCAAGGGCACGGTCGGGCGCGCCGTGGCGGCCGCCGCCGGCCGCAGCCGCGAGCTGGCCGCGCCGCCGGGCAGCGCATGAGCGCACTCGTCTACATCGCGGATACGCTGCTGTCGCTGGCGCTGTTCGTGGTGCTGGCGCGGCTGCTGCTGCAGCTGACGCGCGCCGACTTCCGCAACCCCCTCTGCCAGGCGATCGTGCGCCTCACCAACCCGCTGATCGTGCCCCTGCGCCGCGTGCTGCCGCCGATCGGCAAGGTGGACACCGCCTCGGTGGTCGCGGTGGTGCTGGTCGCGGCCGTCCAGGTCGCCTGTCTGTCGGCTCTGCACGGCGGTGGCTGGCCCGAGCCGATCACGTGGGTCGACGCGCTGCTGCTCGAGATCGCGCACACGCTGCTGTGGACCTACTTCTACGCGATCGTGTTCTACGCGCTGCTCAGCCTCATCGCCCCGGGCGGCTATTCGCCGCTGCAGTCAGTTCTCACTTCGGTGTGCGAGCCGGTGTTGCGTCCTTTCCGGCGGCTGATTCCCGCGGTGGCGGGGCTCGACCTGTCGCCGCTGTGGGCGATCATTGCCATCCAGGCGATCCTGATCCTGCTGCGCTGAAGCGCCGCACGCATTGGCGGAACACATGCTTAGCGCCGACTTCGCACGGTAAGTCGCAACATCGGCGCGCCGCGCTGCGGCGCCGCGGCACACGCGCGTGGCGGTGCTGCGAGTTGCCAGCCGCGCTGCGAGTTGCGGGAAACGCTAGGAATCAAGGTATTTCCGCAACAGTGCCGCCGAAGAAACCGCTTGCCAAAGTGCCCGCATGTGCTATTTTCCGCGCCGATTCTCTTCGCGCTGCGGGCACGGCGCGCAATTCAACCAACCAATTCCTCGAGGAGTAACCGAAAATGGCGAAAAAGGGTGGCGCACCGACGAAGTCGGAAGTTCTGACACACATCTCCAAAGATACCGGGCTCTCGCGCAAGCAGGTCAGCGGCGTGTTCGATTCGCTGGGGGGGGTCATCAAGAAGAGCCTGCGCGGCAACGGCCTGTTCACCATGCCCGGGCTGCTGAAGATGAAGGTCGTCAAGAAGCCGGCCACCAAGGCCCGCGAAGGCATCAACCCGTTCACCGGCGAGAAGATGATGTTCAAGGCCAAGCCGGCGAGCAAGAAAGTGCGCGTGATGGCGCTGAAGAGCCTCAAGGCGATGGTGAACTCCTAAAGCGCCTCGAGACAGCTTTCCCGCATAGCGAAACCCAGGGCCCGGACGGAAGCGCGAGCTCCGTCCGGGCCTTTTTGCCGGGAGGCCCTCGCCTTACGCAGCCATGAACTCGAGCACGGCCTGACGCAGGTCGTGGAGGCGCCCGTGGAAGAAATGCCCTGCGCCCGCGAGCAGCCGCACGTCGGGGGGCGGCACGCCGGGGGCCGCAGCAAGCGAGCGGGCCCAGTCGAGTACCGCCTGCGGCGGCACGACGTCGTCGGCGTCGCCCTGCACGATGAGCCACGGGCACTCCGGCACCGGGGCCGCGACATCGACGACGGTGATCCCCGGGGCGATCAGCACCACGCGCGCGGCCCGCACCTCGGCGGCGATGCCGGCCGCGACCGCCGCTCCGAAGGAAAAGCCCCCGAGCCACAGCGCCGCGCCCGGGAAGCGGCGCCGGCCGAAGTCGATCACCGCGCGTGCGTCCGCGGCTTCGCCGCGGCCCTGGTCGTAGCGGCCGGCGCTCGCGCCGACGCCGCGGAAGTTGAAGCGGATCGCGGCGGCCCCGAGCTGCCCACAGGCGCGCGCCACCGTGTACACCACCTTGTTGTCGAGCGTTCCGCCGTGCAGCGAATGCGGATGGCAGACCACCGCGAACGCGCCGACGCCCCCCGGATCGGGGAGCTCCACCGCCGGCGTCTCGATGAGCGCCTCGAGGTCGCCCGCGGGGCCCGCAATACTGCTGCGCTCGGCGCGCGGCGGCTTCGGCACCACAGGCTCGCCCGGCACGGGCGCGCTCACGAAGCCGTGCCCGGCGGGGCGGCGAGCCGCACCAGCAGGCGGTTGAGACGCTGCACGTAGTCGGGGGGATTGGCGAGCGTCGCGCCTTCGGCGAGCTGCGCCTGCTCGTAGAGCAGCTGCGCGAGCTCGGCGAACTCGCCCGCCTCGCGCACGCCGTCGAGATATTTCACCAGCGGATGCCCGACGTTCACCTCGAGCAGCGGACGGCTCTCGGGGGCCGGCTGGCCGGCGGCAAGCAGGATGCGGCGCACGCGCTCCTTGAGGTCGTGCTCGCCGAGCACCAGGCAGGCCGGGGACTCCCGCAGTCGCTCGCTCACGCGCACCTCGGTTACCCGCTCGCCGAGGGCGTCCTTGATGCGTTTCAGCAGGCCCTTGCTCTCTCTGAGCTCGGCGTCGCGGCGCGCCCGGTCGGCGTCGCTCGCGAGCCCGCCGAGCTCGAGATCGCCGCGCTCGGCATCCTTGAAGCGCTTGCCCTCGTAGGTATCGAGCTGTCCCATGATCCACTCGTCGATGCGCTCGGCGAGCAACAGCACCTCGAGGCCGCGCTCCTTGAGGCGCTCGATCGCGGGACTGGCACGCGCCGCGTCCACCGTCTCGCCGATCACGTAGTAGATACGCTCCTGGCCCGGTGGCATACGGCCGAGGTAGTCGGCGAGGCTCGTGCCGGGCGTATTGTCGGCGCTCGCGGTGCTCGCGAAGCGCAGCAGCGGCAGCAGCAGTGCCTGGTTGCCCGGGTCCTGGGCGATGCCCTCCTTGAGTACCGCGCCGAACTCCTTCCAGAAGGTCGCGTATTTCTCCGGCTCGTCCTTGGCGAGCCGCGCGAGCAGCTCGAGCACGCGGCGGGCGAGGCCGGCGCGGATCGCATCGACCTCCGGGTCCTGCTGCAGCAGCTCGCGCGACACGTTGAGCGGCAGGTCGCTGGAATCGACCACCCCCTTCACGAAGCGCAGATACAGCGGCAGGAACTGCTCGGCGTCGTCCATGATGAAGACGCGCCGCACATACAGCTTCAGGCCCCGTGCACCCTCGCGCTGCCACAGGTCGAATGGGGCGTGCGCCGGCAGGTAGAGCAGACTCGTGTACTCGCGCTTGCCCTCGACCCTGTTGTGGCTCCAGGCAAGCGGATCGGTGTAGTCGTGCGCGAGATACTGGTAGAAATGCCGGTACTCTTCGTCCTTGATCTGCGTGCGCGGCAGCGTCCACAGCGCCTTGGCCTGGTTCACGAGCTCGTACTCGAGCGAGGCCTCGCCTTCCTTGCGCATGCGCACCGGGAAGCCGATGTGGTCCGAGTAGCGGCGGATCAGGCCCCGCAGGCGCAGGCCGTCGGCGAACTCGCGCGCATCGCCCTTGAGGTGCAGCGTCACCGCGGTGCCGCGTTCGGGCATCGTCAGTGTCTCGACGGTGAACTCCCCGTCGGCGCGCGATTCCCAGCGCACCCCCGCCTCGGGCGGCACGCCGGCCTTGCGCGAGCGCACCTCGACGCGCTCGGCGACGATGAACGCGGAGTAGAAGCCGACGCCGAACTGACCGATGAGCGTCGATGCCTGCTGCGCGTCCCCGGGCAGCGTGCGGAAGAACTCCGCGGTTCCCGAACGGGCGATGGTGCCGAGGTTCGTCACCGCCTCCTCGCGCGTCATGCCGATACCGTTGTCGGAGATCGTGACGGTGCCGGCCTTGGGATCGGCATCGACGCGGATGCCGAGCTCGGGCTCGCTGCCGAGCAGCGCGCTGTCGGCGATGGCCGCGAAGCGCAACCGGTCGCAGGCATCCGAGCCGTTGGAGATGAGCTCGCGCAGGAAGATCTCGCGGTGGCTGTAGAGCGAGTGGATCATGAGCTTGAGGAGCTCACGGACCTCGGCCTGGAAGCCGTGGGTCTGCCGCCCGCCGTCTGTTTTCGGGTTCTCGGTCGCTTGCATGGAATGAGTCCTGCCGCCGCTCCCATGGGCGGCCGTCAGCGAGCGATCTTGGGAATCAGCGCGGAATTTTCAAGCGCCGCGTGCCGGCGGCAGAGGGCACCGCGGAAAGCAGCCCCTTCAGGTGAGCAGCTGGCGGTAGGCGCCCCAGAAGGTCGCCAGGGATGCGAGGAGCGCCGCGTTCAGGCGGAAATCCGGCAGCAGCAGCCACACACCGAGGGAAGCGGCGGCGGCGAGGTAGGGGATCGAACCGGCGAGGAATTCGGCGGCGGCCGCAGTCGCCAGGTGGCGACAGACTCCCGCGACATCGTCAAGCTCGTCCCAGAGATGCGCCAGCGTTTCCATCGCAGCGCAACTCTACGAGTCCGCGACGGCGCGTGGCGTGCGCGTTCTCACAGTCGCGCATCGGCTTGCAGGCGGAGGGGGGCGTGCGTAGGCTTGAGTGCGATCCATTTCATGCCGACATGACAGAACGCGGCCCATGCAGCGCATCGTCGTCCTGAACCCCAAGGGCGGCTCCGGTAAGACCACCATCGCGATCAACCTGGCGAGCTATCTCGCCTCGCGCGGGCATCGGCCGGTGCTCATGGACTTCGATCCCCAGGGCTCGTCGCTGCGCTGGGTGCGCAAGCGCCAGCCCGCGCAGGCGCCGATCCAGGTGATCGCGGCCTTCGAGAAGGACGCACGCACGACGCGCGCCTTCCAGCTGCGCGTGCCCGACGCCGCGACCCACGTCATCGTCGATACGCCGGCGGCGCTCGCGGCGCGCGAGCTCCCGGAGGTGACCCGCGATGCCGACAAGATCCTGGTGCCGGTGCTGCCGTCGGACATCGATATCCACGCCTGCTCGCGCTGCATCCGCGACCTGCTGCTGGTCGGCAAGATCCGGCGCGAGGACGACCGCATCGGCGTCATCGCGAACCGCGTGCGGCGCAACACCCGCACCTACCAGGCGCTGATCCGCTTCCTGCACACCCTGCGGATACCGATCGTCGCCACCATCCGCGACTCGCAGAATTACGTGCGCGCCGCCGAGCTCGGTATCGGCGTGCACGAGATGAAGAGCTACGTCGCCCAGGACGACGTCGTGCAGTGGGTGCCGCTGGTCGCCTGGCTGAACGGGGAGCCGGGTGGCGTGCTCACCCCGCAGGAGGCGCCGACCGGCGCCACGGCGCAGGGCGCGAGCGGCGCGCCGCCTGCCGGCGGGGAAGGCGACCTCGGGACAGTCGCCCGCAGCGTCGCGGGCGCGGGGTGAAACATCCCAGCCCGGCACGCGCCTGGCGTCTCGTAGTCTGCGAATGCGGAATGCCTGCGCGGGCGTGCCAGCGGACCGCTGGTGCCCCGGGAGCGCAGGTGCGGAACTCTCGGGAGTTACTTCCTGCCGAGCGGCTTCGGCGGGCTGGCTGAAGCCTTGCCGTTGCCGTCGCTCGCCCAGGAATCGCGTACCTGGTCCGCCCAGCTCTTGTAGTTCGACCAGGTGTAGAGGTTGCGGGTGATCGCCGCCTGCCGGGCTCGCGCGCGCTGCATGCGGTCGAGCCAGGTGGCGTAGGCGTCGGCGCCCAGGGGAGGATTCCCGACCGGCGCTGACTCGTGACCCGCGGGCGCCTCGTCTCGGCCTCTGTTCGATGAGCTCATGGCAAGGCTCCTGAAAGCACTGTGAAGCAGCGTACGGCGATCACGCGCGCGTCCGCAGGAACTGGTTCACAGCGCCCCGGGAGTCGCACGTGGCTATGACGCAGCTCTCGTGCGGCATGCGAACTGCGTGCGCGAGCGCGAAGCGTTATGTAACGGAGCGGGAAAGATCGCGCGCGGCGACTCACGCGACCAGGCGATACACGGGCCGGTAGGCGCTGCCGGGCAGGCGCATGCGCTTCTGCGCGACGAAGGCGGCGAGCAGCTCATCGAGCAGGCGCATGATGTCGCGATCGCCGGCGAGCTCGTAGGGCCCGAAGCGCTCGATCGCCTGGATGCCGAGCTCTTTCACGTTGCCGGTCACGACGCCCGAAAAGGCACGGCGCAGATTGGCGGCCAGGTGATGCGCCGGCTGGTCACGCCCCAGCTCGAGCCTGCGCATCGACTCGTGGGTGACCTCGAAGGGCCGCTGGAATTCGGGCTGCACCGAGAGCAGCCAGTTGAAGTTGTAGGAATCGCTGCAGCGGCGGCGGAACTCGCGCACTGCCTGCATGCCCTGCACCATGCGACGCGCCGCCTCCGGAGGATCGTCGATGATGACCTCGAGGCGCCGCACGGCCTCCTCGCCGAGCGTGCCGCCGATGAAGCGCCGGATGTGCTCGAAGTAGGCCGCGCTGCCCGCGGGCCCCGTGAGCACGATGGGGAAAGGCTGCTCGTGGTTGGCCGGGTCGAGCAGGATCCCCGCGAGGTAGAGGATCTCCTCCGCGGTGCCGGCGCCGCCTGGGAAAACCACGATGCCGTGGGCGAGGCGCACGAAGGCCTCGAGGCGCTTTTCGATGTCCGGCATGATCGCGAGCTGGGTCACGATCGGGTTCGGCGGCTCGGCGGCGATGATGCCCGGCTCGGTGATGCCGATATAGCGGCCGTGCTCGATGCGTTGCTTGGCGTGACCGATGGTCGCGCCCTTCATCGGGCCCTTCATCGCGCCCGGGCCGCAGCCGGTGCACACGTCGAGCCCCCGCAGCCCGAGCTCATAGCCGACGTTCTTGGTGTACTGGTACTCGTCGGAGGCGATCGAGTGCCCGCCCCAGCACACCACCAGGTTCGGCCTGCCCTTGTGGTCGAGCAGGCGCGCGTTGCGCAGCACGTGGAACACCGCGTTGGTGATCGAGGCGGGGGCCGTGAGATCGAAACGGCCGCTGTCGATGATCTCGTTGGACGTGAACACCACGTCGCGCAGCACCGCGAACAGGTGCTCCTTGATGCCGCGGATCATCTGCCCGTCCACGAACGCCGCCGCCGGCGCGTTCTGCATCTCGAGCTTCACGCCCCAGGCATGGCGCAGGATGCGGATTTCGAAGTCGCGGTGACGGTCGAAGATCTCCTTGGCATTGTCGGTGGGCGCGCCGCTGTTGAGTACCGCCAGCGCGCAGCGCCGGAACAGCGGATAGAGGCCTCCCTGCCCGGTATCGAGCAGCTTGTCGATCTCGGTCTGGGAGAGATTTTCGAGACTGCCGCGCGGACCGACGCGCGCGTCGACAAACTCTGACGGGTCGCTGGCCACTTCGCGCTTAAGGATAGATGTCGATCGGCGCGTCGTCCGGAGTCAGCATCCAGATCTCCACCATGTCGGCATTCGAGACGGCGATGCAGCCGTCGGTCCAGTCGTGGCTCTCGTAGTACTCGGTGTCGTGCTTCATCAGGTTCGGCAGCCCGTGGATCATGATCGATCCGCCGGCGTCCCAGTGCCGCGCGTGGGCCCGCTTGAGGTCGTCCGGGCCCGGGTACGATACCTTGATGGACAGGAAGTAGTCGCTGCGCGGGTTGCGCTCCGCGAGGCGGTAGCTGCCCTCGGGTGTACGGAAGTCCCCCGAGCGCTGCTTCTGCCCCTGCGGAGAGAGGCCGAGCTCGATGTGATAGGAGCGCACCACCTGCGCGCCGTGCATGAGGTACAGCCGCCGCTGGGACTTCCTCACCACCACGTGGTCGACGCTCGGGAGCCCGCTGCTCGCGAGCGCGACCGGCTGGCCCGGGTCGGGTTTGGTGAGCGCGGCGTCGGCGTGCGCGGCGGCGGCCGCGCCGGCCAGCACCAGAAACGTCGCTAAGGTCCTGAAAGGCATGATCTTCACTGCGCTGACAGCCACCTCCAAATGATTATAGGCGAGGCTGGCGGCGCCGAGCATGTGCGCCCGTCACAGCGCGCCTGAAGGCCACGAAATCGGGCCTCAACCGCCGCCGCTCACCACCTCGACGCGCGGCAGTACGATCTGGGTACCGGCCCGCAGGTCGGAGAAATCGAGGTCCGGGTTGTACTGCTGCAGCAGCCACAGCGGCGTCTGCGCGGCGTGCTGCGTCACCGTCCACAGCGAGTCTCCGGGGCGCGCGACATAGATCTCCGAGCCGATGATGCGGTGCGCGGCGAAGTACGCGGCCTGCAGCTCGCGGTGGTAGGTCTTGCGGCGCTGCTCGAATTCCTCGCGCGACACCCTGGCGAAGTCTAGCCGGATGCGATGCCCGATCAGCACCGGCCTGCGGAAGCTCATGTGGTTCAGCGTGCGCAGGTGCTGAGCGCTCACCCCAAGCCAGTCGGCGTAGTGGCCGAGGGTCTCCTCGGCCGCCACCGCGATGGTGCCGTCGCGGGCCACGTTGTAGTCGACCGGATCGGCGCTCTGCTGGGTCTCCGCGCCGGGGCCGAGCGCGGGGCTCAGCGCCTCGGCCTGCGCCGCCGAGACCGGCTCGCGGCTCGCGGTCACCGTCACCGTGGCGAGCGCCTCGGCCTCCTCGGCGCTCTCGCGCCGCGCCTCTTCTGCCGGCACCGCGCCGCCCGGCGCGGCGGAGGCGACGGCTGACGCGGGCGCGGCGGCCGCCGATCCAGCGGCGACGGCCGCTGCGGCGGGCGGCGCGGCGGCCGCAGCCGAGGCCGTCGCGGCCGCGCCCGGCGGCAGCGTGAGGGTGACGCCGGCGCGCAGCGGCGCATTCGTGCGCACGCGATTGAGGCGGGCGAGCGCCTCGACCGGCACGCCGTAGCGCTCGGCGACGCTGACGAGCGTGTCACCCCGCTGCACGCGGTAGTGCGGCGGCGCCGGCTGCCCGGCGTAGAGCTCATGCGGGGTGAGGCGCTGCGCGAGCAACTCGCTGGTCCAATGCTCGCCGCCCTCGGGCAGGCGCAGCCGGTAGGCGCGCGGCACGCGCAGCCTCCCCTCCCACACCGAGCGCAGCAGGGCCGGATTCAGCTCCCGCAGCTTCTCCCGGTCGATCTTGAGCGCGTGCTCGAGGGAGGCCATGGAGACGTACCCCGGCACCGTGACCTCCTGGAACCGCGCCTCGCTCTCACGGTGAATCGGGCCGAAGTACTTCTCCGGGTTGCGGTCGACCTCGAGCGCGGCGAGGAACGATACGTAGAAGTTGCGCGAGGCGAAGCCGAAGGTGCGGCTGGTGTAGCGGCGCACGATGGTGGCGATGTCGTCGGTGCCGAGCTGCTCCTTCGCGCGGCGCACCCCCGCGGTGCCGTGGTTCCACGCGGTCAGCGCCAGCGGCCAGGTGCCGAGCACCCGGTAGTTGTAGGCGAGCAGCTGCGCCGCCGCCTCGGTGGAACGGAACGGATCGAGCCGGTCGTCGACCGAGCGGTCGATGCGCAGGTAGCGCCGCCCGGTCGAGCGCATGAACTGCCAGAGCCCCGCGGCTCCGACCTTGGAGTGAGCCTCGGGGTTGAACGAAGACTCGACGTGCGGCAGCACCGCGAGCTCGCTCGGCAGGCCGCGCTTCTCGAGCGTCGCCTCGATGTGGGCTTCCCACGCTCCGGAGCGGATCAGGCCGGCACGGAAGCGGTCCGACTGCCCGAGCTGAAAGCGGATGTCGTCGACCGCCTCGCGCAGCCGCGCGGGCGTGGCGTCGCCCCACAGCCCCTTCACACGCTCATCGTCGGCCGAGAGCGGCGACTCGCCGGCGGCGATGCGGCGCAGCGCAGCCGCATAGCGGTCGCGCGCCTCGTCCACCTCACGCTCGCGCTCTCTCTGCGAGGCATCCGGCGCGAAGTGCAGCGTGTCGTAGATCACCTTGAGGTTGTACTGGTCGTGGAGGAACCCGGCGTTGGTATCGATCTGCGTGTAGACGCGGATCCAGAACTCGACGTCGGGCTCGAGCGCCTGCGGCAGCGGCACCGGATCATCGGCGCGCGCGAGCACGGGCAACAGCGCACAGGCGATGAGTGCGAGGCCCAGCGTGAGCGCACGGGACGCCCACCGAGGACGCCTCACTCGGGGTGTCGGGTTCATTTACACCCCGGCGGAAGTGCTGTTTTCATTTGAATTCAACGAGTTGGGATCTCAGGACCGTCCCCGCCTGCCGCGTGCATCACCGAATGACTGTCGGACACTTTGACAGTGCGGGCGAATATGACCGAATTGTAGACATTTGAGCCCTTGGCGCCGGGCGCGGATCACACCCTGAAAGCGCGGGAGACCGTGCAGCGCGTCACACTTCATGAGCGCCGGAGCCACAAGATGTCACACGCGAGCGGCGCGGGCGCGCACTGGCACGAGTGTTGCTTCGTACTTACCCAGTAGCGGCAGATGCCGCGCCTTTGGGAAGCAAGCAAGCCACGGGATATCACGAACAAGACGCGGACCTCCATGGACGACCGGGTACCGCGCCCACGGGATAACAATAAAAAAGACGCTCCTCCACACAAGCAAGCGACCGACACCCCGCGCAAGCGGGGTTTTTTTTGCCCCGCCGCCGCCCTCGGGCCGCGCCCTCGAGCTCGAAGCGTCGCTCGAATGACAACCGCTCACCCCGGTGGGGTCAAAAAAAGAGGCAGCCCGCCGGGGCTGCCTCACCGATCATCGCGATCGCTGTCAGCTTCGCGTTGGTCGTCGCAACAAACCGCTCACCTCAACCGCACTTGGAATCGCCGCAGTTGAGGCAGGTCATGCAGCCGTCCAGCATGACGACCGCGGCGGTGCTGCAGCGGCCGCAGAGCTGCGCCCCTTCCGGGAAGTGCGGCTTGGCGAAGGCATCGGCCTGGCGGGCGCGGGCCTCATACTCGGCGCGCTTCGCGTCGACCAGCTTCTGCTGATGGCTGTCGAGCTGGGTCTTGCGGATGAGCCCGATCGCCTGCAGGTGCTTCTCGATCACATAGCCGAGCTCGGCGATGATCGAGGGCATGAACTTCCCGCCGGGCTGCCAGTAGCCGCCGCGCGGATCGAACACTGCCTTGAGCTCGTCCACCAGGAAGGTGACGTCGCCGCCCTTGCGGAACACGGCCGAAATGATGCGGGTGAGCGCCACGATCCACTGGTAGTGATCGAGATTCTTGGAATTGATGAAGATCTCGAACGGCCGGCGCTGCTCGTACTCGGTGCCCTCGTTGAGAATGATGTCGTTGATGGTCACGTACATCGCGTGATCCGAGATCGGCGTCTTGATCTTGTAGGTCTGACCGATCAGCATCTCCGGGCGCTCGAGCTTCTCGTGCATCCGGATCACCTTGGCGGTGTGGCCGTTCTTGTCGCGCACCACCTCGCCTTCGCCCGCCGCAGGCATGGCGCGCGCCTCAGCCCTCTCCGCGGGCTTGTCCGCCGCCTTGCCCTCCGTGGGGCGCTCGGCCGGCTTCGGCGGCGCCGCCTCCTCCGGCTTCTGCACCTGGTACCTGACGATTTTCCGCTCGATCTTGATGGTCATGGTCTCAATCCTGCTCAATACCTGCCGAAGTAACCCTCTTTCAGGCTGTCGTAGAGATTGGCGGCGGTGTGCAGCTCGCCGTCGTACTCGATCTCCTCGTCGCCGCGCGCCTCGACCGTGGTGCCGTCCTCGAGCGTGAAGCGGTAGACGGTGTTCTTCAGGTCCTGCTCCTTCACCAGCACACCCTGGAAGGCCTCGGGGTTGAAGCGAAAAGTGGTGCAGCCCTTCAGCCCCTGCTCGTGCGCATACAGATAGATGTCCTTGAACTGGGCGTAGGGGAAATCCGTAGGCACGTTCGCCGTCTTAGAAATCGACGAATCGACCCACTTCTGGGCCGCAGCCTGCACTTCGACGTGCTCCTTGGGGGTGATGTCGTCGGAGGCGATGAAATACTCGGGTAGTCTGTCAGCATCGGTGGTGCCTCCCGGGCGGGCGTTCGGATTCACGAGCTCGCGGTAGGCGAGCAGCTCGAAGGAATACACGTCGATCTTTTCCTTGGACTTCTTGCCCTCCCGGATCACGTTGCGGAAGTAGTGGTGCGCGAAGGACGGCTCGATGCCGTTGGAGGCATTGTTGGCGAGCGACAGCGAGATCGTGCCGGTGGGCGCGATCGAGGTGTGGTGGGTGAAGCGCGCGCCGGTCTCGGCGAGCTCGTGCACCAGCTGCGGCGCCACCTGGGCGATGCGCTGCATGTAGCGGCTGTACTTCGCGTGCAGCAGGCGGCCGGCGATCTTCGCTCCCGGCTTCCAGCCGTCGCGCGCCATCTCGGGGCGCTTGCGCAGCATCTCACGCGTGACCGTGAACTCCTCGCTCATGATCGGCGCGGGGCCTTTCTCGCGCGAGAGCTCGAGCGCCGCCTCCCAGCCCGCCACCGCCATCTCGCGCGTCACATCCTCGGTGAACTGCACCGCCTCGGGCGAGCCGTACTTCAGGCGCAGCAGCGCCATGGTGCTGCCGAGTCCGAGATAGCCCATGCCGTGGCGGCGCTTGCGCAGGATCTCCTCGCGCTGGCGCTCGAGCGGCAGCCCGTTGATCTCGACCACGTTGTCGAGCATGCGGGTAAAGACCTTCACCACCTCGCGGTACTCCGACCAGTCGAATTCCGCGAAGTCGGTGAACGGGTTGCGCACGAAGCGGGTCAGGTTCACCGAGCCGAGCAGACACGAGCCATAGGGCGGAAGCGCCTGCTCACCACACGGGTTGGTAGCGCGGATGTTCTCGCACCACCAGTTGTTGTTCATCTCGTTGACGCGATCGATGAGGATGAAGCCGGGCTCGGCGAACTCGTAGGTGGACGTCATGATCACGTCCCATACGCGTCGCGCCGGCAGCATTTTGTAGATCCTGCAGGCGACCAGGCCCTCCTCGTTGACGACGTAGCCTTCGTGCAGCGGCCACTCGCGCCACAGAAACTTGGTGTCATCGGCGAGATCGGGCTTCTCGGCCTCGCATTCCCTGCTCGAAATCGGGAAAGCGAGCTTCCAGTCCTGATCCTCGCGCACCGCGCGCATGAACTCATCGGTGATCAGCAGCGACAGGTTGAACTGCCGCAGGCGGCCGTTCTCGCGCTTGGCGCGGATGAACTCCATGACGTCCGGGTGTCCGACGTCGAACGTGCCCATCTGCGCGCCGCGACGGCCGCCGGCGGAAGAGATGGTGAAGCACATCTTGTCGAAGATGTCCATGAAGGACAGCGGGCCGGAGGTGTAGGCGCCCGCTCCAGACACGTACGCGCCGCGCGGTCGCAGTGTCGAATGCTCGTATCCGATTCCGCAGCCCGCGCGCAGCGTAAGCCCCGCTTCGTAAACTTTCTTGAGTATGTCCTCCATCGAGTCGTGGATGGTTCCGGACACGGTGCAATTGATCGTCGAGGTCGAGGGTTTGTGCTCGAGCGCACCGGCGTTGGAAGTCACGCGCCCGGCGGGAATGGCGCCGCGACGCAGCGCCCAGAGAAAGCGCTGGTACCAGTGCTCGCGTGCCTCCTCCTGCTCGACGCCGGCGAGCGCGCGGGCGACGCGCTGGTAGGTCTCGTCCATCGTCTGATCGATGGGCGTGCCGTCCTTCGCCGTCAGGCGATACTTCTTGTCCCAGATATCGAGCGATGCTTCCTGAAAGGGAATCGCGTCGATGTCCTTGGGTTCGACTTTCAACACGGTGCTCATGAAATCCGCGGCGCTCCGAATTTTTCTGACGCCTGATACTCACGGATCTCAGGGAAATGCCGGCCAGCTGCGCGGCGAGCGACGCTCGAAGAGCCGCGAGCCTCACCGGTCCCCGCCTGTCCTTAAACTCCGCGAGACAGCGCGGGTCCCTGAAATCTCCCCCCGACCGCGTGACCCTTGATCGCTCGGACGCGAACACAAGATCTTGTGTCGGGGTCAAAAGCCTAATGAGCGTTTCGACAAGCGTCAAGATTCTGTAATGGATTTTGTAAGGTCATTTTTTTCAAGCATTTTCCATTAGTTACAGCATTCTCCGCGGCGGTATGCACTAATTTTTTTGAAGAACTGCCCGCAGCTCCGGCCGGCCGCCCGACCCCATATATTGTGCCCAGGCGAAGCACAGGTTTTGCACAGCTTTCGCACGCACGACCCCTCCATTTCGCGCCGTCGCCGCCCGCCACCGGTCACGCCCGGGCGCCCCTTGAAAGCGCCCGACCCGACCGCACATCCCCCGTCAAGCGCCGGGGGGCGCACCGTTTTCAACCGAATCCAAGCGAGGAAATTGCCATGACTATCATCCGTTACGAGCCGTGGACGCTCGTCAGCCGCTTCGCGCGGCAGATCGAGAACGCCTTCGGCGATGACGCCGCCAGCGCCGATGCCGCGCCGGTGAGCTGGATCCCGCACGTCGACGTGCGCGAAGAGCCCGAGCGCTTCGTGGTCACGGCCGACCTGCCGGGTGTCGAGGGCAAGGACATCGAGATCACCGCCGACAAGGGCGTGCTCACGGTCCGCGGCGAGCGCCGCTCCGAGAGCAAGAGCTCCACGGAAGGCTACGAGCGCGTGGAGCGCGCCACCGGCACGTTCCTGCGCCGCTTCACCCTGCCGGAGAGCGCCGACGCCGAGGCGATCAAGGCGACGCACGTGAACGGCGTGCTGGAGCTCAGCATTCCGAAGCGTGCCAGCGCCCAGCCGCGGCGCATCGAGGTCAAGGCGGCCTGAAGGAGCCCGAAGGCCGACCCGGCGGCGCCTCCGGGCGCCGCCGGGTGAGTTCCTCTAGAATCCGGCGGGCCATGCATCGCCCGCTCCTCGCTCTCTCCCTGCTCGCGCTCGCGGCAGCAGCGCCCGCCCACGGCGGCATCCCGCCGTCGGCCGGCGAGGCGTCGCTGCCCTCGCTCGCGCCCATGATCCGCAAGGTCTCGCCTGCGGTGGTGAACATCGCCACCCGCGGCACGGTGCGCGAGCGCGGCCCGCAGAACCCGCTGCTGGACGACCCCTTCTACCGGCGCTTCTTCGACAACGGCGCGCCGCGCGAGCGGCCGTTTCGCAGCGCCGGCTCGGGTGTCATCGTCGACGCCAAGCGCGGCTACATCGTCACCAACGCGCACGTGGTCGAGAATGCCAGCGAGATCACCGTGACGCTGCAGGACGGGCGCGACCTCAAGGCCGAGGTGGTCGGCAGCGATCAGCCGTCCGACGTCGCGGTCCTCAAGGTCGCGGCCGGCGGGCTCTCGCAGATCCCGCTCGGGGACTCCTCCCACATCGAGGTCGGGGACTTCGTGGTCGCGATCGGCAACCCCTTCGGGCTGCAGCACACCGTGACCTCGGGGATCATCAGCGGTCTGTCGCGCTCGGGGATAAGTCCCGACGGCTACGAGGACTTCATCCAGACCGACGCCTCGATCAATCCCGGAAACTCGGGCGGCGCGCTCGTCAATCTGCGCGGCGAACTGATCGGCATCAACACCGCCATCCTGTCGCGCAGCGGCGGCAACATCGGCATCGGCTTCGCCATCCCGGTGAACATGGCGCGCAGCGTGATGGAGCAGCTCATCAAGTTCGGCTCGGTGAAGCGCGGCCAGCTCGGCGTCAGCATCTACACCGTCACCCCGGACATCGCCCACTCGCTCGGGCTCGCGAGCGCGCTCGGCGCGCTCGTCTCGCAGGTGGTGGCGGGCTCCCCGGCCGACAAGGCCGGGGTGCGCACCGGCGACGTCATCACCTCGGTGAACGGGCAGCCGGTGAAATCCAACAGCGAGCTGCGCAACGCCATCGGGCTGATGCGCATCGGCGATTCGGTCGAGATCGGGCTGATGCGCGACGGCAAGCCGCTCAGGCTCAAGGCGGTCCTCGCCGCCGTCGGCTCCGAGGCCGGCGCCGCGGGCGGCGCGGGCGCCCCGGCGGAGGCCGCACCCAGCATCCACGCCGGTCTCGAGGGCGCCCAGCTCGCCGATGCGCCCGAGGCGGGCGGCGCGCTGGTGCGCAGCGTTGAGCCCGGCAGCGCCGCCGCCCAGTCGGGACTGAAGGCCGACGACGTCATCGTCGGCGCGAACCGCGCCAAAGTCGGCAGCGTCGCGGAACTGCGCGAGCACGCCCACGATGCCGCGGTGCTGGTGCTCGAGGTACGGCGCGGCAGCGCGGTGGTGCTGATCCCGCTGCGCTGAAGCGGACGCAAGCTTCGGGCCCTGGGGGAGAGCGGTGAACATCTGTGTGCTCGGCGGTACGGGTTTCGTGGGCACGGAGCTCGTCACGCGGCTCGCGCTCGAGGGGCACTGGGTGCGGGTGCCGACCCGCAACCTCGCGCATGCCGAGCGGTTACGGGTGCTCGACACGGTCGAGCTGCGCGTCGCCAACGTGCACGACCCCGGGGCGCTCGCTCAGCTGTTCGCCGGCTGCGACGCGGCCGTCAATCTGATCGGCATCCTCAACCCGCGCCGCGGCGCGAGCTTTCAGACGGTGCACGTCGAGCTCGCCGGCAAGGTGCGCGCCGCGGCCCGCGGCGCGGGCGTGCGCCGGCTGCTGCACCTGAGCGCGCTCGGCGCCTCCGAGAGCGCGCCCAGCAGCTACCTGCGCTCGCGCGCGGCTGGCGAGGCACAGTTGCGCGCCACCGGAGCGCACCCCGAGGCCAGCCAGCCCGTGGTGACCATCTTCCGGCCCTCGCTGATCTTCGGTCCCGACGACTCGCTCACCAGGCGCTTTGCGCGGCTGCTGCGCCTCGGCGCCGGGTTCCTGCCGCTCGCGCGCCCGCGCACCCGCTTCGCCCCGATCTGCGTGCTCGACGTGGTCGAGGCGCTCGTGCGCTCGCTCGGCGAGCGCGCCACCGCCGACCAGAGCTACGAGCTGTGCGGGCCGGAGATCCTCACCCTCGAGCAGATCGTGCGGCTCACGGCGCGCTGCGCCGGACTTGCCTGTCACATCGTGCCGCTGCCCGACCTGGTGGCGCGCGCCCAGGGGATGGTGCTCGGGCTACTGCCCGGCAAGCCCTTCACGCTCGACAACTTCCGCTCGCTCACCGTCGACTGCCTGTGCCGGGAGGACGGCTGTGCGCGGCTCGGCATCGCGCCCCGCCCGATGCTCGCGGTCCTGCCCGGCTACCTCGGCAGCAACGATCCGGAGACGCAGCTCTCGGAGCTGCGCCGCTTCGCGGATCGCCTCTAGGGCCGGGCTGCGCCCGCCACGGGCGGCACCACGCCGGATGGCGTGGCCGGCCCGCACAGCTGCGCGTCGCGCTCGGCCCGGCTCGCGCGTGCCAGGCGGCGCGCCGCCGCGTAGAAGCGGCGCAGGTCGCCGCCCTGCTCGGCGAGCAGGCGCTGGAAGCCGGGCAGGCACTCGTAGTAAGTCGCCACCGAGGCGAGCTCCGCGTTGTTGAGCCCGCGGTCGATCCAGCGGTCGTACAGCGGGAAGCGCACGGCCTCGCGGGCCTCGAGGGCGCCGATGTCGGCGGCGAGCTGCGCGAGCAGCGCCGCCTTGCGCTCGCGCATCGCGTCCACCGCGAGCCCCGAGGCGTAGAGCTGCGCGAGCCGCGCGCGATAGCGTGACACCAGCGTGAGCAGCGCGGCCTCCTGCGACTGCTCCGCGCGGAAGCGCGCCATGCGCTCGCCCTCGCCGCGGTACCCGAGCCAGCGCTCGAGCCCCGCGTCCTCGACGGTGGTGGCGAACGCCTCGTTGAAGCGCGAATCGCCGCGCACGTACAGCAGCTGGTGCGCGAGCTCGTGGAAGATGGTGGCGATGAGCTCGTCGTCGCCGTAACGCAGCATGCTCGAGAGCACCGGGTCGGCGAACGCGCCGAGCGTCGAGTAGGCGGGCACGCCCTCGACCACCACGTCGTAGCCGCGCACGGCGAGCGCGGCGGCGAAATCGCGCGCGCGCTGCTCGTTGAAGTAGCCGCGGTAGGCGACGCAGCCGACGACCGGGAAGCACCAGTGCTTCGCGCGCAGCGAGAACTCGGGCGCCGCCACCACGTTCCACACCACGTACGGGCGGCCGATGTCGGCGTAGCTGCGGTAGCTGCGGTTGTCGGGCAGGCCCAGCTCGCGGGAGGCGAAGGCGCGCGCCGCCTCCACCTCGGTGAGCCGGCTGCGCAGCGTCGCGGGCGTGTGCGCATCGGCGAGCACCCGGTCGATCGGCACGCGCGCGCGCAGCACGCGCCACTGCCCGGCGGCGGCCTGCGTGAGGTACAGCGTGCCGCAGCCCGATTGCAGCGCGCACGCGGTGGCGACGAGCAGCGCGCGCCAGGCCGCGGCCCGCGGCGCGGGCGCGATGCGCACCGCACCGTGCGCGGAGCTCTCGGTTAACATGCGCACCATGCGAGTCTACTTGGTTGGTGGCGCCGTCCGGGACCGCCTGCTCGGCCTCGCCGTGCGCGAGCGCGACTGGGTGGTGGTGGGCGCGACTGCGCAGGAGCTCGAGCGCCTCGGCTACCAGCCGGTGGGCCGGGAATTCCCGGTGTTCCTCCACCCCGCCACGCACGAGGAGTACGCGCTCGCGCGGCTCGAGCGCAAAGTGGCGCCCGGCTACCGCGGCTTCACCACGCAGTCCTCCCCCGAGGTCACTCTGGAGGAGGACCTGAGGCGCCGTGACCTCACCATCAACGCGATGGCCGAGAGCGAGACCGGAGAGCTGATCGACCCCTTCGGTGGCCGGGCGGATCTCGACGCCCGGCTGCTGCGCCACGTGTCGGAGAGCTTCGTCGAGGATCCGGTGCGCGTGCTGCGCGCGGCGCGCTTCGCCGCCCGCTTCGCCGCCCAGGGCTTCCGTGTCGCGGACGAGACGCTGGCGCTGATGGGGCGCATGAGCGCCTCCGGCGAGCTCGCGGCGCTCGTGCCCGAGCGGGTGTGGCAGGAGACCGAGCGGGCGCTCGGCGAGGCGCATCCCGAGGTGTACTTCGAGACGCTGCGTGCGTGCGGGGCGCTCAAGGTGATCTTCCCCGAGATCGAGTCGCTCTTCGGCGTGCCGCAGCCGCCGCGCTGGCACCCGGAGATCGACACCGGTGTGCACGTCATGCTGGCACTGCACTACGCGGCTGCGAACGGCGCCTCGGCGGCGGCGCGCTTTGCGGTGCTCACCCACGATCTCGGCAAGGCGCTCACTCCGCGGGAGCGCTGGCCGAGCCACTCCGGGCACGAGGCGGCGGGCGTGCGGCTCATCGAGGCACTCTGCGCGCGGCTGCGCGTGCCCGGCGCGCACCGCGAGCTCGGCATCCTCGCCGCGCGCGAGCACACCCGCGTGCACCGCGCGCTCGAGCTCAGGCCCGAGACCGTGCTCGGCCTGCTCGAGGAGTGCGACGCGTTCCGTCGCCCGGAGCGCTTCGCGGAGCTGCTGCAGGCGTGCGAGGCCGACGCCCGCGGGCGCACCGGCATGCAGGACGTGTCGTACCCGCAGGCGCAGTACTTGCGCACCGCGCTCGGGGCCGCGGCGGCGGTGACGCTCGCGGAGAGCGAGCGCCAGGGACTCACGGGTCCGAGGGTCGGCGAGGAGATCCGCCGGCGGCGCCTGGCGGCGATCACGGCCGTCAAGGCGGCGGCCGGGACGAGCGAGTCCTGAGCGTGCGGTGCGGCTGGCGGCCGCGCGCGGCCTGACTACCGTCAGCGCCGGCGCGCCGTCAGCGCATCGCCCCGGCCGCGATCAGCGCCAGCAGCGCGCCGCCGACCATGATCCGGTACCAGGCGAACAGCGTGAAGCGGTGCGACTGCACGTAGTGCAGCAGCCATTTCACCGCGATGAAGGCCACGATACCCGACACCACGAAGCCGATCGCGAGCGCGTTCCAGTCCTCGCCCGCGCCCTCGCCGCGCGCCTTCAGCAGCTCGTAGCCGGTGGCGGCGAACATGGTCGGGATGCCCACGAGGAAGGCGAACTCGGTGGCCGCGGGGCGCAACGTCAGGCCTGCGAGCATGGCGGCGAAGATGGTCGACGCCGAGCGCGAGGTGCCCGGGAACACCGCCGCCAGTATCTGGCAGGCGCCCACCCAGAAGGCGACCTGCCAGGTGACGCTGGAGGACTGCGGCCGCCCGGCGACATACCACTCGATAAGCAGGATGAGGACCCCGCCGATCAGCGTCGCGAGCGCGATCGGCAGCACCGTCTCCGGCAGCTTCCACCCGAGGCGGGTGGCGATGAGTCCGCCGGTTGCGGTGATCAGGAAGGCCACGACGAGCTTGGCGAGATAGTCGCGATTGGCGGGCTCCTCGAACCGTGTCAGCAGCGCGAGCAGCCGGCGCCAGTAGATCAGCACCACGGCGAGGATCGCGCCCGCCTGGATCGCCACGTTGAACACTTCGGAGCGTGCCCCGAGCCAGCGCTCGGCCACGAGCAGATGTCCGGTGCTCGAGATCGGCAGGAACTCGGTAATGCCCTCGATGACGCCGAGGATCACGGTATTGACAGTGTCGGTCACGATCGCTCGCTCGTGCTGGCCTGCGGGGTGGCACTCATCTTAACCGGGCCGCGCGGCCGGCATTGTGCCGGCAGTCGCGCTGCGGCGCTCGTTCGGTGGCGCCCGCGCGCGCCGTGCGCCGCCGCCGGAGCCGTCCGCGGCCTTCCGCCACAGGTGCAGCGTCGCGTAGCCGCGCCAGGGACGCCAGCCTTCCGCGCGCCGCGCCAAGGCCGCGACCGGCAGCGTCCCGCTCGCGCCGGCGACCGCGCGGCGCAGCGCGAGATCGCCGCGCGGGAAGGCGTCGGGTTCCCCGAGCGCACGCAGCGCGACGTATTGCGCCACCCACGGCCCGACGCCCGCAAGCGCCGCGAGGGCCGCGACCAGCTGCTCGGCCGGGGCATCGAGCTCGAGCCGCCCGTCGCGCACCGCACGCGCGAGCGAGCGCAGACCGGCGCGCTTGCCGGCCGCGAGGCCGAGATCCGTGAGGTCGGCGCTCGCGAGCCGCTCGGCCGAGGGGAAGAGGCAGGTCAGCTCCTCGGGCGAGTCGCCGATCCGCTCGCCACAGCGCTCGACCAGGCGCTCGGTGAGGCGGCGCGCCGCGGCGACACTCATCCGCTCGGAGACGATCGCGCGCACGGCACATTCGAAGGTGTCCCAGACCCCCGGCACCCGCAGCCCCGGGCACCGTCTCACCAGCGGCGCGAGCAGCGGGTCGGCCGAAAGCACCGCGGCGATCGGGGCGGGATCGGCGCTCAGGTCGAATGCCCGGCGGGCGGTGGTGGCGATCTCGAACAGATCGCCGGGCTCGGCGCGGGACACCGTGAGCCGCAGCGCGTTCTCCTTCGCGAGCGGTGCCACGCGGATGCGCGCGTAACGGCGCCCGAGCCGGATGGTGCGCGCGTATCCGCCGGCGTCTGCGCGCTCGACGCCGCGCAGCGCGCGCGCGCGCAGAAATTCCGCCAGCCGTCCGAAGTCGTACGGCGGGCGGTAGCTCAAGGTGAGGGAGACCTCCTCGTCCCGACCCGGCGCCGGGTCGGTGCGGCGGCGCTGCCGGGTCCCTCTCGGGGTACAGCGGTAGGCGGTGCGATAGGCCTCGTTGAACCGCCGCAGGCTGCCGAAGCCTGCGGTCATCGCGACCTGCGTGATCGGCAGGTTGGTCTCGTCGAGCAGCTGCTTGGCGAAGTGCAGGCGGCGAGTCTGCGCCACCGCGATCGGCGGCACGCCGACATGCTCGGCGAACAGGCGATCGAGATGGCGTGCGCCGACCCCGACCCGGGTCGCAAGCTCCTCGACGGTGCCGTCGTCGAGCGCGCCCTGCTGGATCAGCCGCAGCGCCCGGCGCACCACCGCCGACGGCCCGAGCCAGGCTGCGCTCCCGGGCGCCACTTCCGGACGGCAGCGACGGCAGGGCCGGTAGCCCGCGGCCGCGGCCGCGGCTGCAGTCGCGTAGTAGCGTACGTTGGACTTACGGCAGCGCGGCGCCGGGCAGATCGGCCGGCAGTAGATGCCGGTCGTCAGCACCGCGATGTAGAACTTGCCGTCGAAGCGCGCGTCCCTGCTGATGCGCGCGCGATGCAGCGCCGCGCGCGTGAGACCGGGTACCTCGTTCATTCCCCACCACGCTACCGGGAGGCGGTGCGCCCCGCCAGCGGCGCGCGGTCCCCGTGGGGCTCGCACCCCACGGGGTCAACCGACCGGCAGGCCTCACCGGTCGTCGTCGCGCGTGATCGGCGTCAGCACGATCGCCTGCCCGGTGGTCGTGACACCGGTGATCTCGCCCTCGTCGTTGATGTCGAAGGCGAGCTGCATCGGGCCGGTCAGCAGGGATCCGGGCTCGATGAGGGCGTTGAGGTTCGTGAGGACGCCGTTCTGCCAGATCCAGGGATGGAAGTTGGGAATCGCGTCGTTCGAATAGCCGACCACCTGGCGGCTGTAATTGATGCTGGTGGCGACGCCGGCGATGTCCCCGGCGAGCAGCGGCAGGAACTGCCAGCCGCGCGCGCGCGTCCACAGGAACGGCGGCGTGAAGTTGCCGGCAGCATCGCCGGGAACGCCGGCGAAGCCGACCACGTCCCCGAGCTCGCTGAGCATCATGGGCGTGTTCCAGAACGGGGCGCCGTTCGGGTTGACGAGCACCGTGAGCGTGCCGTTGTCCCACAGCACCGCATTCCTGGCCGTGGGCCCGCCGACCGCAAAGCCGCAGCTCCCCGAGATGCCGACGATCTGGCCGTGGTCGTTGATCGCGGTGGCAGCTCCCGAGCTGTCGCCGGCGACGAGCGGCAGCGCGTGAATGGCGCCGGGCTGCGGCCCCCATACGACCGGCAGGAACTGCAGCACCTGCGGCAGGATGCAGCTCGGGTCGTGCACGGTGTTCTCCGCCCACCCGACCGTCTCGCCGAGGTCGTTGGTGCCGGTGGCGAAGCCGTTGGTGCCGCCGAGCGTCGGCAGCGGGTGCATCCTGCGCGTGACCGGATCCCAGAGGAATCCGCGGCATACGTTGAAGTTGGGATTGTTGAGGAAGAATCCGCAGCTCCAGCCCTCCTGGTTGGGATCGAGCGCGTCGGTGAGCGAGATGCCCGACACGAGACCGAGCACGTTCTTCACCGGCCATTGGACGCGGCTGCTGAGGCCAGCGCCCTGGCCGAGCGTGCCGAGGTCGATCTGCCGGCCGAAGGCCCAAACGGCCGCGTGCAGCGCGTTGCCCGCGGTGACGTAGCTGCCGCCGACGAGGCCGAGGTCGTCGATGCTGTTGCCCGCTGCGCCGGCGCTGCTCAGCACCGTGGCGCGGTAGCGAGTCTGCGGCGCAGAGGCCGCGAGGACCGAGAGCGCCGCCACCGCGCAGCAGGCGGTCGCCAGGATGACGCGGTAAATGTGCTGCATATGATTCCTCCCTCTTTCGATGGGCAAACCGGGAGCGTCGGAACCTCCGCAAAGGTTCACGTTGACTTCACGGTTGACTTCCAACACGTGACCGGCGACGAACTTAGCGCCGGCGCCGCCGCGAAACCGGCAGTTTTCGGACGTGCTAGTCGGGTGGCGGCGGGCGCCGGGTCGCCACCGGCCTAGAGCGAGTGGCGCAGGTCGCGGAGCGAAAAGCCCGCGAGCGGCGCATCAAGGCCGCGTGCGAGCGCCATCACCTTGAACGCCTCGCCCATCTCTTCCGGCATGACGAGGCGGCGGGCTTCCCCGGCGAGACGTGCGCGCGTGACGGCATCGGGCGCCTGCGCGACCGAGCGCTCGAGTCCGAGCGCGAGCAGGAACGCCGCCTGGGTGGTGAAGCCCGCGAGCTCGAGTCCCACCGCGTGCCCCGCCTCCGCGGCGCGCGTGAAGTCGACCCACGCGGTGATGTCCTGCACGCCCACGTTGATGAAGGGATCGTCGTGCGCGCGCTGCCTGAAGTGGCAGCGCAAGGTCCCGGCGTGGCGCTGCGGATGGTAATAGTGAGCGCGCGGCAGCCCATAATCGATCAGCAGCAGCACGCCACGCGCAAGGCAGTCGCCGAGGCTCGCGATCCACGGCTCGAGCCGCAGGCAGAGCTCGGAGGTATAGCCCTCGGGCAGGCTCTCGCGCAGCGTGCCCCGCAGCGCCGTGCAGGCCGCGGCGAGCGCCGCATCGGACGGCGCCTCGGCGCAGACGAAGCTGCCATCCGCGCCGACGGCCACGCCGAGCTCCTCTACGCGGTCGCCGCGCACGGTGAAGCGCCGGCACGGCAGCGCGTCCGCCACCTCGTTGGCGAGGATCACACCCGCGAGCGCCGGCTCGGGCAGCCGCTCGAGCCACACCACCCGCTCGCGCAGCGCCGGCGCGAGCGAGGCGAGCCGGGCGCGCTGGCGTGCCGCGAGGTCGGCACTCACCTCGAGGATCGCGTAGCGCTCGGGCAGCACGCCGTGCGCGGCGAGCGCGGGCAGCAGTGCCGCGGCCAGCGCGCCGGTGCCGGCTCCGAGCTCGAGGATCTCGCCGCCGGTGGCGGCGAGGATCGCGGCGCATTGCGCCGCGAGGCAGCGGCCGAAGAGCTCCGACACCTCAGGTGCAGTCACGAAGTCGCCGCCCACGCCGAGCTTGGCGCTGCCGGCGCTGTAGTACCCGAGCCCCGGCGCATAGAGGGCGAGCTCCATGAAGCGCTCGAAGCTGAGCCACCCGCCGCGGTCCGCGAGCTCGCTGCGGATGAGCGCGGCGATTGTCTCGCTGTGGCGACGCTCCTCGGGCGAGAGCGGCGGGAGCGTTGAGCGTACGGCCGATCGAGTCATAATCGCATCCCATGGCGCACGCGACCGAAGAACCCGGCCCGCAGCTGCCCCCGCCGAGCACGGTGCTCGCAGGCAAGACCGCGCTCGTCACCGGCGCGGCCCGGCGCGTGGGCTCCGTCATCGCGCGAGTGCTGCACGGCGCCGGCGCCAACCTGGTGCTGCACTACCGCAGCTCCGCAGAGGATGCGGCCGCGCTCGCTACCGAGCTGAACGATGCCCGTCCCGGCTCGGTGGTGCTCGCCGAATGCGACCTGCTCGACGTGACGCGCTTCAGCGCGCTCGCCACGAGCGCCCGCGAGGCCTTCGGCGGCCTCGATGTCCTGGTGAACAACGCTTCCACCTTCTACCCGACCCCGATCGGCGACATCACCGAGATCGACTGGGACGATCTGGTCGGCACGAACCTCAAGGCACCGCTGTTCCTGGCTCAGGCGGCCGCCCCCCTTCTCCACCAGAGCCGCGGACTCATTATTAATGTCACCGACATTCACGGCCTGCGGCCCCTGCGGCGCTACCCGGTGTACTCGCTCGCCAAGGCGGGCCTCATGATGCTCACTCGCTCCCTCGCCCGCGAGCTCGGGCCCCAGGTGCGGGTGAACGCCGTGGCCCCCGGTCCGGTCATGTGGCCGGAGGACGGGCTCGACGAGGCGCTGCAGGCGAAGATCACCCAGCGCACCGCGCTCAAGCGCCGCGGCTCGGCGGTGGATGTGGCCCGCGCCTGCCTGTTCTTCGCCGCCGAGGCGCCGTACGTCACCGGCCAGGTGCTCGCAGTGGACGGTGGGCGCAGCATCGGCTGGTGAGACCGCGGCGCGCGTCTCGCTGACAGCGCCGGGCACGAGCTTCAGGCCGGCGGCACGCGCTCGAGCGGATGCGCGTCCCGATCGAAGCGCCGCCACAGCTCGCCGATCGCAAGCCGCGCGGTCGGGTGCACCACCTCGGGCGCGAGCTCCGCCAGCGGTCCGAGCATGTACGCGCGCCTGAGCAGGTCGGGGCGCGGCAAGCTGAGCCCGGGCTCCTCGCAGACCAGGCCCCCGTAGAGCAGCACGTCGAGATCGATGGGGCGCGGTGCCCAGCGTGGCGCATCGCGCGCGCGGCCGCCGCGGCTCTCGATTGCGTGCAACCGCTCGAGCACCGCGCGTACCGGGAGCTCGGTGTCGAAGCCGGCGACCAGATTGATGAAGTCATCGCCGCTGAAGCCCACCGCGCGGTTGCGATACCAGGACGAGAAACGCGCGCCGGGGAACTCGCGCGCGAGCTCTGCCACCGCCTGCGCCAGCTGGCGCTGCGGCTCGACGTTGCTGCCCGCGGCGACATAGACCGCGGGCATGCTCAGCCCTGGTGCGCGGCGGCGAGGTCGGCGCGCGAGCGCTCGATGACCACGCCGACGTCGCGCGAAGCACGGATCGCCCCCGGCTTGTTGAGCGAGATGCGCACCCACTCGACCCCGAATTCCGCGAGGATGACCAAGGCCAGGCGATGGGCGAGCGTCTCGACCAGCTTGAACTGCGAGGCTTCGATGAACTCGAGCGCCCGCCGGGCCACCTTCTTGTAATCGAGCGTGTCGGCCACCTCGTCGCTGAGCGCGGCGCCGCGGCAGTCGACCGGCAGCTCGAGGTCCACGACCACCGTCTGCTTGAGCTGGCGCTCCCAGTCGATGAAACCGATGATGCACTCGGCGGTCAGGCCGTGCAGGAAGATGCGGTCGCCGGTCGGGCGGGCGTCGGTCATGAGTCGCTTCAGCCTCGGCTCTTCAGGCCGCCAGCGGCGGCAGCGAGCTGAGCGGCCAGTGCGCGTGCCCGCGGATGGCGAGGCCGTCGCGCTGACCGGCCCTGAGGCGCGCCAGCCCCGCGACGGCGATCATCGCTGCGTTGTCGGTGCAGAACTCGATGCGCGGATAGTACACGCGGGCGCCCTGCGCGCCGACGCCGGCGGCGAGCCGCTCGCGCAGGCAGCGATTGGCGCCCACGCCCCCGGTGACGACCAGCGCGGTGAGGCCGGTGTACTCGAGGGCGCGGTGCGCCTTGGCGGCGAGCGTACTCACGATCGCCTCCTGCACCGCACAGGCGATGTCGGCGCGCCGCTGCGCGCCGAGCGGCTGCGCCTGCACGGCGTGCAGCACCGCGGTCTTCAGTCCCGAGAAGCTGAACTCGAGTCCCGGGCGATCGAGCATCGGCCGCGGGAAGCTGAAAGCGCCCGGGGTGCCGCGCGCGGCGAGCTCGGCGAGCTGCGGGCCGCCCGGGTAGGGCAGCCCGAGGAGCTTGGCGGTCTTGTCGAAGGCCTCGCCGGCCGCATCGTCGCGGGTCTCGCCGAGCACGCGATAGCTGCCGATGGCAGCCACCTCGATCAGCATCGTGTGCCCGCCCGAGACGAGCAGCGAGAGGTGCGGGAAGGGAGGCGGGTCGGGCTCGAGGAGCGGGGCCAGCAGGTGCCCCTCGAGGTGATGGACCGCGACCGCCGGCAGCCTCCAGGCGTAGGCGAGACTCGCCGCGAGCGAGGCCCCGGTGAGCAGCGCGCCGATGAGGCCGGGCCCGGCCGTGTAGGCGACTCCGGCGAGATCGCGCGGCCGGGTCTGTGCGCGCGTGAGCGCGGCGCGGGTGAGCGGCAGCAGGCGGCGCACGTGGTCGCGCGAGGCGAGCTCCGGCACCACTCCACCGAAGGCGCGGTGCAGCTCCGTCTGGCTGTACAGCTCGTGCGCGAGCAGCCCCGCCGTCTCGTCGAGCACGGCGGCGGCGCTCTCGTCGCAGGAGGATTCCAGGGCCAGGACGCGCATGTGACGCGGCACCTTACCGCACCGACGGCTGCTTTGCCTTTGCCCGGGCCCTCCCGTAGAATCCCCCGCCCCCGTGCGCCCGCGACGGCCTGTCGGTGCGGGAATACGCGGAAGATATCTCCAGTTCGATCAAGCAGTTGAGGTTTTGGATGCCGAGCGTGCGAGTGCGTGAGAACGAGTACTTCGATGCCGCCCTGCGGCGCTTCAAGCGCGCCTGCGAGAAGGCCGGCATCCTCACCGAGCTTCGCCGCCGCGAGTTCTACGAAAAGCCCACCCAGGAGCGCAAGCGCAAGAAGGCCGCCGCCATCAAGCGCCACATGAAGCGCGTCTCCCGCGACGGCATGCGCGGCAGCCGCTGACCGCGCCCCCCACATGGCGCTCAAGGAACGCATCACCGAGGACATGAAGAGCGCGATGCGGGCCGCGGACAAGGAGCGTCTCGGCACCATCCGCCTCGCCCTCGCCGCCATCAAGCAACGCGAAGTCGACGAGCGCATCACGCTCGACGACGCCCAGGTGCTCGCGGTGCTCGAGAAGATGATCAAGCAGCGGCGCGAGGCCATCGCCCAGTTCCACAGCGGCGGGCGTGCGGACCTCGTGGCGAAGGAGACCGCGGAGATCGGCGTGCTGCAGGCCTACCTGCCCGCACAGTTGAGCGAAGCGGAGCTCGAGGCGCTGATCTCCCAGAGCATCGCGGCCGCGGGCGCCACCTCGATCAAGGACATGGGCAAGGTGATGGCGCTGGTGAAGCCGCAGGCGGCCGGACGGGCCGACCTCGGCGCGGTGAGCGCGCGGATCAAGCAGAAGCTCTCCTGATTCCCTTATAGTGCGCCCGAGCAGCCGCAGCTGCGCCTTGGGGGCGCTGCGCGCACCGCCGGCGGTAGGCACTTGGGACGCATCCCCCAGCACTTCATCGACGAGCTGATCATCCGCGCCGACATCGTGGACGTGATCGGCGGGCGCGTGGCGCTGAAGAAATCCGGGCGCGAGTACAAGGCCTGCTGCCCGTTCCACAACGAGAAGACTCCCTCCTTCTGGGTGAGCCCCGACAAGCAGTTCTATCACTGCTTCGGCTGCGGCAAGCACGGCACGGTGATCGGCTTCCTCATGGACTACGATCACCTCGCCTTCCCGGAGGCGGTGGAAGAGCTCGCCGCGAGGCTCGGGCTCGAAGTGCCGCACGAGGGCGGTGGCGAGGCGGGACCAAAGCGCGCCGACGAGCCGCTCTACGAGCTCATGGCGCAGGTGGCGCGCTGGTACGCCGAGCAGCTCGCGCGCGAGCCGCGCGCGCGGGAATATCTGGCGAAGCGCGGCCTCACGGGCGCGACGCTCGAGCGCTTCCGTATAGGCTACGCGCCGAACTCCTGGAACGAGCTGCTGCGCCGTTGCGGCGGCGACGATGCGCAGCGCCGGCGGCTCCTCGACGCCGGTCTCATCGTCGAGCGCGAGCGCGGCGCGCAGGGGGGCGGCGAGCGCTACTACGACCGCTTCCGCGACCGCATCATGTTCCCGATCCGCGATGCGCGCGGGCGCACCATCGCTTTCGGCGGCCGCATCATCGATGCCGGCGAGCCCAAGTACCTCAACTCGCCCGAGACCGTGCTGTTTCACAAGGGACGCGAGCTCTACGGCCTGTACGAGACGCGCCGCGCACGCTCCAACCTCGCACGGCTGGTGGTCGTCGAAGGCTATATGGACGCCGTGCGGCTGCACCAGGAGGGCATCGACTACGCGGTGGCGACGCTCGGCACGGCGACGACCGCCGAGCATTTCCGCCGCATGTTCCGCGTGGTGCCGGCGGTGGTATTCGCCTTCGACGGCGATCGCGCCGGCCGTGCCGCCGCCTGGCGGGCGCTGCAGCAGGCGCTGCCGGAGGCGCGCGAGGGCCGCGAGATCCGCTTCCTGTTCCTGCCCGAGGGCCACGACCCCGACACCCTGGTTGCCGCCGAGGGGCGCGCGGCCTTCGAGCGGCGCCTCGAGGAGGCGCTGCCGCTATCGGAGTACCTGGTGCGCGAGCTCTCCGAGCAGAGCGACCTCGCGCATGCCGACGGGCGCGCCCGCTTCGCCGAGCTCGCCCGGCCGCAGTTCGCCAAGGTACCGGCCGGGGTGTATCGCGAGCTGCTGCTCGAGCGGCTCGCGCAGGTGGTGGGTCTCGGCCCGCAGCGGCTCGAAGAGCTCTGGAGCGCCGGGCGCGGCTCCGCCGCCGCGAGCGCGCCGGAGGTCCCGGCCGCGCCCGCCGGCAGCGCGGTGCGCGCGGGCGGCAGTGCCGGGCGCGGCAGCCTCGTACGGCAGGCCATCGTGCGGCTGGTGCACTACCCGGCGATCGCCGCCGAAGTGAGTGACCGCGAACGCAGCGGGCTCGATGCCTGCGAGGAGCCGGGCAGCGCACTGCTGCGCGAGCTGCTCGATGACCTGCGCGCCCGGCCGGTGCGCCTTCCCGCGCAGCTCATCCAGCGCTGGTCGGGGCGCGAGGGTGGCGAGTGGCTGGAGAAACTCCTCGCGCGCGAGGAAGTCATTACGGATGTGGCGGCGGCCGCGGGGGAGCTTCGGGCGACGCTCCTGAAGCTCGCGGACCTCGCCGCCTCGAGGCGCCTGGAAGCGCTCGAGGCCAAGAGCCGTAGCGGCCCGCTGGAGCCGAGCGAAATGCATGAATTTCAAAGACTTATATCGACCCTGGGCGGGCGTGAAGCCCGCCGTCCGTAATCTGAATTTGGCGTTTCTCAACTTGTCAAATAAAATTACGCGCTTTGCCTGATGCTAGGCCCCTTGTGCGTGCCCATCCCGGACAGCACATAGAGGCAACCCGAGCCCACCGCGCCCCCACACATGACACGCAAGCACAAGCCCCAGACCTCGCACAAGAAGCGCCCTTCTGCCTCTGCCCAGCCGGCCAGGACTGCCCCGACGGCCAAGACCGCTCCGACGGCCAGGGCCGCTCCGACGGCCAGGGCCGCCCGGGGCGCTGCCGCCGACAAGGCGGGGGCTGCCGTCGCCAGCCTCCGCGAGAAGGAGCGCGCGCGGCTGCCCGCGGCGCTCGCCCGTAAGGGCGCCGCCCGGCCGCCGGCCCCGCACGGCAAGGTGAACGACAGCCCGCGTGCTCCCGAGGCGCGCGCCGGCGCCGGCAAGCCGCTGAACGATCGCCGCCCGCTCGGCATCGAGCGGCGCGTGCCGGTGATGCCGGAGGACCGCCAGTCGCAGCTGAAGCTCCTGATCGCGCGCGGCAAGGAGCAGGGCTATCTCACCTATGCGCAGGTGAACGACCACCTGCCGTCCGAGATCGTCGATCCCGAGCAGATCGAGGACATCGTCAACACCATCAACGACATGGGCATCCCGGTGTACGAGAAGGCGCCGGATACCGAGTCGTTGCTCGCCAGCGAGCCGTCGGCGCCCGCCGACGAGGAGGCGATCGAGGAGGCGGCGGCAGCGCTCGCCGCGCTCGATGCCGAGCTCGGCCGCACCACCGACCCGGTGCGCATGTACATGCGCGAGATGGGCACGGTGGAGCTGCTGACCCGCGAGGGCGAGATCCGCATCGCCAAGCGCATCGAGGAGGGGCTCGACGCGGTGCGCAGCGCGCTCGCCATGTACCCGGCCACCTACGACTTCCTGCTGCGCGCCTACGAGCCGGTGAAGGCCGGTCAGGCACGCCTGGTCGACGTGATCGTCGGATTCATCGATCCGAACGCGCCGGATGTGATCGCGCAGCCGCAGAATCCGACCAAGATGGAGCTGGTGACGGCGCAGGAGAACAACGACGACGAGGAGGAGAGCGAAGAGGAGGAGGAGAGCGAAGAGGAGGCCATCGACACCGGCCCGGACCCGGCCGAGGCGGCGGCGCGTTTCGCCGCGATCACCAAGCTGCACAACCAGGTGCTCGGCTCGATCGCCAAGCTCGGCGCACGCGACGTGAAGACGCTGCGCCAGCGCAAGCGCCTCGCGGACCAGTTCATGGAGCTGCGGCTCTCGCCGCGCATGTTCGATGCCCTGATCCTCAACCTGCGCACCCACGTCGCGGAGGTCCGTCAGCTCGAGAAGGAGATCATGATCATCGCGGTGCGCGACGCCGGCATGCCGCGCAAGGATTTCATCGCCTCGTTCCCCAAGAACGAAACCAACCCGCGCTGGCTGACGCGCCACATCAAGGGTGGCAAGAAGTACTCCGCTCCGCTCGGGCGCTTCCGTGACGAAATCGAGCGGCGCCAGAAGAAGCTCGAGCAGCTTGAGGGCGTCTACCACCTCACCATCAACGACCTCAAGGAGATCAACCGCGACGTGTCGATCGGCGAGGCCAAGGCGCGCCGCGCCAAGAACGAGATGGTCGAGGCCAACCTGAGCCTGGTGATCTCCATCGCCAAGAAGTACACCAACCGCGGCTTGCAGTTCCTCGATCTCATCCAGGAAGGCAACATCGGCCTGATGAAGGCGGTGGACAAGTTCGAATACCGCCGCGGCTACAAGTTCAGCACCTACGCGACCTGGTGGATCCGCCAGGCGATCACCCGCTCGATCGCCGACCAGGCGCGCACCATCCGCATCCCGGTGCACATGATCGAGACGATCAACAAGCTGAACCGCATCTCGCGCCAGATGCTGCAGGAGATGGGCCGCGAGCCCACCCCCGAGGAGCTGGCGGTGCGCATGGAGATGCCCGAGGACAAGGTGCGCAAGGTGCTGAAGATCGCCAAGGAGCCGATCTCCATGGAGACGCCGATC
>DASQIC010000036.1:0-40910 GCA_035631755.1 Steroidobacteraceae bacterium
AAGGCGGTCAAGGCCGTAGGCAGCACGGATCCGGACAAGGTCATGGCGGAGCTCAAGAAGACCAGGATCAACGACATGTTCACCAAGGGCGGTTACATCCGCGCCGACGGCGCGATGATCCACGACATGTACGTGATGCAGGTGAAGACGCCGCAGGAGTCGAAGTACCCCTGGGACTACTACGAGGTAGTGAAGAAGATGAGCGGCGAGGAGGCCTTCGGACCGATCACCGGCCTGTGCCCGCTCGCCCCCAAGTGACCCGGCGCGGCTGCCCCGGCCCGGCGTCGCGGCGGGCGCCGCCCGTCTGAGCTGCGCGCAGCCCCGCCCAGGCATGCCGTGACCGAGATCTTCGGCATCCCCGTCGCCGTCATACTCGGCCAGCTGATGCTCGGCCTGGTGAACGGCTCGTTCTACGCCATGCTGAGCCTCGGGCTGGCGGTGATCTTCGGCCTCATGGGCGTGGTGAACTTCGCCCACGGTGCCTTCTATACGCTCGGCGCCTTTGCCGCGCTCCTCGGACTGCAGTGGCTCGGGATCACCTACTGGGCGTCGCTGGTGCTGGCGCCGATCGCGGTGGGACTGGTGGGGATTGCGGTGGAGCGGCTGCTGCTGCGGCACCTCTACCGGCTCGATCCCCTCTACGGGCTGCTGCTCACCTTCGGCCTCGCGCTCATCTCCCAGGGCTCGCTCCATCAGGTATTCGGCGCGACCGGGCAGTCCTACCCGGTGCCGCCGGCGCTCGCCGGCGGAATGGATCTCGGTTTCATGTTCCTGCCGCTGTATCGCGCCTGGGTGATCGTCGCCTCGGTGGTGGTGTGCTTCACCACCTGGTTCCTCATCGAGCGCACCCGGCTCGGCGCGACGCTGCGCGCGGCCACCGAGAATGCACCGCTGCTGCAGGCCTTCGGCATCAACGTGCCGCTGCTGGTGGCGGCGACCTACGGCGGCGGCGTCGCGCTGGCCGCGCTCGCGGGCGTGCTCGCCGCACCGGTGGTGCTGGTGAACTCGGAGATGGGCGCATCGCTCGTCATCGTGGTGTTCGCGGTGGTGGTGATCGGCGGCATGGGATCCATCCTCGGCTCCATCGTGAGCGGACTCGCGCTCGGCATCATCGAGGGATTCACCAAGGTCATCTACCCCGAAGCCTCCAACGTCGTCATCTTCCTCATCATGGCCGTGGTGCTGATCCTGCGGCCCGCGGGACTGTTCGGAAAGGCCTGAAGCGGCATGCGCGGCGCGGCAGTCTTCTATGCGCTCGCGGCGGCGTTCGCGCTCGTGGCGCCGTGGATCGGCCTGTACCCGGTGTTCGTGATGAAGCTGCTGTGCTTCGCGATGTTCGCCTGCGCGTACAACCTGCTGCTCGGCTTCGGCCGCATGCTGTCGTTCGGTCACGCGGCGTTCTTCGGTTTCGCCGCCTACGCGAGCTCGTGGCTGATCACCGCCCATCACTGGGGAAGCGTCCCGGCGCTGCTCGCGGGCCTGGCGACGGGCGCGGCGCTCGGGCTCGCCGTCGGCGGCCTCGCGATCCGCCGCCAAGGCATCTACTTCGCGATGATCACGCTCGCGCTCGGCCAGCTGGTGTACTTCGTGTGCGTCGAAGCGCCGTTCACCGGCGGGGAGAACGGCCTGCAGGGCGTGCCGCGCGGCAGCCTGCTCGGGCTCGTGCCGCTCAAATCCGACCGGGTGCTGTACTACCTGGTGCTCGCGCTGTTCGTCGCGGTGTTCGTGTTCATCCGGCGGGTGGTCCACTCGCCCTTCGGACAGGTGCTGAAGGCGATCCGCGACAACGAGCCGCGCGCCATCTCGCTCGGTTACGACATCAACCGCTACAAGCTGCTCGCCTTCGTGCTGTCGGCGGCGCTCTCCGGGCTC
Source organism: Steroidobacteraceae bacterium (assembly GCA_035631755.1). Taxonomy (GTDB): domain Bacteria; phylum Pseudomonadota; class Gammaproteobacteria; order Steroidobacterales; family Steroidobacteraceae; genus 13-2-20CM-66-19. Next base: position 1,873 of record DASQIC010000036.1, read on the forward strand.
GCCGGCTCGCTGAATGCCCTGGTGCTCGGCTTTGCCACGCTCTCGGACGTGCAGCAGTCGACCTCCGGGGAGGTGATCCTGATGACGCTGCTCGGGGGCACCGGAACTTTCTTCGGCCCGGTGGTGGGCGCCTCGATCGTGGTGACGCTGCAGGAATATCTCTCCGACATCGTCGGCGGCTGGGTGACGGCGATCATCGGCGCGATCTTCGTCGCCTGCGTACTGTCGTTCCGCCGCGGCATCGTGGGCGAGCTGGTGGCGGTGCGGCTGCGCCGCTGACGGCGGGTCCCGCTGGGCGGCGCTAGAGGCCGCGCGCGGTGCCCGCGAGCGCGACGGCGCTCGCGAGCGAGCCCTCCTCGAGCGCCACCGCCCGTGCCCCGGGGAAGGCGCAGCGCACGAGCCCGCTCAGCACCGCTCCCGGAGGGCACTCGACGAACAGCCGGCAACCGAGCTCGGTGAGCAGCGTGATCGAGTCGTGCCAGAGCACGGGGCGCGAGACGTTGAGGATGAGATCCTCGGCGACCGCCGCGCCGTCGGCGGCGACGCGGGCGCGGTGGTTGCTGACGTAGGCGAGGCGCGGCTGCCCGAGCGCGATGCCCGCGAATGCCGCGCGCAGCCGCACCGATACGCTCTCCATGAGCGGACAGTGCGACGGCAGCGGAACGCGCAGGCGCCGTGCCGCGGCGCCGGCTGCGTGCGCTTCCGTCGCGGCGAGCGCGAGCGCCTCGTCGGCGCCCGAGACCACCACCTCGGTCGGCGCATTGACGCTCGCGAGATAGAGCGGCAGTTGCCCGTTGACACGCCCGATGAGCTCGCGCGCCTGGCGCAGCGGCAGACCGACGAGCGCGCTCATCCCGTAGCCGCCGGGAACCGCCTCGGTCATCGCCGCGCCGCGCAGCCGCACGAGCCGCAGCGCGTCGGCAAAGGCGACCGCCCCGCTCGCCACCGCGGCGGCGAAGGCGCCGACCGAGAGCCCCGCGGCCGCATCTGCCGCAAAACCCTCGGCCTCGAGCGCACGCGAGGCGGCGACGCCGGCGATCACGACCGCGAGCTGCACCGAGGCAGGCCGCTCGAGCTCGGCCGCCTCATCGAGCCGCCGCGCATCGCCTCCGAGGACCGCGCTCGCCTCCTCGAGCGTCGCGGCCACCGCCGGATGCTGCGGCAGCCGGGCGAAGAGGCCCGGAACTTGCGCACCCTGTCCGGGAAAGAGCAGCGCGACGCGCATCAGCGGCCCATGCCCGCGCCGCTCCAGGGATCGGCGACCCGGCGGGCGCCCTGAGGCGTGCGTAGCAGATACGGCGCGGTTGCGCGCGCGAGCTCACCGAGCGCCAGCGCCGACCCGCCCGGCAACTCGATGAGCACATCGACGCGTGCCGGAAGCGCGGTGAGCTCCGCCGCGAGAGCGCGGGCGGCGCCGCCCGGCATGAGCACCTCGGGCAGCACGATCAGGTCGAGATCGCTCGCCGGGCTGGCCGTCTCGCAACCGCTCGCCAGCTCGAAGCCGACGCTGCCCGCGGGACCCCAGCTCGTGGCGAGCCCGCGCGAGCGCATCAGCGTCTCGACAGCCGCGAGAGCCGCGAGCGCCGCGACCGCGTCCCGGCGCGGGTGAGCGTGCCAGCCCCGCCGGGCGGCGAGCTCCCGGGGCGTGAGGCACTCGCGCACCGCCGCGGTGGGCAGCCAGCCGGCATAGCGCTCGCCGCGCGCCGCGCCGCGCACCCCCACCGGAATCCGGTCGCCGTCGCGCGGCACCCGGCGCACGACGACCCACGGGGCCCGGCGCAGCGCGCCGCTCACCCAACCGGGTGCAGCCTCGGCGTTCTCGAGACAGTCCGCGGAGCCGATCCGCAGCAGAGCATGGGTCGTGGCTTCAGGGAGCATCCCACTGCTCGGCGAGCCGCTGGCGCACGGCGATCGAGGCGGCGCGGGTCGCTCGCGACGCGGCGGAGGTGAGGCGCACGGCGAGGTCGCGCCCGCTGGCACGGGCGTCCAGGATGGCCGCCGCGAGCTCGCCGCGCACCCGCTCGACGTCTTCGGGCGAGGGTGCGGTTGCGCTCACACCGCTGATCAACCGGTGCAGCAGTCCCAGCCGCGCGAACGAGGCGATGTCGTAGGCGAGCGGTGGGATGCGCGAGCCGAGCTCTTCGAGCTCCGCCACCGACCGGCGCGTGACGCGCGCGGCCGCCGCCTTGCTCATCGCATGCACCAGCACCTCAGGAGAGGCGAGCGCCAGGATCCGGTTCGCCTGATAGCCGTGCGCGAGGAAGGCCCCCGACATCGCCTTGCCGACCAGGAGCGCGACGACCGGGTGGCCCGCGAGCCGTGCGCTCGCATACGCATCGACGGCGGCGGCGCACGCGAGGTGAATGCCGAGCAGCTCCTCGCGTCGGCCGTACGCCTGGCTGCTGACGTCGACGATGGCGACGATCGGCCGGGGCCGTTGGCCGCGGTCCGCCGCGATGGTGGCGCGCACGAGCAGGGCGAGCGTCCAGCCTTCCTCCAGGCCGACTTCCCCCTCGCGCGCGCGCGGAAAGCGGTTGGCGGCATCGGGCACCACCGCGATGAAGCGGGTCGCTTCCCCGCCGAGGGGCGCATCGGCGAGGCGCACGGTGCGCGGACCACTCTCGCGCAGACCCGCGCTGGCGGTGAGCGCCTCGAGCCAGCGCAGCCCGGGCTGAACGGTGTCCCGCTGCACGTTCACGGCGCCTCGGGGCGGCCCCACAGCGCACGCAGGGCGCGCGGCTCGGGCGGCTGACCGGGGTCGATGGCCGCGAGGCGCTCGAGGAAGCGCTGCGCCTGCTCGCTGCGCGGCGGCGCGGCGGTGCTCTGCGATACCCGGCGGACCTCCGCGGCGATCGCCTCCGCGTCGTCCTCGAGCAGCGCGTCCGCGAGGCCTGAGGCGTAGCGCTGCTCGCCGCCCATCAGGCTCCAGACGAGCGCCTGGTCGCCGGCGTCGAGCTCGCCGATGCCGGCCTCCTGTTCGATCACCTCGGGGCCGTTCATGCCGAGGCGCGCCTGGCGCGTGACGACGAGGTGGCTGCAGAGCGCCGCCGCGAGCGCCATGCCCCCGAAGCAGCCGACGAGCCCCGCGACTACGCCGACGACCGGCACGTGGCGGCGCAGCGCGACGATCGCAGCGTGCACCTCGGCGATGGCCGCGAGCCCGAGATTCGCCTCCTGCAGCCGCACACCCCCGGTTTCGAGCAGCAGCACCGGCCGCACCGGCCGGCCACGCTCGCAGTCGCGCAGCGCGAGCTCGAGGGCACCGGCGATCTTGGCGCCAGAGACTTCGCCGACGCTCCCGCCCTGGTACGCCCCCTCGATCGCAGCCACCACCGCGGAGGCGCCGCCGATGCGCCCGCGCGCGATCACCACGCCATCGTCGGACTGGGCGACCACCCCCTGAAGCTCGAGCCACGGGGACTTCAGCCGCTCGAACGGTCCGAGGAGCTCGCGGAACGTGCCCGCGTCGAGAATTGCCCGCGCACGCTCGCGCGCCGACAGCTCGATGAAGCTCGGCCGCCCGGGCAACCCCCCGGGCCCCCCGCCCGCGAGCGTCATGCGCGCAGCTCCTCGACCGCCTGCTCGAGCCGCAGCATCACCACCCCGGGAGTCGCGCCGAAGTCGTTGATCTCGATCGCCGCGGCGCCGGCGAAGCGCCCGAAGAACCGATCGAGCACGTGGCGCCACACGGCCTCGAATCCGTCGGCGCTGGTGGTCACCGCGACGTGCGCCTGCGGGTCCGGGGAGGGCTCGATCAGCACCTCCAGGTCGCCCGAGCCGACGACGCCGACGTGCACGCGCCCTCTGACGGGCTCGCGCGCGGGATAGGTGAAGGTCAGGTGTTCCATGGATGTCAGGCCTCCGCCGCGCACCCGCCGTCGAGCAGCAGGCAGGCGGCGAGCAGATCCGCACAACCGCCGGGGGAGGCACGCCGGCGCAGCAGCTCCGCATCGAGCGCGAGCAGCGCCCGGCGGCCCGCCGGCGTGGCGCTGCCGCCGAGAGCGAGTACCTGATGGGCGCCCTGCTGCGCGGCACGCACCGCCTCCCAGCCGCCGCGATGCAGCAGGCAGGTGTCATCGAGACTCGACATGATCGCCATGAGCGCATCGAGCCGCGCGCAGTCTTCGTGCGACCCGCGCTCCCGCGCCGCGCGCAGCGCCGGCAGCCCGAGCTGCAGCACGTGCGGGAAACCCGCGGCCGCCTCCCCGCGTGCACCCGTCACGCCGAAGCGCCGGCACGCGCGCGAGCCGTTGCTCGGCCGCTCGGGCGCATGGCGGTCGGGCAGCCGCGCGAGGCGCGCGGCGAGCTCGGCGAGCTCCTCGCACGGCGAGTCGTGGCCGGCGCGGGCGAGCGCGGCTACCAGCAGGCCGAGCGACCAGATGGCGCCGCGATGGGCGTTGCTGCCGCCGGTGGCGCTCAGCATGACGCGCTCTCCGCACCGGCCGATGGCGCCGAGCTGCTCGCGCAGGCGCCGGTCCGGCGCCGCGGCGCGGCCCGCGTGCAGCGCGAGGGCGCGGAAGGTGCCGCGCAGCGCCTGCGCCGAGCGCAGCAGCCGCGCGAGATCGAGATCGTCGTGGGCACCGCAGCCGCGCCGGTCGACGAGCGCCGGCTTCGGGGTGAGCAGCGCCTCGGCGATGAGGGAGCGCACCGCGCGTTCCGCGAGCCCTGCGGCCCGGGCTCCGGCGGCGAAGGGCGCTGCGGGAGACCGCACCTGCGCTGCCGCCCGCATCGCTACCAGCTCCGGAAGCGGGCCGGAGGCTGGTACAGTCCGCCCGACCAGGCGACCAGATCCTCGATGCTGCGGGCGGCGAGCAGAGCGCGCCGCGCCTGCGCCCGCTGCACGCCGAGATCCTCCGGGTACGCGACGATGCCGCGCTGGCGGAGAGTCGCCGAGCGCACCGGATCGGCGCGCCGGCCGACGGGCGTCGCGCCGGCGATCGCCGCGAGCGCCGCGCGGCGCTCCTCGGCGCCCTGGGCCTTGTAGAGGTAGGCGATGCCCTCCTCGCTCACCACGTGGCTCACGTCCTCGCCGTAGATCATCACGGGGGCGATGGCGAGGTGCGCCTGCCTGCCGACCTCGACCGCATCGAGCGAGTCGACCAGCGCGGGCACGCCGCCGCGGCTGAAGGTCTCGACCAGCTGCACCACGAGCTTGCGGCCGCGCACCACCGGAGCGTCGGCCGTGATCAGGCTGAGCCACGCCGGGCTCACGTGCCGGCGCCCTTTCGGATCGTGACCCATGTTGGGCGCACCGCCGAAGCCGGCGAGCCGTCCGAGGGTGACGGTGGAGGAGTTCGCGTCCGCGTCCATCTGCAGGGTCGAGCCGATGAACAGGTCGACGCCGTATTGCCCGGCCAGCTGGCAGAGCAGGCGGTTGGAGCGCAGGCTGCCGTCGCTGCCGACGAAGAACACGTCGGGGCGAGCGCGCACGTAGTCCTCCATACCGGGCTCGCCGCCGAAGCAGTGCACGCTCTCGACCCAGCCGCTCTCGATGGCGGGGATCAGCGTCGGATGCGGATTGAGCGCCCAGTTGCGGCAGATGCGTCCCTTGAGGCCGAGGGAGCCGGCGTAGGTCGGCAGCAGCAGCTCGATGGCGGCCGTGTCGAAGCCGATGCCGTGATTGAGCGAGGTAACGCCGTGCAGCTCGTAGATCCCGCGGATCACCAGCATGGCCGTCAGGATCTGCAGCTCGGTGATGTGGCGTGGATCGCGGGTGAACAGCGGCTCGAGCGCGAACGGCCGGTCGGCCGGCACGATGAGGTCGACCCAGGAGCCGGGCACGTCGACGCGGGGCAGCCGGTCGACGATCTCGTTGACCTGCGCGAGCACGATGCCGTGGCGGAACGCGGCCGCCTCGACGATGGTGGGTGTGTCCTCGGTGTTGGCGCCGGTGTAGAGGTTGCCGGCGAGATCCGCCTTCTCCGCGCACACCAGCGCGAGGTGCGGCGTCAGGTCGACGAACATGCGGGCGTACAGCTCGATGTAGGTGTAGATCGAGCCGATCTCGAGCTTGCCGTCCTCGAGCAGCTGCGCGACGCGCAGGCTCTGCGGACCGGCGTAGGAGAACTCCACCCGGCGGGCGATGCCGCGCTCGAACAGCGTGAGGTGCTCGGGACGGCTCAGCGTGCTGATGAGCAGATGCAGACCGTACACCCGCGCCGCATCGACCTCGACCAGCGCACGCGACAGGAAGTCCGCCTGCTTCTGGTTATTGCCCTCGAGCGCGACGCGGTCGCCGGGCTCGAGCAGCGCCTCGAGCACCGCCACGATGTCGGCGCGGCGCACCAGCTTGCCGTCGACGTGCGGTGCCGCGCGCGCCAGCCGGCGCGCCTTGTGCTCGCGGCGCGAGCACCACGACGAGCTGGCCGCACTCTCGGTCCGCGCCTTGATCATTGCGGAAAGATACGCTTCTCAGCCCGGCCGCGCTTCGCTCCGGGCCTGGTGCCCGAGCGTGAGGGCGCTGAAGAAGATCGTGAGCAGGCAGCACGCGACCATGGTCGTGAACACCCCGCCCCACCCGAAGCGGTCGGCGATCCAGCCCACGCCGGTGCCGGCGGTCGCCGAGCCGAACACGTAGCCGAAAAAGCCGGTGAAGCCGGCGGCGGTCCCCGCGGCCTTCTTCGGCACCAGATCGAGCGAGTGCAGGCCGATGATCATGATCGGTCCGTAGATGAGGAAGCCGATGGCGATGAGCGCCGCGTAGTCGAGCCACAGCGGGCCGTGCATGTTGAGCCAGTACACGACCACGGCGACGAGCGTGAGCGCCATGAACAGCATGGTCGCGGGGGCGCGCTTGCCCCGGAACACCCGGTCCGACAGCCACCCGCAGGCGATGGTTCCGGGAATCGCCGCGTACTCGTACAGCGACCAGCCGAGGCTCGACTGGCGGAACGAGAAGCCCTTGGCGGTCTCGAGATAGGTCGGAATCCAGTTGACGACGCCGTAGCGCACGAAGTAGCAGAAGGCATTGGCGATCGCGATCGCCCACAGGTAGCGGTTCGACAGCACGCTGCCGAACAGGATCTCGCGGAAACCGAGCGTGCGCTCGTGCGCCTCGGTGTAGCCGGGCGGATAGTCGTTGCGATACTGCTCGACCGGCGGCAGGCCGCGCGACTGCGGCGTGTCCTGCAGCAGGAAATGCACCCCGATCGCGAGCGCCGCGGCGATCAGCGCGTTGAAATAGAACTTCGCCCGCCAGTCGTGAAACAGCAGCACCCCGGCGAGCGCCAGGTTCGCGACCAGTGCCCCGCCGATATTGTGTGCGGTGTTCCAGACGGAGACCATGAGCCCGCGCTCGCGGGTGCTGAACCAGTGCACCATGCTCTTGCCGCACGGCGGCCAGCCCATGCCCTGCACCCAGCCGTTCAGCACCTGGATGGCCGCGATCAGCAGCAGCGAAGCCGAGGCCGCCTGCACCAGGCCGAACGCCGCCATGAGCGCGCTCGAGAGCAGCAGTCCGAGCGGCAGGAAGTACTTCGGGTTGCTGCGGTCGGACACCGAGCCCATCAGAAACTTGGAGACTCCGTAGGCGATCGAGAGTCCCGTGAGCGCGCTGCCGAGCCCGGCTTTGGTGTACTGCGCATGCTCGCGCAGCATGTCGGGAATCGCGAGCGCGAGGTTGTTGCGCACCAGGTAGTAGCCGGCGTAGCCGACGAAGATGCCGGCAAAGACGCTGCGGCGCAGCCGCGGGTACTCCCGCGCCACCTGCGCCGCGGGCAGCGGCGGGGTGAACGGTGCCGGCCTCAGGAGCCCGATCACCGGTGCGCCCCGGCGCTCGGGCGCGCGGCGGCGTACACCGTCTCCCCGCCCACCACGGTGCGCAGCACCCGGGTCTGGAGTATCCCGGCGGGTGTCGCCTCGAGGAGGTCGCGATCGAGCGCCACGAAGTCGGCGAGCTCACCGGGCACCAGCCGGCCCTTCTCCTGCTCGCGGCCCTCGGCGTATGCGGCGCCCTGGGTATACGCGTAGAGCGCCTCCCCGGGCGTGAGGCGCTCGGCGGCAAAGTAAGCCGGGTCGCCGGCCGCCGCGCTCCCGGGCTCGCCCCGTCGGGTCACCGCCGCGTACAGCCCCCGAAACGGCGTCACGGGCTCGACCGGATAATCGGTGCCGAAGGCGAGCGGGATGCCGTGATCGAGCATGCTGCGCCAGGCGTAGGAATAGCGCGCCCGTTGCTCGCCGAGCCGCTCGCGCGCCCAGCGCATGTCGGTGAGCAGGTGGCTCGGCTGCATCGAGGCGATGACGTGCAGCGATGCCTGGCGCCCGAGGTCCGCGGGGGCGATCACCTGGTCGTGCTCGATCCTGAAGCGCAGCTGCCCGTGACTCGCCTGCGGCACGGCGGCCTCCGCCGCGGCGAAGGCCTCGAGCGCCATCGCGACGCCGCGATCGCCGATCGCGTGAAAGCCGATCTGGAAGCCGAGGCGCGCCCGCTCGACGGTCATGCGATCGAGCTCCGGCTGCTGGTAACGCGCCAGTCCGCTGGTCTCGGGTGCATCGCTGTAGGGTGCCGCGAGCGCTGCGGTGCGCGAGCCGAGCGAGCCGTCCATGAAGCCCTTGAGCATCCCGGTGTGGAGCCGCGGGTCGGCGGCGGGATGCGCGGCGCGCTCGCGGGTGAGAACCGCGACCGGGTCGTTGAAGGTGAGCCACTCGCTGACACGCAGCGGCAACTGGTGCGCGCGCTCCATGCTCTCGAACTGCCGGAACGCTTCCCAGGAGGAGTAGTCCTGAGCGGAGGTGAGCCCGTGGCTCACGGCGTCGGCGGTGGCGACCTCGAGCGCGCGCCGCAGCTGCGCCGGCGAAGGCGGCGGGATCTTCGCCTCCAGGGCGACCATGGCGGTGTCGCGCACGATGCCGGTGAGCTCGCCGGAAGGGTCACGGTCGATGCGGCCGCCGCGCGGGTCGGGAACCGTGCGGTCGACACCGAGGGCGCCCAGCGCGGCGCTGTTGGCGATCGCAATGTGCCCGTCGATCCGCTCGAGCAATGCCGGGTGGCCCGCGGTGATGCCGTCGAGATCGCCCCGCGCGGGGAGCCTGCGGTCCGCCCACAGCGTGTGATCCCAGCCGCCGCCGAGGATCCAGGCTCCCGGCGGCGCGCTGCGCGCGGCCGCCTGCACCCGTGCCAGCATGGCGGCCAGGGAGCGGCTGCCGCGCAGATCGGTCCGCAGCGCCTGCAGCCCCGCCGCGGCGAGGTGCACGTGCGCGTCGTTGAATCCCGGCACGACGAAGGCGCCTTGAAGATCGATCACCTCGGTGCCCGGCCCGCGCAGGCGCAGCGCCTGGGCGTCCGTGCCGCTCACCACGATGCGCTCCTCGCGCACGGCGAGCGCCGACACGCGCCGCGGACTCGCGCCCGTCAGGCCCTCACCGGTGACGATATGGCCGTGAACGAAGATACGCTCGGCGGCGGCGGGGGCGGCGGCCGCGCAGACCGCGGTGAGCAGTGCCGCGGCCGGGCAGCCGAGGAGGCCGGCCAGCCCTCTCAGGTGCTGGCGTCTGCGCTTGAACATGGGGCTCCCGGGTCGAGGAGCTCATTATCGCGCCTCGCCGGCTCGATTGAGCAATGCCGGTCCGGGCGCCGCCTCCCGCGGCCGCGCCCCACCCGGTAAGATCGGCGCATGTCGCAGCACATCGGGATCGTCGCCTGCTCCGCCGAAGGCGCGGCGCTCGGCTACCGCACGCTGTGCCTCGAGGGGGCGCAGCTCCTCGGACCCTTCGACCACCCGGAGGTCAGCCTCCATAACCACCCGCTGGCCGTCTATATGCGCTGCATCGACCGCGGCGACTGGCCCGGGGTCGCCGAGCTCATGCTGTCCTCGGCGCACAAGCTCGCCCGGGCGGGCGCGGACTTCCTCATCTGCCCGGACAACACCATCCACCAGGCGCTTCCCTGGGTGCTGCGGCGCTCGCCGCTGCCGTGGCTGCACATCGCCGAAGTGGTCGCGGCCGAGGCGGCCGCCCGGGGCTTTCGCACTCTCGGCATCACCGGGACGCGCTACCTCGTCGACAGCGAGGTCTATCCCGAAAAGCTCGCCGCGCAAGGCCTCGGGTTTCAGCGACCGAGCGCGGCGGAGCGCGCCGAGATCAATCGCATCATTTTCGAGGAGCTGGTGTGCGGCCTGCTGCGGCCCGAAGCCGTCGGCTACCTGCAGCGCGTGTTTGCGCGCATGCGTGGCGAGGGATGCGACGCGGTGGTCCTCGGTTGTACCGAGCTGCCGCTGATCATGGACGACGCCAACTCGCCGCTGCCGACGCTCGACTCGACCCGGCTGCTCTCGCGCGCGGCGCTGCGCCGCGCGACCCGGCGTACGGTCTCCTGAAGGAGCGCACGGGCGGCGCGGGGCGGTCGGTGCGACTTGGCCGGATAGTTAAGCAACTGCTTAACTGTCGCCGCGTGACCCCCCGACTCCCGTGGCCTCCCGCGGCCGCCCGCGGCCTCCCGCGGCCTCCCGCGCTCGGTCGGCTACTTCTTGCTGCTCTCGGTCTTGAACGACAATTTGACGCGGGCGCGATAGGCATGCACCTTGCCGTTCTGCACCTGCATGTCGAGCTCGACCACCTCGACGATGCGCAGGTCCCGCAGGCTCTTCGACGCCTGGGTCACCGCGGCGGCGGCCGCCTTCTCCCACGAATCGCTGCTGGTGCCGACGAGCTCGACGATCTTGTAAACGCTGTCCGCCATGGCTTGCTCACCTTTCGCCCCGTTGCGGGAGCTGCTTTTTGTGCGGCCAGTTTGCGCCCGGCACGGCGTCCGCGCCACGTGGGCGCACCTGCGCCGTGGCGACGCCCCGTCAGCCGACCGGTGCGGTCGGCGGGCGCGTCCGCTGACGGCGGGCGGCCGGGGCGCTGCGCGCCTCGGCGGGACGCGGCCACACCGGCCGGCGCACCAGCGTGCTCTTGCCGAACAGCGATTCGATGAGATCGACCGCGAGCAGCGCGGTCTTGTTGTGCTCGTCGAAGGCAGGGTTGAGCTCGACCACATCGAGCGAGTCGAGGCGATGGGTGTCGGCGATCATCTCCATGCAAAGCTGCGCCTCGCGGTAGGTCGGGCCGCCCGGAACCCGCGTACCGACGCCGGGGGCGATCTGCGGGTCGAGGAAGTCGACATCGAAACTCACGTGCAGATGGGTGTCGCGATCGAGCCCGGCAAGCGCCTGTTCCATGGTCTGCCGCATGCCGAGCTCGTCCACGTGCCGCATGTCGAACACGTCGAGTCCCTGCTCGTGCACGAAGCGCTTCTCGCCCGCATCCACGCTGCGCACGCCGATCTGGCGCACGCAGGCGGGATCGATCGCGGGGCTCGCGCCCGCGAATCCCGTCAGCTCGGGCGGACCGAAGCCGCACAGGCACGCGAGCGGCATGCCGTGGACGTTGCCGCTCGGCGAGAGCTCGCAGGTGTTGAAATCCGCGTGCGCATCGAGCCACAGTACGCGGAGCTTGCGACCCTGCTCGCGGCAGTGACGCGCGACCGCGCTGATCGAGCCGATGCCGAGGGAATGATCGCCGCCGAGGAGTATCGGCAGCCGGCCCGCGCGCAGCTGCCCGTAAACCGCCCCATGCACCTCCTCGTTCCAGCGCACGACCTGCGGCAGGTGCCGGTAGCCGTCGCGCGCGGTCTCCCAGGGATTTCCGGGGCCGCTCAGGTTGCCGAGATCGACCACTTCGAGCTCGCGCGAGCGCAGCGCAGCGGCGAGTCCCGCAACGCGCAGCGCTTCGGGCCCCATGGAAGCGCCGCGATCCGCCGCGCCGACGTCGGTGGGCGCGCCGATGAGGCTGGCCGTGCGCAGCGTCCTCATGCCGGCACCCCGCGGCGCTCGATCTGCGGGCGCCGCTCGCTCAGCAGCCCGAACAGGTCCTTCGGATCCTCGAGCTCCGGCACGAGGTCGATCTGCCGCCCGGCGCCACGCTCCTCGTGGTGCACGCGCATCAGGTAGCGGAGCGAGGCGAAGTCCTCGAGCGCAAACCCGACCGAGTCGAAGATCGTGACTTCACCCGGATGCGCGCGCCCGGGTGCGCGCCCGGCGAGCACCTCGCAGAGCTCGGTGACGGGGAAATCCGCGGCGAGCTGCTGAATCTCGCCCTCGATGCGCGACTGTGGCTCGAACTCGACCACGATGCGCGCGTCGGCGCGCCGCAGGATGTCCGGGTGCAGCTCAGTCTTGCCCGGGCAGTCTCCGCCCACTGCGTTCAGGTGCATGCCCGGCGCAATCATCGGCGGAGTGAGGATGGTCGCGTTGCGCTTGTCGGCGGTCGCGGTGGTCACGACGTCGGCGCCCGCGACCGCCGCCGCGGTCGAGGCGCAGCGCACCACCCGCAGACCCGCCAGGCGCAACCGCGCGAGGTTGCGCTCGAGCTTGTCGGTCGCTCCCCGGTCCGTGTCGTAGAGCCGCAGCTCGCGGATCCCGAGCAGGTGGTAGAAGGCGAGCGCCTGAAATTCGCTCTGCGCGCCGTTGCCGATCAGCGCCATCACGCGGCTGTCGCCGCGGGCCATGCGGCGCGCGGCGAGCGCCGAGGTCGCCGCGGTGCGCAGCGCCGTGGTCAGCGTGAGCTCCGAGAGCAGCAGCGGGTAGCCGGTCTCGACGTCTGCGAGCACCCCGAAGGCGGTCACGGTGAGCAGCCCGAGCGCCGTATTCTTCGGGTGCCCGTTGACGTACTTGAAGCCGTACAGCCGTCCGTCGCAGGCCGGCATCAGCTCGATGACCCCGAGCGCGGAGTGGGTCGCGTGGCGGGGCGACTTCGCGAAGCTCTCCCAGCGCAGGAAGTCGCGCTCGATTTCGCCCGCGAGCTCCTCGATGAAGCGCGCCGCGGTGCGCCGTGCGACGAGCTCGCGGATACGCTCGATACCGATGTAATCGACCATGTCGGCTCTCCGAAGCCCTCACGCCTCCGCCATGGTCGACCGCCGGTGAACCAAAATAAAGCCAGAAAGCTGCTCATAAATAGCTGCCAGATGGACAAAATGACTCGCCATTTTGACGTTTTGTGCTATCCTTGACCTCCTTCCAGCACCCACCCGGGCAGGGTCACGTGGACGACACCGACCGCCGGCTGATCGGGCTCCTGCGCAACGACGCCCGAGCCTCGGTGGCCTTTCTCGCCAAGGCGCTTGGGGTCGCGCGCGGGACCGTTCAGAACCGCATGTCGCGTCTCGAGCGCGACGGGACGATCGTCGGGTATACGGTGCGCCTGAAGCCCGACGTCGAAGAGCAGCGCATTCGCGCCTTCATGACGGTGGCGGTCGAGGGCACCCGGGTCGACGAGGTGATCCGCTCGCTGCGCGGGGATCCGGCGGTGGCGGCGCTCTACAGCACCAACGGGCGCTGGGACATCGTCGCCGAGCTGCGCGCCGACAGCCTGGAGGGCTTCGACCGGGTGCTGGCGCGCACTCGCCTCGTCGAGGGCATCTCCCAGACCGAGACCAGCCTGCTGCTGTCGACCTTCAAGTTCTGAACCGGGCGGCTGTGCCCGCCCCGATCCTTCAGCCGCCGAGCAGCGCGCACCAGTCGCGCCGCGCATCGCCGTAGGCGATGAAGTGCGGATTGCTAAGCCCCTCGCGAGCGTTGTAGCGCAGCGGCTGACCGTCGAGCTGCACCACCGTGCCGCCCGCTCCAGTCACCACTGCGTGTCCGGCTGCCGTGTCCCACTCGCAGGTGGGCCCGAGGCGCGGATAGACGTCGGCCGTCCCTTCGGCGATGAGGCAGAACTTGCGCGCGCTGCCCACCGCCATCAGTTCGTGGGGTCCGAGCCGCGCGAGAAAATCCTGCAGCGAGTCGCCGCGGTGCGAGCGGCTGCCCACGACCCGCGCCGGGACGTGCGCCGGCACGGCGACCCGAATCGGCTGTGCGGCGCAGGCGCCCTGCTGACGCCAGGCACCCTCGCCCGGCAAGCCCTGATAGGTCGTGTCGCTCACCGGAACGTGCACCACGCCGAGCACGGGTGCGTGCGCTTCGATCAGCGCGATGTTCACGGTGAACTCGCCGTTGCGCGCCAGGAATTCGCGCGTCCCATCGAGCGGATCGACCAGCCAGCAGCGCCCCCAGGCCGAGCGCTCCGCGAACGGCACCTGCGGCGATTCTTCCGCCAGCACTGGAATGCCGGGGGTGAGCGAGCGCAATGCCGCCTCGATGAGGCGCTGCGAGCGCAGGTCCGCCTCGGTGAGCGGCGAATCGTCGGGCTTGGTGGTGATGGCCGCGGGCACGCCCGCGGCATAGACCGCGAGAATCTCCCGGCCTGCCTGGCGTGCGATCGAGCTCACCGGCTCGAGCAGCGCCGCCGGGGATGCATCGCTCACGGCGGCCCCGTCACGCCTGCGTCCGCGAGGTAGGCGACGATGCGCTGCGCCGCCTCATCGGCGCTCGTCGCGGTCGTGTCGATGCGGATCTCGGCGTTCTCGGGCGCCTCGTACGGGGAATCGATGCCGGTGAAGTTCTTCAGCTCTCCTCGGCGTGCCTTGCGATAGAGCCCCTTGACGTCGCGGCGCTCGGCTTCCTCGAGCGGGGTGTCGACGAACACCTCGACGAACTCCTCCGGCGCGAACAGCTCGCGCGCCATGCGCCGCTCGGCGCGAAACGGCGAGATGAACGACACCAGCACGATGAGCCCCGCATCGACCATGAGGCGTGCCACCTCCGCGACGCGGCGGATGTTCTCCACCCGGTCCTGGGCCGAGAAGCCGAGGTCCTTGTTGAGGCCGTGGCGCACGTTGTCGCCATCGAGCAGATAGGTATGCCGGCCGGAAGCGGCGAGCTGCTTCTCGACCCGGTTGGCGATGGTCGACTTGCCGGCGCCCGAGAGTCCCGTGAACCACAGCACGCAGGCCTGCTGTCCCTTTTGCTGCGCCCGCAGCTGCTTGCCGACGTCGAGCGCCTGCCAGTGCACGTTCTGCGATCGGCGCAGCGCAAAGTGGATGAGACCGGCGCCGACCGTGGCGTTGCTCACGCGGTCGATGAGAATGAACCCGCCGAGCGTGCGATTCTCGACGTAGGGCTCGAAGGCGATCGGCCGGTCGAGCTCGAGCTCGCACACGCCGATGTCGTTGAGCTCGAGCCGCTCGGCGGCCATGTGCTCGAGCGTGTTGACGTCGATGCGGTGCTTCACGGGCGCGACCGTGGCGGTGACGGTGCGCGTTCCCGCCTTCATGAGATAGGTCCGGCCCTGCAGCAGCGGCTCCTCGTGCAGCCAGACGAGCGTGGCTTCGAACTGATCCGCCACCTGCGGTGCGGCGTCGGCGGGGGCGATCACGTCGCCGCGCGCGACGTCGATCTCGGCGTCGAGCGTGAGGGTCACGGACTCGCCGCCGACGGCCGCCTCGAGATCCCCCTCAGGGGTGACGATGCGCGCGATGCGCGCTTCGCGCCCCCCGGGCAGCACGCGAACGCGATCGCCCCGGCGCACACCCCCGCCGGCGATGAGTCCGCAATAGCCGCGAAAGTCCGCACTCGGGCGGTTCACCCACTGCACCGGCAGCCGGAACGGACCCGTCGCGCCGGCCGGCTCCACCGCCACTTCGTCGAGGAACTGCTGCAGCGTGGGCCCGATATACCACGGCATGTTCGCGCTCGGCTTCGTGACGTTGTCGCCGTGCACCGCCACGAGCGGAATGGCGGTCACCGCGGGCAGGCCGATGCGCGCGGCGAACGCGGCGTAATCGGCGACGATCTCCTCGTAGGGCGCGCGCGCATGACCGACCAGATCCATCTTGTTCACCGCGAGCAACACCGTGCGGATGCCGAGCAGCTGCGCCAGGAAGCTGTGGCGGCGGGTCTGGGTGAGCACGCCCTTGCGCGCATCGACCAGGATCACGGCGAGGTCGGCGGTCGAGGCGCCGGTCACCATGTTGCGGGTGTACTGCTCGTGACCGGGAGTGTCGGCGACGATGAATCTGCGCCGCTCGCTCGCAAAGTAGCGGTAGGCGACGTCGATGGTGATGCCCTGCTCGCGCTCGGCTGCGAGCCCGTCGAGCAGCAGCGCCAGATCGAGCTCCCCTCCGCGGGTGCCGCTGCGCCTGGAATCGCGCGCCAGCGCCGCGAGCTCATCGGCGAAGATCCGCTGCGATTCGTACAGCAGCCGCCCGATGAGCGTCGACTTACCGTCGTCGACCGAGCCGCAGGCGATGAAGCGCAGCAGGCTCTGGCGCTCGAGCGAGCGCAGGTAGGCGGCGAGGTCGCGCTCGAGCACTGCGGGCGCGCCGCTCATCAGAAATAGCCTTCCTGCTTCTTGCTCTCCATCGATGCCGGGGCGTCGCGATCGATGAGCCTTCCGGCGCGCTCGGAGGTGCGCGCGAGCAGCGTCTCGCGGATGATCGCCGGGAGCGTCGCCGCCTCGCTCTCGACCGCCCCGGTGAGCGGGTAGCAGCCGAGCGTGCGGAAGCGCACCTTGCGCAGCGTCGGGCGCTCGCCGGGCTTCAAGGGCATGCGCTCATCGTCCACCATGATGAGCGTGCCCTCGCGCTCGACCACCGGACGCGGGGCGGCGAAGTACAGCGGCACGATCGGGATGTTTTCGCGCCAGATGTACTCCCACACGTCGAGCTCGGTCCAGTTCGAGAGCGGAAACACCCGCAGGCTCTCACCCTGGCGCTTGCGCGCGTTGTACAGCGACCAGAGCTCGGGGCGCTGCTGGCGCGGATCCCAGCGATGCTGCGCCGTGCGCAGCGAGAGGATGCGCTCCTTGGCGCGGCTCGGCTCCTCGTCGCGGCGCGCGCCGCCGAAGGCGGCGTCGAAGCCGTAGTGCTCGAGCGCCTGGCGCAGCGCCTGGGTCTTCATGACGTCGGTGTGAAGGCGCGAGCCGTGGGTGAAGGGACCGATCCCGCGCTCGAGCCCCTCGCGGTTGACGTACACGAGCAGCTCCACACCCGCGCGCTTCGCGGTCGCGTCGCGGAACTCGTACATGGCGCGGAACTTCCAGGTGGTATCGACGTGCAGCAGCGGAAAGGGCAGCGGGGCGGGCGAGAACGCCTTGAGGGCGAGATGCAGCATCACCGCGCTGTCCTTGCCGATCGAGTAGAGCATCACCGGGTGCGCGCATTCGGCGACCACCTCGCGGAGGATGTGGATGCTCTCGGCCTCGAGCCGCTGCAGGTGAGTGAGCGCCGTGCCCGCCGCCGGGGCGCCCGGGGCCGTCTGCCGCGCCTCAGGCTCGCTCTTGGGCGTGTCCGCATTCATCTTCGCAAGTATTGCCCAGCGCCCCCGCGCCCGGTAGTGGAGCGGAGCAGGCTCCTCGTATGCGACGAACCGTGAACCGGGCTGCTGGAGGTGCCCTGCGCACCGTGCTCTACTGTCGCGCGTGACCCGTCCTCGCCACGCGCTCGCCTCAGGGTGGATGCTGGGGATGCTGCTCACGCCGCCGTTCGCAGGCGGCGCGCCGGACGCGGCTGCGCCGGCGGCGACCCCGGCCGCGGCCCCCGCCGCGCCCGCCCCGAGCCTCATGCCGCAGTCAGCCGTGCCGCCCACGGGGGAGCCGACCGCGCCGCCTCAAGCCGGCCCGCCGGGAGTCGCCGAGGTGGTGGTCGAGGGAAACGAGCCACGCTACGTGGCGCCGACCCATCGCGATCGGATCGGCCGAATCTGGGCCCCGGTGATGATCGACGGCAAGGGACCGTTCCGCCTGGTGCTCGACACCGGCGCCAACCACTCCGCGGTGACCTCCGCGACGGCCACGGCGCTCGGCTCTCCGGGAGCGGGTACGGTCACGCTGGTGACCGGATTCACCGGCTCGGCGGTGGTGCCGACCATCGAGGTGTCGAGCATGGAGGTGGGCGATCTGCTCATGGGCGCGCAGATGCTGCCGGTCGTCGCCGACGTGTTCGGCGGCGCTCAGGGCGTGCTCGGCAACCAGGGACTCGAGGGCAAACGCATCTACGCCGACTTCGCCCACGACAAGCTCGTGATCGCGCGCTCGCACGGCGAGCAGGCGAACATCGGCTTCAGCGTCGTGCCGCTGCGGGTGATCGAGGGCGGGCTGCTGCTCGCCGACGTGCGTGTCGGGGGAATCCGGGCGAAGGCGATCATCGATACCGGCGCCCAGGGGAGCGTGGGCAATCTGCCGCTGCGCGATGCGCTGATGCGCCATCCCCCGCGTCATGCCGAGCACGCCGATGTGGTCGGCGTCACGCTCGCGGTGCAGAGCGGCGACTACGTCCCGGCCCCCGAGATCGACATGGGCGGGCTCACGATCACGGGCGTGCACATCACCTTCGGCGACATGTACCTGTTCCAGCACTGGAAGCTCAACGATCGGCCGGTGTTGCTCATCGGCATGGATCTGCTCGGGTCCTTCGATACGCTCATCATCGACTACCGCCTGCGGCAGTTGCAGATCCGCCTGAACCGCGGCAGCCTGCCGCCGTAGCCGACAGCACGCCGCCGCGACGCTGCCGCCCGCTCAGGCGCCGGCCCTCGCGAGCGCGACGCTGCAGCCGGCGCTGATCAGCGCCACTGCGAGCGGCGGTGTACGCCACAGCGCGAGCAGCGCAAAGCCGAGCACTGCGATGGCGAAATCACCGCGGCTCGTCACCGTGGTCGTCCAGATCGGATCGTACAGCGCCGCCGCGAGCAGCCCGACCACCGCGGCACCGACGCCGGCCACCGCGCCAGCCGCGTAGCTCCCGCGGCGGATCGCATCCCAGAATGGCAGCGCGCCCACGAGCAGCAGCAACCCGGGCAGGTAGAGCGCGGTCAGGGCGAGTGCCGCGCCGGGGATACCCCGGGGTCCGACGCTGACCACGGCGCCGAGGTAGGCGGCAAAGCTGAAGAGCGGGCCCGGAACCGCCTGCGCGGCACCGTAACCGCTGAGGAAATCCGCGTCGCTCACCCAGCCGGGGGCGACGACCGAGGCGCGCAGCAGCGGCAGCACCACGTGTCCGCCGCCGAAAACGAGCGCCCCGGAGCGGTAAAAGCTCTCGGCGAGGGTCACCGCCCCGGCGTGCGTGGCGGCGCGCACCACGGGCAGCCCGAGCAGCAGCAGCAGAAAGACCGCGAGGGCAGTCAATCCCGCACGCGGCGTGGGCGGCAGGTGCAACGGCTCGGCGGCGCCGGGGTGTGCACCCCGGCACAGCACCACGCCCGCGAGCGCACCGGCGGCCATCGCCACGATTTGCGCCGCCGACGATGCGCCGAGCAGCACGGTGAGCATGGCGAGCAGCGCGATCGCGCCACGCTCCCGGTCCGGGCACAGCGTGCGCGCCATCGAGCAGACGGCCTGCGCAACGACCGCCACCGCGACCAGCCGCAAGCCGTGCAGCAACGCGCCGCCGGGCTCGCCCGAGAGCGCACGGGCGCCGTACGAGAAGGCCACCATGGCGGCGGCCGAGGGCAGCGTGAAGCCGGCCCACGCCGCCAGCGCACCCGCATATCCGGCGCGCGCGAGCCCAATGCAGAAGCCGACCTGGCTGCTCGCGGGGCCCGGCAGGAACTGACACAGCGCGACCAGGCTCGCATAGGTCGGCTCGCTCACCCAGGCACGACGCTCGACGAACTCGCGGCGGAAGTAGCCGAGGTGGGCAATCGGTCCGCCGAACGAGCTCACCCCGAGCCTGGTGAACGCCAGCAGCACCTCGAGCGGCGTGCCCGGCGGGGGCGCGCGCGCCGCCGCCGCCCTCACGAGCTTCCCCGCCCGCGCGGCCTGAGCCGCAGAAACCGCCGCCGCTCGTTCCACTGGTGACGCGCATGCAGCCGCTCCGCCTCGCCGTCGGCTTCCGCCGGCAGCGCCGCGAGCGCCGCGAGCGCCGCGGCGTGTGCCATGGTCACCGCCGGGTCGGCCCGCAACAGCGAGCGATAGTGCTCGAGAAACAGCGCGTCGGAGCCTTCGCCCCCGCCGCTCAGCAGCTCGCGCGCGTGCGCGCCGATAGCCGCGCTCTCGCTCGCCGGCAGCTCGCGGGTGTACGCGAGCGCGTGATCGACATCGGCGATCAGCCGGTAGAGAGGTTGCAGCCACGCCCACGCCGGGTCGGTGGTGATCTCCTTCAGGCGCTCGAGTGGCGAGGCCGGCGGTGCGCGCCGCCGCTCGGCCTCGAGCAGCGCGCCGAGGAGCGCTTGCAGCGCGGCACTCGCCTCGCGCAGGCGCTCGAGCCACGGGTGCTGCGACGGCAACTCAGCCACCAGGCACCGGCAGGGCGCGCTCGGCGAGCTCGCCGATGCGCTCGAGCGTCAGGTCGGCGGGCGGGTACGCGGTGAGCGTGAGCGCATCGTGCGCGTAGTGTCCCTGGCGCGCGAAGACCGTCGTGAGCCTCGTCCCCCAGAAGCTCTTCATGGCGGCGAGGATGCGCAGCTTGTCGTCGATCATCACGTAGTGCCCGGCCGGGTAGCGCCGCGCGACCGCGGGGAGCATCTGCTCCTTGTGCAGGTAGATGAGGACCCGGCCCTGCACCGCGTCCCACAGCCCGGAGCGCTGCACCTTGCGCGGCTGAAATACGACGTCGCCGTCGGAGAGGATCACGGTGAGGCCCTGCTCGCCGCAGCGCGCGAGCGCGGCCAGTGCCCGCGGATACAGCCGCTCGGCGAAGGGATAATCGACCAGGAAGGAGGAGATGCGCAGCAGCTGCGGATCGTCGAGATTCTCCAGCCGGTAGCGCTGCAGGGCACCGAGATAGTCGGCATAGCCGAGCTCGGCGCGCAGCTGCTCGAAGATCGCCCAATAGCGATCGCGGCTCTCGCGGCCGAACTCACGCTCGAGATGCGCCCCGAGGTCGCTCTGCACCGCGTCGTTGTCGAGCAGCGTGTTGTCGACGTCGAACAGGATCACAGTTTTCGCGTTCCTCATGCCCGGGCCCTGTGCGTGCCGCGCGGGGCCAGTGTACGCTGTCGGGGAACGACCGCAGGATTGTGCGGTGTCAACCGGGTGCGCCCCGAAGCGTTTGGCGCGCTCGAGGCGTATTCGGCACGGAGGTACCCGAAATGAGCAGCGAGTCTTTCGTGAGACCCACTGCGCAGCGCGCGCTGCGGACCACGGTGGGCGCCGCCGCGCTGCTGCTGGCGCTCAGCAGCTGCGGGGGCTACGGGAACGGCAATAACTGCTACGGCTGTTTTGCAACCTTCAACGTTCCCAATTCGATCGCTGTCGCCGACGTCAATGGTGACGGGGTGCCGGACCTGGTCGTCGCCACCACCACCGAACAGGGCGGCACCGTTAACGCTCCGGGTTTTGCCAACGTAATCCTGGGCAAGCCGGGCGCCGCGGGCACCTTCGCCACGGGCGTGCAGTACGCGACCGGCGCCATGCAGCCCTCCAGCATCGCGGTGGCCGATCTCACCGGCACCGGGGCGCTCGACCTGGTGGTCGCCAACTACGGCTCCGGAAGCGTCTCGATTTTCACGCCCGGCGCGACCGCCGGCACCTATCAGGCCGCGGTGAACGTCATGACCGGCGGGGCACCCAACCAGGTGGTGATCGGCGATCTCAACGGCGATGGCAAGCCCGACCTCGTCCTCGCGGACCTGAGCGCCGCGGGCAACGCGATCGTATTGCTGCAGGATCCTGCTCATCCCGGCCAGTTCCTCGCGCCGGTGATGCTGTCGACCGGCCGCTTCACGAGCTCGGTCGCGATCGGCGATCTCAACGGTGACGGCAAGCCGGACATCGTCGCCGCGACTTACGATGCGAACGGCAACAACGGCGCCGTCTACGTGTTCCTGCAGAACGCCACCACACCGGGCAGCTTCCTCGCGCCGGTAATTTTTGCCGCTGGCGCACAGCCCCAGGCAGTCAGGATCGCGGACGTGAACGGCGATGGGCTGCCGGACCTCATCGTCGCGAACCTCGGCCCGGGGTTCGACGGCATCGGCGTCGCAGGCGTGTCGGTGCTGCTGCAGGACCCCGCGCATCCGGGCAGCTTCCTCGCACCGGTGACCTACGCCACCCCGCAGGGGGCGATCGATGTCGCGGTCGGTGACCTCAACGGTGACGGCAAACCCGACCTCGTGGTGGCGAGTGTCGATCCCGATCCGACGGGAAGCGTCTCAGTGCTGCTGCAGAATCCGGCGCAGGCGGGCACTTTCCTCACCGCGACCAGCTATGCCGGTTTCGGGCAGCCGCTCAGCGTCGCGATTGCCGATCTCAACGGGGATGGACATCCGGACATCGCGGTCGCCGACGGCAGCACCGCGACCGTGCTGTTTCAGGTGGCGACCTCGCCCGGCACGTTCGCCGCGCCGGTGCAGGTGGGTCAGTAAGCGGCGGCGAGCCTTCAGCGCGCGCTGTAGCCGCGCGCGTCGAGGCAGGCGGTCATCGCGCGCCGGTAATCCTCGAGGCTGCCCGACTGACCGGTGCCGCGAGTCGGATCGAAACCGGTCTGACCGACGGCCCAGCTGTGGCACTCGTAGCGATCGGTCGCGGTCTGCGCCTCGCTCTGCCCGTTGCGCGGATACAGGTATACGTCCGCGCCGGTGTCGTACTGCGAGGCGTCGCCGGCCTGGCCTGCATCCGTGCCGGCCACCGGCGGCGGCTCGGTCACGACGTAACCGTTGTCGGCGGGGTTATAGGTGTAATAGAGGTCGTTCCAGTAGTAGTACGGAATGCCTCCCCACCAGTAGGTCGCGTAGCCGAAGGGCAGAATCGGCAGGAACCACGCGAATCCCGGATTGAAGTAGCAGCGCGGCCAGAACACGCCGTTCCAGTAGCCGCCGACCCAGGCGCGTCCGCCCCAGTAGCCGCCGCGGAAGCCGACGCCGTTGCCCCAGTAACCGCGCGGTCCGAATCCATGGCCGGCGCCGACATTCCCGCCGGTGCGCCCGACAGCACCGCCGGCGAAGTGCGGCGCACCGTAATAACGTCCTCCGCCGTACCCGCCGAAGTGGGATGCGGCGTAGCGGCCACCGCCGTATCGGCCTGCCGCGTAGTGGCCTCCGCCGTAGCGGCCGCCGCCGTAGCGGCCGCCGCCGAAGAAGTGCCCGCCGCCGCCGCCGAAGTGCCCGCCGCCGCCACCACCGCCGCCAAAGTGGCCGCCGCCGCCACCGCCGCCCGAGTGCCCGCCACCGCCACCGCCGCCGCCGCCGAAGCCGCCGTGCTGGGCGTAACTGAGCGCCGGTACACCTGCCACCGCCAGACCCAGGAGCAGGGCCCCGACGGTCCGCACGAGATATCGCGCGTTTGATCTGTTCACAGTCATCACCCCGTTTGTCCGAGGTCCTCGCCTTGTGAGATTAGACCCCCGCTACAGCGCTGCGTTCAAGCATCCGCATATTAAAACGCGGTCACCTGCTCGCACGTTGACCACGTCCTCGCTATCGAGCGCCGGCGACCCGTTCCCGGAGGCCTCGGGGCGCTGCGCTTCATAATCCGTTCAGCGGGGAGAGTCCGGCTTGAGCTTTCTTAAGGTCAGAAGACGAGATTGATGGCGGCAGCCGGAGTGATGCTCGCGCCCGCATTGCGCCCGAGCCCGATGATGCGCGTGCCGAAGATGACGCCCGCGCGGGGACTCCAGTTGAACTCGACCGCCGGGGCGATCGCGAAGTATTCGCTCGCGCCCGATTGCAGATCGAGGAGCGAGGCTGTCCCGGGCGGAGGCGGCGTGAGCGTGCCCGCGATGCGCGTGCTGTCGTTGTGCTGATAGACGAGGTCGGTGGCGAGCACCCAGTTGCGCGTCAGGCTGTATTCGGCCGCGGCATCCGCGTTGAAGGAATTGCCGGGGTAGACGTGGCCGCGGAATCCGGGAGCGGTCCCGTAGACGCTCGCGTCGCGCACGCCGGCGGCGGCGGACACGGCCCAGCTGAGGTCGAGCCGTACGCGCAGGATGCGGCCATTGGGCAGCCACAGGTAGTCCTGGGAATACCAGCTGAGCGCGGTGGTGTAGACCCCGGCGCCGAGGCCGTCGCTGGCGCGCTGCAGGTGATCGTAGCGGCCGGTCGGAAAGGTCTCTCCCAGCACCACCGCGGTCGCGGGTACCAGGCTGCCTTCGCGAAAGCTGGTGAGACCGTACTGCACCTGGGCGCCGAAGTCGCCGATGCCGGGCGAGGAACTGTTGGGCGCTCCGGCCGGCTCGTTGAAGCCGAAGCGCGGCAACAGCCCGAGCGAGACGCGGTCGGTGATCCCGTAGATGAGGTAGGTGAGCGAGCCGAGATCGTGCTCGCCGGCGCTCGCGTGACGGTGGCCGCCGGCATCGAAGCGGCCGTCGGAGATCACGTCATAGACATAAGTCTCGACCAGCGCGTGACCCCGGGGAAAGGTCGAGGCGTTGGGCGCGAGCAGCGGACCCGTCCACCAGGCATCGCTGAGCGCCTCGCGCGGCGGCGCCGCCGGCTCGTCAGCCGCAGCGCCCGCCGCCGCCGCGAGCGCCAGCGCCCAGCCAATCCATGCCCGATGCATGCGAACCAACTCCCCTGCCGGCCGGAGCGTGAACTGCGTCACACCGCGACGGCGGTTAAGTTTCCGTAACGCTCGTCGGCTCTCACCGAAGCTGCGACGTTGTTATCGCCCGAGGAGCCGGGACTTCCGGCTTAAATAGCGACCGCTCAAACACATCGCTCAGGAGGATTTCATGTTGAAAGCCGTACGTACCGCGCTCACCGCTGTCATCGCCACGGTAGCACTCGGTGGATTGATCGCCCCGGCCATGGCCGACACGCAGTGGCAGAAGAAGCATCCGCGCCGCGAGCAGGTCAACAACCGGCTCGCCAACCAGAATCGCCGCATTCACCAGGAGAGGAAGGAAGGCGAGCTCACCAAGGGCCAGGCCGCGCAGCTGCACCGCGACGATCATGCGATCCGCCAGGAGGAGCGTGCCATGGCGCGCACCAACGGCGGCCATGTCACCAAGGCCGAGCAGAAGGCGCTCAACCAGCAGGAGAACCAGGTCAGCAAGCAGATCGGCAAGTGAGCTGATCCCTCGGGCCTCGTCGGGGCGGGAGGCGGCTGAGTCTGATGGCCGCGCTCCCGTCCCGCGACCCGTTTCTTGCGGCGCCCTGGGTCGCTCACGCACGCAGCGAGAAGGGCGTGAAGTTGGTGCCGCGATCGTAGTAGTCCTCCTGCTCCGCACGCTTCAGAAACGCGACGATCCGGTACGTGAAGGGCGTCGCCACCACTTCCCATCCCGACTTGAGCACGTACTGGGTCGCCGACACGCTGAGCAGCTCGCTCCAGCTCCACAGACCCGCGAAGGCTATCGTGTAGAACAGCGCCGAGTCGACCAGCTCGCCGCAGACGGTCGAGCCGATGATGCGGCTCCACAGCATCCGGCCGCGGGTCCAGATCTTCATCTTCGCCAGCACGTAGCTGTTGACGAATGAGCCGCTCCAGAAGGCGATGATCGAAGCGCCGACGATGCGCGGCGTGTTGCCGAAGATCTCCTCGACCGCGCCCTGGCGCGCGCGCCAGAAATCCGCCGGTGGCAGGTGCACGATCACCGCCGCCATGAAAGCTGCGAACACCAGCGCCGCAAACCCGCTCCACACCGCGCGCCGGTCGCGCGCGTAGCCGTACACCTCGGTGAGGATGTCCCCGAACAGGTACGAGATCGGAAAGAAAAGCACGCCCGCCATGAAGGTCACGGAGCCAACGAGCGGCAGATGAACGGTGGAGACTTTCGCCGGCCCGATGAGATTTGCGCACAGCAGTACGCACACGTAGGCGCCGAGAATGAGATCGTAGTAGCGGTAGCTCTTCAACGGCGCGCCGCCTGCTAGGGCGCGCCGGCCGCCGGCGGCGCCGCCGGCAGCACCGTGCCGGTCAGCTCGCCGAACCCGATGCGCACGAACCCCTCCCGCGCGCACCAGCCGCGAAAGCGCACGCGGTCGCCGTCCTCGAGGAAGCTGCGCGTCTCGCTGCCGCCCCCGAGCGCAACCGGATGCTGGCCGCCGCCGCTCAGCTCGAGGAGCGACCCCGCCTGCCCGGGGGCGGGTCCCGACTGCGTACCGCTGCCCAGCAGGTCGCCGGGCTCGAGGTTGCAGCCGTTCACGGTGTGGTGAGCGACCATCTGCGCGACGGTCCACCACGAGTCGCGGAAGCTCGCGTGCGACAGCCGCGTTGGCGGCGTGCCGGCGGCGCGCATGCGCGCGCTGTCGAGCCACACCTCGAGCTCGAGGTCGATGCCGCCGGCGCGGCGCAGCTCCGTGCCGTCGAGATAACCGAGCGGCGGCGGCTCGCCGGCCGGGCGCGTCCAGGGGGTGCGAAACGGAGCCAGCGCGTCGAGCGTCACGACCCACGGCGACACCGTGGTGGCGAAGTTCTTGGCGAGAAACGGTCCGAGCGGCTGGTACTCCCACGACTGGATGTCGCGCGCCGACCAGTCGTTGAGCAGGCAGAGTCCGAAGACATGAGCTTCCGCCGAGGCGAGCGGGATGCTGCGGCCGAGCTCGTTGCCGCGGCCGATGAAGATGCCGACCTCGAGCTCGTAGTCGAGCCGGCGCGTCGGCCGCAGCTCGGGACGCTGCGCCCCCGGCGGCAGCACCTGGCCCACGGGGCGCGGGAAGGCAAAGCCCGAGACGCGGATCGAGGAGGCGCGCCCGTGGTATGCGATCGGTACCCATTTGTAGTTCGGCAGCAGCGGACTCTCGGGACGAAACAGCCGCCCGACCGCAGTGGCGTGATGGATCGAGGCGTAGAAGTCGGTGAAGTCGCCCACCTGGGCGGGGACGCGGTATTCGACCGCATCCTGCGGCACGAGCCACGACCGCAGCCGCCGCTCGAGCGGGCTGCCCGCGCGCAGCGCCCCGGAGAGCGCCGCGCGCAGCGCCGCAGCCGCTTCGCGACCGAGCCCCATGAGGGCATTCAGCGTCGGCCCGGCGGCCGCTGCGAGCGAGCGCGCCGCGAGGCCGTCGAAGGGGCTGCCCGCGTGCAGCGCGCCGAGATCGAGCACCTCGGCGCCGATCGCCACGCCGCCGCGGAAGGCCTCGGCGCTTCCCGCCCGCCGGAAAGAGGCAAACGGCAGGTTCTGGATCGGAAAGTCGATCTGCGGCGCGTTGGCCGAGGGGACCCAGCTGCGCAGGCCGGGATCGTGAGTCGCATCGAGCGCGGGCATGGACGCTAGTGTGCCCGTCTTTCAGCTGGCGCGCCGCCGGCGGCGGCCGGCGCGCGGCCGCGCCGCGGCGGGCATCGGCCCCCCGGGGAAGTACTTCTTCAGTCCGCGCCACGCCGCCTGGTAATCGTCCTGCAGTTGTGCAGCGCGCAGCGCAAAGCGGGTGGGGCGGATCACCGCGCGGGTCTCGAACATGAACGCCATGGTATCGGTGAGGTGCACCGGGCGTGAGGTATCGGCCCGCAGCGCGCGCTCGTAGATACTCGCGTCCGGCCCGTGGCCGCTCATGCAGTTGTGCAGCGAGGCGCCCCCGGGCGTGAAGCCCTGTGCCTTGGCGTCGTACACCCCGCTGATCAGTCCCATGAACTCGCTGGCGACGTTGCGATGGAACCACGGCGGCCGGAAGGTGTCCTGCATGGCCAGCCAGCGTGGCGGGAAGATGACGAAGTCGATGGCATCGACCCCCGGCGTGTCGCTGATCGACTGCAGTACGAGGAAGATCGACGGATCGGGATGGTCGTAACTCACCGAGCCGATGGTGTTGAAGCGGCGCAGGTCGTACTTGTAGGGCGCGCAATTGCCGTGCCACGCGACCACGTCGAGCGGCGAATGCCCGATCCGCGCCGACCATAGCGCGCCGGCGAACTTCTCGATGAGCTCGAACTCGCCCTCGCGATCCTCGAACCAGGCGTGCGGCACCAGGAAATCGCGCGGGTTGGCGAGCCCGTTCGAGCCGATCGGCCCGAGATCCGGCAGCCTGAACGGGGCGCCGAAGTTCTCGCACACGTAGCCGCGCGCCTCGCTGCCGAGCAGCTCGACCCTGAAGCGCAGGCCGCGCGGGATCACCACGATCTCCTGCGGGGCGGCCTCGAGCAGCCCGAGCTCGGTCGCAAAGCGCAGCCCCCCGAGCTGCGGCACGATGAGCAGCTCCCCGTCCGCGTCGCAGAAGAAACGCTTCTCCATCGAGCGGTTGGCCACGTACCAGTGAATGCCGCAGCCCCCGTACTGGTCGGGCGAGCCGTTGCCGGCGATGGTGGCGAGCCCGGCGATGAAGTCGGTAGGCGCACGCGGCACCGGCAGCGGATCCCAGCGCAGCTGGTTGGGCGCCGGTGTCAGCGCCTCGAAGCGGCCGGTGAGGCGCCCCGAGGCGCGCGGCACGAAGCGCTCGTGCATCGCGGCCGGACGGATCCGGTACAGCCAGCTGCGCCGGTTGGCGTGACGCGGCGCGGTGAACGCGGTAGCGGAGAACTGCTCGGCGTACAGCCCGAAAGCGCAGCGCTGCGGCGAGTTGCGCCCCTGCGGCAGCGCCCCCGCCAGGGCCTCGGTCGCAAAGTGATTGCCGAAGCCGCCCAGGTAGCCCGGCGCGCCCGGCGCGCCGCGGCGCTGCGCGCCGTCGCCCTCCCCGGTCCCGCCGCTCATCGCCCCGGTGTTCATGTGCCGAGTCCTCGCTGTGAATGCGGCGCGGATGCGCCACGCCGCTCACCGCCGCGTCAACCGGCCGCTATAATCTCCACAAACAGTTGCGGGCGCAACTGTCTGTCGGGAGGACACGGTGCGCGCACGATCGGGCGCCGGGACAAGGCTGCGGCTCGAGGGCTTCGTGCCCTTCCGCCTCAATCGCCTGGCCGCCGGCGTGAGCGGCCACCTGGCGGAGATCTATCGCGGCCCGCTGGCGCTCGAGGTTCCCGAGTGGCGCGTGATGGCGACCGTGGGCGAGCGCGGCGGCTGCACCGCGCAGCAGATCGTCGCCAGCACACGCATGCACAAAACGCGCGTCAGCCGGGCGATCGCCCAGCTGCTCAGGCGCCGGCTCATCGCCCGGCTGCCGAGCCCGGGCGACCGGCGCGAGCGGCCGCTGCGCCTCACCGGCGCCGGGCGGCGCATGTACGCGCGGCTGGTGCCGCTGGCGCTGGCGCGCGAGCGGGCGCTGCTCGGCTGCATGAGCCGCGGCGAGCTGCGCGGCTTCGTCACCGGGCTGGCGCGCCTCGAGGAGTCTCTCGGCCTGAAGAACCGCTGATCGGGGAGCTGCTACCATGAGGCTCGTGTCGGGACTGCGTGCATGGCTGGCGGCCGCGCTGCTCGCATGTGCGGCGAGCGCTGCGGCGCAGGCGCCGGCCGGCGCCGGCTTCACACCGCTCGCCCGCTCGGCGCTGGTCAGCGCGGAGGCAGCGCGTGCCGCGGACGCGCTCACCCTGCGGCTGCGCGCGGTGCGCGCCGAGCAGGCGCTCACCGTATCCGACCTCGCGCTCGCGATCGACGGCCGCAGCTACGCCGCCGAGCGCCGCCCGGACGGCACCTGGACCGTGTCGCTCGCCGGCCTGCCGGCACATTCGCCCGGCCGGCTCGAGCTGGTGGTGGCGCACGACGGGCTGCGCGAAGTGCTCAACGGCACGCTGCCGGCGGCCCCCGCCGCGCCCGGCGCCGCTCTCACGGGCGCGGCCAACGCGCTGCGCGAGCACAAGCAGCTGGCGTGGTGGATCCTCAACGTCGTGGTGGTGCTGATCGGCGTGCTCGCGCTCTCGCGCCGCATGTCCTGAAGCGCACCGCCCCCGGGCCGGCGCTCAGTGCGCCGTGATCTCCTCGAGGTAGCGGTAGAAGAACTCGTTGGCCTTGTAGAACGACTCGACACCGACCCGCTCGTCGCGCCCGTGCATGCGGATGTCGTCCCGGTCGATGGCGACGCCGGAGACGTCGTAGGTCGGGATTCCGGCCGAATCGGTGTAGACGCCATCGGAGGCCCCGGGATCCATGGTCGGTACCACCCTGAGGCCCGGCCACATCGCCGCCACCACCTGCTCGAGGGGCTTGCCCACCTCCGGGACGGGCGGCGGCGGCGCCGCGCCCTTGTGCTCCGGTGCCTTGCCCGATGCCGTGCCGTCGTCGGCTATGTAGTTGACGGTCACCTTCGGATCCGCCGCCACGCTCACCAGCTGCTGCCTCACGGCCTCCGGCGAGTGGCCGGGGAGAATGCGGCAGTTGATCAGCGCCTCGGCGCGCTGCGGCAGCGCGTTGTTGGCGTGGCCCCCGGAGAGCCGGGTCGCCACGCAGGTGGTGCGGGTGGTGGAATGATCGATCGGATCGCGCGACAGGCGCGCGATCGCCAGCGGCTCCGGCGGATCGGCGAGGATGGCGCGCATGTCCGCGGCACGCTCGCCGGTCTCGATCTGCGCCATGCGCTCGTAGTAGGCGCGCGTCACGTTGTTGAGCTCGAACGGGAACTGGAAGCGCGCGATGCGCAGCAGGTCGCGGGCGAGCTCGTAGATCGCGTTGTCGGGCCGCGGCAGCGAGCTGTGGCCGCCCCGGTCGGTGACCACCAGCTGGTAATCGGCGTACACCTTCTCGGTCGCGCCGAGCTCGAACACCTGCGGCACGCCGTGCTCGGACATGATCGAGTTGCCGTCGTGATTGAGGGCGAACTCCGCGTCCACCAGCCCGCGCTGGTTCTTCAGCAGCCAGCTCACGCCGTTGCAGCAGCCGCCCTCCTCGTCCGCGGTGAGGATGAGGATGAGGTCGCGGCTCGGCCGGTAGCCCTCCTTCTTCATGCGGATCAGGGTGGTCGCCATGATGGCGTCACCGTCCTTCATGTCGCTCGTCCCCCGCCCGTAGAAATAGCCGTCCTTCTCGACGAACTTGAACGGATCGGTGCTCCAGTCTTCGCGCCTGGCATCCACCACGTCGAGGTGCCCCATGAGCAGCACCGGCTGGTGGCCGCCGCTGCCGTGCACCCGCACCACCAGGTTCTTCTTGCGCTCGTTGCCGCCGAGCACCCGCACGTCCGCCGGCGCGAAGCCGGCATCGAGGAAGCGTCTCGCCATCGCCTCGGCCGCGGTGGTGACGTTGCCGTGCGGGTCGGTGGTGTCGATCTCGATCAGCTGCGCGAAGATCTCGCGCGCGAGCGCATCCCAGGCGGCATCGCGATCCGCTCCGGCGGCGCGCACCGCCGGCAGCGCCGTGGCGCCGAGCAGCGCCACGATCAGCGTCGCTGCGGTACGTGAGCTCATGTCAGAAACCCGCCTCGAGCACCAGCAGCCGGAACGAGCCCGGCAGGATCGCCGGCCGCGGGTGCGGGTGCCCGGCGGTCGCCGCCGGCGGCGGCCCGAAGTCCGCGGTCACCAGAAACACCCGGTGCGTGCGCAGGTCGAGCGCCATGGTGCGTGCGCCGCGCTGCGTCGGCACGGACTGCACCACCTCGAGCGCTCCGGCGGGCGTCTCGCGCGCGACCGTGAGCGTCCCATCGCCGCAGGAGGCGTAGGCGAGGCGCGTGCCGGGATCGAAGGCCGTGGCGTCGACGCCGGCGCCGATCGGCACGCGGCGCAGCACGCGGCCCGTGCGACCGTCCACCTCGGCCATCACCTGGTTGTCACAACCGGGGAACAGCCGCTCGCGCGCCGCATCGAGCGCGAGCCCCGAGGGTTCCTGGCAGCCGCTGATCGGCCACACCGAGACGACCGCGAGCCTGCGCGGGTCGAGCAGCGCCAGGCTGCTCTTGTCCTCGAGGTTGACGTAGACGCGTCCCGCGCCGTCGGTCTGGGCGAATTCCGGTTTCGCGTCCAGCGCAATCGTGCCGAGCACCGTGTCGCTCTGCGCATCGATCGCCGTGGCGTTGCGCCCGCGCCCGTTGAAGGTGAACACCCGCTGCGTCGCCGGATCGTAGAGGATGGCGTCGGGGTTATCCCCGGTCACCTTGATCTCCTTGAGGCGCGCGAGGGTCTTGAGGTCGAAGACCACGACGGTGCCGGCGCGTCCGGCGCTCACGTAGCCGCGGCCGAGCTCGGGAGCGAGCGCAATGCCGTGCACCCCGGGGGTATCGGCGATCTCGCCGACCACCGCGAGCTTGTCGGCATCGACGACCAGCACCCGCGAGCCGTGCGCCACGAAGAGGCGATGCCCGCCCTGCTCGAAGGTGAGGTAGTCCCAGCCCTCGTCCCCCGGAAGCGACAGCTGATGCGCGATGCGGTAGTGCGGTGCGGCCTGCGCGTGCGCCGTGCCGAGCGCGCCGGCCAGGAGCGCCAGCCACACGAGCTGCCAGAGTGGGCGCTTCATCTCACTTCTCCTTCAGTGAATGACGCGTGCACACAGGTCGAGCAGCGGCCCCGGCAGCACGCCGAGCGCCAGCACCGCGACGGCGTTGACTCCGAGCGCGAAGCGCACGCCGGTCGCGCGCGCGGTCGGCGGCAGGCCTTCGGCGGGCGGATCGAAGTACATGAGCTTGATCACCCGCAGGTAGTAGAAGGCGCCGACCACCGACATCGCCGCCGCGATCACCACCAGCCACAGGTGGCCGGTCTCCCACAGCGCCTGGAAGATGCGCAGCTTGGCCCAGAATCCCACGAACGGCGGCACGCCCGCGGTCGAGAACATCAGCACCATCATGGCAGCGGCAAGCAGCGGATCGCGCCGGTAGAGTCCCTTGTAGTCATCGAGCCGGTCCGCCTCGAAGCCCCTGGAGCTCGCCAGCAGGATCACGCCGAAGGACCCGAGCGCCACCAGCACGTACACCAGCGTATAGTAGAGCGCCGCGGCGTAGCCGCCCGGCGTTCCGGCGACGAAGCCGAGCACGATGAAGCCGACGTTGGCGATGGTCGAGTAGGCGAGCATGCGCTTGAGGTTGCTCTGCACGATCGCCACCACGTTGCCGACGATCAGCGTCAGCACCGCCAGCACTGCCAGCATCCGCGACCACTCGAGCACCGCGCCCGGCAGCCCGAAGGCGAGCAGCCGCAGCGCCAGCGCGAAGTAGGCGAGCTTCGGGGCGGTGCCGATGAACAGCGTCACACTGGTCGGGGCGCCCTCGTACACGTCCGGCAGCCACATGTGAAACGGCACCGCGCCGAGCTTGAAGGCCACCGCCACCACGATGAAGGTGAGCCCCAGCACCAGCCCGGGAGTGAGCGGCGCATGCAGCTGCGCGGCGATCCGTGCCAGGTCGAGGGTGCCGGTGAGGCCGTAGATGAGCGACATGCCGTACAGCAGCGCACCCGAGGCGATCGCCCCGAGGACGAAGTACTTCATGGCCGACTCCGCCGCAACGCCCGAGTCGCGGTCGAAGGCGACCAGCGCGTACACCGACAGCGCGAGCAGCTCCACCCCGAGGTACACGGTGAGCAGACTCCCGGCCGACACCAGCACGAAGATGCCGAGCAGCGCGGTGAGCGACAGCACGTAGTACTCGCCGCGCAGGATGTCGCGGTTCTCCAGGTAGCTGCGCGAGTAGAGCAGCGCCACCGCTACGAACAGGAAGCCGGCGAGCTTGAGCACCGTGCCGAGCTCGTCGGCGATGTACAGGCCGTCGAACAGCACGGTGCGCTCGGCCACCTGCCCGTAGCTCACCGTGAGCGCCGCGCCGAGCGCGAGCGCCAGCAGCGTCAGCGTCGCGGTCAGGCCGTGGCGCCGCGCGCCGACGAACACGTCGATGAGCAGGATGATGCACGCCCCCGCCGCCAGCCAGATCTCGGCGATCGCCGGCGCGAGGCTCGCGAAGCTCATGACCGTTGCCGGCATGCGTGCA
Organism: Steroidobacteraceae bacterium; assembly: GCA_035631755.1. GTDB lineage: Bacteria > Pseudomonadota > Gammaproteobacteria > Steroidobacterales > Steroidobacteraceae > 13-2-20CM-66-19. The sequence continues at coordinate 35,319 of DASQIC010000036.1, forward strand.
CGTGCCTCACAGCTTGGTGGCGATCGCCTGGGTCACGAGGTGCTGGATCGAGGGCTCCATCACCCGCAGCAGCGGCGCCGGCCACACCCCGACGGTGAGCACCGCGAGCGCCAGCGCGCCGAGCACGATGAACTCACGGCCGTTGAGGTCCGCGAGCGCCGCCACCCTCGGATTCGCCACCGCGCCGAACACCACGCGCTTGACCAGCCACAGCGTGTAGCAGCAGCCGAGGATGAGCGTCACCGCGGCGAGCGCCGCATACCAGAAACTCGCCCTGAAGCTCGCGATGATCACCAGGAATTCGCCCACGAAGCCGGAGGTGCCCGGCAGTCCGGTGTTGGCGAGCGCGAACAGCACCATGAAGGTCGCGAACACCGGCATGGTATTGACCACCCCGCCGTAGTCGGCGATCTGGCGGCTGTGCAGGCGGTCATACAGCACTCCGACGCACAGGAACAGCGCCCCGGAGATCAGGCCGTGCGAGACCATCTGCACCATGGCGCCGTCGAGCCCCATGCCGGCGCCCTGGACGGTGCCGGTCGTGCGTACGATCTCGTAGAGCACGAAGGCCCCGAGAGTCACGAAGCCCATGTGGGCGATCGAGGAGTAGGCGATCAGCTTCTTCATGTCCTGCTGCACCAGCGCCACGAAGCCGATGTAGATCACCGCGATCAGCGACAGCACGATCACCAGCAGGTCGAGCTCGCGGCTCGCGTCCGGCGCCACCGGCAGACTGAAGCGCAGGAAGCCGTAGCCGCCCATCTTGAGCATGATGGCCGCGAGGATCACCGAACCGCCGGTCGGCGCCTCGACGTGCGCGTCCGGGAGCCAGGTGTGCACCGGGAACATCGGCACCTTGACGGCGAAGGCGAGCAGAAAGGCGAGGAAGATCCAGCGCTGCTCGCCGAGGGTGAGCGGCAGCGCCTGCAGCGCCGCGATCGAGTAGCTGCCCGCCTTGACGTACATGTAGATGAGCGCCACCAGCATGAACACCGAGCCGAGGAAGGTGTACAGGAAGAACTTGATGGTCGCGTAGACGCGCCGCGGCCCGCCCCAGATGCCGATGATGAGGAACATCGGGATCAGCATCGCTTCCCAGAAGAAGTAGAAGAGCAGCGCATCCGATGCCGCGAACACGCCGCTCATGAGGCCTTCCATGATGAGGAACGCGGCGTAGTACTGCGCCGGCCGGCTGTCGATCACCGTCCAGCCGGCGATCACCACGGTCACGGTCATGAAGGCGGTGAGCACGATGAGCGGCAGCGAGATGCCGTCGACCCCGAGGGCGTAATCGGCATGGAAGCGCGGGATCCACGGCAACCGCTCGACGAACTGCAGCGCCGCGGTGCCGGTGTCGAAGCCGCTCCACAGCGGCACGGTGAGCAGCAGCGTCGCGAGCGACGCCGCAAGCGCCAGCCAGCGCCCCGCTGCGATGCGGCGCTCGCCGAGCGCGAGCAGCGCCACTCCCGCGGCAATCGGCAGCCAGATCACGATCGACAGCAGGTGGTGCACGGCGCGAGCTCCTCAGGCGTGTGTCAGGTACCAGCCGAGCAGCACCGCGAGCCCGATCATCATCCAGAAGGCGTACGAGTAGAGATAGCCGCTCTGCACGCGCCGCACCAGGCCGCCGAACCAGCCGACCGTGGCGGCAGTGCCGTTCACCATCGCGCCGTCGATCAACCCCTCGTCGCCCCCCTTCCACAGCCCGATGCCGATGCCGCGGGTGAGCGCGGCCACCACGCGCTCGTACAGCCAGTCGAAGCCGTACTTGTGCGTGAGCACCGTGTACAGCAGCCGCGCGCGGCGCGCCGCCTCGTCGGCCCACTCCGGGCGTCTGAGGAAGCAGGCCCAGGCGGTCACCGCCCCCGCGAGGGCGAGCACAAAGGGCGGCGCGATGAGCCCGTGAAGCGCAAAGCGCACCGGGCCACCGAAGTCGGCGGCGAGCCTGCCGAGCACGTCGTTCGCCGGCAGCACCAGGATCGACTTGCCATAGTAGCCGCCGAACAGCACCGCGCGCGCCGTGAAGGCGCCGATGACGAGCGACGGGATCGCGAGCGCGATCAGCGGCACGGTCACCACCGCCGGGCTCTCGTGTGGCGGCGCGGCGTGCCCGTCGGCGTGCCCGGCGGCGTGCCCGTCGGGAGCTTCAGCGTCGGCCGCGTGCGCGCTGCGAAAACGCTCCGGCCCGTGGAAGGTGAGGAACAGCAGGCGGAAGGTGTAAAGCGCGGTGACGAACACCCCGCCGAGCACGCACAGGTAAGCGAAGCCCGCGCCGAAGCGGTGCGACTCGTGCACCGCCTCGATGATCGCGTCCTTGGAGTAGAAGCCCGAGAAAAACGGCGTGCCGACCAGCGCCAGCGCGCCGATCCAGCACGTTACCGCGGTCACCGGCAGATACTTCGCCAGCCCGCCCATGCGGCGCATGTCCTGCTCGTGATGCATGGCGATGATGACCGAGCCGGCGGCGAGGAACAGCAGCGCCTTGAAGAAAGCGTGGGTCATCAGGTGGAAGATCGCCGCGCCGTAGGCCGATACGCCGAGTGCCACCGTCATGTAACCGAGCTGCGACAGCGTCGAGTAGGCGATCACCCGCTTGATGTCGTTCGCCACCACCCCGAGCAGCCCCATGAAGAAGGCGGTGATGGCGCCGATCACCAGCACGAACGACAGCGCGGCATCGGAGTACTCGAACAGCGGCGACATGCGCGCCACCATGAAAATGCCCGCGGTCACCATGGTGGCGGCGTGGATCAGTGCCGAGATCGGTGTCGGGCCCTCCATCGAGTCGGGCAGCCACACGTGCAGCGGCACCTGCGCCGACTTGCCCATTGCCCCGACGAACAGGCACACGCAGATGAGGGTGAGCGCACCGACGTTGGAATTCGGGCCGAGCGGCAGCAGCGCCTGGGCGAGCTGCGGTGCGGCCGCGAACGCGTCCCGGTAGGCGAGCGAGTGGGTGTACCAGGCGACACCGGCGATACCGAGTATGAAGCCGAAGTCGCCGATGCGATTGACGATGAAGGCCTTGAGCGCGGCGAAGGTCGCGCTCGGACGCGTGTACCAGAAGCCGATCAGGAGGTACGAGACCATGCCGACCGCTTCCCAGCCGAAGAACAGCTGCATGAAGTTGTTCGCCATCACCAGCATCAGCATCGAGAAGGTGAACAGCGAGATGTAGCTGAAGAAGCGCGTGTAGCCGGGGTCGTCGGCCATGTAGCCGACGGTGTAGACGTGCACGCACAACGACACGAAGGTCACCACCGCGATCATCAGCGCAGTCAGCCGGTCGATGAGGAAGCCGACGTCGATGCTCATGCCGTCGCTCAGGAGCCAGCGGTACACGGCTGCGTCGTAGGTGGGCGCCCCGTCCAGGAAGCTCTGCTTGAGCACCAGCAGCGACAGCGCGCAGGAGATCGCCACCGCCACGCAGGTGACCCAGTGCGCGCCGGCGCGCCCGATGAGGCGCCCGCCCAGCCCGGCGACGATGGCGGCCAGCAGTGGCAGCAGCGGTATCAGCACCAGCACCATCGGGTTCATGTGCGCGCCGTCAGCCCTTGAGAGTGTTCAGGTCTTCGACGTTGATGGTGCGCCGCTCGCGGAACAGCACCACCAGGATCGCGAGCCCGATGGCGGACTCGGCCGCCGCCACCGTGAGGATGAAGAACACGAACACCTGGCCGTTGACGTCGTTGAGGTAGCGCGAGAAGGCGATGAAGTTGAAATTGGCGGCGAGCAGCAGCAGCTCGACGCACATCAGCAGCAGGATGACGTTCTTGCGGTTGAGGAAAACGCCCGCGACCGCGAGCGCAAACAGCACGCCCGAGAGGGTGAGCAGCTGGGCGAGGCTGATCATGGGCCCTGCTCCGTATCCATCTTGACGAGCCGCACGCGCTGCTCGCGCCGCACCGCAACCTGCCCGCTGATGTCCTGGTACTTGAGCCCGGCCCGGCGCCGCATGGTGAGGGCGATCGCGGCGACGATCGCCACCAGCAGCAGCATCGCGGCGAGCTCGAGCGGATAGCCGTAGCGGGTGTAGAGCGCGCGGCCGAGCTCGAGCGTGTTGCTGTAGCCGGCCGGCTCCGGAGTGCCGCCGTGGCCGGCGTCGATGCCGAGCCCGCCGCGCGCCCAGATCACGCCGACGATCTCCACGATCACCGCAAGCGAGGTGAGCCAGCCGAGCCAGGCGAAGCGGGTGAAGCCCTGGCGCAGTTCCGCCAGGTTGATGTCGAGCATCATCACCACGAACAGGAACAGCACCATCACGGCGCCCACATACACCAGCACCAGCACCACCGCCAGGAACTCCGCCTCGATCAGCAGCCAGATCGCCGCCGAGGTGACGAAGCACATCACCAGGGCGAGGGCCGAGTGCACCGGGTTGCGTGCGCTGATCACGCCGAGCGCCGCCAGCACCAGGATCGTGGCGAACAGGTAGAACAGCGCCTGGATCAACACGGATCCGCACCCGCCGCCCGCGGTGTGGCGCGCGCGCTCACCGGTAGGGAGCGTCCGCGGCCTTGTCGGCGGCGATCATCGCCTCGTAACGCTCGCCGACCGCCAGCAGCTTGTCCTTGGTCATGATGTTCTCCCCGCGCCGCTCCATGTGGTACTCGTGGATGCGCGTGAGCACGATGGCGTCCACCGGGCAGGCCTCCTCGCAGAAGCCACAGTAGATGCACTTGAACAGGTCGATGTCGTAACGCGTGGTGCGGCGCGTGCCGTCCGGGGCGACGTCGGAATCGATGGTGATGCACACCGCCGGACACACCGCCTCGCACAGCTTGCAGGCGATGCAGCGCTCCTGGCCGTTCGGATAGCGGCGCAGCGCGTGCAGGCCGCGAAAGCGCGGCGACTGCGGGGTCTTCTCTTCCGGGTAGTTGAGGGTGTACTTGGGCGTGACCAAGGTGCGCGCCGTCACCCACAGGCCCCGGAACAGCTCGGGCAGCAGGAAGGTCTTGAAGGGATTCATGGCCATCGCTACACCCGCGTTAGTGGTACCAGGGCCGCGCCCACGGGCCGACGTGATAGAGCGCCATGAGCATCTCCACGGCAATCCACACGAGCGTCACCGGGATCAGCGCCTTCCAACCCAGGCGCATGATCTGGTCGTAGCGGTAGCGCGGGAACGTGGCGCGGAACCACAGGAACAGGAATACCAGCAGGAACGCCTTCATGAACAGCCAGCCGAACGAGGGCTGACCGAGGAAGGTGTCGCCGAGACCGGGGTAACCCTGGAACGGACCCTGCCAGCCGCCGAAGAAAAACACGGCGGTGAGCGTCGAGATCAGGATCATGTTGGCGTATTCCGCCAGGAAGAACAGCGCAAACGCGATGCCTGAGTACTCGACGTGAAAGCCGGCGACCATCTCGGACTCGCCCTCGGCGACGTCAAACGGTGCGCGGTTGGTCTCGGCCACCCCGGAGATGAAATACACCGCCAGGAGCGGCAGCAGCCACAGCCAGTTCCACGACAGCACCCCGCCCGCCTGGCTCTCGACGATCTTGCCGAGGTTCATGCTGCCGGTAGCCATCAGCACCCCGACCAATGCGAAGCCCATGGCGATCTCGTAGGCCACCATCTGCGCCGCCGAG
>DASQIC010000037.1:0-8041 GCA_035631755.1 Steroidobacteraceae bacterium
CTGCGCACCGTACCGCCGGTATCCGCGGAGAACACCGCGCCCTCGCGCGCGGTGCCGGCGAGCGGCGCGCCGTACGCGACCCTCGAGGATCTGCGGCAGATGCACGCCCTGGTACTCGGCAGCCCGCCGCGCTTCGGCAACATGGCGGCGCCGCTCAAGCACTTTCTCGACGGCACCTCGAGCCTGTGGCTGACGGGCGTGCTGGCCGGCAAGCCCGCGGGCGTCTTCACCTCGACGCAGACCCTGCACGGCGGGCAGGAGACGACCCTGGTGTCGATGATGCTGCCGTTGCTGCACCATGGCATGTATCTGGTGGGGCTCCCCTACACCGAGCGCGCCCTGAGTGACACCACGAGCGGCGGCACCCCCTATGGGGCGTCCCACGTCGGGCGCGGCGACCGCCCGGCCGCGCTCACCGAGGAGGAACGCGCCCTCGCCCAGGCCCTCGGCCGGCGCGTCGCGGCGCTCGCGGTGCAGCTCAGCGCGGTGTCTGCCGGCCGGAGCGCAGCACCTCGCGGATGAATGGCACGGTGAGGCGCCGCTGCGCGGTGAGCGCCGCCTCATCGAGCGTGTCGAGCAGCTGGTAGAGGCGGCGCATGTCGCGCGGGTAGCGCCGCCGCAGCCACTGCCAGGTTTCCTCCGGCAGCTCGAGCCCGCGCAGCCGCGCGCGCAGCTGCAGTGCCTCGCGCTGCTCGCTCTCGTCGAGCGCGCGCAGCTGGAACACCGCGGCGGCGGCGAAGCGCGAGGCGAGATCGGGCAGCGACCACGAGATGAGCGCGGGCGGCGCCTGCGCGGCCAGCACCAGCGTGCCACCCGCCTCCTCGGTCTCGCGCAGCAGCCCGAACAGCGCCCGCTCCCAGTCGGGCTCGCCCGCGACCCGGTCGACGTCGTCGAGGCACAGACACTCGAGCTGGGCGAGTCCGTCGAGCACGCCCGGGCCGAGACGGGCGACCTCGGCGAGCGGCACGAAACCGGCGCGCAGCCGCGTACTCGCGGCGGCGCAGATCGCCTGCAGCAGGTGCGTCTTACCGGCGCCGCCCGGCCCGCACAACCACACTACGCCGCGCACCTGGCCGCGGGCGATGGCCTGCGCGTGGGTGAGCGCCTCGGCATTGCGTGCCGGCAGGAAGCTCGCGAACAGCGCGCGGTCGGGCAGCCGCAGACTGAGCGGAATCTGGCGCACGCGGCTTCAGGAGGGCCGCGCGGCCGGCGTCCACACGCGGCGCGTGAAGATCAGAACGTAGTGCAACCCCGACACTACCGTGGTGACGAGCGTGAGCCATGCTCCGGCATCGAGCATCTCGTGCGGCGGCAGCCCCGTGGCGGCGTCGAGCAGCACCAGCGTGACGTAGCCGAGCTGGGTCGCCGTGTTGAGCTTGCTGATGAAAGTCGGCCGGCCGCGCAGCGGGCCGAACCACAGCCGGAACATCAGCGCTCCCAGCCCGATCATGACATCGCGCGCGACCACCGCCGCCGTCAGCCACCACGGCACCAGCGCGAGCCAGGCCGCCTCGACGAACACGACGACCAGCAGCAGCTTGTCGGCCACCGGGTCGAGGAACTTGCCGAGCTCGGAGGTCCACAGGTAGCGCTTGGCGAGATAGCCGTCGAGGCCGTCGGAAACCGCAGCCGCCACGAACAGCGCCAGCGCGGCGAGATACTCGCCCTGGTGCAGCGTCGTGACAATCGGCCAGATCAGCGCCAGGCGGATCAGGCAGATGAGGTTGGGCAGGTGGCGCACGGGGCACGCGGCCGGCAGCGCTGCGGCGAGTCAGCCGGCGCCGCTGTAGCGATAGACGAGCGGCGACCCGCCTGCTCCCACACTCACCAGGTGCGACGATCCGCCGAGCTCGCGCGCGAGCGCAGCCGCGCCGCCCGCGAGCTCCACCTCGAAAGTGACGGCACCGGCATCGAGCCCGACGACCTCGGCGCGGCGCACACCGGGAACGCTGAGCAGCAGCCGCTCGATCGCGGCGTAGTCGCCGAGTGCCGTCACGCCCTCGACACGCACACGGGCGGCGACCTCGGCCTCGCCGGGCGCCACGCCCGCAGGCGGCGCGAGCAGGTCGACGGTGTGATCGATGCCCGCAGTGAGCGGACCGCTCCAGCTCTGGGTCTGCACGCGCGTGTACAGCGTCCACTCGAGCGTACCCGGTGGAACCGCAGCATCGGCGCGCCCCACCAGCACCTGGTCGCCGCCGTAGCGCTGCGCCGCCTGCAGCAGGGCGTCGGCGCCGAGCGGATTGCCGGCGGCGTCGACCACCGCGAGCGGGATCACGCTGATCGGCAGGCCGCGAGCGCTGGCGGCGCGCTCGAGCGCGGCGCGCTGGGTTTCCGTCTCGGCACGCTCGGGCGGCGGATACAACACGACCAGCGTGAAGGGCCGGGCGCGGTCCCAGAGACTGCGGCCGGCCGCAGTGATGGCGCGCGCGACCGCGGCGCCGTCGAAGATCACCTGCGGCTCACCACGCGGACCCGAGCCATAGTTCTGCACGTAGCGGGAGGCGTCGACCACGACGCTCGCGAGTCCCGGATCGTCGGCCGCCTCGCGCCGACCCGTGGCGCGCACCAATGCCTCGCGCATCGCATCCTGCACCGCGGTGGGCGACTGCGCGTCGAGATCGACCTCGTAGACGCGCACCGGCCGCGAGCCCCACGAGGCCGGCGGCAGCAAACACCACAGCGCGAGCAGACAGGCTGGGAGTCGGCGCATGGTCTTCAGATCGCATACGCTGGAGTTGGGCCGTATGTACAATACCATACGCGCCGACGCGGACGGCGCCGGCCCCATTCGCGCATCTTATGCCTGAGCCCCCTGGCATTACCTATCGTGATGCGGGTGTCGACATCGACGCCGGCGACGAGCTCATCGAGCGCATCAAGCCGCTCGTCGGCCGCGCGCAGCGCCCCGAGGTGCTCGCCGGCATCGGCGGCTTCGGCGCGCTGGTGGAGCTGCCGGCCGGTTACCGGCATCCGGTGCTGGTGTCGGGCACCGACGGTGTGGGCACCAAGCTGCGCCTCGCGATCGACAGCGGCCGCCACGACACGATCGGCATCGACCTCGTGGCCATGTGCGCCAACGACGTGGTGGTACAGGGAGCCGAGCCGCTGTTCTTCCTCGACTACTACGCCACCGGCAAGCTGCGCGTGGAGGTGGCCGAGGCCGTGGTGCGCGGCATCGTCGAGGGCTGCGTGCAGGCGGGGGCGGCGCTGGTCGGCGGCGAGACCGCGGAAATGCCCGGCATGTATCACGGCGAGGACTACGACCTCGCCGGCTTCTGCGTCGGCGTGGTGGAGAAGGATGCCATCATCGACGGTACGCGTACCGCGCCGGGCGATGCGGTCATCGGGCTCGCCTCCTCGGGGCCGCATTCCAACGGTTACGCCCTGATCCGCAAGCTGCTCGCCTCCGCCGGCGCGACCGCGCAGACCGTGCTCGAGGACCGCCCGCTCCTCGAGCGTCTGCTCGCGCCGACGCGCATCTATGTGCGGCCGCTGCTCGCCCTGCTGCGCGCACTGCCGGTACACGCGCTGGCGCACATCACCGGCGGCGGCCTCACCGACAACATCCCGCGGGTGCTGCCCGCGGGGCTCGAGGCCGCGCTCGAGCGCGGGCGCTGGCATCGCGATCCGGTATTCGAGTGGCTGCAGCGCGCGGGACGCATCGAGACCCGGGAGATGTATCGCACCTTCAACTGCGGCATCGGCATGGTGGTCATCGTGCCGGCCGGGCAGGCCGCCGCCGCGGTGGAGCTGCTCGGCGCGCACGGCGAGACTGCGCGGGTCATCGGCGAGATCCGCGCCGGCGGACACGGCGTCGTGATCCGCGAATGACCGCCGCGAAGCCTCTCTCGCTCGCCATCCTGATCTCCGGGCGGGGCTCCAACATGAGCGCGATCGCCAGCGCCTGCGCCGCGGGCACGCTCGCCGCGCGGGTCGCGGTGGTGATCTCCGACCGCCCCGAGGCCGAAGGGCTCGCGCGCGCCCGTGAGCTCGGCCTCGCGACTGCGACCGTGCCGCACGCGCTCGAGGCCGCGGCTGCCGAGCGCGCACTCGGAGCGGCGCTCGCCGAGCACCTCCCGGACGTGGTGGCGCTCGCCGGCTTCATGCGGGTGCTTTCCGGCGACTTCGTCGCCGGTTATCTTGGCCGGATGTTCAACATCCACCCGTCCCTGCTGCCGAAGTACCGCGGCCTCAACACCCATCGGCGGGTGCTCGCGGCCGGCGACCGCGTGCACGGCGCGAGCGTGCACTTCGTCACCGCCGATCTCGACGCCGGTCCCACGGTGCTGCAGTCGCGCCTCGCGGTCGAGCCGGGCGACACCGAGGCGAGCCTCGCAGCGCGCGTGCTGGCGAGCGAACACGTGATCTATCCGCGGGCGCTCGGCTGGTACGCGCAGGGGCGTCTCGCCTGGCACGCCGGCGCGGCCTGGCTGGACGGCGCGCCGCTCGCCGCACCGGTGGTGGAGGAATTCCGTGGCCCGCTGCGCGCCTGACCGGGCGGGGCAGCGGCGCGTTGCGCACCGCGGCGCCTCGCTCGCCATGCTGGCGGTCGTGAGCCTGAGCGCCGTGGCGCGCGCCGACGAGCTCCGGCCCTTCCAGGCCTCCTACGAATGGATCTGGCACGGCATGAAGGTCGCGGTCTCGTCACTGCAGCTCGAGCATACCGGTGACACCTGGACCTATCGCTCCCACAGCGAGCCGCGCGGGATCGGCCGGTTGGTTGCCGAGCGCCCGATACAGGTGAGCGTCATGCGCATCACGCCGGACGGCGTCGAGCCGCTCAGCTACCGCGCCAAGGCCGGTGGCGGCTCGACCCGCCGCGACGCCGAGGTGACCTTCGACTGGAACGCGCGCCGCGTCACCGGCGTTTACGAGAACGCCAAGGTCAACATGGCCATCGAGCCCGGCATCCAGGACGACTCCTCGATCCAGGTCGCGCTGATGGTGGAGCTGCTGCGCGGTGAAATCCCGCAGGGCTTCACGCTGCTGAACGGCAACTCGGTGCGCAAGTACCGCTACACCCGCGAGGGCGAGGCGTCGCTCAAGACGCCCTTCGGCGAGGTCCCGACCGTGATCTATCGCAGCGAGCACGAGGGATCGCCGCGAGTGACGCGCTTCTGGTGCGCGCCGCAGCGCGGCTACATCCCGATGCGCGTCGAGCAGACACGCGGCTCGGAGGTCGAGTGGACCATGAACATCCTGACACTGAAGCGCGAGTGAGCGGGCGCCGCTAGGGCGCGATACCGCGCGCGCCGGCTGCCGCGGCAATGTGCGGCTCGAGTGCCGTGGCCGCGGCGATATCGGCCCGGCCGGCGTCGGTCAACCCCTGGCGCAGTCGCGCCACGCCGCGGCCGTAGAGCGCCCACGCGCGCGCGGGATTGAGCTTGAGCGCCGCATCGTAGTCGGCGATCGCGGCGCCGAGCTCGCCGCGGCGCAGGCGTACGAGTCCGCGGCTGTCGAGAAAAGCGGCGGCCGTGGGATTCAGCCGCAGCGCGGCGTTGCAGTCCTTGAGTGCCTGATCGAGCTCGCGCCCCCACTGCGCCCGCGCCCGGCAGCGCCCGTTGAGTGCCGCGGCCATGCCCGCATCCCCCCGATGGGCGCCGATCCACAGGTCGAGCTGCGCAATCCCGCGCTCGAATTGACCGGCCCGGGCGTAGAGCTCGCCGAGCTGCAGGCGGATCATCGCATCCCGCGCGGCCAATCGGTCCGCTGCATCGAGGTCCGCCGTGGCGCCGCTGGGGTCGCCGCGCTCGGTCCGCAGCGCCGCGCGTGCGGCGAGCGTCGGCAGATTGTCGGGCGCGAGCTTCAGCGACTCATCGAAGTCTGCGAGCGCGAGCTCCGGTTGCCGGTTGCCGAGGCGCGCCACACCCCGCTCGTAGAAGTAGTCCGCCTCGGTCGGCGCAAGCTCGCAGGCGCGCGTCAGATCGGCGATCGCGCGCTTGAACTCGTGGCGCGCGGTGTAGGCGCTCCCCCGCCGGGCGAAGCCGACGGCGTCCCGCGGCTCATCGGACGCGCCGCCGGAAGGCGGCGGCGGAATCGAAAGATCGAATACCGGCCCGCCGTTGTAGGTGAAATAGACCTTGCCCTGGCTGGACGCGACGTAGATGCGGTGCGACAGGAAGAAATCCACGCCCAGCAGCATGTCGGAGTCGCGCAGCCTGATGTCGCCGATGCGCAGGCGCGTGTTGAGGATTTCCTCGTCGCCGATCTTGAAGCTTGCAAAGGGTGCGATCCAGCTCGGCAACTCCCGCTGTCCGATGGCGCCGTGAATGAAGCCCGCGGGGACGACACCCGGCTCCCCCGGCCTCGCGCCCGCGCGTTGCGCCGCGCGCAGCCTGACGATCGACGCCGGGGCGCCGGTATCGAACAGCACGCGGATCTTCTCGCCATTCAGGTATGCCGTGCCGATGATCTGCGGATCGCGGGCCGTGCTCCGCTCGAGATCGACGACGGAATAGCTCTGGTTCGTGGCCCAATAGGCGAGCACGCTCCGGCCGCAGTCCCGCGCCTGCATGAGCCGGATCATGCCGTTCGCAAGATCGTATTCGGTGTCGAACATCCCAAGTACGCTCTCACCCAGCACGCCCGCGGCCCCGGCGGCCATCTCGTTACCGACGACGAAGAACTCGACGTCGGAGATCGGCACGCCGCCCAGCGTGAAGGTCCTCACGGTTGCGAGCGATGCCGCACCTTCTCCCGTCACACCGCCGAGGTGCAGGGAGAAAGGCGCCGGTCCGACCGGCAACCCGAGGCGGGCGGCCTCCCCCGGCGGCATGACGTTGAAGCTCGCCCCGCTGTCAGCGATGAACAGCGCCGCGGCACCGTTGACACGGGCGGAGATCATCGGCTTGTGCCCGCTCATGGTGACCGGCAGCTCGAACTTCGCGAGCCGGCAGGCGGCGAGCGCGATCTCGGGCGCAGCGGACAATATCGACAGTGCGACCAGGATCGCGAAGGCCGATCCGCTCGAGGACTCCACGGCAGTCATGGGCGATCCCGCCCGGGATCGTCAGGTCTTCGGCAGCGTCACGCCGCGCTGCCCCATGTACTTGCCGCCGCGGTCGCGGTAGGAAGTCGAGCAGACCTCGTCGGACTCGAAGAACAGCATCTGCGCGACGCCTTCGTTGGCGTAGATCTTCGCCGGCAGCGGCGTGGTGTTGGAAAACTCGAGCGTAACGTGCCCCTCCCACTCGGGCTCCAAAGGCGTTACGTTCACTATTACACCGCAACGCGCGAACGTGCTTTTCCCCACGGTGATGATCAGCACGTTCCGCGGGACGCGGAAATACTCGACGGTGCGGGCGAGCGCAAAGGAGTTCGGCGGGATGATGCAGACCTCGCCCGAGAAATCGACGAAGCTCTTCTCGTCGAAGGCCTTCGGATCGACGATCGTCGAGTTGATGTTGGTGAAGATCTTGAACTCGCTCGCGCAGCGCACGTCGTATCCGTAGCTCGAGGTGCCGTAGGACACGATTCTGCGCCCGCCAACCGTCCTGACCTGCTCCGGTTCGAACGGCTCGATCATGCGATGCTCGCGCGCCATGCGCCGGATCCAGTTGTCGGATTTGATGCTCATCGTCAGCGACTGAAGGGGCTTCAGCTCTCCTCGACCACGATCTTGGGGAACAGCGCGCTGCGGTCGCGGGCGCGCATCGCGAGCGCCCCGGCGGTGCGGCGCGCCATCTGCAGGTAGCAGCGCGCCCTCGGGGAATCGGGCGCGGCGACCACCGTCGGCCGCCCGCCGTCGGCTTCCGCGCGGACGTGCGCATCGAGCGGCAGCTCCCCGAGCAGGCGCACGCCGTACTGCTGCGCCATGCGCTCTCCCCCGCCGGCACCGAAGATGTGCTCGGCGTGCCCGCAGTTCGGGCACAGGTGCACGCTCATGTTCTCGACGATGCCGAGCACCGGCACGGCGACCTTGCGGAACATGTTGAGCCCCTTGCGCGCATCGACCAGGGCGATGTCCTGCGGCGTCGAGATGATCACCGCGCCCGACAGCGCCACACGCTGGGCGAGCCTGAGCTGCGCATCTCCGGTG
>DASQIC010000038.1:0-44740 GCA_035631755.1 Steroidobacteraceae bacterium
GGCCACCCACGGCAGCCAGCCGGCGACGAAGTGATAGCGCTGGCCCGCCGACAGCGGCCCACCCTCGAGGAACAGTGCGCGGGCGTGCGACTTGAGGATCTGCATCGCGCCGTAGGCCCAGCGGAAGCGCTGCTTCTTGAAGTCGACGAAGGTGTCGGGCATGAGGCCGCGGCCGTAGCTCACCGGCACGTAGCTCGCATCGAAGCCCGCCTCGAACACACGCAGCCCGAGCTCGGCGTCCTCGGTGATGCACCACTCGGCCCAGCCGCCGACGCTCCCGAGCAGCGCGCGGCGCACCATGGTCATGGTGCCGTGCTGGATGATCGCGTTGCGCTCGTTGCGGGTGATCATGCCGATGTGGAAGAAGCCGCGGTACTCGGCGTAGCACATCGCCTTGAAGGCGCTCACTGCCCCGTCGCGATAGTCCTGCGGCGCCTGCACCACGGCGATGCGCGCGTCCTGGAACGAGGGCGTCAGGTCGCGCAGCCAGCGGGGATCGACCACGTAGTCGCTGTCGATGACCGCCACCACTTCCGCATCGTCGGCGGTGCGCGTCAGCGCGTAGTTGAGCGCGCCGGCCTTGAAGCCCGCGAGCGGCGCCACGTGGAAGAAGCGGAAGCGCGCTCCGAGCTGCGCGCAACGGGCCTCCACCGGGCGCCATACGGACGGATCGAGCGTGTTGTTGTCGATGACCAGCACCTCGTAATCCGGATAGTCGAGGCGTGCCAGCGCATCGAGCGTCTCGATGAGCATGGCCGGCGGCTCGTTGTAGGCCGGCACGTGGATCGACACCTTCGGGGTGCGTGCGCCGCCGGCGCACTGTGGCGCGCCGAGCCGCCGGCGGTACTCGACCCAGTGGGCTTCCGCCCACTCGTGCGCCTCGGCGAGCAGCACCAGCATCACGGCCAGCATGCCGAGCAACAGCAGCACCCCGGAGATGACGCTCGAGACGGTCATGTACTGCTGCGTGAAGTCGTAGAACACCCACACCGCGAGCGTGGTGGCGGCGTACACGACGATCGCGAGGAAGCTGCGCCCGCGGTTACGCAGCGTCTCGCTGGTGAGGTAGAGGATCCCGAGCACCAGCAGCGCCACCGCCACCGACACGGCGGCGAGGACGTGCCATTCCGGCACGCGCACGATCGGCGCGGTGAACTCGAACTTCGGTTTGCGGTTGACGTCGTAGACGCCCCAGTAGGAGCCGACCGCGCCTTCGAGATAGGCCTTCCACGGCTGGTCGAAGGCCTCCATGACGTAGTAGATGGTCTGCTCGCGCGCGGCGCGCGCCAGGAAGCGCCGCAGGAACAGTGCCTCGTTCGCCTCGGAGGCGACCGCCGATTCGCGGGTGCGGCCGCGGCTCGGCCAGCCGATCTCCGCGATCACGATCGGCATGCGCGGGAAGGTCAGCTGCAGGCGCTTGAGCTGCGCGAACGAGTAATCGACCGCGGAATCGACCGGCACCCCTTCCCAGTACGGCAACAGGTGCACGCCGATGAAGTCGACGTGCTGGGCGAGCTCGGGGTGCGCGAGCCACACGTGCCACGGCTCGGCGGTGCTCACCGGCTGGCCGATCGCGTCGCGGGCGCGATCCAGGTAGTGCTCCAGCTCGCCGACGGGAAGGTCGCCGCGCAGCACCACCTCGTTGCCGATGAGGACGCGCACGACATTGATATGAGTGCGCGCCAGGTCGATCACCGTCTCGAGCTCGCGCTCGTTCTGCTCGCGGTGGTCGTCGATCCAGGCGCCGACCGCGACGTTGATGCCGTGGCGCTCGGCGAGCGCCGGCACGTCGGCGAGGGTGCCCCCGACGCTGTAGGTGCGCACCGCCTTCACCTTGCCTTCGAGCAGCGTGAGGTCGGCATCGATCTCCGCGTCGGTGGGCAGCTGCAGGTGGTTCGGGTCCTCGTGGGCGCGAAACGGCGAGAAGGCGAAGCCCTGGATGCGCGCCGGCCAGGGCGGCTCGCGCGTCGGGCGGTTGAGGTACGCCCACACCGCGAAGGTCAGCGTGGCGAACACCGCCGCGATCAGCAGGCTCGGGATGGTTTTCATCGGCTCGCGCTGCCCGCCGCCGCCTACCAGCTGCCGGAATTGGGCATCGATTTCCAGGGCTCGGCGGGCGGCAGTGCCTTGCCCTTCTGCAACAGCTCGATCGAGATGTTGTCGGGTGAGCGCACGAACGCCATGTGCCCGTCGCGCGGTGGCCGCAGGATCGTGATGCCATGCCCGGCGAGGCGGGTGCAGGTAGCGTAGATGTCGTCGACCTCGTAGGCGAGGTGGCCGAAGTTGCGGCCGGCGCCGTAGCTCTCAGGGTCCCAGTTGTGGGTGAGCTCGACCTGGGCGTGCTCGTCGCCCGGGGCTGCCAGAAAGATGAGCGTGAAGCGCCCCTGCGGGTAGTCGCGCCGCGAGAGCTCCTTCAGTCCGAGTGCGTCGCAGTAGAACCTGAGCGAGGCATCGACGTCGCTCACCCGGACCATGGTGTGCAGGTACTTCATAGAGCCTCGCGGCGGGTGGGTGCGATCCCGAGCGCCTGCTCGATCCGAGCGGGATCGTAGAGCCGGCCGCCCTTCATCACCGTGCTCACCCGGTCGATGTCGGCGATGTGCACGCTCGGGTCGCCGTCGATCAGGATCAGGTCGGCGAGCTTGCCGGGCGCGATCACGCCGCGCTCGCCGTCGGCGCCGATTACCTGCGCCGAAGTGAGGGTGGCCATACGCAGCACCTCGGGCGCCGGAATGCCGGCGCGCACGTACAGCTCGAGCTCGTGGTGCAGCTCGTAGCCCGGCATCGAGTCGGTTCCCGGAATGATGGTGACTCCGGCCTCGTACAGCGCCCGCAGCAGGCGCAGCATCGCGGGCAGCGCCTCGCGGTAGGCAGCCTCCTCGCCCTCAGGGATGGCGAGCGCCCCGGAAAGCAGCCCGCGCCGCACCTGCGGCGGGAAGCGCGGGGCGACGGCCTCGAGCCCCGGAGTCACCGCCGCCGGATCCCCGCAGAAGAGTGCCTCGAACACGTTCACGGTGGGGTCGAGCACCGTGTGATGGCGGGCGAGATAGGCGATGAAATCCCGCACCTCGGGCCGCTCGGGCGGGAAGTCGCGGGCGTGCTCGGCCACCGCCGTGAAGCGGTTCATGTTGCGCGTCTCCTGCACCCCGGGGAACAGGAAGTCGAGCACGATGAAGTTGAGGTGCTGGATCTCGTCCGCACCCGCGTCCACGAACTGCCGCGCGCTCATGAACGCCGGCACGTGACCGCTGACGCGCAGGCCGTGCGCATGCGCCTCGGCGGCGATCGCCGGCACGATGGGCGGCGGCACCGAGGAGTAGATCTTGATCTGGCCATAGCCGTGGTCGGCGTACCAGTCGACGTCGGCGACCGCCTGCACGGCGGTGTCGATGCGCATCTTGGTCGGCCCGGCGAACGGCCCGGTGCCGTCGATGATGCCGGCCTTCCACACCCGCGGCCCGAGCTCGGTGCCGGCGTCGAAGCGCGCCACGCGCCTGAGAAACTCGTCGGTGTCGTTGGCCATGTCGCGCGCGCTGGTGACGCCGTTGGCGAGGTCGAGCGCGCCGGCGTTGTCGGAGAAATGCTGGTGGTTGTCCCAGAGTCCGGGCATGAGGAGGCGCCCGTGCGCCTCGATCACCTCGGCGCCCGCGCCGGGCGCCGCCTCGGCGTCGGGGGCGACCCGCACGATGTACGCACCGCGCACCAGCACGCTCATGCCGGCGGTAACGCTCAAGTCGCGAGGATCGAATAACCTCGCGCCGCGGATCACGACCTCGCCCGCGGGCAGTTGTGTCTGCTCCTTCGCGACCCGCGCCGCCCAGGCAGCACTCGCGGCGGCCTGTGTCGCGAGAAGCCGGGGCAGCTGCTCGCGCTCGGCCGCCGGCAGCACCGAGAACCAGGACGAGGCGACGACCGCGGCCCCGTCCCGATCGAGCCAGATCGGCGTCGGCGAGAAGTCGAGGCCGCTGATCTCGTAGAGCGTCAGGTCGCCGACGGCCTCATCGGCACCGCCCGCGTCCCCGACCCGCTCGATGGAGGCATCGCCCCCCGGCAGCAGCTTCAGGCGGTGCTGCGGCGCCCGCAGCAGCGCTCGCGCCAGCACCCCGAGCATCTCGGGAGGCGCGTTCACCGGCATGTAGAAGGCCTCCCCGGCGAGCCGCGCCTCGCCCCGCTCGGAGCGGCTGCGCCACGCGGCCTCACCCGCGCTGACGTGGAAAGTCTCGGTGACCGGCACCTTCATGTAGTCGTTGCCGCTGCCGCGGTACTCGGTGGGCACCCCGGCCTTATCCAGCTTCCAGCTGGCGACGATGTGATCGCCGCGTCCGCGGTCGTTGAAGGAGAATTCCGCGCGGGTCGCACCGTCCGCCTGCGTGCTCACGGTCTGCGAGCCGGCGAGGTTGCCGAGCATCACGATCTGCGTCTCGCGGGCGGTGGCTGCGGTCGCGGGCGCCGCCGCCGTCCACGGCAGGCAGGCGAGAAGCGCGGCGCCGGGCGCCGTAGCGAGCCGGCGAAAGCCGGTGCCGTGGCGTACGTGCGCGTGCCCGGGTCCGGCCTCCATCTCAGAACAGCTCCGAGGGCCCCGGCGTCTTGATGTCGACCTTGTGGCGCGAGGGGATGAAGTCCCCGGTGATCATGTCCTCGTAGCCCTGCCCGGGTCCGACCATCGGGTAGACCCCGGCGTCGGGATCGATCATCACCTCGAGAAAGGCCGGTCCCGGGAAGCGCACGAACTCCCCGATGACGCGCGGCACGTCGCTCTTCCTCTCCAGGCGCACCGCGTAGCGGAAGCCGTCGGCCTGCGCCGCCCTGACGAAGTCCTTCTTGTGCAGCGAGCGGTCGCTCGCCGACAGCCGTCCCTTGAAGAACAGCTTCTGCCACTGCTTCACCATGCCGTCGCCGAAGTTGTTGAGCACCACCACCTTCACCGGCAGGTCGTAGGTGGTCACGGTCTCGAGCTCGCCGATGTTCATGCGGATGCTGGAATCGCCGTCGATGTCGATCACCAGCCGCCCCGGGTGCGCGATCTGCGCGCCGATCGCCGCCGGCAGCCCGAATCCCATGGTGCCCATGCTGCCGGAGGTGAGCCACAGGCGCGGACCGGTGAAATCGCAGTACTGCGCGGCCCACATCTGGTGCTGCCCGACGCCGGTGGTGATGATCGCCTCGCCGCGGGCCGTGCGGTTGAGCTCCTCGATCACGTAATAGGGCTGGATGAGCGGGCTCGCGCGGTCGTAATTCATCGCGTAGGTGCGCTTGAGAGCATCGAGCTCCGCGAGCCAGGCGGAGAAGTCGCGCGCAAACGCGCAGCGGGCGCCGTGGGCGGTGAGGCCCTCGAGCGCCTCGGCGACGCGCCCGACGTGACTCCACTGAACGCGCTTCACCTTGTTGACCTCGGCGGGATCCACGTCGAGGTGCGCGATGCGGCGCGCGTTGCGCGCGAACTTGGCGGGCACGCCCGCCACCCGGTCGTCGAAGCGCGCGCCGATCGCGATGAGGAAGTCGCAGTCGTCGACCGCGTAGTTGGCGAAGGCCGCACCGTGCATGCCGAGCATGCGCAGCGCCAGCGGATGGGTAGTGGGGATCGCGCCGATCCCCATGAGGGTCGTCACGACCGGGATGTTGAAGGCGCCGGCGAAGGCGGTGAGCGCGGGTGCGGCGTTGCCGTTGATCACGCCGCCGCCGGCATAGATGAGCGGCCGCTCGGACTCCCCGAGCATGGCGAAGAAGCGCGCCGCCGCCTCGGGAGCAAGCTGCGTCGCGTTGAGCTCGTCGAGCCGCCGGCGGTAGCCGGGAATCGGCAGCAGGCCCGTCCCCTGGAACTCGCCCTCCCAGTTCTGCACGTCCTTCGGGACGTCGACGACCACCGGGCCGGGGCGGCCGGTGCGGGCGATCTCGAAGGCGGTCCGGATCGTCGCTTCCAGGCGGGCCGGATCGGTCACGAGGAAGATGTGCTTGGAGACCGCCCCCATCAGGGCGGGCACCGGCGCCTCCTGGAACGCGTCAGTCCCGATGGCTGCTCGGGAGACTTGGCCACAAATCAATACAATCGGTATGGAATCTGCCATGCAATCGCGCACCGGCGTAACAGTGTTCGTAGCACCCGGCCCCGAGGTGACGAGACAGACCCCCACACGGCCGCTCGCACGCGCGTAGCCCGCCGCCATGAAGCCGGCTCCCTGCTCGTTGGCGGGCACGACGAGCGGGATGGGACGTGCCCCGGAGCGGGCGCATTCCTCGTTGTAGAGAAACACGGCATCGTACGTCGGCAGGATCGCCCCGCCGCTGTAGCCGAAGATGGCCGTAACCCCTTCATCGGCCAGCACCTGCATGATCATGCGCGCACCGCTCATCCTCACCCCGGCCAGGGGGTGCCCGGCCGTACGGGCTTTGCTGGCGGTATCGGTCATGTGCGCTTGCGGGCCTTGGCGTACCGGTGCTGAGAGCGGCAGGAAACTTTTGAGCCTAACAGCTTAGGTTGATGGTGCAAACTCGCGCCGATCCTATATTCTCGGCCGGGCGCGACCTGCCCCGCGCCCTCCCGCCCCCCGGCTCATGCGTCACATCATCGCCATCCTGCTGCAGAACGAGGCCGGGGCGCTCACGCGCGTCGCGGGCCTGTTCTCGACCCGCGGCTACAACATCGAGTCGCTCTCGGTCGCCCCCACCGACGACCCTACCGTCTCGCGCCTGACGCTGGTCACCCGCGGCTCGGATGCGGTGATCCAGCAGATCGTGAGCCAGCTGAACAAGCTCATCGACGTGGTGAACGTGCTCGACATGACGCGCGGCGAGCACCTCGAACGCGAGCTGGTGCTGCTCAAGCTGCGGGTGGAGCCGCGCAGCACCGACACCGTGCGCGGCCTGGTGGTGCGCGCCGGCGGACGCGTGCTGGATCCTGCCACTGAAGGGTTCATCGTGGAGCTCACCGCGAGCGAGGCGGAGGTGAACGCCCTCGTCGCGGACCTCTCGCGCAGCGCGCAGCTCCTCGAAGTGGTACGCAGCGGGGCGCTCGGCATCTCGCGTCACGCGCGGCCGCTGCGGGCACGCCCCGCGCCGGCGAGCGTCTGAACGCGGCGTGCGCCGCCGGAGGGCCGTCCGCGCCTACGGCGTGAGCACCGTCGAGCCGGTCGTGCGCCGCCCCTCGAGGTCGCGATGCGCCTCGGCGGCGTCGGCGAGCGGGTACTTCTGGCCGACGTGGACGCGGATCTTGCGGGCGCGCACCGCGGCGAACAGCTCGCGCGCCGCCGCGGTGAGCTCCGCACGCGTCGCGATGTAGTTGAAGAGCGTGGGGCGCGTGAGAAACAGCGAGCCGCGACGCGTCAGCTCGAGCGGGCTGATCGGCGGTACCGGTCCCGAGGCATTGCCGAAGGTCACCATCAAGCCGAGGCGCCTGAGGCAATCGAGCGATTCCGTGAAGGTGTCCTTGCCGACGGCGTCGTAGACCACCGCAACCCCCTCCCCGCGCGTGAGCTTCTTCACCGCCGGCGCGAGCTCATCGCGCCCCGAGATAAGCACGTGCCGGCAGCCGTGCCGGCGGGCGAGCTCGGCCTTGGCGTCGGTTCCGACCACGCCGATCACGGTCGCCCCGAGTGCGCGCGCCCACTGACACAGGATGAGGCCGACGCCGCCGGCGGCGGCATGCACCAGGATCGTCTCCCCGCGTGCCACCCGGTGCGTGCGCCGGATGAGGAACTGGGCGGTGAGGCCCTTGAGCATGAGCGCTGCGGCCTGCTCGTCGGAGACGCCGCGCGGCAGTTTCACCAGCCGTTCGGCCGGCACGTTGCGCAGCTCGCTGTACGCGCCGGGTACCGGAAGAACGTAAGCCACGCGCTCGCCGACCCGGAAACCGCGCACCCCGCGTCCGAGGGCGGTGATCGTTCCGGCGGCCTCGCGCCCGAGGCCGCTCGGCAGCGTCACCGGGTAGAGCCCGGTGCGGTCGTAGACGTCGATGTAGTTGACGCCGATCGCGGTGTGGTGCACCTGCGCCTCGCCGGCGGCGGGCTTGCCCGGCTCGAGCTCCTCGCTCCGCAGCACCTCCGGGCCGCCGTGCTCGTGGAATCGGATCGCGATCGGCATGGGAGGGCAAGCATAGCGCCGCCGCCGCCCGCCGGGCGAACGGCACGTTGCTTAGCGGGCAAAAGCCACGCCTTTTGCCCGCGGGCGAGAGTCTGCTGACGGGTTGGCCTGCGGGAAGGGCCGCAGGCCCTTCCCGCCAATCAAACTAGAGCGCCGCGTCGTCGGTCTCGCCGGTGCGGATGCGGATCACACGCTCGATGTCGGTGACGAAGATCTTGCCGTCGCCCACCTTGCCGGTCTTGGCGGCCTTGATGATCGCGTCGATCACCTGGTCGACCAGCTCGCCGCGCACCGCCACCTCGATGCGGGTCTTGGGCACGAAGTCGACCACGTACTCCGCTCCGCGATAGAGCTCGGTGTGACCCCGCTGGCGGCCGAAGCCCTTGACCTCGGTCACCGTCATGCCCGAGACGCCGATGTCCGAGAGCGCGGCTCGCACGTCGTCGAGCTTGAACGGCTTGATGATCGCTGTGACCAGTTTCATGGACCGAGTCTCCGTCTGCCGGGGGATTGCCGTGGGTGATTTTGCAGCTTTCGTGCCACGAGCGGAATCGGCTCGTGAGTCGCGCGCGCCCGGGCACTGCACCATCGCGGAGCGCTCACGCCGGGGCGCGCCCCGCGCTGGTGCGGCGGCCGCACACGGCTGCGGCTATCCTTCGCGGCGATGGTCGAGCGGATCGTGATCGTCGGCGGCGGGCAGGCGGGCATCCAGGCTGCCGATACGCTGCGCCGCCGGGGCTACGCCGGGACGCTGACGCTCGTCGGCGAGGAGCCGTGGCTGCCCTACCAGCGCCCGCCGCTCTCGAAGAAGTACCTGGCGGGCGAGCTCGAGGGCGAGCGGCTGCTGATCCGTCCGGCGCCGTACTTCGCCGCGCACAGGATCGAGACCCTGACCGGGCGCCGCGCCGTCGGGATCGAGCGGCGCGAGCAGCGGCTGCGCCTCGAGGACGGGGCGCAGCTCGCCTACGATGCGCTGCTGCTTGCGACCGGCAGCCGCCCACGGCGCCTCGCGGCGCCGGGGGCCGAGTTTCCGGGGGTCGAGTACCTGCGCACCGTCGCCGACGTCGAGCGCATCCGCGGCGCGTTCCGCCCCGGCGCACGGCTGGTGATCATCGGCGGCGGCTACATCGGGCTGGAAGTGGCCGCGACCGCGCGCGGCCTCGGGCTCGGGGTGACCGTGCTCGAGATGGCCGAGCGGGTCATGAGCCGTGTGACCTGCCCGCAGATGTCGGCCTTTTACCAGGCCGAGCACCAGCGCCACGGCGTGACCATCCACTGCAATGCGCGGGTGGCGGCACTGCGCGCCGACGGCGGCTCGGGCCGCGTGAGCGCAGTCGTGACCGGGGACGGGACCGAGCATCCCGCCGAGGTGGTGGTCGTCGGCGTGGGCGTGCTGCCCGCCGAGGAGCTGGCGCGCGCGGCCGGGCTCGCGTGCGACAACGGCATCCGCGTCGACGAGCACTGCCGCACGGCCGATCCGGCCATCTACGCCGCCGGCGACTGCGCCAACCACCCGAGTCCGCACTACGGGCAGCGCCTGCGCCTCGAGTCGGTCGACCATGCCTTCGAGCAGGGCACGAGTGCCGCGCTCAACCTGCTCGGCAATCCGACCGTGCACGACAAGGTGCCGTGGTTCTGGTCGGACCAGTACGACCTGAAGCTCGTGATCGTCGGCGTCAGCGCGGGGCATGATGCGCTCGTCCTGCGCGGCGAGCCGGCGGCGCGCGCCTTCAGCGCCTGTTACCTGCGCGGCGGGGAGCTGATTGCGATCGACACCCTCAACAGCCCGCGTGACCAGCTCGCCGCCCGCAAGCTCATCGCGGCGCGCGGGCGTCCCGACTTGGGAAAGCTCGCCGACCCCGCCATCGCGCTCAAGGACACGGTCTGATCAGAACGTCCAGGTGCCACCGAAGGTGAGCAGCCAGGGGGCGCCGCCGAGGGCGCTGAAGCGCTGGTATTCGCCGCGCAGCTCGAACGAGGCGATCCGGTACATGACTCCGGCGCCGCCGGCGATCCCGGTGTCGGTGCTGTTCACCGGCAGAGGCTGCGCGAGCGGCGGGCAGACGCCGCCGGTCGGGCAGCCGACGATGGTGGTCTCGGCCCTGGTGTGAATGCGGGCCAGGCCGCCCTTGACGTAGAAATCGACGATCGGCGTCGGCAGGTAGAGAAGCCCGAACGCCGCCAGTCCCTTGCGGCTCGCGTCGCTCGAGAGCGTGACGTTGGAGTTGCTGTAGGTCGAGCGCCCGCTCGCGTGCCCGAAGTCGACGTACTCGAGCTCCGCGGCAACCTCCGCCACGGGCCGCAGGCCGACGATGAGCTGATACGCCGATTTGTCCGAGCCGAAGCCGCTCACCAGCCCGGTCGCGGCATCGAGCGTCGCCTTGCCGAAGGTCGCGCCGGCGTAAGGACCGAGCAGATCGTCGGCGCGCGCCGCCACCGCCGTGAGCGCGAGCAGCACGAGGCATGCGCCGCGCGCGCCAGCGGCCGGACGTCGGGAATTCGCGCACCGCAGCGACATCGGGAGCCAAGCATATAACAAGGTTGGCGGCCGCCGACCGCTGACGCCACGCGCCGACAGCTCAGCGCAGCACGACGAGCAGGTCCTTCGCCTCCACCGCCTGGCCCGGCTTCACCAGCACCTCGGCCACCTCGCCGGCCGCTTCCGCGCGCACCGCGGTCTCCATCTTCATCGCCTCGAGGGTGAGCAGCTGGTCCCCGCGCGCGACGCGCGCGCCGAGAGTAGCGGCGACGGTGGCGACCGTGCCGGGCATCGGCGCGCCGACATGGTGCGCGTTGCCGGGCTCCATCTTGCGCGGCGCGGGCCGCCGGGCGACCTGCGAACGATCGTGCACGCGCACCGAGCGGGGCTGGCCGTTCAGCTCGAAGAACACCGTGCGCGTGCCGTCCTCGTGCGGCTCGCTCATCGCGAGATAACGCACGATGAGTGTCTTGCCGCGCTCGAGGTCGAGCGTCACTTCCTCGCCCGGCTCCATGCCGTAGAAGAACACCGCGGTCGGCAGGATCGAGCGGTCGCCGAACTGTTGCCGCTCGCGTGCGTACTCCTGCCATACCCGCGGATACATCAGGTGCGAGGCCAGGTCCTCGTCGGTCACCGGGCGAGCCACCCATGGCTGGATGCGCTCGCGCTCGGCAGCGAGGTCCACCGGCGCGAGCCCGGCGCCCGGACGGGCGGTGAGCGGCTGCGCCCCGTTGAGCACCTTGCGCTGCAGCTGCGCGGGAAAACCGCCTTCGGGCTGACCCAGCTCGCCGCGCAACAACTGCACGACGGACTCGGGAAAAGCCACCTCGGCCGCCGGATCGAGTACGCGCTCGCGGCTCAATCCCGCGCTCACCATGAGCAGCGCCAGGTCGCCGACCGCCTTCGACGTCGGGGTCACCTTGACGATGTCACCGAAGAGTGCGTTGACCTCGGCGTAGGCGCGCGACACCTCCGGCCAGCGCGCCGCCTCGATGCCGAGGGCGCGCGCCTGCTCGCGCAGGTTGGTGAACTGGCCGCCCGGCATGCCGTGTACGTACACCTCGGAGGCGCCGGCGCGGCCTTCGCTCTCGAAGGCGGCATACAGCCGCCGCACCTGCTCCCAGTAGGCCGAGATCGCCCGCAGCTTCTCGGGATCGAGCCCCGGGTCGCGCGGTCCGAAGCGCAGCGCCTCGACGATCGAGCCGAGGTTGGGCTGGGAGGTGAGGCCGCTCAGGGCATCGATCGCGCCGTCGACCGCATCGGCGCCCGCCTCGACCGCGGCGAGCACGCTCGCCGCGCCGATGCCGCTGGTGTCGTGGGTGTGAAAGTGCAGCGGCAGCCCCACTTCCGCCTTCAGCGCCCTCACCAGTGTCGAGGCGGCGCGCGGCCGGCACAGGCCCGCCATGTCCTTGATGCCGAGCACATGGGTGCCGGCGCGTTTCAGCTCGCGCGCGAGCCGCAGGTAATAATCGAGCGTGTACTTCTTCTCGTGCGGATCGCTCAGGTTCCCGGTGTAGCAGATCGCCGCCTCGCAGAGCTTGCCGGCTTCGCACACGGCGTCGATCGCGACCCGCATGTTCTCCACCCAGTTGAGGCAGTCGAAGATGCGGAACACGTCGATGCCGCGCGCGGCGGCGCGCGCGATGAAGAAGCGCACCACGTTGTCGGGGTAGTTGGCGTAGCCGACCGCGTTGGCCGAGCGCAGGAGCATCTGCAGCAGCAGGTTCGGCAGCCGCTCGCGCAGTGCGGCGAGGCGCTCCCACGGATCCTCGCGCAGGAAACGCAGCGCCACGTCGAAGGTGGCCCCGCCCCAGCACTCCACCGAGAACAGCTCCGGCAGCCAGCTCGCGTAGTGCGGGGCGATCGCGGTCATGTCGATGGTGCGCAAGCGTGTCGCGAGCAGCGACTGATGGGCATCGCGCATCGCCGTGTCGGTGATGAGCACGCGTTCCTCGGCGAGCATCCAGCGGGCGAAGCGTTCGGGTCCGAGCTCGGCGAGCTTCTGGCGCGTGCCGGGCGCGGGCGGGGGCAGCGGTCCGCCCGGGAGCCTGGGCGCGGCGAGCTGCTGCGGGCGCGGGCGGCCGCGGGTCGCGTCCGAGCCGTTGACGATGGTCGCGGCGATCCCGGTGAGGATGCGCGTGGCGCGATCGCGCCGACGCGGGGAGTGCAGCAGCTCCGGGGTCTCCTCGATGAAACGCGTGGTGTATTCGGCGCGCACGAAGCGCGGGTGCGTGATCAGCTGGTCGAGGAAGCGCAGGTTGGTGACCACGCCGCGGATGCGGAACTCAGCCAGCGCACGGTGCATGCGCGCGATGGTCTCCTCGGGGGTCGGTGACCAGGCGGTGACCTTGACGAGCAGCGAGTCGTAGGAGCGGGTGATGATCGCACCTGAGTAGGCGGTGCCGGCATCGAGGCGGATGCCGAAGCCCGCAGGACTGCGGTAGGCCGCGATGCGGCCGTAGTCCGGCACGAAGTCGTTCTCGGGATCTTCGCTGGTGATGCGGCACTGCAGCGCGTGGCCGCTGGTGCGGATGTCCTGCTGCGGCGGCACGCCGCTCTCGGGAGTACCGATGCGGGCTCCGGCGGCGATGCGGATCTGCGCCTTCACCAGGTCGATGCCGGTCACCTCCTCGGTCACGGTGTGCTCGACCTGGATGCGCGGGTTCACCTCGATGAAGTAGCAGCGGCCGGAGTCGGCGTCCTGGAGGAACTCCACCGTGCCGGCGCTCAGGTAGCGCGCGGCGCGGCCGATGGCGAGCGCCGCGCGCGTGAGCTCGGCGCGCTGCGCGTCATCGAGGAACACCGCCGGCGCGCGCTCCACCACCTTCTGGTGGCGGCGCTGCACCGTGCAGTCGCGCTCGAACAGGTGCACCAGCGTGCCATGCTGGTCACCGAGTATCTGCACCTCGACGTGACGCGCGCGCCGGATGAGCTTCTCGAGGTACACCTCGTCGTTGCCGAAGGCGAGGCGCGCCTCGCGCCGCGCGAGCGGCAGGAACTCCCTGAGCTGCGCCTCGTTCTCCACCACGCGCGTGCCGCGGCCGCCACCGCCCCAGCTCGCCTTGAGCATCAGCGGGTAGCCGATCTCGTCGGCGAGGCGCGCGCACGCGGCGACGTCCGGCGGCAGTGGCGCCGTCGCCGGCATCACCGCCACCCCGGCCGTTGCCGCGAGCTCGCGCGCGCTCACCTTGTTGCCGAGCAGGCGCATGGTCTCGGGCTCGGGGCCGATGAAAAGGAAGCCGGCCTCGCGGCAGGCGCGCGCGAGCTCAGGGTTCTCGGAGAGCAGCCCATAGCCCGGGTGGATGGCGTCCACGCGCGCCTCGCCCGCTATGCGCAGGATGTCGGCGATGTCGAGATACGCTTCGACGGGCCCGCGGCCCGCACCGACCAGATAGGCCTCGTCGGCCTTGGTGCGGTGGAGCGAGAAGCGGTCCTCCTGCGAGTAGATCGCCACCGTGCGCGCGCCGAGCTCGGTGGCCGCCCGCATGACGCGGATGGCGATCTCGCCGCGGTTCGCGACCAGTACGCTCCCGATCCGCTGCGATGGGGCGGGTTTCACTTTAAGCTACCGGACCTGTCCGCAGGAGAGGCCGCGGCGCACGAGGGGCCGCGGCCATCGATCATAGCCGCTTTGGGGATAGCCATGTCGCGCCGCACACTGCCCTGGCTCTGCCTGCTGCTCGCCGCCGGCCCGCTCGCCGCCGAGCCGCACCCGCTGGTGATCGTCATTCACGGCGGCGCCGGGGTGATCGAGCCCTCGCGCATGACGGCCGAGCGCGCCGCATCCTATCGCGCCGGACTCGCGGCGGCGCTCGATGCCGGCTACGCGGTGCTCGAGCGCGGCGGCTCGAGCCTCGATGCCGTGAGCGCGGCGGTGCGCACCATGGAGGACGACCCGCAGTTCAACGCCGGCCGCGGCGCGGTCCTCAATCACGACGGAATCGCCGAGCTCGATGCCGCCCTCATGGACGGCAACGGGCCGCGCGCCGGGGCGGTGGCGGCCGTGCACCACGTGAAGAACCCGATCGAGCTCGCGCGACTCGTGATGGACAAGTCCCCGCACGTGCTGCTGGTCGGGGCGGGCGCCGAGGAGTTCGCCCTCGAGCAGGGCGTGACGCTGGTGCCGGAGAGTTATTTCGTAGTGCCGCAGCGCCTGAAGGAGCTGGAGGAGGCCCGGCGCGCGCGCACCGTGCCGATGCGCCCACCCGTGCCGCAGGGTACGGGCACCGTGGGGGCGGTGGCGCTCGATCGGGCCGGCAATCTCGCCGCCGCCACCTCCACCGGCGGCCTCACCAACAAGCACGCCGGGCGGGTCGGCGACTCTCCGATCATCGGCGCCGGCACCTATGCAGACGACCGCACCTGCGCGGTGTCCGGCACCGGGGAAGGCGAGTACTTCATGCGCCAGCTGGTCGCCTACGACATCTGCGCGCTGGTCGATTACCGCCATCTCTCGCTCGCCGAGGCGGTGCACCAGGAGATTCACGAGAAGCTGCAGCGCACCGGCGGCGAGGGCGGGGTGATCGCCCTCGATCCCCGCGGCAACTTCGCCATGGACTTCAACAGCGCCGGCATGTTCCGCGGCATGCGCGACTCGAGTGGCCACCGGGTGATCGCCATGTACCGCGACGCGCAGTGAGCCGCGGGGAAACGCGCAGCGTGTACGCCATCGCGATCCACGGCGGCGCCGGGGCGTTGCCGCGCGCGGCGCTGTCAGGCGAGCGCGAGCAGCGCTGCCGCGCCGGGCTGTCCGCGGCGCTCGACGGCGGTTACGCGGTGCTCGAGCGCGGTGGCTCGAGCCTGGATGCGGTGGTCGCCGCGGTGCGGATCCTGGAGGACGACCCGTCCTTCAACGCCGGGCGCGGCGCCGCGCTCACCCGCGAGGGCGCGGCGGAGCTCGATGCGGCGGTCATGGACGGCCGGCAGCAGCGCGCCGGGGCGGTCGCCTCCGTGCGCCACGTGCGCAACCCGGTCGAGCTCGCGCGGCGGGTGATGGAGAAGTCGCGCCACGTGCTGCTGGTCGGCGCGGGCGCCGAGGAGTTCGCGCTCGAGGAGGGCTTTCAGCTCGTGCCCAATCACTACTTCCGCATCGCCGAGCGCCAGCGCCAGCTCGAGTCGGAGCAGCGCGGTGAGCCGGTGCCGGACCTGGTGCCGCCGGGGACCGGCACGGTCGGCGCCGTAGCGCGCGATGCCGCCGGCAATCTCGCTGCCGCCACCTCCACCGGCGGCCTCACCAACAAGCGGCCGGGCCGGGTCGGGGACTCGCCGATCATCGGCGCCGGCACCTACGCCAAGAACGGCGTGTGCGCGGTGTCGGCGACCGGGCACGGCGAGTATTTCATCCGCGCGGTCGCCGCCCACCACGTGTGCGCCGCGGTCGAGCACCGCGGGCTCACCCTCGAGCAGGCGGTGCACGAGCTGCTGCACCAGGTGCTGCGCGGCCTCGGCGGCGACGGCGGGCTGATCGCGGTCGACCGCGATGGGCGGCTGGTGCTGGACTTCAGCACCGAAGGCATGTACCGCGGCGCGCGCGACTCCTCCGGACGGCGCGAGCTCTCGATCTATTGAGTGAGCGGCGCGCCGCCGTGGCGGACCTCGCGGCCGCGGAACGCGCTCGGCGGGCGGGCTTCCCAGCGCGACCACACGCGCCGCAGGCGCTGCGCCGAGCCGAAGCCGGCCCGCGCCGCGATGCGCTCGAGGTCGAGGCGGCTGCCGGTCACCAGCTGCCGCGCGAGCGCGAAGCGGATCAGTTGCACGTAGTCGAGCGGCGAGCAGCCGGCGTGCGCGGCGAACAGGCGCGCGAGGTTGCGCGACCCGGTACAGGCGACCGCCGCGAGGTCGGCCGAGCTCCAGCGGGCCGCGGGGTCCCGCGTCACCGCGTCCTGCACGCGATGCACCGCCGGGTGCAGGTGATTGCGGTGCATCACCCAGGGTGAGAGCGCGGGATCGGTGCCGGCGCGCCGCAGGTACACCACCAGATCGCGCGCGACCTCGGCGGCGATCCGTGGCCCGAGCTGCGCCCCGATCACGTACAGCGCGAGATCGAGTCCCGCGGTGACGCCGGCGCTGGTGAACACCGGGCCGTCCTCCACGAAGATGCGGTTGCCGAGCACCCGGGCGCGCGGCTCGGCGCGGCGCAGCTCCTCCAGATGGTCGTGATGCGTGGTGCATTCGCGTCCGGCGAGCAACCCGGCGCGCGCCGCGAGCACGCTGCCTGCGCAGACGCCGAGGAGCTGTACTCCCGCGGCGACTCCCGAGCGCAGCCACTCGATCAGGCGCCGTGCCGCCGGCTCGTGCGCATCGAGCGCGGCGCCGGCCACCCCGGTGAGCACCAGCAGCGATCCCGGCGCGAGCCGCTCCGGCAGCGCCTCGAGCGCACCCAGTGTGAGCCCCGCGGCGGCCGTCACGCTCGGCTGCGGCGCGATGAAACGCAGCCGGTAGCTGCCGGGTACCCGGCGTTCCGCGCCGCGGAAGGCGTCGGCGGGCCCCGCGACGTCGAGCAGCACCACCCCGGGCAGCAGCGCGAACAGCACCTCCCGCGGGGGCATCAGGCGAAAGCCGCCTCGCTCGACACCACGCGCGCAAAACGCCCGTCGAGCACCAGCTCGGTGCGCTCGCGGATCTCCTGCGCCGACACCTCGCGCCCGGCACGCGTACGCATCGGGAAGGTGAGCGTCGCATCGCTCACGTAGCGCACCGCGAAGCCGAGATCGGAGGCATGCCGGGCGGTGGTCTCGCAGCACTGCTCGGTGCGGATGCCGGTGATGAGCAGCTCGCCGATGCCGCGCTGGCGCAGCCAGGCCTCGAGCGTCGTGCCGCCCGAGTCGGTGCCGAACATCGCCGAGTGCACCTGCTTGTGGAACACCGCATCCGCACGCAGCTCGAGCTCCGGCATCGCGCGCACGCAGCCCGAGGCCTCGGTGAAGGGATTGCCGGGGTCGACGCCCGGCTCGCGATGAAACACCTGCACCACCGCAATGCCGCGCTCGCAGCTGCGGTCGATGAGCGACTGCACCCGGCGCAGGAACCCCGGCAGCTCCTCGGGCCTGAAGTAGGGTCGCCGGCGAAAGGACTCCTGCACGTCGATGACGATCAGCGCCTGCTTCATCTCGAGCCACCTCCGCGTGAAGAATCGGCCATATCCTCGGACAACGCCGGGGGCGGTGCCACCGCGATTCATGACGCCGACCGTTCAAAAACGGACATTATACGCGCCGCGCATGGGATGCGGCCGCGTGCGCGGACCGGGCACTTCAGCGCATAGCCGCGGGCGCGGGCTTCGGCCTACACTAAGCTTTCAGGTGTGGTCCGTCGTCTCGGCGCGCCGCCCTGCCCACAACAAATTCCCCGGGGGTAAGCAATCCATGGCAGCCGCTACGCCGAAGATCCCGACGCTCGCGACCCTCACGCTCGCGGTGCTCGCTGCCGCGGCGGCCGCACGTGCGGCCGACCAGCCGCCGCCGCAGATCCCGACCTGCGACAAGAAAATCGGCACGCTCGCGGTGACCGAGCCCGAGAACAAGTGGTGGCTCGCGTACAACCTCGAGTCCCCGGAGGCGCTGATCAAGGTGTTCGTGTCACAGTCGAAGTGCTTCACGCTGCTCGACCGTGGCAAGGGGCTGGCCGCCGCTCAGCAGGAGCGCGCGCTCGCCGGCTCCGGCGAGATGCGCGGCGGCTCGAACATCGGCAAGGGCCAGATGAAGGCCGCCGACTACGTGCTGGTGCCCGACCTCGTCACCAAGAACGCCAACTCGGGCGGGCGCAACATCGGCGGGCTGCTCGGCGGCATGATCGGCGGCGTCGCCGGCGCGGTGGTCGGCGGCGTCAACCTCAAGAGCAAGACCGCGGACGTCGTGCTCACCCTCACCGACGTGCGCTCCACCGAGCAGGTGGCGCTCGAGCAGGGTCATGCCAAGAAGACCGATCTCGGCTGGGGCGCGGGCGGCGGCGCATTCTTCGGCGGTTTCGCCGCCGCGGGCGCGAGCAGCTACGCCAACACCGAGATCGGCCAGGTGGTGACCATGGCCTACCTCGACTCGTACAGCAAGCTGGTGAACGACATCAAGGGCATGAGCCTCAATGCCAAGGCCGACAACGTCACGCAGTCGGTGACCATGGCGAAGCCCGGCAAGATGTACACGGCGGCGAACATCAAGTCGAAGGTGGTGCGCGATCTCGATCCCGGCATGACGCTCTACCCGAGCGGCGAGAAGGACGGGCTCTGGTGGAAGGTCACGGACGAGCTGGGCAACGAAGGTTGGGTACCGTCGACGCTGTTCCAGCTGGCGAAGTAGCGCGCGCCGCGCGCCGCCACTCCGCGGCGAGCAGCGTCACGCCATGCATGTGGGCCTGCTCGAGCGGGCGCGCCTCCCCGGAGGCCGCCGCGAGCAGCAGCTCGCGCCACACCGCCGGCTGACCCGCCCAGCGCGGCCGCAGCCAGTGCGGATGGCCTTCGGCGAGCGCATGGATGTGCCGCAGCGTGTACTGGGCGATGAGCGCCGCGCACGGCGTCGGCATCCCGAGCAGCAGCCGCGCGGCGCTCGCCTGCGAACGGGCGAGGTGCCACGCGAAGGTGAGAATGAGGCGCCCCACCTCGATCGCACGCGGCACGGTGAAGAACGAGCCGTAGGGGACGTGCGCGGCGTCGCCCACCTGCCCCGGTGCGGCGCACCGCCAGCGCTCGCGCTCGGCGAAGCCTGCATCGAGCAGCAGATACGGGCAGGCGGCCGCACGCCGCCGCGCCGGCCCATCGAGCGGGCGCCACAGCCCGCCTACCTCGCCGAGCAGCGTGCCCGCCGCAGCCCCGGAGGCCGCCGCCTGCTCGGCGAGCAGCGCCAGGCAGAGATCGTTCAGCTCGAGCAGTGACTCCAGCGTCTCGGTGCGCAGCCACGCTCCTGTCGCCCGTGCGTCCTCGTCCGACGGCCGGCCCTCGATCTCGCACTGCAGCAGCATGGCGCGCCTCCCGAGCGTCCCCCGAGCGCTATGGTAACGGAGCGCGGCGCGACGGCCAGAGAGAATTTGGGATTTTTTTACCAAATTTCTCGCATTGAGTTTTGGGAGATTTCTACCAAAATGGGTACACCCTTCGGCCGGCCGCGGAAGTCCGTGATGCGCATCTCCGACGATCGCTACAGCCGCGAGCGGTTGCGCCTGGAGCTGGCGCTGCGTTTCCTGCGGCACGAGGCGCGTACCCAGACGATCCGCGCCTGGACCGGCCTGTCCGACGACCGCATCCGCAAGCTGTATCGCTCCTACATGAGTCACGCGCGGCATGAGCTGCCGCGCCACCGCGGCAAGTCCCCCCATCAGGCCGGGTACTTCACGCGCTCGCTGCGCCTGCAGCAGGAAAGCGCCGTGCTCGCCAGCGTGCTGACGCTGCTCGGCGTGGTGCCGCCGCAGGCCGAGGCGGACACCTCGGCCGCGCCGCTCCCCGGGCTGGCGCGCGGGGAGCTGCTGTGCCAGGCCTTCGAGGCCTACCGAACGTTCGTGCCGGCGGCGCAGATCTCCTTCGAGCACGCGGTGTTCCTCGCGACCGCACTCGCCCGCGGCCAGGAGCTGCG
The DNA here is from genome assembly GCA_035631755.1 of Steroidobacteraceae bacterium. Lineage (GTDB taxonomy): Bacteria > Pseudomonadota > Gammaproteobacteria > Steroidobacterales > Steroidobacteraceae > 13-2-20CM-66-19. The sequence continues at coordinate 20,116 of DASQIC010000038.1, forward strand.
CCTCGCCGGCTGTGCCGGGTGCGGCGGGCTGCTGGTGACCGAGCGCTTCCCGGCGCTCGAGCGGCGCTGCCAACACTGCATGCAGCTGCTGGCCCCGCACTGAGGCCCGGCGGCCGCTGCTAGAATGCGCGGCCCGACCCCGTTCGCCGCGCGCCGCGCATGAACCAACCCCGTCCCAACTTCTTCGCCGGCCCCTACCTCGACCGCCGGGCGGAGGGTCGCGCCGACGAGCGCTGGGTCGAGACGGCGCGCTCCGATGCCGCCACGGTGTACGTGGTCGGCCGCGGCACCACCCACCTGCTGCGCACCGATCCGCCGCGCATTGCACTGCTGACCCACACCGAGCCGCTGGTGCGCGCCGCCCCGGACGCGGCCTTGACTCTGCTCGGCTCGTTCCGCGGCACGCGCTGCGTGCTCATCGAGCTGCCGTCGCAGCAGCCGGCCGAGCCGCCCGCGGGCATGCGCTTCGAGGAGCTGCGGCCGTTGTCGGCGCTGCTGTCCGCGGACGAGGCGGGGCTGCTCGCCTACGCACGCGCGCTCACCATCTGGCGCGCCCGCCAGCGCTACTGCGGGGTGTGCGGCGCGCCCACCGCGGTGCTGCAGGCCGGCCACTGTCTGCGCTGCACCAACGGCGACTGCGGCGCGGAATTCTTCCCGCGCATCGATCCGGCGATCATCGTGCTGGTATCGGACGGGGAGCGGGCGCTGCTCGGCCGCCAGGCGGGCTGGCCGCCACGACGCTACTCGACCATCGCTGGTTTCGTCGAGCCGGGCGAGAGCCTCGAGGACGCGGTGGCGCGCGAGGTGGCGGAGGAGACCGGGGTGCGAGTGAGCGGCGTGCGTTACGACTCCTCCCAACCCTGGCCGTTTCCCGCCTCGCTGATGCTCGGCTTCCGTGCCAGCGCGCCCGCCGGCAGTGCGGTGCGTGTCGGCGGGGAGCTCGAGGACGCGCGCTGGTTCACGCGCGCGCAGCTCGAGGCGGGCGAGGCGCTCGCGCCGCCCTCGCATTCCATCTCCTGGCGGCTCATCTCGAGCTGGCTCGCGGAACGGGCCTAGGCGCGCAGCGATGTGCCTGCTGGTACTCGCCTGGAACGTGCACCCGCGCTACCGCCTGGTGGTCGCCGCCAACCGCGACGAGTACCACGAGCGCCCGGCGGCAGCACTCGGCAAGTGGCTGGCGCCGCAGCTTCTCGCCGGCCGCGACCTGCGCGCCGGTGGCACCTGGCTCGCAGTCGATGCCGCGCGACGCTTCGGGGTGGTCACCAACTTCCGCGAGCTGCAGCAGCCGCGGGCCGTGGCGCCGTCGCGCGGCGCGCTGATCCCGCGCTACCTCGGCGCCGCGGCGGGCGCGGCGGAGTTCTTCGCGCAGCTCGAGCGCGAGGCGGACGACTACGCCGGCTTCAACCTGCTGCTCGCCGACCGCGATGCGCTCTGGTACGGCAGCAACCGGGCTCGGCCGTTCGCGCGCGCGCTGGTCCCGGGGGTGTACGGGCTGTCGAACGAGCTGCTCGATACGCCGTGGCCGAAGCTCACCCGCGTCAAACGCGGATTCACCACCTGGCTCGGCGAGCCGGGCGCGAGCGCCGCCGGCCTGTTCGCGCTGCTCGACGATCGCACGCCGGCCGACGACGGCACCGCGGCGCCGGAGGGCGCGCTGCCGCGCGAGTGGCAGCGGATCCTGTCGGCGCCGTTCGTGGCGCACCCGCTCTACGGAACGCGCTGCTCGACGGTGCTGCTGCTCGAGCCGGACGGCGCGCTCCGTCTCGCCGAGCGGCGCTTCGACGCCGGCGGGCGGCCCGCGGGTGAAACTGAATTTCAGCTGAACCCGGCCGAGTGGCCGTAAGCCGCGCCGCGGCGCCGTGCGTTGAGCACGGAACGAAGCGCCGCCCGCGCGCTCCGCAAGCAGCAGAGCGGCAAGCGGGTGTGCCCGCGAGGCTCTAGAATCCCTCAATTTGTCTATCTCCTCATCCGGATGGCGCAGCGCACTGGTAAGCCTCGGGCCCGCCGATGGCACCGGCGGGTCTCGGTGCTCGCGGTGTGCCTGCTCGCCTGTCCGCTCGCGAGCGCCGCGGTCAGCGTCGAGATCCGCGGCGTCGACGACACACTGCGAGCCAACGTGCTCGCCTACCTGAGCTTCCAGCGCTACCAGAAGGGCGGCGCGGAACTCGACGCCGACACCGTCGAGCGGCTGCACAACCGGGTGGAGCGCGAGGTTCAGGAGGCGCTGCGCCCCTACGGCTACTTCGAACCGCAGGTCGAGTCCAGCGTCACCGCGCTCGGCAAGGGCGACTGGCGTGTCAACATCGACATCAAGCCCGGGCGGGCGGTGCTGGTGAAGCAGATCGACGTCAAGGTGACCGGGCCCGGCGAGTCCGACCCGCTGTTCCAGCGGTTGCTGGCACACGTGCCGCTGCGCCCCGGCGACCGCCTCGAGCAGTCCAAGTACGAGTCGCTGAAGTCCGAGCTGCAGCGCACCGCGGCGACCTACGGCTATCTCGACGCGCGCCTCACGCGCAACGAGCTGCTCGTCGACCCGCCGAGCTACAGCGCCACCATCGCGCTCGAGCTCGAGACCGGCGAGCGCTACCGCTTCGGCCCGACCACCATCCGCCAGAGTGCGATCAAGGACAGCCTGGTACGCCGTTACCTGCGCTACCGCGAGGGCGACCCGTACGACCTGACGCAGGTGCTGCGCACCCAGTTCGCGCTCGACGACACCCAGTACTTCACCAACCTCGAGGTGTTGCCGGGCGCCCCCGACCGCGCGACAAAAACGGTGGCGGTCGACATCCACGCCGATCCCAACCGGCGCAACCGCTACTCGCTCGGCGGCGGGTACGCCACCGACACCGGCGCGCGCGGCACGCTCGGCTTCGAGGACCATCACGTCAACACCGCGGGCCACAGCTTCGGCGTCGAGGTGCAGTTCGCCGAGATCACCCGCTACAACGTGCAGACCCGCTACGTGATACCGGTCGGAGACCCCGCGCTCGAGAACATCACGCTCAACGGCAACATCGAGCAGCAGCAGCTCGCCGACGTCACCGCCTACACTCAGTCCGCCGGCCCGAGCTTCACGGTGGTGAGCGGCCCCTGGCAGCACGTGTGGAAGCTGTTCGCGGTGCGCACCGCCAGCGAGGACATCAACGGCACCACCACCCAACGGCTGCTGGTGCCGGAGGTCGACCTCGCCACGGTGCCGAAGGGCTACCTCGGCGAGCCGCTGTTCGAGCACCCGTTTTTCGCCGAGCTGCGCGGCTCGGACGCGGTGCTCGGCTCGGACTCCAACTTCATCCAGCTGCACATGCAGGGCGAGCATGTGTTCCACCTCGCGCCGCTCTGGCAACTGCTGCTGCGCGACGAGGTGGGCGCCAGCTTGGTGTCGCGCTTCAGCAGCCTGCCGACGTTCTATCGCTTCTTCGCCGGCGGCGACAACAGCGTGCGCGGCTTCTACTACAACGAGCTCTCGCCGACCGACCCGGTGTGCGCGCCGCAGCCCGCGGGCGTGAACCCGCGCAATGCCGACGGCTCCTGCAGGGCCGTCATCCCCGGGGCCTTCATCAAGGTGGGCGGCAAGTTCCTCGCGACCGGCACCGTGGAGGTGATCCGCGACCTGCCGCGCAACCTCGGCGTGGCCGCCTTCATCGACTACGGCAATGCCTTCGATCACCTCGGGCGGCAGCTGCTGTTCACAGACGCGGGCGGCATCAATCACTACGGGCCGCTGCTCGAGTACTCGGTGGGCGTGGGCCTGCGCGTGCGGCTGCCGGTCATGACGCTCGGCATCGACGTCGCGGAGCCCCTGTCGCGCAACGCCGGGCCGCGCCTGCACATCAACTTCTCGCCGAAGCTGTGAGCGCCGCACCCCGCTCGCTGCGCCGGCTGCTGCTCCTCACGGGGGGCCTGCTGGTGGTGCTGGCGGTGGTGCTGCCGGCCGGACTCATCGCCGCGGCCGTGTACAGCAGCGCGGGGCTCAGGTTCATCGTGCGGCACCTCCCGGAGCACCTGGGTCCCGTGCGCCTGCAGATCGTCGGCGTGAGCGGCACCCTCGCGCACGGGCTCAGGGTCGAGCGCGTCGAGATCGATCACGAGCTGGTGCACCTGCGCTTCGAGGGCATCGATGGCCGCGTGGCGCTCGCGCCGCTGCTGCTGCAGACCATCCGCTGCCCGGACGCGACCGTGCACGCCGCGCTCATCCAGGTGCGCCGGCGCACCCATCCGACCGAGCCCGGGGAGCTGAACTTCCTGCCGCGCTGGATGCTGATCAGCGCCGAGCACGCGCGCGTAGACGACGTGGTGGTGATCGTGCCGAATGGCTTTCGGATCCACGCCACCAACGTGGTCGGCGCCGCGGTGCTGCGTCACCGCTCGATCCGCTTCTTCAGCGCCCAGGGCGATCTCGGCGAGCTGCACGCACGCGGCTTCGGGCAGCTGCGCGCCACCGAGCCGCTCGGCATGGAATTCCAGGGCCACGCCGACTGGACCCCGAACGGCGAGCCCGGCTGGAGCGTCGATGGGGCGGTGCGCGGCGACCTCGATGCGCTCAACATCGAGGCGCACTCCTTGAGCCCGCTGCGCGCCAGCGTCTACGGCCAGCTGCTCGATCTCACCGAGCGCTTCCACTGGGCGGGAGACGCGCTCGTGCAGCGCCTCGACCCGCGGACCTTCGGGGCGGGGGCCGCGCTCGGGATGGTGAGCGCGCACCTCGCGCTCTCGGGGGACACCAGGCACTTCGCCGGCCACGGACGCATCGAGCCCGCGGGCCTGCGCGCGGGGGCGTTCGATACCGAGTTCGCCGCGAGCTACGCCGAGCGCGTCGTGACCGCGACACGTATCGAGGTGCGCCATGACGGCTCCGGCGCGCGGGCGAGCGGCACGGGTACGATCGAGTTCGCGGGCGGGCGCCCGCGTCTCGACCTGAAGGGCGGCTGGCAGGATTTCCGCTGGCCGCTCACCGGGCATGAGCCCACGCTCGTCAGTCCCGCCGGCAGCTTCACGTTCACGGGCGATCTCCCGTACCGCGTGCACGCCGAGGGCACCGCCGTAGTCGGCCCGCTCACGGCAACGGCGGTGGAGGTGAATGCCACGCTCGGCCGGGAGGGCCTCACGATCGAGCGCGGCGAGCTCGGGGTTCTCGGCGGACAGGCGAGCCTCACGGGAGAGGTGAGCTGGGAGCCGGAGCGGCGCTGGTCGCTGGCGGGGCGCCTCACCGGAATCAACCCCTCGACGCTGCGCGCGGACCTGCCGGGAAGCCTCACTTTCACGCTCGCCGCCTCAGGCCGCGGCTTCAGTCCCGACGGGGACCTGAGCGTCACCGTCGGCGCCCTGGGTGGGCGGCTGCGAGGGGTGCGCGCGAGCGGCGGCGGCACGCTCGCCCGCTCCGGGAGCACGTGGTCCTTCGACGCGGTGCGTGTGGGGCTCGGCAACACCCGCCTCGCCCTCGACGGGCGCGCCGGGGACACGCTCGACCTGCGCTTCGCGCTCGCCTGCTCCGATCTCCACCTGCTCGCCCCCGATGCGCGCGGCGAGCTCGAGGCCTCGGGCACGGTGCGCGGCCCGCGCGCCGATCCCGCCGTCACCGCCACCGCGCACGGCAGCGCTCTCGCCTGGACCGGCTTGAAGCTCGAGCGGCTCGATGCGGACATCGCGGTGAACCCGGCCGTCCCCGAGCAGCCTACCCGGGTCGATCTGCGGCTCGGCAACCTCAGCTTCGGTGCACGCACGGTGCAGGACCTGCGCCTCGCCGTGAGCGGCCCGCTCGCCGCCACCGCGGTCGAGCTCGACGCGCGCGCCGGCGCGCTCGCGCTCGCCGCCCGCGCGGGCGGCAGCTACGCGCACGGGGTGTTCGAAGGGCAGCTCACCGCGCTCACCGTGAAGGGCAAGGAAGCGCTCGATCTCGCGCTCGAGCGCCCGGTGGAGCTCAGCGCCTCGCTCCAGCGGCTGCGGGTCGACTGGTTGTGCCTCACCGGCACCCCCGGCAGCCTGTGCGCGGACGCGGAGTTGAGCCCGGCTCACTGGTCGGCGACGCTCATGAGCAACCACCTCCCCCTGAGCACGCTCACCAGCGGCATGACGCCCGCGGTGCAGTACCAGGGAACGATCGACGCGCTGCTGCGGGTTGCGGGCGGAGGCGGCGCGCCGGTGACCGGCACGCTGCGCGCGCAGCTCGCCGAGGCGGTGCTCTCCCACCGCCTGGCGAGCAAGAAGATCGAGCACACCCGCATCGGCTCGGGCAACGTGACGGTGATCGCGACCGCCGCGCAGCTCACCGCGTCGGCGGTGCTCGAGGAGGGGGAGATCGGCACCGTCCGCGCGCGGCTCGACGCGCAGCGCGGTGCGCGCTGGCAGGATATGCCGCTCGACGGCGAGCTGCACGCCCACACGACGGACCTGGGGCTCCTCTCGCTGTACTTTCCCGACATCGACCGCGCCTCCGGCGAGCTCACCGCCGACATCGGCATCGCCGGCACGCTCGGCGCGCCCGAGCTCAAAGGCGTGGTGAAGCTCGCCGGCGGCGAGCTCGATCTCTACCAGGTGAACCTCGGACTGCGTCAGATCGGCGTCGAGGCGCACGTGAACGATTCGGGCCTGGACTTCAGCGGCAGCGCGCGCGCCGGCGCAGGCGAAGCGAGCGTCAGCGGACACCTCGAATGGCGCAACCTCGCGCCCTACGGCAAGTTCCACCTCAAGGGCACGAACCTGCGGGTGGCAGACATCCCCGAGGCGCAGATCGACGCCTCCCCCGACCTCGATTTCGACGTCGAGGGGCGGCGCATCGAGGTGACCGGCAAGGTGGTGGTCCCCTACGCGAAGATCCAGCCGCGGGACATCGCCAACGCCGTGCGCACCTCCGCCGACATGGTGATCGTCGGCAGCGAGGCGGACAATCCCGCCGAGCGCTTCGAGGTGATGAGCAACATCACCTTGAGTCTCGGTGACCGGGTGTCGATCCAGGCCGCGGGACTCACCGGGCGGCTCGCCGGCGCGGTCACCATTCGCTCCGGCTACGATGCCATCACCCGCGGCACCGGGGAGCTCTCGGTGGTCGACGGCCAGTACCTCGCCTACGCGCGCAAGCTCGACATTCAGCGCGGGCGGCTGATCTTCACCGGTGGTGCGATCGACGACCCGGGCATCGAGCTGCGCGCGGTCAAGCGGTTCCCCGACGTGACCGCGGGCGTCAACGTACGCGGCACGCTGCTCACGCCGCGCATGTCGTTCTTCTCCGATCCGCCGCTGCCGCAGTCGCAGGTCGTGTCGCTCATTCTCTCGGGCGGCTCGTACGAGTCGGCGCAGGGCGCGCACCCGGCCACCTCCGCGAGCAGTGCCGCGCTCCGGCAGGGGGCGGCACTGCTCGCCGCGCAGCTCGGCCAGCGGGTCGGCGTGCCGGACGTCAGCCTCGAGACCGACCCGATGCTCAACGAGACCTCGCTGGTGCTCGGCCGCTATCTCTCGCCGCGCCTGTACGTGAGCTACGGGGTGAGCCTCACCGAGACGCTCAACACCTTCAAGATGCGCTACACGCTCGGGGACCACTGGACCGTCAAGACCGAGGTCGGCACCGCGCGCGGCGCCGACCTCGTCTATTCGATCGAGAAGTAGCCGCGGCGACGCCGCCCGCGCCGCGGGCTTGCGCTCGTCTGCATTAAAATGCACAATATCTGCATGTTTATGCACATACGGGGACGACCGTGCTGAGCGACACCCACCAGCTCGAGCGCCGCGGCGCCATCGTGCGCATCCTGCGGGGCGGCCTGGTGCGCAAGCAGCAGGACCTGGTGCGGCTGCTGAAGAAGGCGGGGCACGAGGCGACCCAGTCCTCGATCAGCCGCGACCTGCGCGACCTCGGGGTGCTCAAGGCGAGCGGGCGCTACGTGCTGCCGCCCGACGAGCTGACGCGCCCCAATGGCGACTTCGCGACGCTCGCGCAGTTCGTGCGCCAGCTCAGGCGCGCCGGCTCCTCGATCACCGTGCTGCGCACCACCGTCGGCGCCGCGCAGAGCGTCGCGGTGGCGATCGACCGGGCCGAATGGCCGGAGGTCGCAGGCACCCTCTCCGGCGACGACACCATATTCATAGCCACCGCCAGCAGGCACGCGCAGGACGAGCTCGTCGGGCGCCTGCGTGCGCTGTTCCGGATCTGACCCGTGGCACGCGCAACGCCTGCAACCTCCGCGACGCCCATCGTGCTCGCCTACTCGGGCGGCCTCGACACCTCATTCCTGGTGCCCTGGCTCGTGGAGCAGCACCACCGCCCGGTGATCACGGTCACGGTCGACACCGGCGGAATCGACGCCGCGGCGGCGCGCACGCTGGCCGAGCGCGCGCGCGCGCTCGGCGCCGTGGAACATCACCAGCTCGACGCGCGGGCGGATTACTTCGAGCAGGTGCTGCGTTTCCTCATCATCGGCAACGTGCGCCGCGGGCAGCTCTACCCGCTGTGCGTCGGCGCCGAGCGCGTCATGCAGGCGCAGTCCATCGCCCGCATGGCGCGCAAGCTCGGCTCCGACACGGTCGCGCACGGCTGCACCGCGGCCGGCAACGACCAGGTACGCTTCGAGGTGGCGCTGCGCACCCTCGCCCCCGATCTCACGGTGCTCGCGCCGGTGCGCGACGAGGCCTTCAAGCGCACGGAGGAGCTCGAGTACCTGCGCGCGCGCGGCCTGCCCCTGCCACCCACCGGGGCGGCCTACTCGGTGAACCGGGGACTGTGGGGCGTCACCATCGGCGGCAGCGAGACCCTCACATCCGGTGGCAGCATCCCGGAGGAGGCCTGGATCCTCACGCGCGACGCGTTCGCGCGGCCGCGGGCTGCGGAGCGTCACCGGCTCGAGTTCCGCGCCGGGCGCCCGGTGGCGCTCGATGGCAGGACCGACACGCCGGTGGCGATCATCGAGGCGCTGGAGGCGCTCGCCGCGCCCTTCGGGATCGGCCGCGGCATCCATCTCGGCGACACCATCATCGGCACCAAGGGGCGGGTGGCGTTCGAGGCGCCCGCGGCGGAGCTGCTGCTCACGGCGCACCGCGAGCTCGAGAAGCTGACGCTCACCGCACGGCAGCAGCGCGTGAAGGAGCTGGTGGCGCTGCCCTACGGCGACCTGGTGCACGAGGGCCAGCTGCTCGATCCGGTGTGCCGCGACATCGAGGCACTGCTCGTCTCATCGCAGCAGCGCGTCACTGGCGAGGTGCGGCTGCTGCTGCGCACCGGGAGCCTGTTCGTCGAGGGGGTCGAGTCGCCCCACTCGCTGATGGCGGCATCGCGGGGGGTATACGGCGAGGCCGCGGGCGAGTGGTCGGCGCGCGATGCGCTCGGCTTCTCGCGCATCGTGGCGCTGCCGGGTGTGTTCCACGCACGTGCCGCCTCGAGCGCGGGCGGCACGCCGCCCGAAGAGCGTTGAGCGTGGTCAGCATGCGCAGCGTGGTGGTGGACAAGCTCGCCTCGGTGACGCAGGCCTGCGGCCTGTCGCACGAAGTGCGCATCTCGGCGGACATCCCCGCCGAGGAAGGCGTGGTGATCGTGGTCGAGGTGCTCACCAACAAGTCGACCTATAACACCCTCGAGCTCGTCAGTGGCCGTATGGCCAAGGTCGGCAAGGGCGACATCGTGGCGGGGGCGCTCGGGCACCGCCAGGCGCTGTTCGGCTACTCCGGTCACGTGCCGCCGGCGCTGCAGCCGGGCGACGTGATCCAGATGCTCAACATCGGCGGCGTGCTCGGGGTGTGCGACTCGATCAACCCGGAGAAGGGCCGGCCGTTCGACTGCCGCGTGCTCGGTGTGGCGCTCAATTTCCCCTACCTCGGCGAGCGCATCGGCGTGCCGGCGCGCGCCGGCTACAAGGCGCTCGACGTCAACGCCGCGCTCGACACGCGTGGCGTGCCGGTGGTGGCGCTCGCCGGCACCTGTATGGAGGCCGGCAAGACCGCGGCCGCGTGCGCGGTGATCGCCCGCATGCGCCACCGCGGGCTTACGGTGGACGCCTTCAAGGCGACCGGCGTGTCGCTGCGGCGCGATATCCTCGCGATGGAGGATGCCGGCGCGCGCCGCTGCTCGATCTTCACCGACCTCGGGGTGATCAGCACCACGCGCGCCAACGGTCCGGCGCTCACCCGCACCATGCTGACCGAGCTCGCGGCCGGCAAGCCGGACGTGCTGGTGTTCGAGCTCGGCGACGGCATGCTCGGCACCTACGGCGTGGATGCCATCCTCGAGTGTCCCGACATCCGCGCCGCGCTCACCGCCGTCATTCTCTCGGCCAACGACCCGGTCGCCGCCTGGGGCGGAGTGAAGCTGCTGCGCGAGCGCTTCCATATCGAGCCGTGCGTGGTCACCGGCCCCTGCACCGACAACAAGGTGGGCATCGAGATCATCGCCACGCAGATGCAGGTGCCGGCCTGTAACGCCATCACCGATGCCGCAGCGCTCGGCGACCGGGTGATCGAGTCACTCGGACTCGCGCGCGGAGCGGCGGCATGAGCGCGCGCACGCCCGCAGTGGTGCTCGGGGGCAGCGGCTACGTGGCCGGGGAGCTGCTGCGCCTGATCGCGGCTCACCCGCAGCTCGAGCTGCTCGCGGCGGTGTCCGACAGCCAGCCCGGCGAGCCACTCGCCGGCGCCTTTCCGCACCTCGCGCCGAGCTACCCCGGGACGCGTTTCTGCACGCTCGCCGAGGCGCAGCGCCTGGTGCGCGAGGCGCGCACCGCGGCGGTGTTCTCCGCCGCGCCGCACGGGGTCTCCGCCCGCCTCATCGACGCGCTGCTCAGCGACGCCGAAGCCGCCGGGGCTGCGCCGCGCGTGGTCGATCTCTCGGCCGACTTCCGCTATTCCACGCTGGATGCTTATGCCGCGGTGTACCCGCATCCGCACGGCGCCCCGCAGCGTCTCAAGGACTTCACCTGCGCGCTGCCCGAGCATCTCGCGGTGCTGCCGACGCCCCACGTCGCCCATCCCGGGTGTTTCGCCACCGCGGCGCTCATCGCCTGCATGCCGCTCATCGCGCTCGGGCTCGCCGAGCCACGGCTCTACGTGAGCGGCGTGACCGGCAGCACGGGCTCGGGGCGCAAGCCCGTCGAGGGCACGCACCACCCGCTGCGCCACGGCGACCTCTACAGCTACAGCGCACTCGCGCACCGCCACGCGCCGGAGGTGGTCGCGGGGGTACGCGCCGCGACCGGGGTCGCCGCAGAGGTCGCCTTCGTGCCGCACTCGGGTCCGTTTGCGCGCGGCATCCACGTGACGGTGCAGGCGGCGCTGCGCCGCCCGCTCACCGCAGCCGAGCTCATCGGCGCGCTGCGCGAGTACTACGCGCGCGCGCCGTTCGTGCGCGTCAGCGAGCGCGCGCCGCGCGTCAAGGAAGTCGCCGCCAGCAACTACGCGCAGCTCTCGGCCGTCACCGACGGCGGCAGCGTCGCCGTGCTCTGCGCCCTCGACAATCTCGCCAAGGGCGCCGCGGGCGGCGCCGTGCAGTGGATGAACCGGATGCTCGGGCTCGCGGAGACCGCCGGACTCACGGCGAGCGCGCCCGGCTGGACCTGAGGACGCTGCGCCATGCCGAGAAAGAAAGCGGCGGCGACACCGAAACCTGCGCCGGTTCCGGCGGCGACGGCGGCGGCAGTGCGGGTGGCGGTACATGATTTCCTCGCTCCGGTGTTCGCCCACTACCCGCTCGAGGTCGCCTCCGCGCAGGGCGTGTGGCTCACCAGCAGCCGTGGCGAGCGGGTGCTCGATCTCTACGGCGGCCACGCGGTCGCGGCCCTCGGCTACGGACATCCCGCCTGGACGGCGGCGCTCGCGCAGCAGGCTGCCGAGTGCCAGTTCCAGAGCAACGCGGTGGCGATGCGGGTGCGCGCCCGGGCGGCGCGCCGCCTGGTGCGCTTCTCGCGGCTGCCGTTCGCCAGCGTGTTCCTCGTCAACAGCGGCGCCGAGGCGAACGAGAACGCGCTCAAGGTGGCGCTGCGCATGACCGGACGGTCGCAGGTGGTGGCCATCGAGGGGGGCTTTCACGGCCGCACCGCCGCCGCCGGCGCGGTCACCTGGGGCGCGAGCGCGAAGTGGTACGGCTTTCCGCGCACGCCCTTCGACGTGAGCTTCATCCCGCGACGCGACCACGCGGCGATCGCGACGCACGTGACGCGCGACACCGCCGCGGTGATCGTCGAGCCGGTGCAGGGAGTCGCCGGGGCGGTGGACCTCGGCGCGCCGTTCCTCGCGGCGCTGCGCGAGCGCTGCGCCGAGGTCGGTGCGCTGCTCATCTTCGATGAGGTGCAGTGCGGGATGGGACGCACCGGCGAGCCGTTCGCCGCCAACCTCTACCGTGTGCGCCCCGACATGCTCACCACCGCCAAGGCGCTCGGCAACGGCTTTCCCTGCGCGGCGCTCATGATGTCGCCGCTCGTCACCGCTTCGCTGAAGCACGAATCCCTCGGCACCACCTTCGGCGGCGGTCCGCTCGCCTGCGCGGCGATCATCGCGGTGCTGGGCGCCCTCAAGGAGGAGCGCCTCCTCGAGCGCGTGCGGCGGATCGGCGCCTACATCCGCCAGCAGTGCGTGGTGGGGCCGGTCACCGCGCACCAGGGGGCGGGGCTGCTGGTGGGACTGCGCACCACGCGCCCGGCGAAGGAGATCCAGGCGGAGCTCCTCGAGTGCGGCATCCTCACCGGCACCGCCAGCGACCCGCAGGTGCTGCGGCTCCTGCCGCCCTTCATCCTCGAGGAGGAGCACGTCGACATGCTGCGCGACGCGCTGCGCGATCTGCCCCCATGAGACGCTTCGTCGATCTCGCCGATTTCACCCGCGACGAGCTGCTGGCGCTGCTCGAGCTGGCGCGCCGTCTGGAGCGCCAGGGCGAGCCGCGCGCGCTCGCCGGCCGGATCCTGGGACTCCTGTTCTTCAACCCGTCGCTGCGCACGCTCGCCTCGTTCCAGGCGGCCATGGCACGCCTCGGCGGCAGCTCCTTCGTCATCAACCCCGGGCACGGCAGCTGGCAGCTCGAGACCCGGTCCGGCGTGGTGATGGACGGCGCGGCGGCCGAGCACGTGCGCGAGGGCATCCCGGCGCTCGCCGCCTACTGCGACGCGCTCGGCATCCGCGTGTTCGCCGAGGGGCGCAACCTCGAGGCCGATCTCGCCGAGACCACCTTCAACCTCATGGCGGCGCTCACCGACAAACCGCTCATCAACCTCGAATCGGCCATGAACCACCCCTGCCAGGCGCTCGCCGACTGGAAGACGCTCGACGATCTCGCGGTACCGCGCAGCGGGCGCTTCGTGCTCTCCTGGGTCTGGCATCCGCGGGCGCTCCCGCTGGCGGTCCCGGCCGCGGCACTGCACATGGCCAGCTTACGCGGCATGGAGGTGATCGTGCTGCGCCCCGAGGGCTTCGCGCTGCCGGCACCGGTCATGGAGCGCGCGCGGCGGGCGGCAGCAAGCGCCGGCGGCTCGGTGCGCGAGACGGCGGAGCGCGACGAGGCCCTCGAAGGAGCGGCCGTGCTGTACGCCAAGGAATGGGGGGCGACCGGCTGCTACGGCGACGCGCCGGCGGATGCGCGGCTGCGCAGCACGCTCACCCACTGGTGCGTTCGCGAGGAGTGGTTCGCGCGCGCCGCGCGCGAGTGCCGCGTGATGCACTGCCTGCCGGTGCGCCGCAACACCGCGATCGCCGACGAGGTGCTCGACGGCCCGCGCAGCATCGTGCAGCGCGAGGCGGCCAACCGCCTGAGCGTGCAGATGGCGGTGCTGCACCAGCTGCTGAGGAACTGAAGGGACAACCCCGGGGACGGGCTGCGACATGATCATGCATCAAGGCGACCAGGCGCTGGCGATCCGCGCACTGCGCAGCGCCGCACCCTACATCCGCATGTACAAGGGCAAGACCTTCGTGGTGAAGGCCGGCGGCGCGGTGTTCGCCGAGCAGGAGGCGACCCGCGCCCTGGTCGAGCAGATCGGCATCCTGCACTACTTCGGCGTGCGCGTGGTGCTGGTGCACGGCGGTGGGCCGCAGCTCACCGAGCTCGCAGCCGCCCTCGGCGCCCCCACCCGCATGATCGAGGGACGCCGCATCACCGACCAGAAAGCGATCGACGCGACCGCCATGGTGCTCAACGGCCTGATCAACACGCGCCTGCTGGCGCTGTGCCGCGATCTGGAAATCGACGCGGTCGGCCTGAGCGGTGTCGACGCCGGGCTGGTGCGCGCCCACAAGCGCCCGCCGGTGCCGGCCGGCAGCAGCGGTGAGCTCACCGACTTCGGCTTCGTCGGCGACATCGATGCGGTCGACCCCACGGTGCTGCTCAAGCTCCTCGGCAACGGCCTGATGCCGGTGGTGAGCCCGCTGTCGGCCGATTCCGCCGGCACGCTCCTCAACATCAACGCCGATACCGTGGCTGCCGCGATCGGCGCCGCGCTCAACGCCGAGAAGCTGATACTGTGCACCGACGCGCCGGGAATACTCGCCAATCCCGCCGACCCGGGATCGCTCATCTCCTATACGGATCTCGCGGGCCTGAAGCGCCTGCGCGATGCCGGCAGCCTCACCGACGGCATGTTGCCCAAGGCGCGCGCCATCGAGGACGCGATCCGCGGCGGGGTGCGCCGGGTGCACGTGGTGTCTTACCGCTCCCCGGAAGGTATCCTCGGCGAGGTGTTCACCAACGAGGGCACGGGCACGCTGATCGTCGCCGACATCAAGGCGCTGACGCCCGCCGAGCAGCAGGGGCCCGCATGAAGCGCCTGTGGGACAAGGGCGCGCCGCTCGATGAGCGCGTGCTGCGCTACACCGCCGGAGAGGATTACGCGCTCGACGAGCGGCTGGTGCCCTATGACGTGCGCGCCTCGATCGCGCACGCCGAGATGCTGCACGCGCAGCAGCTGCTTTCCGCCGAGGATCTCGCCGCCATCCGCGCCGGCCTCACTGCGCTCCTCGACGAGCACGCGCAGGGCCTGTGGCACGTCGAGCTCGCCGACGAGGATGGCCAGACCGCGCTCGAGCGGCGCCTCACCGAGCGCATCGGCCCGGCGGGAGCGCGCATCCATCTCGGGCGCTCGCGTAACGACCAGGTGCTCACCGCCATCCGCCTGTACCTGCGCGAGGCGAGCGAGCGCCTGAGCGCAGGCGCGCTCGAGGTCGCCGACGCGCTCGCGCGCCTCGCCGAGCGCGAGCAGCGCACGCCGCTTCCGGGCTACACCCACATGCAGCCCGCGATGCCGAGCTCGGTGCCGCTGTGGGCTGGCGGCTTCGCCGCCGAGATCCGCGACGACGCCGCGGGGCTGCGCCAGGCGGCGCGCCGCGCCGCGCTCTGCCCGCTCGGCTCGGCGGCCGGCTACGGCACGCCGGGCTTGCCGCTCGATCGCGAGGCCACCCGCGCCGCACTCGGCTTCGCCGCGGTGCACGAGCCCGTGACCGCCGTGCAGCTCTCGCGCGGCAAGGCGGAAGCGGCCCTGGTGTTCGAGATCACGCTCCTCATGCAGGACCTCGGGCGCCTCGCCGCCGATGTGCTGCTCTATGCCACCCGCGAGTTCGGCTTCCTCGAGCTCCCCGAGGCCTTCACCACCGGCTCGTCCATCATGCCGCAGAAGCGCAACCCGGACGTGTTCGAGCTCATGCGGGCGCGCTCGGCCACCGCGCAGGCCTGCCTCGCAGAGATCCTGGCGGTCTGCGCCAAGCTGCCCTCGGGCTATAACCGCGACCTGCAGATCATCAAGTTTCCGCTGTTCCGCGCGGTCGACCTCGCGCTCGAGACGCTCGCCATCGCGGGGCCCGCGATCGATGCGCTCGAGTTCCGGCACGCGGCGCTGCGCCTCGATCCGGCGATCCACGCCGCCGAGGAGGCCAACCGCCTGGCGGTCGCCGAGGGCATCCCGTTCCGCGAGGCCTACCGGCGCGTGGCCGCGAAGCTCAGGGACTGACGGCGCCGCCATGACCCGCGTGCTCGGCATCTCCGGAAGTCTGCGCCGCGGCTCCTACAACAGCGCCTTGCTGCGGGCGGCGGTCGCGCTCATGCCGCCCGACTCGACGCTCGACGTCGCCAGCATCCGCGGTATCCCGCTCTACGACGGCGACGTCGAGGCCCAGGGGATCCCCGCGGCGGTCAAGGCGCTGAAAGAGGCGATCGTGGCGGCCGACGGCGTGCTGCTCGCGACCCCGGAATACAACAACGGCATCCCCGGCGTGTTCAAGAACGCGATCGACTGGCTGTCGCGCCCGGAGACAGACATCGCGCGGGTGTTCGGCGGCAGGCCGTTCGCCGTCATCGGCACCTCGCCGGGACGTTTCGGCACGGTCCTCAGCCAGACCGCGTGGCTACCGGTGCTGCGCGTTCTCGGCACGCGGGCGTGGTTCGGCGGGCGGGTGGCCGTACCGCGCGCCCGCGCCGTGTTCGACGAGTCCGGGGCGCTCAAGGACGCCGAGGTGGGCGAGCTGCTGCGACAGTTCCTGGCGGGCTACGTCGCGTTCGTGCGCGGCGGCGGCGCCCGGCCCGCCGGGTAGCAAGCGCGCCCGCGCTACGCCTCGCTCAGCTCGCGGCGTCGGGCTGCGCCTGCGGGGCGGCGCGCGCGAACGCCGGCAGCGCCTCGAGGTGCGCGCAGATCGCGCGCAGCGTCGCGTAGGGCGTGACGTCCACCTTGTAGCGGTGCGCGTTGTACATCTGCGGCACGAGGCACACGTCGGCGAGCGTCACCGAGCTGCCGTACAGATGCCGACCGTCGCCACTCAGGCGCCTGGCATCCTGCTCGAGCGCGCCGAAGCCCTCCGCGATCCAGTGCGCGTACCAGGCGTTGATCGCCGCGTCGTCGCGCCCGAGCGGGTCGCGCAGGTAGTTCAGCACCCGCAGGTTGTTGAGCGGATGGACGTCGCAGGCGATCGCGAGCGCCAGCGCCCGCACCTGCGCGCGCGGCACGCTCGGCCGCGGCAGCAGCGGCGGCTCGGGATGGGTTTCCTCGAGGTACTCGATGATGGCGAGCGACTGGGTGAGCGTGTAGGCGCCGTCCTTCAGCACCGGGATCAGCCCCTGGGCGTTCACGGCGCGAAACTCCGGAGTGTGCTGCGCGCTCGCGGGCGCACGCAGATCCACGACGGCCGAGTCGAAGGTGAGTCCCTTGAGGTTGAGCGCAATGCGCACGCGATAGGTCGCGGAGGAGCGGAAGTAGCCGTAGAGCTTCACGCCGCCGCACCCTCGGAGGCGACCGTGATGGAGTGTCGCAGCGCCTCCAGCCCCTCGACGCCGGCTTCGATGCGGTCCCCGGGCTCGAGCGGGCCGACGCCCGCGGGCGTGCCGGTGAAGATGAGGTCGCCGGCCTTGAGCTCGAAGAGCGTCGACAGCTCGGCGATCACGTGCGGCACGTCCCACAGCATGCGTTCGACGTCCGACTCCTGGCGCAGCTGGCCGTTCACCGCCAGCCAGATGCGCCCGCGCGTCACATGACCCTGGCCGGCGGGACGGATCGCGGCGACCGGCGCCGAGCCGTCGAAGCCCTTGGCCGCGTCCCAGGGCTGGCCGCGGTCCTTGGCCTCGCGCTGCAGGTCGCGCCGCGTCAGGTCGTTGCCCGCGGCGTAGCCGAACACGTGCTCGAGCGCGCGCGCCGGCGCGATGGCGCGCCCCGCGCGGCCGATCGCCACCACCAGCTCGATCTCGTGGTGCAGATTGCGGGTGCGCGGCGGGTAGGGAACCGCGGCGCCGTTGGGCAGCACCGCATCCGCGGGCTTCATGAAGAAGACTGGCGGCGTCGGCGGCCCACCCATCTCGCGCACGTGGTCGGCGTAGTTGAGGCCCACGCAGTAGATGCGGTGTACCGGAAAGAAGCCGCCGCCGGAGACGGCGACCCGCGGCGTCGCGGGCGCCGGCAGCACGAACTCACTCATCGAGGTCCTCCGCGGATCGGTCCGCAAGCGCAGATTGCCACCGCGCAAACGGCTAGACTAGCTGCATGAGCATCTGGCGCACCACGGCCACGCCCGAGGAGCTCACCGAGCGCGGCCGCGCCAGCCTGCCCGGCTTCCTCGGCATCCGCATCACCGAGATCGGCCCCGACTACCTGCGGGCCACCATGCCGGTGAACGAGCGCACCCATCAGCCCTTCGGCGTGCTGCACGGCGGCGCCTCGGTGGCGCTCGCCGAGACGGTCGGCAGCATGGCGTCCACGCTGTGCGTCGACGCGGAGCATCTGTGCCTCGGCCAGGACATCAACGCCAACCATCTGCGCTCCATCTCGTCCGGTCTCGTCACCGCCACGGCCCGTCCCTTCCACCTCGGCAGTCGCAGCCACGTGTGGCATATTGAGATCCGCGACGAGCGCGAGCGGCTGGTATGCGTCTCGCGCCTGACCATGGCCGTGGTCGAGCGGAGGTGACCCGTGACGGACAGCCCTACTCCTTCGATGAGCGTCGCGGCGCCGCCCGTCGACGAGTCGCTGATCACCTACACCAACGTGATCTACGCGCTGCATTCGCTGTCGGTGGTGATCGGGCTCAGCACTTTCCATACCATCGTGGGCAGCTTCGTCTGGGGGCTGCCGTCCATCGTCGCCGTGATCATGAACTACGCGCGCCGCTCCGCGACCCACGGCACCTACCTAGAATCGCACTTCCGCTGGCAGATCCGCACCTTCTGGTATGCGGCGCTCTGGAGCGTGGTCATCTGGTGCGTGTCGCTGCCGCTGATGGTGATCCTGGTCGGCTTCGGGTTGCTGTGGCTCGGCTACGTCGCGCTCGCCATCTGGATCATCTACCGCGTGGCGCGCGGCTGGCTCGCGCTGCGCGACCGGCGCTCGATGTACGTATGAGAGTCACGCGAGAGCTGCCGGCCGCGTGCGCGCTGCTCGCGGCACTCGCGGTCGCGGGCTGCGGGCAGAAAGGCCCGCTCTACCTCCCGGACAAGACTGCCGCGGTTGTTACCTCGAGCGCAGCGGTGCCGGCATCGGCGCCGGCGGCGCCCAAGCCGAAGGACCAGGACGAGAGCTCACCGCCCAAGTAAGCGCCCCGCGGCAAGGAGCGTCGCCGCCCGGGATTGGCCTCGCGATCGCGCGGCTTGCGCGCGCGATGGTTGCCTCGCCGGATAGTTAAGCGAGTCCTTAACTATTCACCAGGCCGTGCAGCGGCCGCGAGCCCTCGCTCGCCGGGAAGACCGAGTCGGCGAGCGCGCGCGCGGAAATCCCGAGATGCTCCTCGAGGATACCCTTCAGCACGCAGCGCAGGTCGAGCGTCGGGGCGAGATCGCGCCCCTGGTAAAGCGCGCGCCTCCCAAGGCCCGGCCAGTCCGCGATCACCCGCCCGCCCGCGACCGCGCCCCCGAGGAGGAACGCCATGGTCGCCGTGCCGTGGTCGGTGCCGCGCGTTCCGTTGATCGCCGCGGTGCGCCCGAACTCGGTGACGAGGAGCACCGCGGTGTCGGCCCACGCGGGCCCGAGCTCCTGCTTCAGCGCCGCGAGCGCAGCATCCAGCGTGGCGAGACGGCCGGCGAGCTGCCCTTCCGCGCCGCCCTCGTTGGCGTGCGTGTCCCAGCCGGTCGTGTCGAACACCGCCACTCGCGGTCCCTCATCCTGGCGCAGAAAGCCGCCCGCCGCGCGGACGATCTCCGCATAACGCCCGGTGCCGGGCCCGGCCATGGCGGAACCAACGCCGTCCTCGGCGGCGACGCGGTCGGCGGCGAGCGCATCGGCGAGCCGCACCGAGAGCAGCGGATCGTGCGCGTAGAGATCGGTGAGACGCGCGAGCGTGTCCTCGTCGGGACCGGCAAGGCGCGACGGCGACCAGGAGGCCACCTCGGCCGGCCCGCGCATGACCAGCGGCACGTTCTGCCCGAGCGCGACTCCGCTGTCGCGCCTCTCGGGCGCAGGCGCCGCGGCGAGCGCGCGGTTCAGCCACCCGGTCGCGAGCGCGTGCGGCTTCGGGCTGCCGTTCTCGAGCACGTCCTGGCCGTCGAAGTGCGAGCGCTCCCGGTACGGGCTCGCGAGCGCATGAAACACGATGAGCTCGCGCGCCGCGTAGGACTCGCGCAGGAACCGAAGCGAGGGATGCAGCCCGAAGAATCCGTCGAGCGGCAGCGCGCCCTTGGCATCTCCCGGGGGACGCAGCGCGAACTCGCCGCGCAGCGGCGCGTAGTCGCGATCGCCGCAGGGCGGTACCGCGGCGAGCCCGTCGAGAGCGCCGCGCAGGATCACCAGCACGAAGCGCGCATCGCCCTTGCCCGCGTGTGCCAGGCTGATCCGTGGCGGCAGCAGCACGGCGCCCGCGGCGAGCGTGCCCAGATTGAGGAATTCGCGGCGCTTCATGCGTGACATGCGCTCCTCCGACGCGGCTCTCAGCGCCGCATGAACTCCGGGGCGGCGAGCAGCAGCGTCAGCGCCTGCGCGGGACTCGCCGCGTGCGCGAGCGCGCTGCCGGTCGCCTCGCTCAGGTTCGCGCCGAGGAGCTCGGGTGCGAGCTGCGTCGCGTAGAGGCGCCCGCCGAGCCGCCCGGCAACGGCATCCGCCCACTCGATGCGCTTCAGCAGCGCCGAGGCGCCGTCCCAGTCGGCGCCGCGATCCGGCCACCCCGCGGGCGAGCCCGGCGTCCAGGTGCGCTGGCCGAGGAGCTCGAAGGGCGCGAGGGGCGCGCGCCCCGCCTCCGCCGGGATCGCAAGTCCCCGATAGGTCGAAACGATGTAGTCGCTCGGCGTCTTGAACTTCGCGAGCGGCTCCGCCCACGCCTCGCGCTCCTCGATCAGCGCGCGATACACCGTCGGCAGGTCGCCGCCGCTCGCGCCGAAGGCCTGCGCCAGCCGCTCGACCGCGGCGGGCGGTGGATTGTCGGCGATGAAGTGACAGGCGAGCTTGGCCGCGATGTGGCGCGCGGTGGCGGGATGGCGCGCCAGATCGCCGAGCACCGCCACCCCCTGCCCGTAGCCGCGGTCCGGGTAGCGCCGGCCGAGAAGCACCTTGGCGCCCGGCTCGTGCAGCTCGGGACGGAAGCGGAACCGCCCGGGCTCGCCGCCGGCGAACGGCCCGTTGCCGCCGCCGATCGACCAGCCGGTGAGCACCTGGGCGAAGCTGGTCACGTCGGCCTGCGTGTAGCCGCCGCCGACCCCGAGCGTGTGCAGCTCGAGGATCTCACGCCCCAGGTTCTCGTTGATGCCGAGGCGGCGCGGGGCGCGGCGCCGTTCGGCGCGCAGCGCGAGCTCCGAGTGCGGGCCGACCGAGAGGTGGTTGTCGAGGTAGAGCAGCATCGCCGGGTGCGTCTCGGCCGCGAGCAACAGGTCGCCGAAGTTGCCGAGAGTGCGCGGGCGGATCGCTTCGCGCTCGAAGGCGCCGGCGAGCCCGGCGAGGAACTGCTTGTCGGTGGAAACCGCGAAGTGATTGCTCCAGAACTGCGTGAGGCGCTCGAGAAATGGCCGGTCGGTGCTCACCGCCTGGCGCAGCCGTGCGGTCGCCTCGGCGACATACACGGGACGCAGCAGCTCGGGCAGCTTCTTCACCGTATCGAGCCGCTCGAGGTCGCCGGACTTGCGTGCCGCCTGGATGTCGCGCGCGAGCGCCTGCGCCCGCGCGAGCGTGTCGGCGGAAGGTACGAGCTGCGCATCGAGGATCGCGGGTGGCGTGCCCTCGAGCTGCGAGCGCAGCCACTCGCGGCCGTCGCCGCCGATCGAGCGGAGCTCGCCCGGGCGCGCGCCGAGCCCGAAGCGGTTCGCGGCGATCACGGTAGTTTCCTGCTGCAGCATTGCTCCGGGCCCTCGAGGCAAAGGCGCGCGGCCCTCGCCGGCACGTGCAGTGTATAGCGCGCCAGCCGGGTGAGCGGTTGACGGCCGCGGCGGGACTGCGCCCAGGTGCCGTCCGCTATACTCGCGGCCCGCCTTCAGCTGCAGCTGCTGCATGACGCCCTCCCCCGACCTCGTCCTCGTCGACGGCTCCTCTTATGTCTACCGGGCGTTTCACGCCCTGCCGCCGCTCACCAACTCGCGCGGCGAGCCGACCGGAGCGCTGCTCGGCGTGCTCAACATGCTGGTGAAGTTCATCAAGGACTTTCACCCCACCCACATCGCGGTGGTGTTCGACGCGCCGGGCAGGACTTTCCGCGACGAGCTGTTCACGGAATACAAGGCGCACCGCCCGGCGATGCCCGACGATCTGCGCGTCCAGATCGCGCCGCTGCTCGAGATCATCCGCGCGCAGGGTCTGCCGCTGCTGCGCATCGAGGGGGTGGAGGCGGACGACGTCATCGGGACGCTGGCGCGGCGCGCGGCCGCCGCCGGGCAGAAGGTGCTCATCTCGACCGGCGACAAGGACATGGCGCAGCTGGTCGGCGATTCGATCACGCTCATCAACACCATGACCAACACGGTGCTCGACCGCGAGGGCGTGAAGCTCAAGTTCGACGTCTACCCGGAGCAGATCGTCGACTACCTGGCCCTCGTCGGCGACAGCTCCGACAACATCCCCGGCATCGACAAGGTGGGACCGAAGACGGGCGCGAAGCTCCTGCAGCAGTACGGCGGGCTCGGGCGCCTCATCGAGCACGTGGCGGAGGTTCCGGGCAAGGTGGGCGAGAACCTGCGCGCCGGGCTCGACACGCTCGAGCTCTCGCGCCGGCTTGCGACCATCCGCACCGACCTCGAGCTGCCGCTCTCGGTGGCGGAGCTCACCCCCGGCACACCGGACACCGCGCGGCTGCGCGAGCTCTACCGGCACTTCGAGCTGCGCGGTCTGCTGCGCCAGCTCGAGGGGAGCGAGATGGTCGCGGCGCCGGACGCCCCCACGGCAGCGGCCGGCGGGGGCGCACGGGGCAGTGCCGGCGCAGCTTCGCTCGCCTCGCCCGCCGTGCCGGCCTCGGCTGCCACCGCCGCTCCGGAGCTGCCGCGCCGCTACGAGACCATCACCCGCTGGGAGGATTTCGAGCGCTGGCTCGCGGCGCTCGCGACGGCGCCGCTCATCGCCTTCGACACCGAGACCACCAGCCTCGATCCCATGCGCGCCGAGATCGTCGGCGTCTCCTTCGCCATCGAGCCCGGCGCCGCCGCCTACGTGCCGCTCGGGCACGTCTACCCCGGCGCACCGGCGCAGCTCGAGCGCGAGCGCGTGCTCGCGGCACTGAAGGCCCTGCTCGAGTCCGCGACACCCGCCAAGGTCGGCCACAATCTGAAGTACGACGCGCACGTGCTCGCCAACGCCGGCATCGCGCTCGGCGGCATGCGCTTCGACACCATGCTCGAGTCCTACGTGTGGAACAGCGTCGCGACCAACCACGACATGGACTCCGACGCGCAGCGCTATCTCGGGCTGCGCACCATCACCTTCGAGGACGTCGCCGGCAAGGGCGCCAAGCAGATCACCTTCGACCAGGTGCCGGTGGACAAGGCCGCGGAGTACGCCGCCGAGGACGCCGACGTTACGCTGCGGCTGCACCGCGCGCTGTGGCCCCAGCTCGAGTCGATACCCGCGCTCGCGCGGCTCTACCAGGAGTGCGAGCAGCCCCTCATTCCCGTGCTGCTCGCCATGGAGCACTACGGGGTGCTCATCGACCGCGAGCGGCTGCGCGCGCAGAGCCGGGAGTTCGCGCGAGCGCTGCAGGAGCTGCTGCTCCAGGCGCACCGCGAGGCGGGCCACGAGTTCAACATCGAGTCGCCGAAGCAGCTGCAGCAGATTCTGTTCGAGAGACTGCAGCTGCCGGTGCGGCGCAAGACCCCGACCGGCCAGCCCTCCACCGCCGAGGACGTGCTGGAGGAGCTCGCCGAGAGCTTCCCGCTGCCGCGCATCGTGCTCGAGTACCGCGCGCTCGCCAAGCTCAAGTCCACCTACACCGACAAGCTCCCCGCGCAGGTCAACGAGCGTACCGGGCGCATCCACACCAACTACGCGCAGGCGGTCGCCGCCACCGGGCGGCTGTCCTCGGTCGATCCGAATTTGCAGAACATCCCGGTACGCCGCCCCGAGGGGCGCCGCATCCGCCAGGCGTTCGTGGCGCCGCCGGGCTGCGTGCTGCTCGCCGCGGACTACTCGCAGATAGAGCTGCGCATCATGGCGCACCTCTCGGGCGACGAGCACCTGCGTGGCGCATTCGCCGCCGACCACGACGTGCATCAGGCGACCGCCGCGGAGGTGTTCGGCGTCGCGCCCGAGGCGGTCAGCGCCGATCAGCGCCGCACCGCCAAGGTGATCAACTTCGGCCTCATCTACGGCATGTCGCCCTTCGGCCTGGCGCGCAACCTCGGCATCGAGCGCGGTGCCGCCCAGGCATACGTCGAGCGCTACTTCCAGCGCTACCCGGGAGTGAAGCGCTTCATGGACGACACCCGCGCGCAGGCCCGCGAGCGCGGCTTCGTCGAGACGGTATTCGGGCGGCGGCTGTACCTGCCGGACATCCGCTCGGGCAACACGCAGCTGCGCCAGTACGCCGAGCGCAGCGCCATCAATGCGCCGATGCAGGGCACGGCGGCCGACATCATCAAGCGCGCCATGATCGCCGTGCATGCCTGGTGCCGCCGTGCGCAGTCCCCGGCACGGCTCATCATGCAGGTGCACGACGAGCTGGTGCTCGAGGTACGCGCCGAGAGCATCGCCGAGGTGACCGAGGCGGTGCGCGAGCGCATGGTGGGAGCGGCTCAACTGAGCGTGCCGCTGCGCGCCGACGTCGGCACCGGCGCCAACTGGGACGAGGCGCACTGAAG
>DASQIC010000039.1:0-69955 GCA_035631755.1 Steroidobacteraceae bacterium
CTCGAGCTCGAAGTCCGCTCGGCGAGCGGGGCGCGCGTTCCGCTCTCGGAGCTCGTCAGCGTGCAGCAGACCACGTGGGACAGCACCATCTACCACAAGGACCTGCTGCCGGTCGCGTACGTGACGGCAGACATGGCGGGCCGGCTCGACAGCCCCCTGTACGGCATGTTCAGTCTGGTCGGCCTCGTCAGGCGGCAGCCGCCGGGCGGTGAGTTCATCGCGCAGCGCTTCGTGAGCCAGCCGGACGATCCCAACGCGGCGCCGATCAAGTGGGATGGCGAATGGCAGATCACCTACGAGACCTTCCGCGACATGGGCCTCGCCTACTCGGTCGGACTGGTGCTGATCTACCTGCTGGTGGTGGCGGAGTTCGGCTCCTATGCGTTGCCGCTGATCATCATGGCGCCGATTCCGCTCACCATCATCGGCGTCATGCCCGGGCATGCGCTGCTCGGCGCGCAGTTCACCGCCACCTCGATGATCGGGATGATCGCGCTCGCGGGCATCATCGTACGCAACTCGATCCTGCTGGTCGATTTCATCGACGCGGAACGGCGCTCCGGGCGCAGTCTCGAGGACGCGGTGGTGCGCGCCGGCGCGATCCGCGCCCGTCCGATCATGCTCACCGCGATCGCGGCGATGATCGGCGGTTGCTTCATCCTCGACGACCCGATCTTCAACGGACTCGCCGTGTCGTTGATCTTCGGCATATTCGTTTCGACCGTGCTCACGCTGCTGGTGATCCCGGTCCTGTACTACGCCTATCTCATGAGGAAAGCCGCGCGCACTGCGCGCTAGGGGGTTGTCATGGCAAAGGTCGCAATCATCGGTGCGGGAGTGGGCGGTGTTCCATGTGCCTACGAACTGCGGGCACGGCTCCCCCGGGAGCACCAGGTGACGCTGATCGGCTCTTCTGCCGATTTCGAGTTCACGCCGTCCAACCCGTGGATCGCCGTCGGCTGGCGCCGGCGCGAGCAGACCAGCGTAACGCTGCGCGGGCCGCTGGAGTCGAAGGGTATCGAGTGGCTCGTCGACGAGGTCGAGACCATCGACGCCGCCGCCAACGAGCTCACCCTGAGGAGCGGCCGGCGGGTCGGTTACGATTACCTGGTCATCACCACCGGCCCGAAGCTCGCCTTCGAAGAAGTCCCGGGACTCGGTCCCGCAGGCTTCACCCACTCGGTTTGCACGCAGGCGCATGCGGTGCGCGCCTGGGAGGCCTACCAGCAGTTCGTGCGCAACCCGGGCCCGATCGTGGTCGGCGCGGCTGCGGCCGCCAGCTGCTTCGGCCCGGCGTACGAGTTCGCGATGATCCTCGACACGGATCTGCGCAAGCGCAAGCTCCGCGACCGCGTGCCGATGACTTACGTGACCAGCGAGCCGTACATCGGTCACATGGGACTCGGCGGCGTCGGCGACAGCAAGGGGCTGATGGAGTCGGAGCTGCGCCAGCGCCACATCAAGTGGATCACCAACGCCAAAATCTCCGCGGTTGCCGCGGGCTCGATGAGCGTCACCGAGCACGACGAGGAGGGCAAGCCGAAGAAGGAGCTGCAGCTGCCGTTCAGCTACGCCATGGTGCTGCCGGCCTTCAAGGGCGTGGACGCGGTAGCGAAGGTGGCGGGGCTCTGCAATCCGCGCGGCTTCGTTCTCATCGATCAGCAGCAGCGCTCCAAGGCCTTCGCCAACATCTACTCCGCGGGAGTGTGTGTCGCGATCCCGCCGGTGGAGGCGACGCCCGTGCCCACCGGTGCGCCCAAGACCGGCTACATGATCGAGTCGATGGTGAGCGCCATCTGCGAGAACATCGCTGCCTCGATCGCCGGCCGGCCGGCGACCGCACAGGCGACCTGGAACGCCGTCTGCCTGGCCGACTTCGGCGACACCGGTGCCGCTTTCGTCGCGTTGCCGGAGATCCCGCCGCGCAACGTCACCTGGGCGAGCGTCGGCAAGTGGGTGCACCTCGCCAAGGTGGCCTTCGAGAAGTACTTCCTGCGCAAGGTGCGCACCGGCTCGACCTCGCCGATGTACGAGAAGTACGTGCTGAAGGCGCTCGGTATCGAGCCGCTGAAGCAGGCCGAGCCGCTGAAGAAGGCGCAATCGTGAGGGGAGTGCCGCCAGCGCGCCTGGGTCGCGCGCTGGCGCTCAGCGTGGCGCTGGCGGCGGGCGTTCCGGCGCGCGCGGAGACGCTCGCAGAGGCCTGGCAGATGGCGCTCACGCACGACCAGGCGCTGGCGGCGGCGAGCGCCGAGACGGAAGCGGCGCGTGCCAACGAGCGCGCGGCCGAGGGGGCGCGCTGGCCGAGCCTGGAGGCGAGCGGCGGCTACACCCGCCTCAATGCTTCGCCCGCGCTCGATGTGGCGATGCCATCGGGTCCGCCGTTTCAGTCCGGACCGATCTTCAGGAACAACCAGTTCGTATCCGGAACCGTGCAGCTGAAACTGCCGCTGTACGCCGGGGGCGGCATCGTCGCCGGCATCGATGCCGCGCACGATGCGGCGACCGGCGCCGGTGAGCAGGAGCGCACCGCCGCTGCCGCGTTGAAGCTCGAGGTCGCCGAGGGATACGTGGCGGTGCTGCGGGCCCGCCGCGCACTCGCGGCGGCCGTCTCCCGCGTCGACAGCCTCGGCGCGCACGTGCACGACGTCGAGCACATGGTCGAGAGCGAGTCGGTGCCGAGGAGCGACCTGCTGGCCGCGCGCGTGGCGCTCGCGGATGCCGAACAGACGCGGCTGCGTGCCGCCAATGCCGTCGAGATCGCACAGGCCGCCTACAACCGCCGCCTCGGCGAGCCGCTCGAGCGCTCCCCGCAGCTCGACGAGCAGCTGCCCGCGGTCAGCGCATTCGCCGACGACGGCGTCGCGGCGCTGGTCACGCGTGCCCTCGAGGGCCGCAGCGAGCTGAAGGCGCTGTCCGCGCAGGCCGGGGCGCTCGCTTCCCAGTCGCGCACCGAAGTCGCTAAGCTTAGACCGCAGCTCGCGCTCATCGGGAGCTACATGCACTTCGATAACCAGATCCTCGATCGCCAGGACGTATCCACGATCGGCGTCGGAGTCACCTGGAGCGTGTTCGACGGCGGCCAGGCGCGCAACCGCGCCGATGCGCTCAAGACCGCGAGCCGCGCGCAGCAGCGACGGCTCGAGGATCTGCGCTCGCAGATCGCCCTCGAAGTGCGCGCGAACTGGCTCGGCGAACGCGAAGCGCAGGCGCGAGTCAAGGCCTCGGCGGAGGCGGTCGCCCAGGCGCAGGAGAACCTGCGGATGTCGCGCGAGCTCTACGGCGTCGGCCTCGCGACCAACACCCAGGTGCTCGATGCGGTCGCACTCGAGGTCACTGCGGTGAGTAACCGCGACAATGCGGTGCTCGATGCGTCGCTCTCGGCACTGCGGCTGGCGCGCGCGGTGGGTGAGTTGTGAGCCGCCGGCTGCTCGGGCGCGAGCTCGGCTGGATTCTCGCGGCCAAGGCCGCGGCGCTCGCCCTGCTGTGGCTGCTGTTCTTCTCCGGCACACACCGCCTGCGGGTCGACGCCGCGTCCGCCGCCCGCCAGCTCGCGGCCAGCGCGCCCGCGCCGGCCGCCGCGGGGCCGCGGCGCTGACGGCGCCGGTGCGGCGAGCGCAACCATGATCGACTTCGACGTCGTCAGTCTGTCGCGGCTGCAGTTCGCGCTGACCGCGCTTTATCACTTCCTGTTCGTGCCGCTCACGCTCGGGCTCTCCATGATCCTGCTCATCATGGAAGCGGTGTACGTGATGACCGGCCGGGAGATCTGGCGCCGGATGACGCAGTTCTGGGGATTGCTGTTCGGCATCAACTTCGCCATGGGCGTCGCGACCGGCATCACCATGGAGTTCCAGTTCGGCACCAACTGGGCCTACTACTCGCACTATGTGGGCGACATCTTCGGTGCGCCGCTCGCCATCGAGGGACTGATGGCTTTCTTCCTCGAAGCGACCTTCGTCGGTCTGTTCTTCTTCGGCTGGGAACGGCTGTCGAAGCTCGCGCACCTCGTGGTCACGGGGCTGGTGGCGCTCGGCTCGAGCCTGTCGGCGCTCTGGATCCTGATCGCCAACGCCTGGATGCAGAACCCGGTCGGGGCGCACTTCAATTACCGCACCATGCGCATGGAGCTCGGCTCGTTCGGCGACGTGCTGCTGAATCCCGTGGCGCAGGCGAAGTTCGTGCACACGGTGGCCGCCGGTTATGTCGTCGGATCGGTGTTCGTGCTGGCGATCAGCGCCTGGTACCTGCTGCGCGGGCGCAACGCGGCGCTCGCCAAGCGCTCGATGGCCGTGGCCGCGAGCTTCGGGCTCGCCTGCGCGCTGTCGGTGGTGGTGCTCGGGGACGAGTCGGGCTATCTCGCGAGCGCCAACCAGAAGATGAAGGTCGCCGCGATCGAGGCGGAGTGGCACACCGAGCCGCCGCCGGCGGGCTTCACCCTCTTCGGCTTTCCCGACGTCAAGGCGCGCACCACGCACATGGCACTCACGGTGCCGTGGCTCCTCGGGCTGATTGCCACGCGTTCGGTCGATGAGCCGGTCGAGGGAATCGACGAGCTGGTCGCGCAGGCGCGCTCGCGCATCGAGAGCGGCATCGAAGCGCATCGGGCGCTGCAGCAGCTGCGCAGCAATCCGCAGGACCCGGTGGCCCAGGCGAGCTTCGAAGCGCACCAGGCCGACCTCGGTTACGGGCTGCTGCTGCTGCGCTACGTGCGCAACCCCGCCGACGCGACCGCGCAGCA
Organism: Steroidobacteraceae bacterium; assembly: GCA_035631755.1. Lineage (GTDB taxonomy): Bacteria > Pseudomonadota > Gammaproteobacteria > Steroidobacterales > Steroidobacteraceae > 13-2-20CM-66-19. The sequence goes on from DASQIC010000039.1 coordinate 4,739, forward strand.
GGTGAACGCCGCCGCCTGGTCGACGGTGCCCGACGTGCCGGTGTTGTTCTGGTGCTTCCGGCTCATGGTGGCGCTCGGGCTATTCTTCATCGCGCTGTTCGCGGTGGCGTTTTATCTCTCGACCCGGCATCGCTACGAGCAGAACCGCTGGTTCCTGCGCATCGCGCTCGCGAGCCTGCCCCTGCCCTGGATCGCCGCCGAGCTCGGCTGGGTGGTGGCCGAGTACGGCCGCCAGCCGTGGGCCATCGACGGCGTGCTGCCGACCTTCCTCGGGGTATCGACGGTACCGACCGGCAACGTGGCAGCCTCGCTCGCCGGCTTCATCGTGTTCTATTCGGCGCTCGCGGTGGTCGAGGTCTACCTCATGGTGCGCACCATCGGGCGCGGACCGGACGGCCTCGGGTACTGGCCGGCAGCCGCGCCGCCGCGGACGGCGCATCCATGATCGACTACGAAGCGCTGCGGATCATCTGGTGGCTGCTGCTCGGGGCGCTGCTCATCGGCTTTGCGCTGACCGACGGCTTCGATCTCGGGGTGGGCACGATCTTTCGCTTCGTGGGTCGCGGTGACGCCGAGCGTCGCGCGCTGCTCGAGTCCGTCGAGCCGGTATGGGAGGGCAACCAGGTCTGGTTCATCCTCGGCGGCGGTGCGGTGTTCGCCGCCTGGCCACTGCTGTATGCCGCGTCCTTCTCGAGTCTGTACCTGGCGATGTTCCTGGTGCTGATCGCGCTCATCCTCCGGCCGGTCGGCTTCAGCTTCCGCAACCGCATCGCGGATGCGCGCTGGCGGAACCTCTGGGACTGGGCGCTGTTCGCCGGCGGGGCGGTTCCCGCGCTGCTCTTCGGCGTGGCCTTCGGCAACCTGTTTCTCGGCGTCGGGTTTCATTTCGATGCACTGATGCGGCCGATGTACACCAGCGATTTTCCGCACCTGCTGCAGCCGTTCGCGCTGCTCGCGGGCCTGGTGAGCCTCGCGATGCTGACCCTCCACGGGGCGAGCTACGCTGCTGTCAAAGTCGGCGATCCGATGGCGGCCCGCGCGAGCGCGGCGGGGCGACTCGCGGCGATCGCCTTCGTGATCCTGTTCATCGCCGCGGGGGCCTGGGTCGCCTTCGGCATCGACGGACAACGCATCACGGGCGGGGCCGATCCGCTCGCGCCTTCCGATCCGCTCGCCAAGGTCGTCACGGTGGCGCGCGGCGCCTGGCTCGGGAACTACCGCGCCCACGCGCTGCTCTGGCTGGTGCCGGCGGCGGCTGTGGTAGCCGCCGCTGCCGCCGGTGCGCTGCTGCGGGCCCGGCGCGCAGCCGCGGCGTTCGTGTGCAGCGCGGTGACGCAGGCGGCCACCATCCTCACCGCGGGCATCGCGCTCTACCCGTTCCTCATGCCCTCGTCGACCCATCCGGACCAGGGCCTGACGATCTGGGACGCATCGAGCAGCGCCAAGACGCTGCTCATCATGCTGGTGGCCGTGATCGTGTTCCTGCCGATCGTGCTCGCCTATACGGCGTGGGTGTTCCGCGTGCTGAGGGGCCGGATCACGCTCGAATCCCTCACCACGCACGGTGGCCCGTATTGACCGCTCACGAGGACGCGCACCATGTGGTACTTCAGCTGGATACTGGGACTCGGACTCGCGCTCGCCTTCGGAGTACTGAACGCGATGTGGTACGAGATTCTCGAGGATCGCCCGGCCGATGAGGGAACGAGCGCAGCCCGCCAACCGCGAAGGCCTTGAGCGGTGAGCCGGATACTCATCACCGGCGCTTCGGGCGGAATCGGCGCCGCGATCGCGAGCGCGCTCGCGGCGCGAGGCGCTGTGGTACTGCTGCACTACCGGTCCGATGGCGCGGCGGCGGAGACGGTGCGCGACGCGCTGCCGGGCGAGGGGCACTCGATCCTGCAGGCCGACCTCGCCGACCCGGCGCAGGTCGAGCGGCTGTGGCAGGAGGCGTCGAGCGCTCACTCAATCGACGCCCTGGTCAACAACGCCGGCATCTTCCCCGCCCATCCGCCGCTCACCAGCGACTATGCGCGCTGGACCAAGGCGTGGCAGCGCACGCTCGCGCTCAACCTGGCGGGCGCCGCGAACCTCGCGTATTTCGCCGCGCGCTCCATGGCAGCGCAGCGTGGCGGCCGGATCGTCAACGTCTCCTCGCGCGCCTCCTTCCGTGGTGAGCCCACGGCGCCCGCTTATGCTGCGAGCAAGGCGGGACTGAACGCCTTCAGCCAGTCGCTCGCCAAGGCGCTCGCGCCGAAGGCCGTGTACGTTTTCGTGGTCGCTCCCGGGTGGGTGTCTACGCCACGGGTCGCGAGCTCGGTCGAGGACACGGCGGTGCTCGCCGATCAGCCGCTCGGGCGCGTCGCCACTCCCGCAGAGGTCGCGCAGGTGGTCACCTACTGCGCGCTCGATGCCCCGGCGAGCCTCACGGGAGCGATCCTCGACGTGAACGGCGCGTCCTACCTGCGGAACTAGCCCGCAGCGCGCTTCAGCCCCCGGAACTGCTGGTGCGGCGGATGAACTCCGCGACGTTGTCGTGCAGCTGCTTGAGCGAGCTCTCCTTGGCATACACCATGTGGCCCGACTCGTAGAACCTGAACTCGATGTTGGACTCCAGGCTCTGCGGGATCGGCAGGTGATGCATCTCGTAGACCCCCTGGTAGAAGGGCGTCGCCAGATCGAAGTAGCCGGCGTTCAGCTGCACCTTGAGTTTGGGGTCGAGTTTCATCGCGTTGGCGAGGTCCGGCATGACGTTGGTGCCCTGGCGGGGAGTGAAGGCCTCACTCTGCCCCGGCTGCTGATGGGCGAAGTTCCAGGAGCGGAACAACCGGGCGCTCGGCTTGTAGGCCTGATCCTCGCCGTAATGCAGCTCCTTGCGCGCGTAGTCGTTGAACGCCGAGACGTAGGCCGAGCTGATCGAGGAGGACTGCGGATCGTAGTCTGCGCGCTGACTCAGCGGATCGATGTCGGGCCCGGAGAAGCGACTGTCGAGACGGCCGGTGGTGATGGCGCCGTCGCCCTGCAGGCTCTGGCGAAATTCCCCGCCGTCGATGCGCAGGTTCGCCCTGAGGATGTACTCGACCGCAAGCCCGGTGTACTCGTGGAGCTTCGCGGCAATCGCCGCGCGCTCGTTGGCGGCGAGGTCCGACCCGGCCTCGAGCGCCCGCGCGTAGTCGCCCATGGCGAACTGCTCCACCTCGGTGAGGAATGCGGTGAGATCCTTGTGCTCGCCCGGGAGCTTGTGGTGATACCAGGCCGTGGCCGCGTAGGTCGGCAGGACCGTCGCATAGGGTAAATCGATCCCGGGGTTGTTGGTCGGCCGATCGGGGCTCAGGTCGAAGCTGAGGATCTGGGAGAGCAGGATCACGCCGTTCAGGTCAATCGAGCTCTCGGTCGCGAGCTCGTTCGCAACCACCGCCGAGCGCGGTGTGCCGTAGCTCTCGCCGAAGAGATACTTGGGTGAGTTCCAGCGGCCGTATTTGCTGAGGAACTCCGTGATGAACTGAGTGAAGGCGTAGGCATCGGTATCGACGCCGTAAAAAGCCTTCTCCTTGTCCTTGCCGGCGATGCGGCTGAAGCCCGTGCCGGGAGCGTCGATGAACACCAGGTCCGAGGCATCGAGCAGGCTCGAGTCGTTGTTGACGAGTCTGTAGGGGGCGGGCGGGGTGTGAGAGTCGGTGGCGGTGACGACGCGCCGCGGCCCGAAGGCACCCATGTGCAGCCAGATGGTCGAGGAGCCGGGACCGCCGTTGTAAAGGAATGTGACCGGCCGGCTGCTGCCGCCGCCGCTCTTGAAGTAGGCCACGTAGAACATCGAGGCCTCGGCGGTCGGGTTCTTCGACTCGGCGCTCTCTTCGCCTCCGCCCTTGGCGGCGTGTGGGTTCTGCGGCACGTCGTCCCAGCCCTTCGGATGAACGATGAGCGTGCCGGCGACCGCCTGGTACTGCAGCGCGTGTCCGTCGACGGTGACCGAGCCGCTGCTCGTCACCGACTGGGGCTTGAAGGGCTGGAACTCGCGGGCATCCGCCGCATGCGATTCGCCGTCCGGCTTCCCTTCCGGTGGCGCATCGCGCGCAGCAGCCGCAGCGCCGCACGTGGCGAGTGCGATCAGCACGGCGAAACACGACTTGAGAGTGAGTGGACTCATGATGCTTTCCCTTCACGATCCAGGCCCGGGCGGGGTGCGCAAGTCTAGACATTCGCTGCCGCGCTGAGAAGAAGGCGCGCGCAGCGCCGCGCGTCGTGTGCCGTGCAGACGGTGCGCGGGCTCACTCGATGTCCGGCGACGCCCGCGAGCGGTCACCGCCGAGGATGACGGCGTAGCTGCCGGTGAAATTCATCACCTGCGTCTCGCCCGAAGTGATCACGACGCCGATCTCGATCCGCCCGCGGCCGCCGCGCGCCAGCATCTTCTTCAGCTTGGCGAGTGCGGCCGACTCGGGCGCGCGCGCCTCGGCACGGAAGTCCAGCCGCGCGGGTGCGAGAAAGCGCGCAGCCGCACCCTGCAGCGCCACTTCGGCGTCGATCGACTCGTCCGCGCAGACGCAGCTCACGAGTGCCCAACCGGCGAGCGCGGCCGCGGACAGCAGACTGCCGGCAAACGCGCTCCCCTTGTCGTTGCGATTGCCTGCGAGCGGCGCGGTAAGGACGACCTGCTCGCGTCCGGCCGCTGCAACCGCGAGACCGAGCGCGCGGGCCGGCTCGATGCGCCCGAGGAGCAGCGCCTGCAGTCGATCGCGATCGAGTTGCATGCCGTTCGCCATGGGTCATTCACCCCAGCGGGCGGCACGCCGAGGCACCCTTAATTGCAGCGCACGCTGCGTTGCGGCAGACTCGAACCACGACGACACGCTGGGATGCAGCAGGTAAACAGGTATAAGAAAGAGGCGTCGCCAGGGCCTCGGCCGAGGCGCCGGTAGCGCCCCGCCTCGTACGCTTTTCTTGGGGGTCGGCATTTGAACGGAAAACGATGGTTGCGGCGCCATTGTGCCGCAGCGGTCCGTCGGACGACACGCCGGACGGTGCGCCAGGGCGCCGCCGTACGCCGGCCGCCGGCAAGCGCGGAGCCTGCCCCATGAGCCAGCCGGCGACCGCGCTCTCGGCGATCACCACTCTCGACGACGATGCGTGGGAAGACCTGCTGAGCTTCATCGAGGAGCGGCGCGTCATCCCGATCGTCGGTCCCGAGCTCCTGATGGTTGCGACCGAGCGCGGCCCGCGGCTGCTCTTTGACTGGGCGGCCGAGAAGCTCGCCGCGCGGCTCAACGTCAACACGGCGGAGCTGCCGCACCCCTATACGCTGAATGACGTGGCGTGCGTATTCCTGGCGCAGCGCGGGCGGCGCGAGGAGGCTTACGTGCGCCTGCGCGGCATCGTCAAGGACGCGAACTTCGCGCCCCCCGAGACGCTGCGCCACCTCGCGGCGATCACGGACTTCGACCTGTTCGTTTCCACCACCGCCGATTCGCTGCTCGAGGCCTCGATAAACCTCGAGCGCTTCAGCGGCGCGCCCGGGACCGAGGTGCTGTCCTACTCGCCGAACCGGGTGGTCGACCTTCCCTCCGAGCGCGACCGGCTGGCGCGCCCGGTGGTCTATCACCTGTTCGGCAAGCTCGCCTCGTCGCCCACCTATGTAATCTCGGACGAGGACCTGCTGGAATTCATCTGCGCGCTGCAGAGCGAGCATCTCCTGCCGGAGAAGCTCTTTCACGAGCTCGAGCACAATCATCTGCTCTTCATCGGCAGCAATTTCACCAACTGGCTCGCGCGGCTCTTCCTGCGCATGGCCAAGCGCCAGCGGCTGTCCGATCCGCGGGACGTGGGCGAGGTGCTGGCCGACGATCACACCAGCGAGGACGATCGGCTCATTGCCTTTCTGCAGCAGGTGAGCGTGCGCACTCGCATCTACGTCGGCGCGGAGCGCTTCGTCGAGGAGCTGCACCGGCGCTGGCAGGCGCGGCGCAAGCCCAGCGCCGCCGCAGCGGGGGCGGCGCCGGCGCGTTTCCTGCCACCCGCGCGCGAGATGCCGGACAACGCCGTCTTCATCAGCTACGCCCGTGAGGACCTGCCCGCGGTGCAGCAGATCAAAACGGGGCTGGATGCGGCCGGTATCGCTACCTGGTTCGACATCGACCGGCTCGAGGCGGGCGATGATTACGACCGCAAGATCCGCAACAACATTGCGCGCTGCTCGTACTTCATTCCCGTGGTCTCGGCGGCGACCCAGCGGCGGCTCGAAGGGTACTTCCGGCGCGAGTGGAGCTACGCGATGGACCGGGCGCGCAATATGGCAGACGGCGCGCTGTTCATCCTGCCGGTGAGCATTGATGCGACCACGGCCGCCGAGGCGTTGGTGCCGGACAAGTTCAAGGCGCTGCACTTCACCACTCTGCCCGGCGGGCGGGTGCCGCCCGAGTTCGCGCAGCGGCTCGCCGACTTCATGCAGCCCCGTTCCCGATGAGCGCCGCGATCGTAAAGCCCGCGGCGCCGGAATCGGCTGCCACCGTCGACGAGCGGAACCCCTGGCTCGGGCTCGCGTCCTTCACCGAGGAAACGCGCCAGTTCTTCTTCGGGCGCGACGAGGAAGTGGCCGAACTCGCCCGCCGCGTGCAGCGCAAGCTCCTCACGGTGCTCTTCGGTCAGTCGGGGCTCGGCAAGACCTCGATCCTGCGCGCCGGGCTCGTGCCGCGGCTGCGCGGCCAGGGCTACTGCCCGATTTACGTGCGCATCGACTATTCCCGCGATTCGCCCGAGCCTGCCGAGCAGATCAAGGCCGCCATCCGCGTCAATGCCCGGCTGTCCGGCGAGTGGACCCAGGCCGGGGTGGCGGTCGCGGGCGAGTCGCTGTGGGAGTTCCTGCATCACCGCGACGACGTGCTGCGTGATCAGTCGGGCGCCACGCTGACCCCGCTCCTCATCTTCGACCAGTTCGAGGAGATCTTCACTCTGGCGCAGAGCGATGAGTTCGGCCGCGCCCGCGCCGCGCGCTTCGTCTCCGAGCTCGCAGACCTGGTCGAGAACCGACCGCCACAGGAGCTCGAGTCGAAGTTCGACGAGGATGAGCTGGCTGCCGCCCGTTTCGATTTCGCGCGCGGCGACTACCGGGTGCTGATCGCGCTGCGCGAGGATTACCTCGCGCCCCTCGAGGGGCTGAAGAAGCAAATCCCCAGCATCTCGCAGAATCGCCTGCGGCTCGCGCCGATGACGGGCACACAGGCGCTCGCTGCGGTGCTGCAGCCGGGCAAGGGCCTGGTGTCGCAGGAGGTGGCCGAGGCGATCGTGCGCTTCGTCGCCGGGGGGGCGGAGCTCGCCAATGCGGTGGTCGAGCCCTCGCTCCTCAGTCTCATCTGCCGCGAGCTCAACGACGCGCGCATCGCGCAAGGGCGCAGCGAGATCTCGCTCGACCTGCTCGCGGGCTCGCACGCCACTATCTTGAGCAACTTCTACGAGCGCGCGCTCGCCGACCAGCCGCCTGCCGTGCGCCGCATCATCGAGGACGACCTCCTCACCGATTCCGGCTTCCGCGAGAACGTGGCCGAGGAGAGCCTCGTGAAGCGCTTCACCGAGGCCGGTGCGGCTCCCGGCACGCTGGCGCTGCTCGTCAATCGCCGGCTGCTGCGCATCGAGGAGCGGCTCGACGTGCGGCGCGTCGAGCTCACGCACGACGTGCTCTGCGGGGTGGTCAAGGCGAGCCGCGATAAGCGCCAGGAGCGCGAGGCGCGTGAGGCGACCGAGCGGCTGCTCGCCGAGCAGCGCGCCCGCGAGCTCGCCGCACGGCGCGCGGCCGTGCGGGCGCGGCAGATCGCGGGTGTCTGCACGGTGCTGGCCGCCGGGGCGCTGGTCGCGGCCGTGTTCGCCTATTTCAGCAGCCAGCGCGCGCATCGTGCCGAGCGCCAGGCGCAGGAGAGCCGCGCTCTCACCGAGCAGGCGCGCGCCAACGCCGAACAACTCCTCGGGTACCTCTCGGACGACTTCGGGCGCGAGCTGGAGAATTTCGGCCGGCTCGACGTGCTGGCGGAGTTCTCGCAGCGGCAGATCGATTACTTCGACGCGCTGCCACCGGCACTGCGGGGAGCCGACACCATCCGCAACGGTGCGCTCGCCATGGTGCTCCATTCGCGCGCCCTGCGCGCACTCGGCAAGCTCGACGCCGCCGGCGAGAATGCCGAGGAAGCGGTGGAGCTTCTCGGCAAGCTCCGATTTACGGGAGATCGCTCGGAGCCCACCACCATTGCGCTCGCACTCGCCTACGCCGCACAGGGCCGGGTGCTCGAGAGCCGCAGCGATCCCGCGGACCTGGCGACGAACGAGCGCGGCCTTGCGCTGCTCGCGCCGCTGGCCGCGCGGCCGGACGCTTCGGCGGCGGCGCGGCGCGCCTATGTCGAGGTCGCGGTTCGCATCGGCTTCGAACGGGCGGCTGCGGATCATTACGAAGACGCCGTACGCACCGAGCGCGAGGTCATGCGGGTGGCCGCGGACCTGGGTGGCCGCGACCTGCGCGACCTCGACATGGGGGCGTATTACGCGGAGGCCGGCGGCTGGCTGGTGACATCGCTCGAGAGTCTCGGCCGCTACCCGGAGGCGCGGCGGGTCAGCCAGGACTGCCTGACGGTCGCGGAGGGTGTGCTCGAGCGCCGGCCGGGCTATCGCCTGGCGCTGCACGCCGAGGAGGTCATCACCGGCGTTCTCGTGTCGGTGGCGCAGGATGAGCTCGACCCGCAGGAGGCGCTGCGTGCCGCCCGGCGCCAGGAACAGGTGTCGCTCGCCCTGCTCAAGCTCGATCCCGGCAGTATCGTGAGCATCAACAATCTCGCGGTCGCCGAGGGGCAGCTGTGGTACGCGCTGTGGTCGGCCGGACGGCTGCGGGAGGCGATGCCCTACCGCCTGAAGCAGCTGCAGGCCGCCCAGCGCGCCACCGCCGGGGGCGCCACGTTCTACCTCAACCATTCCGGCGCCGTCGCCAGCATGGTGTTCGCGCAGGCGGCGCTCGGCGATGCCGCGGGCGCGCAGGCCACCCTCGCCGCCGCGCGGCCGTATCTCGACAAGCTGCGGGCGAGCGAGCCCGAGGGCAGCACGACCGTGGCGATCATCGATGCCTCGAACAAGACCAGCGAGGTCTACGCGGCAATCGAGCGCGACGATCTGCCCACGGCGCGGCGGGTCGCCGGCGAATCGGTACACGAGCTCGAGCCGGTGACGCCGCCGGGTGGTGCGCAGAAGTTCGTGAAGTCGCTGGTGCTGCACTACGCCTACGACGGCGAGGGCGAGACGGCGTACCTGTCGGGCGACTTTGCCGCCGCGGAACGCGCGGAGGCCGAAGCCGCGAAGCTCCGCAAGGAGCTCGGGGTCGATGCGATGGACGACCGCCGCCGCCTGAATGTCGTCCTCACCTGGCTCGCGATGGCTCAGGCCCGCCAGGGCCACACGGGCGATGCCGCCCGGACGATCGCGCCGGTGGTGAAGTTCGAGCGCGAGCTGGCCGATAAAAATCACGGCGACCAGTGGGTCGCGGTCGACCTCGCCGGTGCGCTCTACGCGCAGGCGCTCGCCGAGCCCGGGCGGCGCGCGACCCTGCTGGCCGAGGCGGCCAGGCTGATCGACGGCCTCGCGCCCGAGCTCAAGCCGCTGCACGACATACGGCAGTGGCGCGCACGCATCCTCGAGGCGCAGCGCGGGAGTTAGTCTCCGCGCCTCTCGGTGCGGCCAGGCCGCGACGGCCGCCGGGCATTGCGCACTCATTCATGAGCCAAGCCTTCATGCGTCTGCGCCTCGATCATGACGTCGGCGAACCACAGGTCCTTCCAGCGCCGTAGCTTGTCGGAGTCTGACAAGCTGCGGGGAGAAACGGCCCGCGGCACGCCGAACTGCGCACCGACCGCGTTCGCGTTCACGACGGCATACAGCTGCGAGCGGTCCTGATAGAGCGCGCCGAGCAGCACTCCGCAGTTTCTGCAGAGGAGCATTTCCGCCTGGCCGCTTCCCTGGCGGTAGCGACTGGTCTGGCCCGCGTCCCGGACGCGGATCCGGAGCGATCCCCGGGGGTCGGAAACGTAGGCCGCGCCGTGCTTGCGGCAGAACTCGCAGTCGCACTCGCGCGGGGCATATTCCGCCGGCGCACGCGTCAGCGCGAGCTCGAGGCGGATGTTGCCGCAATGACATCCTCCGCTCACCGTGTCCATCGTACTCGCTGCGTTTCGCCGCCCGACGCCCGGCGCGCCCGACATTACGTTCGCCCGGCCGGTGCCGCAAGCCCGGGCTCGGCAGCACCCGCGTGTCTCTGGCAGAATGTCGCGCCCCCGGGGAGCTTGGCCCGCCGCAGTGAATTCTAAGGACGAGGGAATATCGAAGATCCTCATCGCCGCGAGCTTTGCGGCCGAGCGCCATCGCGATCAGCGGCGCAAGGGCAAGGAGGCGTCGCCTTACATCAATCACCCGCTTGCGCTGGCGAGTCTGCTCGCCGGCTGCGGCGAGCGCGACCCCGAATTGCTGATGGCGGCGCTGCTGCATGACACCGTCGAGGACACCGCGACCAGCTTCGGCGAGATCGAGGGTGTATTCGGCGCCGGGGTCGCCGGCATCGTGCGCGAGGTGACCGACGACAAGTCGAAGCCCAGGGACGAGCGCAAGCGGCTGCAGATCGAGCACGCCGCACACCTCAGCCGCCGCGCGCAACTGGTGAAGCTCGCCGACAAGATCTGCAATCTGCGCGACATGACGAGCTCGCCTCCCGCGGACTGGTCGCTCGAGCGCCGGCGGGAGTACTTCGACTGGGCGAAAGCCGTGGTCGACGCGATGCGCGGCGCGCACCCGCGGCTCGAGGCGCTGTTCGACGCCGAGTACGCGCGCAAGCCCGCGCCAGCCCACTCGCACAAGAGCTCCGCCTAGCCGCGCATGGCGCACCGCTGCCGTGACACCGCGGTTTGCTGCGCGCTCGCGCTGTGGCTGGGCGCCGCCGGCGCCCGGGACTATGCCGCGGCGGACGCTGCCGCTCCGCCCGCTGCCGGTGGCAGCGGCATCGCCGCTCCCCTCGACACCGTCGTGGTCACCGCGACGCGGGTCCCGGAGCCTGCCGATCGCGTTCCGGCATCGGTCTCGGTCGTCTCGGGCGGGGAGCTGCGCACGCGCGATGCTTCGGACCTGGCCACGGCGCTCAGCCTGGTGCCGGGGGTCGAGGCTCCGGCAGGCGGCGACGCCGGACCCTCGAGCGCGGTGCCGTCGTTCTGGGGCCTGCACGAGTTCGACGCCTTCCTGCTGGTGGTCGACGACGTTCCCTGGGGCGGAGCCTTCAATCCGGCGATCAGCACGCTCGATTTCACCGACGCCGAGCGCGTCGAGGTGCTGAAGGGTGCAGCGCCGGTCATGTACGGCGCCACCTCGTTCGTCGGTGTCGTGAACGTGATCCACTATCCGGCGGGCGAGGCCGCCGACGAGGCGGACCTCGCGTACGGCAGTTACGGCTCGTGGCGCGGCTCCGCCGCGCTTGCGCTGCCCAGGGTCGGCGGCTACCGCGAGTCCTTTGCGATCGATGGCGAGAGTCTCGGGTTCGCCGATGGCCGCGAGACGGTGAAGCGCGGCTGGGCGCTCTACCGCGGCGCCCTCGACCTCGGCGCCGGCACGCTGCGCATCGACGCCGACGCGAGCCTCGTGCGCGACACGCCGCCGAGCCCCGTGATCCGCAGCGGCGCGGCGCTGACCGCGCTCACCCCGATCAACGCCAACTTCAATCCGGCCGATGCGCGCATCGACGAGGACAGGTACCACCTCACGCTCGGGTATTCGCGCCCGACCGTCTGGGGGCCGTGGGAGACACTGCTTTCCTACGCCTGGTCGGATGTGACCGACATCCGCGCCTTCCTGCATCCAGATCTCAGCGGTGCCGCCGACACCCAGAATCAGCGCCGCTCCATCGGTGACGGCTATCTCGACAGCCACCTCAAGCACACGCTGAGCTCCGAGACCACGCTGGTGCTCGGGGCGGATGCGCTCTGGGGGCGCGGAGTGCAGACGACCCTCAACGGCAACGGTGCCTATACGGTTCCGCTCGACGGCTCGGTGCTGCCGCCGCCGACTTCGGCGCTGCCCGTGAACGAGATCGGCACGCTCGATGACGAGCGGCTGTTCGCCGGGCAGTACGCGCAGCTCGACTGGAAGCCGGACGAGCACTGGGACGTGCTCGCCGGGGTGCGCCTGAACGAAACTTACGAGCACAAGAACTCGAGCGATCTCGTGCAGCCCCCGCCCCAGCTCGCGTCCGCCTCCGTGTCGAGGTCAATCAACCGCCTCACCGAGACGCTCGGCGTCAGCTACCGGCTGTTTCGGTCCGGCCAGGACGAGGCGGTGGCCTACGCCGACTTCCGCAATGCCTTCAAGCCGGCGGCGATCGACTTCGGACCGGACTACACCCCCGACCTGCTGCAATCCGAGGAGGCGCAGAGCTACGAGGCGGGACTCAAGGGCGCGGCGCGCGACGGAAGGCTGACTTACCAGGCGGAGATGTTTGAGCTCGACTTCACCAACCTCGTGGTCGCGACCAGCTCCGGTGCGCTGGCCAACGCCGGCGGCGAGAGGCTGCGGGGCATGGAGGCCGAAGCGCGCTGCGAGCTGGCTCCCGATCTCGCGCTCGCCGCGAGCGCCTCCTGGCACGACGCCACGTTCACGCACTATCTCTTTTTCGACGGCACATCCAACGTCGACGTCTCCGGGCGCGAGTTGACGCTGTCGCCGCACGTGCTGGCCGCAGCCGGGGTCTTGTATACGCCGCCGCGGGGGATCACGGCCTCGGCGGTCGCGCGCTACACCGGACGGCGCTTTCTCGACGAGGAGAACACCGCGCCGGCCGGCGGCTACACGACGCTGGATGCGAGCCTCGGCTATTCCTTCGGGCCCTGGCAGCTCATTCTCGAGGGCACGAATCTCACCAATGAGCGCCCGCCGGTCACGGCGAGTGAGTTCGGCAGCGAGTCCTTCTATCTGCTCCCGGCGCGCATGCTGTGGATGCGCCTGCGATACGGCTGGCGCTGAGCGCGCCGCGCGCGTGCCTCGCGCAGGCCGTATCATTCCCATCCGGAAACTCAAGGCCGCCCGGAGTCGATCATGCAGGTGCTGCGAATCGTCGGAACGTTACTTTGCGGTTGCGTCGCCGCCTTCGGTGCAGCAGGAACGGTCGGCGCAGCCGGCAAGCCCCCGAGCGTGCCGCCGACCATGCGCGCCGCCGCAATCGATAAGGCGGGGGGGCCGCTCACACTGCACACGCTGCCGGTGCCGAAACCCGGCCCGGATGAAATGCTGATCGCCGTGCACACCGCCGGCGTCGGTATCTGGGACACGGCGCTGCGCGAGCATCCGGAGGAAATCAAGCACTCGAAATTTCCGCTGGTGCTCGGCACCGACGGTGCCGGCACCGTGGTCGCACTCGGCTCAGGAGTGAAGGGCTTCGAGGTCGGCGATGAGGTCTACTCCTACAGCTGGGATAATCCCCAGGGCGGCTTCTACGCCGAGTACGTCGCGGTGCCGGCCGGGCGCGTCGGTCACGTGCCGCCCGGCATCGGGCTCACCGAAGCCGGCGCGATCGCCACCACCGCGCTCACTGCGATCCAGGGAATCGATGACGCGCTTCACGTGCAGCGGGGCGAGAATCTCGTCATTCTCGGCGCCTCGGGCGGCGTCGGCAGTCTCGCCGTGGAGTTCGCCAAGCTGCGCGGCGCGCGGGTGCTCGCGATCGCCTCGGGCGATGACGGCGTCGATCTCGTCGGCCGCCTCGGGGCGGACGGCGCGGTAGACGGGCGGCAGGGAGACATCAGGGCCGCGAGCCTCGCCTTTGCACCGGGGGGCGTGGACGCCGTGCTGGCGCTCGCCGGAGGCGAATCGCTCGAGCACTGCCTGGACGCGCTCAAGCAGGGTGGCAGGGTGGCATTCCCGACCGGCGTGCGTCCCGAGCCCAAGGCTCGCGCCGGGATCCGCATCATCCGCTACGACGCCGTGCCCGGTGCTGCTGAGTTCGAGCGGCTCAACCAGGCGATCGAGACGATGAAGTTCCTGGTACCGATCGCCGCGCAATATCGGCTCGAGGACGCGGCCGAGGCGCAGCGCCGCGTCGAAGCGGGACACCTGCTCGGCAAAGTCATCCTGCGGATTCGCTGACCGGCGCCATAGACCCGACGAGGCCGGCACAGCCGGGCTCGTCGGGTTGTATCGCTCTCGCTGCCGAGCCGCCCGTGTCGAATTCGTTGGCCCTCTTATCCGTCCGGCATGAATGGCAGGCACCGGCCGTGCTACCTTCGGTGCGCGATGACGCCTCTATCTAATGAGTCGGCGGTGCGCCTGGTGCTGCCGGCGAAGCGCCGCGGCGGTCCAATTCCGTGACGCGGTTCCGGCACCGGCATCGGGGCCGGGTGTATTCGTGGCGGCGGCGCGGCTCGCCGCGATCGGACGGCGGCAGCCGGTGAACGAGATCTCGACAACTGCAATCAACCCGTGGCAACGGGCGCTCGGTTCGCGCTCCACGCTGCTCGCTGCGGGCTACCTCGCGCTCTATGTGCTGCTCGACTGGGCGAGCTACGTCGAGCCGCTGCGCAACACTAACATCACGCCCTGGAATCCGAACACCGGAGTGGTGATGGCGCTGCTGCTCGCGCGCGGCGCACACTGGGCGCCGCTCGTCGCACTCGGGGACTTCGTCGGCGAGATCCTGACCGACCGGACGCCGCCACCGTGGCGGGTACTGGCGCTGGCGTCGGTCTTTCTCGCCGCGGTCTACACGCTGGCTGCGTGGCTGCTGCGACGCCGGGGGCTCGAGCGACCCATCGCGTCGCCGAAGAGTGCCGCCTGGTTCGTGGGCGTCACGGCGCTGGCGAGCGGCATCGCCGCGGCCGGCTACGTGGCGATCATGGTGAGCGCCGGGGAGCTGACGCACGCGGACGCCACCGCCGCGGTCGGCCGCTACTGGATCGGGGAGTTCAACGGCATCATCGCGCTCACTCCGGTGCTCGGGTTGCGCATCAATCCACGCATGATGTGGGAGACGATCCGGCGCAACCCGCGCGAGGTCATGCTCCAGGGACTCGGGGCCGTATCGGGCGTGAGTCTCGCGTTCGCACTCGCCGCCGCGCGCGACGTACGGCTCTTCTATCCGCTGTTCGCCCCGGTCACCTGGATCGCGCTGCGCTACGGCGTGCCGGGAGCGATGATCAGCGTGTCGCTGGTGCAGGCGGCACTGGTGGCCGCTCTCGAGCTCACCCCGGGCTCGATTCCGCTGTTCGACGTGCAGTTCCCGCTGCTGTCGCTCGGAGTCACCGCGCTGTTCCTCGGTGCACTCGCGACCCAGCGCGACACCGCGCTGCGCCAGATGCGCGACCAGGACGCGGTGCTGCAGCGCTCGCTGCGATTCGCGGTCGCCGGGCAGCTCGCCTCCGCGCTCACTCACGAGCTCAATCAGCCAATGACGGCCCTGATCTCCTACGTGCGCTCGTCGGAGATCATGAGCGAAATTCAACCCGACGCCGATCCGCGGCTTGCCAGTACGCTGCGCAAGGCGAGCCAGGAAGCGGGGCGTGCCGCCGACGTGCTGCGCCGGCTACGGGAGTTCTACCGCGGTCAGAGTGCGCGGCTCGAGCCCACTGACGCGCTGGCGGTTTGCCAACGCGTGGCGGAGGCGCTCCGGGACCGCATGCACCGCACCGGGGTGGAGCTCGCGCTGCACGACCCCGGCAGCCTGCCGCGTGTCATGGTCGATCGCACCCAGCTCGAGATCGTGGTCCACAATCTGCTGGTGAACTCGCTCGACGCCTTCGCGGCGGAACCCCCCGGGCGCGCCCGCACGCCGCGCATCGAGGTCACGGCACAGAAGCGCGGGGCGGACGTTCTGATCGCCGTGGACGACTCCGGACCCGGTATTGCGGCCACCGTCACCGGGAAGTTGTTCGAGCCGTTCGTCACCAGCAAAATCAGCGGTATGGGCCTGGGACTGTCACTGAGCCGAACCATCCTCCGCCACCAGGGGGGAGATCTGTGGTGTGAGCCGAGCCACCTCGGCGGCGCGCGTTTCGTCATCCGCCTGGCGACCCACGCAACATCGCAGACCGAGTTATGAGCGCAGCAACGGACATGGACGAGGACGGTACCGTCTTTGTGATCGATGACGACCCGGGCGTGCGCGATGCGCTCTCCCTGCTGCTGTCGCTCAAGGGTCTGCGCACCCAGGCGTTCGCGAACGCCGAGTCGTTCCTCGACGCCTACCGCCCGGAGCGCACCGGCTGCGTGCTCACCGACCTGCGCATGCCCGGCATGACGGGGCTCGAGCTCCAGGCGGCGCTCCGCGAGCGCCGCCTCGAGGTGCCGGTGGTCGTGCTCACGGCGCACGGCGATGTCGCCACGGCGCGCGCGGCGCTCAAGAACGGGGCCTTCGACTTCATCGAGAAGCCGGTCGACGACGCCATGCTGCTGGACGTGCTCAAGCATGCACTGCGGGTCGATCGCGAGCGGCGCGCCGCCACCACGGCGCGTTCGGCCGCCGATCGACGCATGGAGCGGCTCACCGAGCGCGAGCGCGAGATCCTGGCGCTGATCGCCGCCGGTCACCAGAATCGCGACGTGGCCGCGCGGCTCGGCATCAGCCCGCGCACCGTCGAGGTCCACAAGGCGCGGATCATGGAGAAGCTCGAGTGCCGCTCGCTCGCTGAGCTGATCCGCATGAATATCGCCGCCGGCTGAAGCTGCCCGCGCAGCCGCGCGCGGCCACTCCTTAATTAAGTAACAGTTCCCGCCATCGACGCGCCGCACGCTGCGGCGTGACGCCTGCACTCCGGGGCGGCGCGTAGGGGCGCCCCCTGATTCCGGGCGCGACTCGCGCACCTAAGCTGTGTCGCAAAGCAACACGCACAGCGCACGAGCGCACTATGACCCTGCTCGCAAATCCCGAGAGCGCCGCTGCCGACGCTGCAGATTCCGGCCGAGCCTGCCGTATCGTGCTGGTCGACGGCCAGCAGATCTTCCGCCAGGCGGTGCGCGCGCTGCTGGCCTCCGAGCCGGGCTTGGACGTCGTGGGAGAAGCGGGGCGGCTCGCCGAAGCGCTCGAGGTGGTTGGCTCGCAGAGCCCGGATATCGTGCTCAGTGATCTCAAGCTCCCCGACTCAACAGGGATGCAGCTCATTGCGCAGCTCCGGGTCCGTTGCCCGCAGGCGGCGTTCGTGGTGCTGACGGCCCTGCATGCGCGCGATCATGTGGCCGCGGCGCGCAAGGCGGGCGCGCTCGGGTATCTGCCTAAGCAGTGCGGTCGCGCCGAGCTGCTGACGGCGATCCGCGAAGTCGTGGCCGGACGACGCTACCGTACCGAACCCCCGAATGTGCGTCCCGCGGCGGACAGCACTGACCGCATCGCCACCGGTGCGGCACATCTCACCGAGCGGCAGCGTGAAGTGTTGCGTGCGGTTGCCCTCGGCCACTGCACGCGCGAGATTGCCGCGACGCTCGGTGTGAGCGTCAAGGCTGTTTACAAGCAGCGCGAGCGGTTGCGCGAGACCCTGCAACTGAACAGCACGGCGGCGCTGACGCGCTTCGCCGTCTACGAGGGCTTCGCCGAGGGCGGCGGTCCCGCGCGCCGCTGACGCGCCGGCCGCGTTTTCCGGTCGCCGCTGCACGCGAGCGGCACGTCACGCCGCATCCTCTGCACGTACGACGCTCGGCGCACGCTGACGCGCTCACCGCGGCGCGGCTCCCTACCAACTAACCCCACTGCCCGCTGCGGGTTAGACCCGTCCGCACCCCGGGCGTCGTGCCATCGCCGCGTGTCTCCATAACAGGCACTTTTGAGGCCGTAAACAACAAGCACGCGCCAGGGCCGGAAAGCGCAGGTCCATCTGCGACAGGGAGCGGACGGACCGATTCGCAACGCCACCGGCGGCGCCGGCCGAGAGTCGAACGCACTTTGTCTGCACATAGAACGCAACGCGGGCGCAACACGCCCCCACCTCATGAGTGTTCAACGGCGGACCGCGCCAGCAGGTCTCGTTGGAGGCAATATGTTTAGTACACGCGGTTGGATCGCATTCGGGCTGACCCTGTTCGCGCTGCCGGCGATGGGGCAGTCGTTCCGGGTCCAGTGTCCGACCAGCACCATCACGCACCCGGGTGCGGACAACAACCACGAGCCCGCGTACAGCGCGGCCACCTACGTTCCGGTGACCGGGACCGCCGACTACACCAGCGGCAAGACCGGTCCGGTGAACGGCGCGATCAAGTGCCAGCAGATCTCGGGCGGCGACGGCTACGCCACCATGGCCGACGGCACGCAGACTTACCTGTTCTCCTTCGGGCCGCTCTCGGGGCTGGCGGACATCGCGCAGGGCAGGCCCGGGACCGAATTCCCGAGCGTGTTCAATAACCCGTTTCCGGTTTCGACGACCAACTTTCTCGTGCCGGGTGATCCGGCCACGACGGTCGACGGAGTCGGCACGAGCCCGATCTCCGGCGGATTCCTGCAGCCGCTCTCCCCGGGGCAGCTCGCCCGGCTCGCCGGCGCCTACAACGGCGCCGTCGGCCAGGATTACGACTCCGCCGACACCTTCACCATCTACGACATCAGCGAGAGCGGCAACACGGTCACCGTGGTGCTCAACTCCCAGGCGCCTTTCCAGCTCGGCGACCAGGTCGTCATCGCGCAGGGTAACGGGACGGATCTCAACGGCTACGTCGGCACCTTCACGGTCACGGCCGTCAACGTCGCCAATGGGTTCTTCCCGCCCAACTTCGCCTTCCAGTACAGCGATCCGGCCACCGGACTCGCCGACGTGAACGGCTCGTCGGACGCCACCGCGTCTTACCACCCGGCGATCGACGGCCACGTCGATCCGCGCCAGATCATGGATGTGGGAGTGATGAACGGCAACATCCCGGCGCCGCTGATGGCGATCGACGAGGACGATGAGTTCTTCCTCACGCTCACCAACGTCGGCATGATCATGCGGCCGGACCTGTTCGAGCAGCACACGGTCCACTTCCACGGCTACCCGAACGCCTCGTCCTTCTACGACGGCGTGCCGGACGCCTCCGTCGCGATCAACATCGCGGCGAGCTTCACTTACTACTACCTCGCGCCCGAAGCGGGCACGTACTTCTGGCACTGCCACATCACCCCGCCCGAGCACCTGCAGATGGGCATGGTGGGGCAGATCTACGTGCGTCCGCGGCAGGATCGCGTGACCTCGCCCACGCATCTGTATGCCGCGCTGCAGACCCAGGAAGGCGACCTGCGCACGAAATGCGATTCGACCACCGACATCCTGTGCAGCAATCCCCTGCCCGCAGGCGGCGACAACCTCACCACGGGCGGATTCACCGGTGACATCGCGACCAGCAAGAAGTTCGCCTACAACGACGGTGACGGCTCGACCTACTACGACGTCGAGTACCCCGTGCAGATGCACAGCTTCGACCCGAACTTCCACTTCGTCGGCATGACCTTCAACCCCGAAGGCTTCGCCGACATGAAGGACAAGTACTTCCTGCTGAACGGCCGCAGCTACCCGGACACGGTGAACCCGGACCCGCTGCAGACCCAGTCGGCCGACGGGGTCTATCACTTCTCGCAGCCGTTGCCGACGATCATCAATATCCCGGCCGGCAGCCGGGCGCTGCTGCGGCTTTCGAACCTCAACGTCACCGAGGAGCAGACGCTGGCCTCCCTCGGCGTGCCGATGCAGGTGATCGCGCTCAACGCCAAGCTGCTGCGCGACCAGGCCGGCAACAACCTCTACTACACCACCAACTCGATCACGCTGGGCGGCGGCGAATCGCTCGACGTCATTCTCGATACCTGCACGGTGGCGCGCACCGATCCGTCGCAACAGTGCCCGGCGGCCAACTTGATGCCCAAGGGTACGTACTACCTGTACACACCCAACCTGGACCATCTGTCGAACGACGCGGAGAACTTCGGCGGCCAGATGACCGAAGTGCGCGTTAACTGAGGGGCGGCGGCGATGAGCACAACGAACACGAAAGAGGCGACTGCCATGAAGCGAGTACTTCCCCTCGTCGCCGCGGCGGCGGGCTGGCTGTTCCTGTCGGCCGCCCAGGCCGCGGCTCCCGGGATCACCGGCGGCACCGGAACCCCGTCCTTCGACCTGACGGCCGCGCCGGCCTACATCACCCAGCCCGACGGGCAGGCGGTCTACTCCTGGGGCTACGGCTGCAACACGCAGCCGGCCGGCTTCGTGCCGGCGGCAATCGCGCCGCCGCCCACGGGCTGTCCGACGATGCAGATCCCCGGGCCGACGCTGGTCGTCACCGAAGGTGACACCGTTACCGTCACGCTGCACAACAATCTGCCGACACCGGCCGGCAACACCTCGATCCTCTTTCCGGGCTTCATCCTGACGAGCGTCTGTCCCGCGGGTCAGCAGGGGCTGCTCGCCTGCGAAGCGCCGCCGGGAGGCATGGTGAGCTACACCTTCAAGGCAGCCTCGCCCGGCACGCGGGCCTACTACAGCGGCACGCAGGGCGACCTGCAGGTCGAGATGGGCCTCTACGGCGCGATCATCGTGCTGCCCGCGAGCGTGCCGACCGTCTGCGGAACCATCGGCTCCGCATCGGACGGGCTGCCGGCCAGCCATCCGGGTAATAACAAGGCGGCAAGGGCCGCCTGGGGCGAGAGCGACTTCCGCCTCGCCGCTTCCGCCTTCGATCATCCCGACACCTGCTACGACCGTGAGTATCTGTTCCAGTTTTCGGCGATCGATCCCAACGTCCACGTCCAGGCCCTGGCGCAGGTCACCGCGGCCGGCAACTGCACCGCAGGTGCCGCCGGCTGCAGCCTGAGCGTGCCGACCGAGCCCTACCACCCGACCTACTTCCTCATCAACGGCCGCTCGATGCCGGACGACATGGACCCCAACTATGCGGCGCAGTACCCGCACCAGCCCTACAACGGCAATCCCCACATGCACCCGGGCGAGCTGGTGCTGGTGCGCGTCATCGGACAGGACCGCTGGCAGCATCCGTTCCACGAGCACGGCAACCATGTGCGCGTCCTGGCGCGCGACGGCAACCTGATCACCGCCGACCCGACCGTGGCCTCGAACCTGATCACCTACAGCGGAGCGGCCGCCGGCGCCGCGGCTCTCGCGGGGCCGCTGCTCTTCACCACCACCACCACGCCGGGGGTGGCGATGGACGGCATCTTCTACTGGACCGGGAAGGGCCTGAACTGGGACGCCTACGGTCACAATCCCGCTTCCAAGGATCCGCTCGCCACGCTCACCTGCACGCCGGACGCGAACGGCTATAACACCTCCGCACCGGCGGCCGTCAACTACTACGAGTGGTGTCAGGATCACGACAAGCCGCTGCAGGTTCATCCCTTCGGCGACGTGGCGGGCGGCGGGCCGGCAACGCTCCCCGACCCGAACCTGTTCACCAACGGTGCGTGGTACGGCGGCAGCCCCTATCTCGGGCCCAACGCAACCACACGCGCAACCGGCCCGACCGGCACGACCCCGCCCTCGGGGACGATCGCCAACCCGCCGACGTCGGAGGCCGGATTCGCCTTCATGTGGCACTCGCACGACGAGCGCGAGATCACCACCAACAACATCTTCCCGGGCGGCATGTTGATGATGATGCTGGTCGATTCGCGGGAATTCGTGATCGACGAATCGAATTAAATCGAGGAACATCGCAATGCGATCAAACAATCACAAGTCGATCCGCAAATACGCCGGAATCGCGGCCGCCGCTGTGCTCCTCGCAAGCGGCGCGGCCTTCGCCCAGCAGCAGGTGAACCTGTCCGCCGGCTCCGCCACCACGGCGCTCCCCGACGGCATGGTGGTGCCGATGTGGGGTTACAGCTGCGGCGCAGTGGTGAGCGGCTCGACCGCGAGCTGCACCGCGCTCAACAAGGCGGTGGCCGCCGGCACCGCTCCCGCGGGGACCTGGTCCCCGGTCGTGATCACCGTGCCGACCGGACAGGACCTGGTCATCAATCTGACCAACAACCTGTCGTTCCTCAACAGCAATACCGTTCCCACCTCGCTCGTGATCGTCGGGCAGTTGGGTGGCGGTCTCGGCGCCACGGCGACCTCGACGCCGAGCCCGAATCACACCAATGCCCAGCCGGTCACCTGGCCGATCGCGGGTACGGCGCCCGGCGCCACCCCCGTGGGAGTCGGCACGCCGCCGGTGCAGGTCAACCGGGTGCAATCCTTCGCCAGCGAGGTGGCGGCCGGTGCGACCACGAGCCTGTGCTTCGGCGTGTGCGCCGCCCAGGGCGGACCGCCGGGGCAGCCGGCGCTCAGACCCGGCACCTATCTGATCGAGTCGGGCACCCATCCCTCGATCCAGGGCCCGATGGGCCTGTACGGCATACTGGTGGTCACCTGTGCGCCGGGATCCACGGCCTGCACCTCGCCCGGTACCGCGTACCCGGCCGCCGGCGCGCGGGCGGCGGTGACCTACAACGCCGAAATTCCGTTGCTGCTGAGTGAAATCGACCCGCTGCAGAACAACGCGGTCAACGCCGCCGTCAACACGCTGGGCTTCAGCGAGACAAACGTCTGGTCGGGCCAGCCCGGCGGCTGCGGCAATCCGCTGAACGCCGACAGAACCCCCAACACGACCTACGGCACCTGCTACCCGCCGGCGGTCAATTACACGCCGCTCTATTACCTCGTCAACGGCACCGCCTTCGACAAGACGACCGTGACCGCCACCGCGCCTCCGTCGCTCTTTGCGGCGGCGCCGGCGAGCGGGGTCACCGGCACCGTGCTGGTGCGGCTCGTGAACGCAGGTCTGCGGATGCACGTGCCCTCGATCGTCGGGGCGCAGACCGGACCGGTCGCAACTCCGGTCGGCGGCTTCTCGCTCGTCGCCGAAGACGGCAACGTGCTGCCCGGCGTGCCGCGCGTGCAGAGCGAAGTGTTCATGGCGGCGGGTAAGACCACCGATGTCATGATCAACGTTCCCTCCAGCGCCACCGCTCCGGCGCTGCCGATCTACGACCGCGAACTCAGCCTCTCGGCCAACGCGATCGCGCGCGATTCCGGCATGCTGGCTTACATCAGCGTCAACGGCGCGGGCCTGCCGGCGGGCGCGGCGTTCGCCGCCAATATTACGGCGGCGGCCACGGCCAATGCGGACAGCTACTTCGTGGTCGGCAGCAACACGCTCGTCGTGTCGGATCCGGCCAAGGGCGTGCTGGCGAACGACATCAATGTCTTCGGCGCCCAGGTGCAGGGCACGGTGGCCGGCCTCACGCTGAATGCCGACGGCACCTTCACTTATTCCGGCCCACCGACCAGCTTCACCTATTGCGGCAACGGACAGACGACCGGCCCGGCCTGCGCGACCGTGACCCTGGCGGCCTGCGGCACAGGCTGCCAGGAGGCAGCGAGCGGCATCACCACCGGTAACAGCAGCTACACCGCGAACGCAAGCTTCCTGAAGATCCAGCCGCCCGGAATCCTGGCGGCCGCCAGCGATGCGGCCGGTTACCCGCTCACCGTGAATGCCGTGAGTGGGGCGACCGCCGGACTCACCCTCTCGTTCGATCCGAACGGCGGATTCAACGCATCCGTCTCGACAGCGGGCACCTACACCTTCCAGTACACCGCCAAGAACTCGCAGGGCACGGTGAGCAGCACGAGCGGCACCATCACCCTGGTGTTCCCGGCCCCGAGCGGTGCCGAGATCACCGTTCTCGACGGCAAGGACGTGCTAGCCGCCAAGCTGGGGACGATTACCCCGGCACAGATCAGCACCATCAGCGACTACCGCTGGATCATCGAGGAAGACCGCACCTTCTACGTGAACCCGAACTGCACCACCAACCCGCCGCCGGCCGGTTGTCCGGGTGCGGCCACGGCCGGTCTTGGAACCACCGGGATCGTGCCGACCTTCGGCACCAACTTCCACACGAGCTACATGCCGCTGGTGGCGGCGGGCTGCACCGGGCAGCTCTCCTGCGAGGGCGGCCAGACGATCTACAATCCCACCAGCGGCGGGCACGACCTGGCGGTGTGCGATCAGGGCAACGGCGTCTGCCGCCCGGACACGACCGGCAACGGCTTTGCGCCGCACTGGCCGCGCGAGGTGCATCTCGATCCCACCAAGCGCTACTACCTGACCGTGTTCCCCGGCGATGCGGCCAATCCGTTCGAGAACGCCAACCTGAGCGCCGACTGCGCCAACGGGACCGCCGCCGCCACTAATCCGGGCGCCTGCGGCCACGGCATGGGCGGCGCGCCGCTCACCTGCACGCTCACGCCTCCGGCGACCACCTGCTCCTTCCCGACCGCTGCGGCTCCGCTCACGGTCCTCACCCAGCCCGATCCGTATCCGCCGGCGAAGCTCTCGGTGTTCGTGTTCGAGGACGACTTCCCGCTGAACGGCGAATACGACGCCGGCGGCGGCATCGACGTGGTGTCGCCCAACGAGCGCGGGCTCGGCGGCTTCAACATCACGCTGTTCGACGACGCGGGCGGCACCGGCGATGCGACCGGCCAGATGACCTACGACATGTTCAATCAGCCGCTGGTCAACAGCCTTGCCGGCACGATCGATCCGGCCACCAGTCTCGATGCCTGCCCGGTCACCAAGATTCCGCGCACCGGGCCGCAGCTCGACGCCAACGGCAATCCGATACCGAACACGCTCGATCCCACTCAGACGGGCATCACCGGCACGATCGTCACCTGCCCGAACTACGAGGCGGACGGCACGACGCTCTCGCCGCTCGCAGGCCAGGCGGTGATCGCCAACCTGATGCCCGGCCGCTACGGCGTGGTCGCCACGCCGGCCGCCGACCGCATCGCGCGCGGCGAGGAGTGGCTGCAGACCAACACCCTCGACGGCCAGAAGGCCCACGACTCGTTCCTGCGCATCGGCGAGCCGAGCTTCTTCCAGGAGTTCGGGCCGGCGGGCTACCACGTCTCGATCGGCTTCGCCAACCCGAAAATCATCAACAATCGCCTGGCGGGAATCTGCGGAAATCCGATAACCGATCCGAACGCGCCGCCACCCCCGGCGGGGACGCATTACACCTGCAACAATGGCGTGACGGGCGTCGTCACCGACGAGCGCATGAGTCGCACGCCCGACGAGCGACTCTACAGCAGCGGCGACAATTCGAGCTTCTCCTTCACCCAGTGCTACGTGAGCATCGGCGATGCGGACGGCGAGGACTTCGCCTTCGCCAAGTGCGACGCCAACGGCCACTTCAGCTTCTCGGGCCTGCCCGAGGGCGACTGGCGCATCACGGTGTTCGACCAGTGGAACGACATGCTGGTCGACGGCCTGTCGACGCCGGTGCGCCTGAGCGGGGGCAAAACCCTCGACATGGGTCAGATCGCCACCAGCCAGTGGCAGGCGAACATCTACACCTCGACCTTCTTCGATGCCAACGGCAACGGTGTGCGGGACGCCAACGAGAGCGGCCTGACGCTCGTGCCGACCAACATCCGCTTCCGCGACGGGAGCTACTCGAACTTCAACAACACCGACCTCTCCGGTAACGCGGGCTTCAACGAGGTGTTCCCGCTGTTCAGCTGGTACGTGATCGAGACCGATACGACCCGCTACAAGAACACCGGCACGCACGTGGTGTACGACGCCGGCGGTCCGGCGGACGGCACGCCGTGCGGCAGTGCCACCACTCCGCCGAGTGCACCGTGCGGTGCCTCGGGCATCGCCGATCACATGGCGAACACCTTCGAGACGGTGTCGGTGCCGACGGCACTGCAGGTGCCGGGCGCGGTGTACTGCACCACCGCCGACTGCACCGGCTTCTCGGTCGCGACGCCGGGCACGAGCGCTGCGCCGAGCAGCTGCACCATCAGCACGGCGGACGGCAGCACGAACTGCACGGCCTCGCGCTCCACCGGCCGCATCGATCCGCCATGGGTCACGAGTGAGGGCTGGCAGGGCTTCTCGGGCCAGAACTCCTTCCTCGAGTTCGGCAAGGCGCCGTTTGCCGCGGGCGAGAACGGCGGCATTCACGGCGAGGTGATCTACGCCTCGACGCGGCCGTTCGACGATCCGCAACTGCTGATACACACCAGCTGGACGCCGGACGTGCCGGGCGTGACCATCAACCTGTACAAGGTCGGCACCGGCGCCGACGGCACCCAGACGCTCACCCTGGTCGATACCACCAAGACCACGAGCTGGGACGATTGGGCGCAGGGCTTCTACGCCGGCACCAACAAGCCCTACATGAACTGCCCGGGACAGCTGCCGAATCCGACCACATCGGCGGCCGGCGACCTGTTCTACTTCACGCTGTTCAACCAGCCGATGTGGCTCGACGTCTACAACAACGGCGGGACGCCGGCGCACACGATCCCCAACAACTCACAGTTCAAGTGCTACGACGGCATGCACAACTGGAACCAGTTGCAGCCGGCGTACTACGACGGCGCCTACTTCTTCCCGAGCATCATCGGCCGCGATCCGACCAGCGGCGCGCCGACCGGCACGGGCTCGACCAACGGCACCGCGGGATCCCGCCCGGGCACCAACTGCACGATCTGCGTGAACGATCCGACCGACGCGACCGGCCACACGCCGATGCTGCCTTCCGGGCAGTACGTGGTCGAGATGATCGTGCCGCCCGGCTACGAGCTGGTGAAGGAAGAGGACAAGAACATCCTCATCGGCGACAACTACATCGCGCCGGTGACGGTGCAGTTCCCGGGCCTCGGCGGGGCGATCTACATCATGCCCGACCAGGCTTCGGTGTCGGCCGTGTATAACGCCAACCAGGGGTCGCTCTCGGCCTACAACGCGAGCAACGTCCAGAACCCGACCCAGGCGTTCGGGCGCATCTCGAGCCTGCCGAGCCACGAGGGCGACACCGGCAGCGTCGAGAGCTTCTGGCCGTGCGTCGGCGCGACGCGCATCGTGCCGGACTACATCAGCCTCTTCCCGCAGTCGGCGGAGGTGGCGCCGTTCGCCGGCGCCCAGCGCAACCTCTGCGATCGCAAGCTGGTGCAGCTCGACGACCAGACTTCCGCGCTCGCCAAGTTCTGGATCTTCACCTCGGCGCATGTCGCGGCGCACTTCACCGGCGTGATCACCGATGACTTCACGTCCGAGTTCGATCCGTTCTCGCCGCAGTTCGGCGAGAAGTTCTCCCCGGCGAACCTGCCGGTGGCTCTCAAGGACTGGACCGGGCAGGAAATCTCGCGCGTGTACTCGGACGAGTGGGGCACCTACGACGGCCTCACCTACTCGACCTGGGAGGTCAATCCGCCGAACCCGACCGGTTACGCGCCGACCATGATGGTCACCTGCATGAACGACGCGGGCACCGGGCCGACGCCGGATCCGCTCTACAACCCGGCTTACAGCCAGTTCTGCTACGAAATCCCCTTCATGCCGGGCCAGACGCAGTACATGGATACGCCGGTGGTGCCGACGTCGGCCTTCGCCGGCGCCGGATACAACAATCCGGACTGCGACTACCCGGATGCGACGCCCGCGATCAGCGAAGTCGACGTGGACACCAACCTCGGGCCGTGGGCGCCCTATTCGGGTGGCGGGTCCGCTGGCGCGCACCAGCTGTTCATCTACGCGCTCGGCACGGTGTCGGTGAACAACTACGCCTACTCGGGGCCCCAGGCGACGGTGGCGCCGTTCAACGCGAAGACCTCGACCCGCAGGTACTCCTTCGGGACCGCGCAGGGCACCGTAGCCGTGATCGGCTCCGACGGCGTGCCCCAGCAGCTGAACGGGATCACCACCTGGAGTGATGGGCTGATCCAGGTCACTCTGCCTGCGAGCATCCTGAACTCGAGCGTCATGAATTGCCCGATCCAGCAGCAGGTGCAGTACGGCGGTCCGGCCAGCAGCAGCCCGGCCAAGTGCGCCCAGCTCGTGATCACGGCTGCCAACGGCAAGCAGTCGGTCGACGCGGTGACGGTGACGATCGGCGGCAAGGCGCCGACCCATATCACGCCGACTGCCAACATCCAGAGGGCGATCGATGCCGCCAAGCCCGGCGACATGCTGATGATCGATCCCCTGGCGCGGGCGACCAGCACCACGCCTGCCACGGCCGCGGTCCACGAGGAGATGCTCCTCATGTGGAAGCCGGTCCGCCTGCAGGGCGTCGGTGCGGCGGCGAGCGTGATCAACGCCAACACCCATCCGGCCGGCAAGCTGGATGTCTGGCGCCGCGAGGTGAATTGCCTCTTCGGCCTGTCGATCGACGGCTACCAGTCGCTCCCGGGCGGCACGCCGTTCACGGCGTACGACCCGAGCGGTACCTATAGCTGCGCGGCGACCGGGGCGAACTTTGGCGATGGAAGCAGGAACCTGGTCGGCTTCCAGCCGACCTCCGCCAATCCGCAGGTCGACCGCTCGGCCAATCCGCAGGTTGACCGGCTGCCGCTCGAGGCGGTGATCGGCTGGAACGCCTCGCTGAACGGCAACCTGGCCGAGCTGCTGCAGGAGCCGAGCCTCATGGGGGCGCTCGAAGGGGCGGCGATCACCGTGCTGTCGAAGGGCGTGCTGATTCCGGCCGGCTCGACGGACGTCTTCGGCGCCAGCACGGCCACCGCCGGCACGTACCCGACCGGCACGGTGCTGTTGACGGGATCGACCAGCGACGCGAGTCGTGGCTGCGGCGCCAACACGTCGACCGCGCACAACCCGTTCCCGAGCAACTTCTCCTGCAATCCGTCCGGCATCGACGGCCTGACGATCGAGAACAGCTCGCAGGGCGGCGGCGGCATCTTCGTGCACGGCTGGGGGCACAACATCCAGATCGCCAACAACCGCGTGACCAACAACGCCGGCACGCTGTCGGGCGGCATCAACGTCGGTCAGGGTGAATTCCCCGGGGCCTACACGGTCGGCGGCGTCAATGCCGACCCGGGCTCGTGCCAGACGACCGCGGCACCGAACCCGAGCACGACCGGCTCGCAGCTGCCGTACTGCTTCGATGTGCACGTGAACATGCACCACAACATGGTCGCGAAGAACTCCTCCACCGGCGACGAGCTGTTCTCGGCCACGCCGGCCGGTGCGGGCGGAGTGAGCATCTGCAACGGCTCGGACTACTACAAGTTCAACTACAACTGGGTGTGCGGGAACCTGAGCAGCGGTGACGGCGGTGGCCTGGGCCACATCGGCTACAGCTTCAACGGTGACATCGAGCACAACTCGATCCTGTTCAACCAGAGCACCAATCCGACGATTCCGACCAACGGCGGCGGCATCCTGGTGATGGGCGCGCCGGACGTCGATCCGACCTGCGGCGCGACCACCGACCTGGACTGCCTGTCGATACCGCCGACCGCGCCGGGCGACGGCATCGGTCCGGGCCTGGTGATCAACGCCAACCTGATCCAGGGCAATGCGGCCGAAAGCGGCAGCGGCGGTGGCCTGCGCCTGCAGGGCGCCAACGGCACCGACGTGCTGACCTTCCCGACGACCCCGATCAACTGGTACGCGGTGCAGGTGACCAACAACATCATCAGCAACAACGTGGCCGGCTGGGACGGCGGCGGCATCTCGCTGTATGACGCGCTGAGCGTGAACATCATCAACAACACGATCATGTCCAACGACACCACGGCGTCGGCCGGCGTGCTCTTCAATACGATCGGCGCGCCCCTCGCCAGCAGCCAGGGACCGTGCACCGTGCCGCGCAACCCGGACGGCACCTGCCCGAACCCGGTGGTGACCTCGACGCGGCAACCGGCGGGCATCGTGGCGATCGAGAACAGCTCGATGATGTTGTCGAACCTGCCGGCGACCATCGTCTGCCCGGCCGGGCACTACACGGCTTCGGCGACCAACGGCGAGTGCCGCAGGGCTTCGTTCCCCGAGCTCTTCAACAACGTGATCTACGACAACCGCACCTTCAACCTCACGGTGGGTGCGCTCGGCATCGGGGCGGTGAACCAGCAGAACGTGGTGACGCTGGTGCCGACGTTGAGCCAGCCGACCGCGGACGCGACCACGGCCAACGGCGGCGGCGTGATCGTAACCGGCGGCACCGGCGCGTGCGTGCTGCCAGAGCCGGCCTTCAGCTCGGGCACGGGCGGGTACTGGGACATCGGCGTACGCGGCGACACCGGACCGACCGACCACTCGTCGGGTGTGACGCTGAACCCGACCTACTCGGTACTGACGGATGTCTCGGCGGGCACCGGGTACGGATCAGCCGGGGCGCACAACACCAGCTCCAACCCCACCGTGCTGCACCAGTACTGCAACGGCTCGCGGGTTCCCCCGGAGAACGGCGGACTGGGCTACGACGTCCCGGCGGGCATTTCGGATGCGACCGTGCCGAATCCGATCTTCAACCTGACGCCGGCGGCGACGGTGGACGAAGGCAACAACTGGATCAACATCGCCTGGGGTCCGTTGTCGCTGGTGAATACGTCCAACGGCACCCAGAAGGGCGTGACGCTCGGCAACTACGGACCGGCCACCGGCTCACCGGTGATCGACTATATCCCGTCGACTGCGGGTAACAACTACACCGCGGCGCCGGGCTCCGACTTCTACGGCAATCCGCGTAAGGTCGGCAATAACGCGGTCGATGCCGGTGCGGTCGAGGTTCAAGGTGCAGCGGCGGCGGCGGCGATGAACGTGACGGGCGGGCCGCTCGCCTTCGGCAGCCAGCCGACCGGCACGACCAGCGCCACGCAGAACCTGACGCTGCACAACACCGGTACCGCCGGCGCGACCGGTGTCGCGGTGGTGATCACCGCTCCCTTCACGCGCGTGACGACCGGGGCCTTCCCGGGCGGCGCGCCGAACTGCGCCGCGACGCTCGCGGCCGGCGCGAACTGCACCATCAAGGTCGCGTTCGCACCGACCGCCCTCGGGGCCGCCAACGGCACCGCCACCATCACGGCCAGCGTGACCGTGAGCGGCTCGCCGGTGACGCTCACGGGAACGGGAGTGGCGCCGGTGGTGAGCGCCACGCTGACCCCGGCGACGTGGACCACCTCGGCGACCCGCGGCTGCACGGTCGGTGGCACGACCGCCTGCCCGGCCCAGGTATTCACGCTGACCAACACGGGCAACGTGACGCTGACCGGCATCGCGCAGGGGGCGCTCGGAGGCACGAACGCCAGCGAGTTCACGGTCACCCGGGCACTGTCGACCTGCGGGCCTGCGGGCGGCGGCCAGTTCCTCGGTCAGACCACGCTGACACCGGGCGCTGTGTGCGTGGTCACGGTCCGCTTCACGCCCCTGACCACCCAGTCGACCGGCACGAAGACCGCGACGGTGTCGGTCGCCGACGCAGCCGGCACGCAGACATCGACGCTGACGGGAACGGCGAACTGACACCGGGAGTGGACGCCGGAGTCGCCAGGGAGGACTGAGTCGCGATGCTGCTCGCAGAGAAATCTGTGGGCAGCGTCGCGTTGCAGGGAACTCGATCTGCGGGCGCAGCTCGAAACCAACAACGAGAGCCGGACAGAACCGGCCGGAGGGACAAGATGAACAAGCAGGGATTGAAATTGCACAAGGTCATCGGCGGCTTTCTGGCACTGGCGGCGGCACTGCCCGGCGCCGCGTCGGCAAATCCTTTGCCCGACATGGCGGCCGGCGAGATCGACGCCATCGTCACGTTCTGCAGCCGGCTCGATCCGCGGCTCGAGAGCGATGCGGAGCGGCTGCGGACCGTGCTCCTGCGGGAGACGGAACGGGGCGCGCGGAGCTCGGCCGAGTATCGGCAGGGGTATGACCTCGTCAGCGACGCGCTCGTCCAGGTCGAGCGCAAGCAGGCGCTGGCTGCCTGCGGGACGCTCAGCGGCAAGCCGGAACACGCGCGTTAGGCGCTCGGCCTGCTGCAGAGGAGGAAGTTGGCGCCATGAGGCACGGACACAAGCTGACGCGCGGGGCGCTGGTGTGGCTGCTCGGCGCCGCGCTCGCCGCGCCACTCGCCCTCGCGGATCCACCGGCGGCGGATGCGCCGCCGGCGATTGCCACGGCGACATCGCCGTCCGCCACCGACGCCCCGGCCGGGGAGACGGCCGCCACGAGTGCGCAAACCCCCATCCCGCAGGCGCTCGGCATTGCCGAGGGAGCGCTCAGCTATTGCGGCCCCGTCGACCCGGAAGCGGCCGAGGGGCTGCGGCAGCTGATCGGCCAGATGACACAGGGAGCGAGCGAGCGGCAGCTCGCCGAGGTGCGCGACAGCGATGAGTACCGGAAAGCCTACGACTCAGTGGTCGGTTTCACGTCCAAGATCGAGGGACCGCGCAACGGCAAGCGGTTCTGCAGCGGAGAGGCCCGTGGCCGCACCTAGAGCGTTCGGCGCCGGCGCGGCGGCGCTTGCCGCGCTGATCGCCACCAGCGGCGCGTGGGCCCGCAGCGACACGCCGCCCGCAGACACGGCGGCCACGGCGCAGCCGGCGGCAAAGGGCGCGCCGGCTGCGGTACACGCCAAGCCGGCGCCGCGCAGGACTGCGACGAAGCCCGCGCCGGCCGCGGGCGCACACGAGCACTACCGGCCGGACCGCTTCGCCGGACGGGCGGGCAAGTACTACCGGCTCGTCTGGGGGGTGGACGATCTCATCGTCAAGTGGGGTGAGTCGGGCGAAGTCATCCGCTTCAGCTACCGCGTGCTCGATGCCGGCAAGGCGAAGGCGCTCAACGACAAGAAGAACGAGCCTTCGCTGATCGACCCGCAGGCGGGGGTGAGCCTGGTGGTGCCGTCAATGGAGAACGTCGGACAGTTGCGCCAGAGCACGCCGCCCGAGAACGGCAAGTCCTACTGGATGGTGTTTTCCAACAAGGGACGCTTAGTCAAGCGCGGGCATCACGTCAACGTCGTCATCGGCGCATTCCACGCCGACGGACTCGTGGTCGACTGACGGCCCGCGCCGCAGGGACGATGCCGCAGTCAGGACGGACCGCACAGAATCGACGGACCGCACAGAATCAGGGAGCCATCATGTCGCATTTCAAATCAACCCAAGCCGCGGGAGTGTTACTGCCCATGCCAAGTCGAACCGCCCTTTTCCTCGGACTGTTAATCAGTGCCGGCGCGGCCTGCGCGCTCGCGGCCGTCGAGACCCATCCGGCCCCGGCAGGCCTCACCGCTGCCCAGATCGTCGAGCGCTACACCACGGCGCGCGGCGGCCTGGCGACCTGGCGCGCGGTGCAGACGCTCGCGGTGAGCGGCAAGCTCGACGCGGGCACGGGCGATTCGCTCGAGCGCAGCGTCGCGATCGCCAAGCAGGGTGTCGGCGCGAGCGTCAAGCGCGCCGAGCGCGCCGCCGCCGCGGAGTCGGCCAAGAAGAGCGCCGAGCAGCAGGTGCGACTGCCG
This sequence comes from Steroidobacteraceae bacterium, assembly GCA_035631755.1. Taxonomy (GTDB): domain Bacteria; phylum Pseudomonadota; class Gammaproteobacteria; order Steroidobacterales; family Steroidobacteraceae; genus 13-2-20CM-66-19. The sequence continues at coordinate 38,022 of DASQIC010000039.1, forward strand.
TTCCGTCTCGAGATGAAGCGCCCGCACAAGTCGCGCCTCGAAATCGATTTCGCGGGCAAGACCGCGGTGCAGGTCTACGACGGGGAGCACGGCTGGAAATTCCGGCCCTATCTCAACCGCACCGACGTGGAGCCGTTCACGGCCGAGGAGGCCAAGTCGGAGGCCGACAAGCCGGACCTCGAAGGCCCGCTGATGGACTACGCCGCGAAGGGCGCGCGGGTGGCGCTCGAGGGCAGCGAGCTGATCGACGGCCACAACGCCTACAGGCTCAAGCTCACCATGAAGAACGGCGACGTGCAGCACGTCTGGATCGACGCGCAGAGCTTCCTCGACGTGAAGGTGGAAGGGGTCCCGCGTCGCATGGACGGCAAGATGCACAAGGTGTTCATCTACCAGCGCGACTTCAGGCCCGTGAAGGGGCTGGTGGTGCCCTTCCAGTATGTCACGACGGTGGAAGGCTATCCGGGCTCTCACGGCATGGCGGTCGAGTCGGTGAGCGTGAATCCGTCGCTCGACGATGCGCGCTTCAGCAAGCAGCAGGTGCTCGTCGCAGGGTCACCGTCGCCTGCGACGCCGCCGGCACCGGCGGCGGCCAAACCGGCGCCGTCCAGGAACTAGCCGGAGTCGGGGATGAAGTCCCGCAAGCCTCGCAGACTGATCGAGTTGCTCGGCTGTGCGGCGCTCGGCTGCGCGGCGGCGCTGGCCGGGGCCACTCCCATGGCGATTGCGCGCTCGAAGGTGAGCTACCAGACCCCGGATGTCCTGCTGGTGCGCCAGGACGGCAAGACGGTCTCCCTGCAGCGCGAGCTCGACGACGGCCGGCCGGTGCTCCTCAACTTCATCTTCACCACCTGCTCATCGATCTGTCCGCTCAGCAGCCGCACGCTCGAGGAATTCCAGCAGCGCCTCGGAGCCGAGGCCGCGCGGGTGCATCTGGTATCGATCTCCATCGACCCGGAGCAGGACACACCGGCACGCCTCGCGGAGTACGCGCGCAAATTCCACGCCGGACCCGAGTGGCAGTACTACACCGGCACGGTCGCCGCCAGCATCGCCGCGCAGCGCGCCTTCGACGTCTACCGGGGCGAGAAGATGAGTCACACGCCGGTGACGCTGATGCGCGCGGCCCCGGGAAAGCCCTGGCTGCGGATCGAGGGCTTCGTCACGCCGGATGAGCTGGTGCACGATTACCGCACGCTGCTTGGCTCGCGCTGACATCAGGCGCGCGCCTCGCCGCCGCCCGGCCGCCGGCCGCCAGCGCGCGGCGCGCGTCCTCGCAACGTTGCTGCTGACGCTCGGCGCCGGCGCGCTCGGGACGGCGCACGGCGCGGGCGGTGCCGGCGAGGCGATTTACCGGCAGGGCATCGCGCCGTCCGGCCAGCCGGTCGAGGCCGTTCGCAGCGACGGCCCTTCGCTGCGTGGGAGCGATGCCGCCTGCCTCAACTGCCACCGGCGCAGCGGACTCGGCTGGACCGAAGGCAAGCTCGCGATCCCGCCAGTCGCAGGACCGTACCTGTTCGTGCCGCGCGGCAAGAGCCTGGCAGAGCTCGGCGTCCCGTTCGTCGACACGGCGCACGTCATCCACGACCCGTACACCGACGAGAGCCTCGCGCGCGCGATCCGCGACGGTGTGGGCTCGGACGGCCGGCCGCTGAATTACCTCATGCCGCACTACCGGCTCGATGCAAAGGCGATGAGCGCGCTCATCGCATACCTCAAGGGCATGAGCGTGAAGCCCGCCCCGGGCGTGACTCCCGAGGTGCTGCATTTCGCCACCATCATCACTCCCGATGCGGATCCCGTGAAACGCCGCGGCATGCTCTCGGTGATCAACCAGTATTTCGTCGACCGGAACAACGCCGCGGCACGCACCAAGGCGCCGACGCTCTACTCCTCGCACACGACGATGTTCCGCGTCGAGCGCCGCTGGCAGCTGCACGTATGGGAGCTGACCGGAACGCCTTCCACCTGGGAGAAGCAGCTGCGAGAGCACCTCGCCGTCCAGCCGGTGTTCGCGGTGCTCTCCGGTCTCGCGGGCAGCGACTGGGAGCCGGTGGAAAAGTTCTGCGAGCAGCAGGCCGTGCCGTGCCTGTTCCCCAACGTCGAGGCACCGGCCGGGGGCGACGCCGACTTCTATACGGTCTACTTCTCGCGCGGCGTGCTGCTCGAAGCCGAGCTCATCTCGCCCCAGCTGACCGGCGCCGCCCCGCGTCCGCAACGCGTGATCCAGATCTTCAGGAGCGGGGACGTCGGTGTGGCCGCGGCGCGCGCGCTGCAGCGCGCGCAGGGGAGCGCCGGTCCGCCGGTCGTGAACCGGATCCTCAAGGCCCACGGATCGCCGGAGGAGCTCGCCGGCGCGCTGCGCGAGGTGGGCCCGACCGACGCGCTGGTGCTGTGGCTGCGGCCCGGGGACCTGCATGCCCTGGGAGGGCTGACGCCGGGGACGGCGAGCGTCTGGGCGTCGGGGGAGATGGGCGGACTCGAGCAGGCACCGCTGCCCCCCGAGTGGCGCCGCGTGGCGCGCCTCGCCTACACGGTCGACCTACCGGGGCAGCGCGTGGTGCGGGTCGACTATGCCTTGAGCTGGTTCCGGCTGCGCCGCATCCCGCTGCTCGACGAGAAGGTCCAGGTGGACACCTATCTCGCCCTGGGGCTCGCCGCCGAGACGCTGAATCACATGGTGGACGCCTTCGTGCGCGACTACCTCATCGAGCGCGTCGACATGCTGCTCGATCACCGGGCGCTCACCGGCTACTACCCGCGTCTCTCGCTCGCGCCCGGGCAGCGCTTCGCCTCCAAGGGCGGCTACGTCGTGCGCTTCACCGAAGCGCAGGGCACGCACGTCGCACCGCTCGGCGCGTGGGTCACCCCCTGAGGGCGCGCTACTTCTTCGAGGCCGGGGGCTGAGAAGGGCCTGCGTCGCGGGCCGGACACTCACCGAGGCGCCGGGCATCGATCCGCTGCTCGCTGGTCTGGGTCCCGGAGCGCATCTCGATCAGGTCCTGGTAGCTGCCGGCGTCCTTGACGATCAACACGTCGCGGAAGCGGCTCGGGCCGTACGGCGTCGGGCAGGTCCAGCTCGAGAGGTAGCGGTCACCGCGCTTCGTGAGCGGGGTGAACTGGCAGTTCTTCTTCCTGAGCTCGGTCATCTTGTCGCGAATTTCAGCGCGGGGATCGGTGCATTTGCGCAGGTTGGCGGTCTGGGGCTTTGCGGCTTGCCCGTGCGCCAGCGTGCGCCGGTATTCCCACAGGCCGGGCAGCAAGGCCGGCAGCTCGACCCCGTCGGCAGGGGTGCTCGCCCTCGCCGCGGGCTGCGGGTCGGCCGCCGACGCAGCGGCGCCCGCCAGCAGCGCCACCGCAGTCGCGGCGGCGGCGGCGACGGTCAGGCGCGGGCTTCGAACCGGCATCACGGACTCCCCCTGGGTTTGTTCGAGTTCCGCAAAGTATCGCCGACGCAGCGGCGCTTGCACAGACGCGCCGCCCGTGACTTACTCGCCTGCGTATCCTTTCATATATCCTCCGGCGGGGAAGTCCTTTGCCTCAGAGCATGAACGGGAAAGCCTGCCTCGTCACCGGCGCCACGCACGGCATCGGCCTCGTGACCGCGCGCGCGCTCGCCGCCGCCGGCGCGCTGGTGCTGGTCCACGGGCGCAGCGCGACGCTCGCCGCGGCAGTGGCCGCTCACATCGCCCGCACCTGCGGTACGCAGGCGGTGCGCGCCGTGCAGGCCGACTTCACGCGCCTCGCCGAGGTGCGCCGCCTCGCCGCCGAGCTCATCGCGAGCACCCCGAGGATCGACGTGCTGATCAACAACGCCGCCGTGATGGGCGCGACGCGCGCGCGCACCGCGGAGGGCTACGACGTTACCTTCGGGGTGAATCACCTCGCGCCCTTCCTGCTCACCAATCTGCTGCTCGCGAAGCTGAGTGAGTCCGCGCCCGCACGGGTGATCGTGGTGGCGTCCGAGGCACACCGGCGTGCGCGGCTCGACTTCGGCGACCTCATGAATGAACGTGTCGGCTTCTTCGACGCTTACAGCCGCTCCAAGCTCGCCAACCTGCTGTTCGCGCGGGTCCTGGCGGCGCGCCTCGCGGGCAGCGGCGTCACGGTGAACGCCGTGCATCCCGGGCTGGTCGCGAGTCACCTGTTCCACCGCTGCCCGCTGGCGCTGCGCCTCGTGCTCGCGACCGTGGCGCGGCCCTTCATGCGCTCGCCCGAGCAGGGCGCACGCACCAGCGTGTATCTGGCGAGCGCCCCGGAGCTCGAGGGGCGCAGCGGCGGGTACTACCGGGACTGCCGGCCGCTCGCTCCGAGCGAGGCGGCGCAGAGCGATGCGGACGCGGCACGGCTATGGGAAGAAAGTGCGCGTCTCACGGAGTTGATGGCAGCATGAGCCGGGCGTTCACGCGCGAGACCGACGACGATCCCACGGCACTCCCGGAGCGCACCGTGAGTCCGCATCCCAACCTGGTGACACCGGCGGGCCTCGCCGCGATCGAGGCGCGGGTGCGTGAGCTCGAGAACGAGCGCCAGGGGGCCCGGAGCGCGGGTGATACGCCGCTGCGCGCACGCCTCGAGCGCGATCTGCGCTACTTCATGCAACGGCGCGCGACGGCGCGCGTGGTGCCGCCGGCCTCTGCCACGGACCGGGTGCGCTTCGGGGTGCGCGTCACGCTGCGCAGCGACAGCGGAGCCGAACAGTCCTACCGCCTGGTGGGCGAGGACGAGGCCGATGCCGCGCGCGGACTCCTCAGCTGGGTTTCGCCGCTCGCGCAGGCGCTGCTCGGCCAGGCGAGCGGCGAGCGCGTGCGCTTCCAGGAGAACGAGCTCGAGATCGTGCGCATCGAGCCCTAGTCTGAAGCTCGCATCGGACATTGCGCTGCGCTGTCCTGCTGCGCGCAAGCCCGGGGCGCACCTCCCTGTGCGCCCGCTCGGCGCCTTGCGCCTCGCCCTGTCACGATGCTCGCAGTGGCGCGCCAAAAGCGCGGTTTTGGCGCGCCGCTCGCCGCCTTCGGCGGCGGGCACGTCCCTGTGCCTGGCATGGCTTCTTGCATCCCGGGGTCACCCGCCGGACGCCGGGCAATTGGTGAAGAGTCAGGCTTCGCGGGCTCGCTCGGCGAGGCGCGCGAGCGCGCCGTTCACGATGCGCTCGCCGCGCACCTGATCGAGCTCGAAGGCCGATGGAGCGAGGCCCAATCCCGCGCCGGGGGCGAGCCGCCGGTGCGCGCGGTAGAGCCGCGTACGCACGGTGGTGCCGTTGAGGCCGAGCGCCGTCGCGGCTTCCGTCCCGCTGATGCCCTCGACCACGCGCAGCACGAACACCGTGCGAAAGACCGGGGGGAGCGAATCGATCGCGGCTTCGAGCGCGTTGCGGCGGTCCGCTGCCGGGGCGGGTGCGGTCACGCCGGAGCGCTGCCGTGCCTGCTCGAGTACCGCACGCGTGAGCCAGGCGCCGAATTTGCCCGTGGACTCGTAGCGCTCCAGGTGGCCGAAGGCGGCGACGTACGCTTCGAGCACGGCGCCCTCGGCGGCCTGGTCGTCGGCGAGCACGCTGCGGGCCACGCGGTAGAGCCGCTGGTTGTAGCGGCGCATGAGCGCCTCGATTGCGCGCGCGTCGGCGCTGCGCGCTCGTTCGATGAGCAGCAGATCCGGCAGCCCGTGGGTCATGGTTGCGGCGCCGGTGCGAAAGCGAAAGTGCATGGGGGGCTCGAACATCGACCTCATCCTCGCCTGTGTATGCTATGACTCATGAAATTCGCGCCGCTCGGGTACGCGCTCCTCGGCTGCGTGTTGCTGTCGGCTGCCGCTGCGAGCGAGGCGCCGCCCGTGCATCCGGATCTCTGGCCCCGGCCGGCACCGGCCCTGCCGGCCGATCCGGACCTCGAGGCGCGCATCGATGCGCTGCTCGAGCGCATGACGCCCGCCCAGAAGGTCGGACAGCTCATTCAGGCGGACATCGCCAACCTGACTCCGGATGACTTGCGACACTATCCCCTCGGCTCGGTACTGAACGGCGGCAATTCCGCCCCCCACGACAACAAGCTCGCTGCACCCGGTGAGTGGCTCGCCCTCGCCGACCGGTTCTACGAGGCGGCGGTCGGTGCCGGCTCGAGCGGCGTGGTGCCGATCCTGTGGGGCACGGACGCGGTCCATGGGGACAACAACATCCCCGGCGCCACCATATTCCCGCACAACATCGGCCTGGGCGCGGCACGCGACCCGGCGCTCATCCGCCGCATCGGCGAGATCACCGCCCTCGAGGTGCGGGTGACGGGTCTCGACTGGGCGTTTTCCCCCACCGTGGCGGTGACGCGGGATGAGCGCTGGGGGCGCACCTACGAGAGCTATTCCTCCGACCCGGCGCTGGTAAGCGCGTGCGCCGCCGCCATGGTGGAGGGGCTGCAGGGCACGCCCGGCACACCGCAGTTCCTCGACGCCGCGCACGTGCTCGCGACGCCCAAGCACTTCCTCGGCGACGGCGGCACCGCCGGCCGGGACCAGGGCGACAACACCGCGAGCGAGATCGAGCTGCGCGACGTCGATGCCGCCGGCTACGTCGCGGCGCTCGCGGCCGGTGCCCAGACCATCATGGCGTCCTACTCGAGCTGGCACGGTGTGAAGATGCACGGCAACCACGCGTTGCTCACCGAGGTGCTGAAGGAGCGCATGGGCTTCGACGGATTCGTGGTGGGCGACTGGGATGCCCATGCGCAGCTGCCGGGCTGCAGCAGCGCGAGCTGCGCGGCCGCGATCAACGCCGGAATCGACGTGCTCATGACGCCCGACAGCTGGCGCGACCTGTACGTGAGCACCCTGGCGCAGGCGCAGTCCGGGGAGATACCGGCGTCAAGGCTCGACGATGCGGTGCGGCGCATCCTGCGGGTGAAGCTGCGGGCGCATCTCCCGGAGGAAGGCCGCCCGTCGTCCCGCCCCTATGCCGGGCATTTCGAGCTGCTCGGCTCGGCGGCGCATCGCGCCGTCGCGCGCCAGGCGGTGCGCGAGTCGCTGGTGCTGCTGAAGAATCGCAATCACCTGCTGCCGCTTGCGCCCCGCTCGCGCGTGCTGGTGGCGGGCGATGGCGCCGACAACATCGCCAAGCAGTGCGGCGGCTGGACGCTGGACTGGCAGGGCACGGCCTCGAACCACGACTTCATCCATGCCGAGTCGATCTACGCCGGCATCCGGCGCGCCGTGACGGCAGCCGGCGGCAGCGTCGAGCTGAGTCCCGCCGGTGGGTTCCGGAGCCGTCCCGATGTCGCGATCGTCGTCTTCGGCGAGGACCCGTACGCGGAGTTCGAAGGCGACCTGCGACTGCTCAAATACCGCCCGGGCGACCGGCGCGACCTGGCGCTGCTGCGACGGCTGCGCCGGCGGGGCGTGCCGGTCGTGGCGGTGTTCCTCTCCGGGCGCCCGCTCGGAGTCGACGCGGAGCTCGAGGCCGCCGACAGCTTCGTCGCGGCCTGGCTTCCGGGCACGCAGGGAGGCGGGGTCGCGGACGTACTGTTCAGGGCGCGCGACGGCGCGGTGCGCTACGACTTCCGCGGCCGTCTGCCGTTTCCCTGGCCGCGCACGCCGCGCCCGGGCGCTCGCTCGGGCACCCCGCCGCGGTTCGACTACGGCTACGGCCTCAGGTACCGCGGCCGCGGCTGAGGTTTGCTAGTCGGCGCTGCCGGCGCCGACCGCGACCCAGGCGAGATCGGCGTTGGAGACCGTGCCCACGTTGAAGGTGCGCGCGGCTGCCGCCATGCGCGTCAGGGCCGCGCCGATCGGCATGGCGGGCCGGGTGTCGCCCTTGCGGGCCTTGTGGAAGCGCACCGGGTTGATGCGGGCGACGACGTAGTTGCGCAGGTACGGGGACTTGAAACCACGCGACTGCAACGCGGCGATGAGGCCCTTCACGCGCGCGTCGATGTCCTTGAGGCGGGCCGCGTAGTCCGCCCGCTGCCGCAGACTCACGCTCAAGCTGCGGTCGCTGAAGCGGTCGACTTTCTTCAGGAACGCGCTGTAGGCGCCGCCGGCGAAGCGCGGTGCGCTCTCGTAGACGACCCCGAGCGTGAGCAGCTCCGGCGCTTCGAACTCCGCGGCGAAGCGCTCCTCCGGCTCACGGCCGCGCAGCCTCGCGAGGCTGCGCGCCATGCGGATCACCTCGAGGCTGCGGTCCTTGAGGTTATGGGCCTTCTCGGTGTTGAGCGCGAGGATGCGGTAGGCGAGCGCCTCGTCCGGGGAGATGAGCGCGCTGATCTGCTGCATCCCGAGCACCTTGGCGGCCGCGAGGCGGTGGCGTCCGTTCGGCGTCCAGAGCCCGCCGTCCTCGCCGCGCACCACGATGATCGGATCGAGAAATGCCTGCGTCTCGTCGATCTTGGTGGCGAGTCGCCGCGCGTGCGTCGGCGACAGGTCGCGCTGGAACGGCGTCGGCTGCACCGCTGCGAGCGGCACGCTCGCGAGCAGCAGCACGCGGCCGCCGAGCGGCTCGTGGTAGGCGCCGATCACCGCGCCGCCGGCGCTGCGCACCAGCTCGGCGAGCGGTGCGAGCGCCGGATCGTCGACACTCGCTGCGACCTGCGCGGCATCGAGCCCGCGGGCCCGGGCGAGCGGCGCCAGGCGCCCGCGCCGGCGGGCGACCGTGCGGCGCGCGCCGCCGCGTGCGGCAGTCCTGCGTGTTGCCATGGGCGCCTCTGAAAAACCGGCGGGGTCGATGTGCGAGAATGACCGATTCCTCGGGATGTTGCCATGGATTCCCTGCAGCACACAGCGGGCACCAGAAGGGGCCTGCCGGCGCAGCGCGTCGATGCGGCCGGCCACCCGCACGTCGACCAGCGGGCGGTGATCGCGCTCGCCCTGCCGCTCATGGCCAACAGCGCGGTGCAGATCGTCCTCAATCTCACCGACATGTGGTTCATCGGCCGCATCTCCACCAAGGCGCTTGCGGCGGTGGGGGCGGTGCAGTGGCTGGTGGTGGTGGCAGTGCTGGTGCTGGGCGGCGCCGGCACCGCCGTGCAGACGCTCGTGGCGCAGGCTTACGGTGCGCGGCGCTACCGCCGGGCCTCGGGGGCGACCTGGACGGCGCTGTGGGCGATGCTCTGTGCGACGCCGCTGTTCGTCGCCGTGGGTGCGGCGCGCCACCTGATCCTCGCGCCCTTCGGCTTCGACCCCGAGATCGAGCGCCTGGCGAGCGCCTTCTGGTTCCCGCGCGTCGGCGGAGCCGCGGCGGGGGCGGCGGTGTGGGCGATGTTCGGATTCTTCAACGGCACCGGGCGGCCGCGCCTCACGCTCCTCATCACGGTCGTGACGACGGTCACCAACGCGCTCCTCAACCAGCTGTTCATCTTCCAACTCGGCTGGGGGATCGTGGGCTCGGCCTGGGCCACCAACGCCGCGCAGCTGCTCGGGCTCGCGCTCGCAGTCGGGATCTTCCTCCAGGGCAACTACCGCCGGCTGTACGGGTCGCGCCTCACCTGGCGTCCGCATGCGCGGCGCCTCGTGCAGCAGCTGCGTCTCGGCGTGCCGATGGGACTCGCGCCGGCGGCGGACCTCCTCGGGTATGCCATCTTCCAGATGATGCAGACGCGGCTCGGCACGGCGGGGGGAGCCGCGACCCAGATCGTCACGATCCTCACCTCGCTCGCCTACATGCCCGGATACGGTATCGGCTCCGCCGGCACGACACTCGTCGGCCAATCGATCGGGGCTGGCGCGCGCGACTGGGCCGCGCGGGTCGGTAACCGGGTGATCCTGCTGGCGGCTCTCTACATGGGAGGGATCGGAGTGCTGATCGCGCTCGGGGGACGCTGGATCCTGCCGTTCTTCGCCGGCGCGCACGACGCCGACTCGGCGGCGGCGGTCGCACTCGGCCTGCAGCTGCTGTGGCTCGCGGCCGGCTACCAGTTCTTCGATGGCCTCAATCTCGGCAGCAGCCTTTGCCTGCGCGGCGCGGGCGACGTGCGCATTCCGGCCTTGCTGGTGCTGCCGGTCTCACTGCTGCTGTTCGTCCCGCTCGCGCATGCCTTCACCTTTGCCACGGGCCAGGGCTGGGTGCACTTTCTGCCGCAGTTCGGCTGGGGTGCGGTCGGCGGGTGGGTCGCGGTACTCATCTATGTCATGGTGCTGGGATCGACCCTGTTCCTGCGCTGGCGCTCGCGCGCCTGGGCTGCAATCCGGATCTGAAGGAGGCGGGCACCGTGCTCATCATGCTGAAGACCCTGGCTCACACACTGGTGCTCCCGCCCGGGGGGCCGCTGCTGCTCGCTGCCGCCGGGGCGCTGCTGCTCGCGCGGCGCTCCGCCGCGCGGGTGCGCACCGCCGGCTGGGCGCTGCTCGCGACGGGCCTCGCGACGCTGTGGCTGCTCTCGATGCCGGTCGTGGGTAACGCGCTGGCGCATCTCGCGGAGCGCTACCCCGCGCTCGATCTCACCCGGCCGGTGCACGCCCAGGCGATCGTGATCCTGGGGGGCGGTGAGGCCTCGGCGGATGCCCCCGAATTCGGCGGGCCGGCCGCGGGACTCGAGCTGCTGGCGCGGCTCAACTACGGCGCCTTTCTCGCCCGCCGCACCGCCCTGCCGGTGCTGGTCTCTGGCAGCGCCCGCGAGGCGCTCGTCATGCGTACCGTGCTGGCGCGCGACTTCGCCATCCGCACGCGCTGGGTGAACGATGAGTCGCGCGACACCTTCGACGATGCGCACTTCTCCGCGCGGCTGCTCGAGGCCGACGGCGTGAGGAGGATCCTGCTCGTGACCTCGGCCGGTCACGAGTGGCGCGCCGCTCATGAGTTCGCGAGCGCCGGCCTCGAAGTCGACCCGGCTCCGGTCGACGTCTGGACCACGCGCACCCGCGGCATGCTCTATTACGTCCCGACATCGGTCGCACTGATGCACTCCAGCGAGGCGCTCTACGAGATGCTCGGCGATCTGGTGCGTCGGGTGCTCGCGGCGACCCACCTGCGGCGACAGGCGGCGTGAGGCGAGGGCGGATGTCATGAGCGCGGAGGGCGCGGTCACGGTGTTTCGCTCGGTGCGCCGGCGGGCGTGCGAGGAGCGGCTGCTGGTGCTCACCGCAGTGGGAGTCGCGGCGCTCGTCGTGCCCGCCCCGGGCGAGTACCTGCTGCAGGTGGCGGCGCCGGATGCTGCGGCGGCGGCGCGGCACCTGGCGCAGTACGAAGCCGAGAATCGCTCCCCGCCGCCGCCACCACCCCCGCTGCCGCTCCACGCCTACGCCTGGGTCGGCTGCCTGCTGTACGCCGTGACCCTGCTCGGCATCGCCTACCTCATCTCCAATGGTCTGGTGCGGCTCGATGCCTTCGACCGCGGCGAGCTCGATTGCGCCCGGGTTCAGGCCGGACAGTGGTGGCGCGCCTGGACGGCGCTCACGCTGCACCTCGACGGTCCGCATCTCGCCGCCAACCTGGGCGCCGGGGTGTGGTTCGGCTATCTCGCCGCGCGACAGATCGGCTCCGGCACGGCCTGGCTGCTGATCGTCAGCGGGGCGGCGCTCGCCAATCTCATCGAGGGTCTCGCCGGGCCGGCGCAGCACCGCGCGGTCGGCGCGTCCACCGCGGTGTTCACCGCGCTCGGGCTCATGTCGGCGTATTCCTGGCGCGAGCGGCTGCGGCTGCCGCTCAAGCGGGTGCGCCGCTACGGCCCGCTGATCGCGGGCGTGATCCTGCTCGGGTGGCTCGGGTCCGCCGGGGAGGAGACCGACCTCGTGGCGCACCTGGCGGGGTTCGTGGCCGGCGCGCTGCTCGGAGTCGCGGCGGCCGCGCCTGCTGCGCGCCGCGCGCTCGAACGGTTGCCGCAGTGGCTCACGGGCGGCGCGGCACTCGCCGCAGTTGCGATCGCCTGGGGATTTGCACTTTACGGTCCTTCCACGCGGTAGCCGCGCTCCCTGAGCGTCGCGAGCTGGCCGTGCTCGCCGAGCAGACGGTCCATGGACTGCACCGCGAGCGTGCCGCGATTGCGGGCGAGACTGTCCTCCACCACCACCAGCCAGTCCTCCTGCGCACGCGCGATGAGCGCGCGCACCCGCTCCGAGGTCGACACCGCACTGATGCAGGCGGTGCGGTCGTCCGGATGAGCCAGCCGCCGCAGCGTATCCACGTCGCCGAGCGCCCAGGCGCGGGCGCGCTCCTGCATGGGGCCGAGGTCGGTCTCGAGGCGCGACACCACGGCATCGAGACAGGCGATCTCACCTGCGAGCGGCGTCGCGCCCACGTCCCTGAGAACGTTCACGGGGTCCTCGATCCGCAGCTTGTCCTGGCGAACGCGCACCCCCTGCTGGCGCGCGAGCGTCAGCACCGTCTGCTGCACCTCGTTGCGCAGCCCGAGCCCGGAGGCGTCCAGCACCCGGGTGAGCAGCCGCTCGGCCGCGAGCATCGGGCGCAGCTCCTCGAGGTGCGCATCGTGCGGGTCATACTTCGCCTTCAGCGCCGCGACGCGCGCGTAGAGGGCCGGCGGCAGCGTCTGCTTGAGCGGCAGACGATCGGGAAGCTTCTGCATCCGGCGCCACTCGATGTAGAGGCGCAGCGCGGTGAACGGATGGGCGCCGATACCGTAGGTCGGCCAGGCGGGAACGACTTCCTGCGACTGACGCAGCACCGCCCGCACCGCATCCGGTTGCCAGATCATCTTCTTCGGCAGCGGCGTGACCGTGCCGAGAATCCACAGGACGTGATCGCCCCGGTGCACCGTCCACATGCGCGGACCTTCGTGACGTCCTTCGACCACGACTTCCGCGATCGGGGCATCGCTGCCCTGGGCGCGAGCCACGGGGTGCACCGCTGCCAGCAGCGCGGCGAGCGGCGCGGTTGCCAGCAGCGCTGCGCGCCGGCCGCGCGATCCGTCGGGCGAGCGCTCAGTCGCTGGTCGGCAGCGCACGTGGAGCCACCTCGTCCGTGTGGTCGTACACGCGCTTCAGCTCCACCGCGGGAAGCTCCGCCGGGCCGATGCGCAGCGTCTCGATCAGGTGCTGGCCGTTCTGCGACAGGGCATAGCGCTCGACCACGTTCGGGCCGAGCTGCGCCCTGGCCTCGATCACGTACTCGCGGCCGCTCCAGCCGGAGATCTGATCCGCCACGCCCTGCTCGGCGGAAACGACGCTGCGCGCGCCGGGCGTGAAGCTGCGCACCGTGGTGCCGTAGTCGAGCACGAGCTCCTCGGGCGACTGCCGCACCGTGAGGAACTCGCCGCGGGCGAGCGCCCGCGCGAGCGCGTGCATCATGGGCGAGCGGCGCAGCGGATCGGGCGGCGCGCCGCGGCCGTGCGTGCTGCCCGCCTCGTCGCCGGGCGCGCCGCCGTTCTCGTCCGGCGGCGGCACGCCTGCGGCTGCGCCGGGCGCGCCGCCGGCAGGCGGCGGCGCGGAGCGCCGTGCTATCAGCTTGAAGGCCTGCGCGCGCATGCGGGCGATGATCTTCTGCGGGTCATCGCTCGCGGCACGGTCGAGCTTCCAGGTGCCCGCGAGCGTGACGCCCGCAGGTGCCTCGGCCTTCGGCCCCGAGGCGCAGCCACCGAGCGTCGCGGCTGCGGCGGCCCACGCGAGCAGGCTCGAGGCAAGGATCCTGCGCATTGGCGTATCCTCGCACGATGACCCGACGCAAGGCCATCGAGCTCGAGGCCCTCAGGCGGCGCATCACCAGCCTGGATCCGGGCAGCATCGATCAGCTCTACGGACTCGAGCCGGTGTACGAGCCCACGACCGCCGCCGGGCTTGCGCCCGAGGAATTCGTCGCGGTGCGCTGTCCCTGGTGCGGCGAGCGGTTCGAGATCCGGGTCGACGTGACCGCGGGCGAGCTCGCCTACGTGGAAGACTGCCAGGTCTGCTGTCGCCCGATCGAATTCAGCGTCGAGCTGGGAGCCGCCTCCGCCGCGCTCGCCGTCGCGATCCGGCGCGTGGATTAGGCGGCGACCGCGCCCTCGAGGAACGCGAGAGTGCGCTGGTCGGCATCGAGCCGCACCCGCACGCCGAGCGGCACCGGCTCGTTGACGTTGCCGTGTCCGATCGGAAAGCCGGCGACGCACGGCAGCCCGGTCGCGGCGGCGAGCTCGCGCAGCACCTGCGCGGCGGTGTAGTCGGCGTCCTTCTCTTCGCAGCCGGTGAAGTGGCCGAGCGCGATGCCGCGCACCCGGGCGAAGACGCCGGCGAGCTCGAGGTGCGTCCACATGCGATCGAGCCGATACGGGCGCTCTCCCTGGTCCTCGAACAGCAGGATCGCGCCCTTGAGCGAGGGCATGCACGGCGTGCCGAGCAACCGCGTGAAGACCGAGAGATTGCCGCCGAGCAGCACCCCCTCGGCGACTCCGCCCACATAGGTGGCGGTGCCGGTGAGCGGCGGGGCGGGTTGCGCAGACTCGAGCAGCGCGAACAGACGTTCGGCGGTCGCCGCCGGCAGCCGCCCGAGCTGCGTGAGCACCGGCCCGTGGATGCTGATGCGGCCGTGGGCCTGCAGCCACAGGTGCAGCGCAGTGATGTCCGAGAATCCGACCAGCGCCTTGGGCGGACCGGCCGGCGCTCCCAGCTGTGTCAGCAATCGCGTGGCGCCATAGCCGCCGCGGGCGCAGAACACCGCCCGCAGTCCCGGATCGGCGAGCGCCGCGGTGAGCTCGACGAGCCGGCGCGCATCGTTGCCCGCCAGGTACCGCTGGTGCTCGAAGATGCTACTGCCGTACTCGGGCTGGTAGCGCCGGCGAATGAGCGCCATTCCGGCCTCGAACGCACCGCGGTCGAAGCCGCTCGCGGGCGCGATCACCGACACGCGCTCCCCGGGACGCAGCGCGGGCGGCGCCTGGAAGGCTGCGGTCAACGGCGGTCGGTTGAGGGCGGGAGATGTCATGCGGTGGCCGGGCGATCGACTCTAGGATCCCGCCACCGCGGCCGTCAATCGGCGAGCGCCTTCAGGTCACGCAGCGCCGCCGCCCGCCCGCGGTCGAGCCGGTCGAGGCGCTGCGCGGCGTGGCGCAGCTCGAGGAGGTCCTGCACCGGAGCCGCGTGCAGCCGCCGGTAGGCGTTGCGCGCCGTCGTCCACAGGCGGTTGATCCGGGCGTAGCGCGCCGCCAGCTCGCGGCGCAGGGTAATGACGGCGAGCGGATTCGGTTGCACGCTCGGCATCAGGCTCGAAAGCGCGCCCCGACAACAGTGCAGCCGTCACAGTTCGGCCGCGGGGCGAGCGGTAAATCTCACGCCGCACTCACAACCGCGGCGCTAGCGTACCGGGGCTCGATGCGGAGGCTGCCGTGGACTTCATCTACATTCTCGCGCTCGCGGTGCTGTGGGCGGCTACCCACTGGCTGATCGCGGCCGTGGCGCGTCTCGGAGAAGGCCGATGAGCGTCATCTACGCGGTGAGTGCCCTGCTCACCGTCGCGCTCCTCGCTTACCTGCTGTATGCGCTCATCAAACCCGAGAAGTTCTGATGACTGCCACCACCCTGACACTGTTCGTGGGCTTTCTGCTGCTCGTGCTCGCGAGCGTGAAGCCGCTCGGTCTCTACATGGCGAACGTCTTCGACGCCCGCCCGATCTGGCCGCTGCGCCTCGGTGCGCCGCTCGAGCACGGCATCTACCGCCTGTGCGGCGTCGAGCCGGGGCGCGAGATGGGCTGGCGGGAGTACGCCGTCGGGCTGCTGCTGTTCAACGCCCTCGGGGCGCTCGCGGTGTATCTGCTGCAGCGCTGCCAGCTGTGGCTGCCGCTCAATCCGCAGAAGTTCGCCAATCTCTCGCCCGATTCGGCCTTCAACACCGCGGTGAGCTTCATCACCAACACCAACTGGCAGGGCTACTCGGGCGAGTCGGCCATGAGCTACCTCACGCAGATGGCCGGTCTCGCGGTGCAGAACTTCCTGTCGGCGGCGAGCGGCATCGTGGTGGCGATCGCGCTCATTCGCGGCCTGGCGCGTCACAGCTCGCAGACCATCGGCAACCTGTGGGCGGACCTGACGCGCGCGACGCTCTACGTGCTGCTGCCGCTGGCATTCATTCTGGCACTGCTGCTCGTTTCGCAGGGCGTGATCCAGAATTTCAGCGCCTACCAGGACGTCACCACGGTCGAAGCGCTCACCTACCAGCAGCCCAAGACCGATGCGGCCGGCAACCCGGTGAAGGACGCGGCGGGTAACGCGGTGCAGGAGACGCTCACCACGCACACGCAGACGCTCCCCATGGGTCCGATCGCCTCCCAGGAGAGCATCAAGGAGCTCGGCACCAACGGCGGGGGTTTCCTCAACGCCAACTCCGCGCATCCGTACGAGAATCCCACGGCGCTTTCGAACCTGCTCGAGATGCTGGCGATTCTCGCCATCCCCGCCGCCCTCACCTACACCTTCGGCAGGATGGTCGGGGACACGCGCCAGGGCTGGGCGGTGCTCGCGGCGATGGCGATCCTGTTCGTGACACTGCTCGCCACGGTTGCCATCAACGAGCAGCGGGGCAATCCGCTCGTGGCCGGGCTCGGGGTCGACCAGACGGCGAGCCCGACTCAGCCCGGCGGGAACATGGAAGGCAAGGAGACGCGCTTCGGCATCGGGGCCTCGGCACTGTTCGCCTCCGCCACGACGGCGACCTCGTGCGGCGCGGTGAACGGCATGCACGACTCCTTCACGCCGCTCGGCGGCTTCGTGCCGCTGTTCCAGATGCAGCTCGGAGAAGTGGTGTTCGGCGGGGTGGGCACCGGGATTTACTCCATGCTCATCTTCGCCATCGTCGGGGTGTTCATCGCCGGCCTGATGATCGGGCGCACACCCGAGTATCTCGGCAAGAAGATCGAGGCCTTCGAGATGAAGATGAGCTCGATCGCGATCCTGGTGATGCCGTTCATCGTGCTCACCGGCACCGCGATCGCCGTCAGCGTCGATGCCGGCCGCGCCGGGGTCGCCAATCCCGGCGCCCACGGCTTCGCCGAAATCCTCTATGCCTTCTCCTCGGCCAGCAACAACAACGGCAGCGCCTTCGCGGGGATCTCTGCCAACACCCCTTTCTACAACGTCGCGCTCGCCATCTGCATGTGGCTCGGGCGCTACTGGCCGATCGTGGCGGTGCTCGCGGTCGCGGGCTCGCTCGCCGCCAAGAAGCGCATCCCGGTGAGTGACGGCACCATGCCGACCCACGGCGGCACCTTCGTCCTTCTGCTGATCGGCACGGTGCTGCTGGTGGGGGCGCTCACCTTCGTGCCGGCGCTCGCCCTCGGCCCCATCGTCGAGCACCTGATGCTCTGGACGCACCCATGAGTCGCCGCAAAATCGCGCTCTTCGATCGCACGCTGCTCGCTCCGGCGCTGATCGACTCGCTCACCAAGCTCGATCCACGGGCGCAATGGCGCAACCCGGTGATGTTCGTCGTCTACATCGGCAGCATCCTCACCACGGTGCTGTGGCTGCAGGCGCTCGCCGGACAGGGCGAGGCGCCGGCGTGGTTCATCTTCAACATCGCGCTGTGGCTGTGGTTCACGGTGCTGTTCGCGAACCTCGCCGAGGCACTCGCCGAGGGGCGCAGCAAGGCGCAGGCGGCGGCGCTGCGCGGCCTCAGGCAGACGGTGTGGGCCAGGCGGCTCGCCGACCCCGCCGAGCGCTCGCACGCGACGCGCCTGCGCGCCGACGAGCTGCGGCGCGGGGACGTGGTGCTGATCGAGGCCGGGGACTACGTGCCCGCGGACGGCGAAGTGATCGAGGGTGCCGCCTCGGTGGACGAGAGCGCGATCACCGGCGAGTCGGCGCCCGTGATCCGCGAATCCGGCGGCGACTTCTCGGCGGTGACCGGCGGCACGCGAGTGCTGTCGGACTGGATCGTCGTGCGCGTCACGGTGAATCCCGGCGAGACCTTCCTCGACCGCATGATCGCCATGGTCGAGAGCGCTCGCCGCCAGAAGACCCCGAACGAGATCGCGCTCACGATCCTGCTGGTGGCGTTGACGCTCGTGTTTCTGTTCGCGACCGCGACGCTGCTGCCTTACTCGATCTACAGCGTCGCGGTGACCAGGCTCGGCGCGCCGATCACGATCACCGCCCTGATCGCGCTGCTGGTATGCCTGATTCCCACCACCATCGGCGCGCTGCTCTCGGCGATCGGCGTCGCCGGCATGAGCCGCATGCTGCAGGCGAACGTGATCGCCACCTCCGGGCGCGCGGTCGAGGCGGCCGGCGACGTCGACGTGCTGCTGCTCGACAAGACCGGGACCATCACCCTCGGCAACCGCCAGGCGGCGGCCTTCATCCCGGCTGCCGGGGTGAGCGAAGAGGAGCTCGCGGACATCGCGCAGCTCGCCTCGCTCGCCGACGAGACGCCCGAGGGGCGCAGCATCGTGGTGCTCGCCAAGCAGCGCTTTCGGCTGCGCGAGCGCGACCTCGGAGCGCTCGGCGCCTCGTTCGTACATTTCTCGGCACACACGCGCATGAGCGGTGTCGACGTCGGCGCGCGCCAGGTCCGCAAGGGCGCCGCCGATGCGATCCGCCGCCAGGTGGAGCGGCTCGGACAGGCGTTTCCCAGGGCGCTGCAGGCGAGCGTGGAGGAGGTCGCCCGCCGCGGCAGCACTCCGCTGGTGGTGAGCGACGGTCCGCGCGTGCTCGGCATCATCGAGCTCAAGGACATCGTCAAGGGCGGCATCCGCGAGCGCTTCGGCGAGCTGCGGCGCATGGGCATCAAGACGGTGATGATCACCGGTGACAATCCGCTCACCGCGGCCGCGATCGCCGCAGAGTCCGGAGTCGACGGCTTCCTCGCCGAGGCGACTCCGGAGGCGAAGCTGAAGCTGATCCGCGAGCACCAGGGCGAGGGACGGCTGGTGGCGATGACCGGCGATGGTACCAACGACGCCCCGGCGCTCGCCCAGGCCGACGTCGCGGTGGCGATGAACACCGGCACCCAGGCGGCCAAGGAAGCCGGCAACATGGTGGACCTCGACTCCAACCCGACCAAGCTCATCGAGGTGGTCGAGACCGGCAAGCAGATGCTCATGACCCGCGGCGCGCTCACTACCTTCTCGATCGCGAACGACGTCGCCAAGTACTTCGCCATCATTCCGGCGGCGTTCGTCACCACTTATCCGCAGCTCAACGCGCTCAACGTCATGCACCTCGCGAGCCCCTTCTCGGCGATCCTCGCGGCGGTCATCTTCAACGCGCTGATCATCGTCGTGCTGATTCCGCTCGCCCTCAAGGGCGTGCGTTACCGGCCGCTCGGGGCCGCGACGCTGCTGCGGCGCAATCTCCTGGTGTACGGGCTCGGCGGCATCATCGTGCCGTTCATCGGCATCAAGCTGATCGACCTCGCGCTTGCGCTGACACATCTCACCTGACGGGGCAATGCCGTGACACTGCGTAACTCCTCACTGCCTGCGCTCATCCGCCCGGCGCTGGTACTGCTGCTCGCGCTCACGGTGCTCACCGGCGTCGTCTATCCGCTGGTGGTGACGGGCGTCGCGCAGGCGCTCCTTCCGCGCCAGGCCGCGGGCAGCCTGATCCTGCGAGGCGGGCACGCGGTCGGCTCGCGGCTCATCGGCCAGGGCTTCGGCGATCCCGGACACTTCTGGAGCCGGCCGTCGGCCACCACGCCGCAGCCCTATAACGGCACCGGCTCCACCGGCTCGAACCTGGGACCCTTGAATCCCGCGCTCACCGATGCGGTGAAGGCGCGGGTTGCGGCGCTGCGGGCGGGGGACCCCGGCAATACCGCCCCGGTTCCCGTGGATCTCGTGACCGCCTCGGCGAGCGGTCTCGATCCCGAGATCAGTGTGGCGGCGGCCGAGTACCAGGCGGCGCGCATCGCGCGTGCGCGCGCGCTCCCGGTCGAGCGAGTGCGGGCATTGATTGCGGCTCACACCGAGGGTAGGTTGCTCGGAGTTCTCGGAGAGCCGCGCGTCAACGTTCTGGAACTGAATCTGGCGCTCGACGCGCTGAAATGACCCCCCATGGCCGAAGCCCGGCCTGACCCCGATCAGCTGCTCGAACGAGTCAAGGCCGAGGAGGCGCGCGAGCGGCGCGGGCGGCTGCGCATCTTCTTCGGTGCCTCGGCCGGCGTCGGCAAGACCTACGCGATGCTGGAAGCGGCGCGCAGCCTGCGCACCTCCGGCACCGACGTGGTGGTCGGCTACGTCGAGCCTCACGGGCGGGTGGAGACCGAGCGGCTGCTCGAGGGCCTGCCGCGCCTCGGCACGCTCGCGGTGCGCTATCGCGGCATCGTGCGCCAGGAGTTCGACCTCGATGCGGCACTCGCGCGCCGCCCCGAGATCCTGCTGGTCGACGAGCTGGCGCATTCCAATCTCGTCGGCGGGGAACCGGTCCCGCGCCACCCCAAGCGCTGGCAGGACGTGGAGGAGCTGCGGGCGGCGGGCGTGAGCGTCTGGACCACGGTCAACGTCCAGCACCTCGAGAGCCTCAACGATCTCGTTTACCAGACCACCGGCATCCGCCAGCGCGAGACTCTCCCCGATCACGTGTTCGACGAGGCCGACGATATCGAGCTCATCGATCTGCCGCCCGACGACCTGATCGCGCGGCTGCACGCGGGCAAGGTGTACGTCGCCGACCAGGCGGGCGCGGCCGTCGAGCGCTTCTTCCGCAAGCAGAACCTGCTCGCGCTGCGTGAGATCGCGCTGCGCCGCGTAGCCGACCGGGTCGAGGCCGCCTCGCGCGAGCTGCCCGAGGACCGCTCCCAGGCCCGCCAGGCCCGCGATCGCGTGCTGGTCGCGGTCGGCCCCGACGAGCAGGCGGAGGAGCTGGTGCGCGCCGGCAAGCGCATGGCGGACGCGCTCGACGCGCAGTGGACCGTCATGTACGTCGAGACGCCGCGGTTGCTGAATCTGTCCGAAACGCAGCGCAACCGGCGCATCGAGGTGTTGCGCCTGGCGGAGTCGCTCGGCGGGGAGTCGGTGACGCTCGACGGTCCCGCGGCGGCGGCAACCGTGGCCGAATACGCCCAGATGCGTCACGCGACGCGCGTCATCGTCGGCGCACCGAAGCGCCGCGGCTGGCGGGCGTGGCTGCGCCCCTCGACCGCCACCGAGCTGGTGCAGCGGGCGCGCGGCTTCGACGTGATCCTGGTCGGCGCCCCCGACCGGCGGCGACCAGCGCCATCGCGGCCGGCCGGCCCGGGAGGCCAGGCGGCGGCGCCGCCGGTGCACTGGGACCGCTATGGCTGGGCAGCGGGGATCACCGCGCTGTGCACCGCGCTCGCCTTCGCCATGTATCCGCATTTCGAGCTCTCGAACCTCGTCATGATCTACCTGCTGGGCGTGACGGTGGCGGGCCTCAAGCTCGGCCGGGGGCCGTCGGCGCTGACTGCGATCCTGAACGTGGCGGCCTTCGATTTCTTCTTCGTGCCGCCGCGCTACTCGTTCGCCGTCTCCGACGCGCAGTACCTGGTCACCTTCGGCGCCATGGTGACCATTGCGCTGGTGATCGCGACACTCACCGCGAGCGTGCGGCAGCAGACGCGCGTCGCCGGGGCCCGCGAGCGGCGTACGGCGCTGCTCTATGCGATGAGCCGCGAGCTCACCGTCACCCGCGGCATCACCAGCATGGCACGGGTCGCGGTACGGCACGTGGCCGAGGTGTTCGATTGCCGCGCGACGGTGCTGCTGCCGGACGCGGGCGGCCGGCTGCGCTTCCCGGCGGACGCGCCGCTCGAGAGCTCGTTCCGCGGAGCGGATCTCGCCGTCGCGCAATGGGTGGCCGATCACGGCCGCCGCGCCGGGCTCGGCTCCGACACGCTGCCGGCCGCGCCCGGGTTGTACGTGCCGCTCGGTGACGAGCGCCGCACCGTGGGAGTGCTCGCCGTGGTGCCGACGAATCCGCGGCGCGTGCTGCTGCCGGAGCAGAGTCACCTGCTCGAGACCTTCGCCGGCCAGATCGCGCTCGCGCTGGAGCGCGCGCACCTGGCCGAGGTGGCCGAGCAGTCGAGTCTCGCCGCCGAGCGCGAGACGCTGCGCAACACGCTGCTCGCGTCCATATCGCACGACCTGCGCACGCCGCTCGCGGTGATGGCGGGGGCCGGCAGCGCGCTCGCGCAGCACGGCGCGGATCTCGATGAGCCGACCCGCCGCGAGCTCGCGCGCTCGATCGAATCCACGGCGCGCGAGATGTCGGAGCTCGTGTCCAATGTGCTCGATCTGGTGCGCTTCGAGTCCGGGCAGGTGGTGCTCAGGTGCGACTGGCAGACGCTCGACGATCTGGTCGGCAGCGCATTGGGCCGCTACCGCGAAAAGCTCGCCGGCCACCCGGTCGAGACGCGCCTGCCGGCCGATCTGCCGCCCGTGTGGGTGGATGCGACGCTGGTGGTGCAGCTGCTCGGTAACCTGTTCGACAACATCGTCAAGTACACCCCGCCCGGCACCCACGCGTCGGTGTCCGCGGTGCCGAGCGGCGACTTCGTGCAGCTTGCCGTCGAGGACGACGGGCCCGGGCTGCCCGACGGGGATCCCGCGCGTCTGTTCGACAAGTTCCAGCGCGGCAGCGGCGAAGGCGCGGTCGTGGGAGCGGGGCTGGGACTGGCGATCTGTCGCGCGATCGTACGGGCCCACGGCGGCGAGATCGAGGCGCAGCGCCGTGAGGGCGGCGGCGCGCGCTTCGTTTTCACGCTGCCGGCGACCGAGGGAGCGCCGGCGACGCGGACGGCGCCATGACCCAGGCGATGCACCAGGTGCTGATCATCGAGGACGAGCCGGCGATCCGCGCGGTGCTGCGCGTGCTGCTCACCGCCGCGGGATACCGCTGCATCGAGGCGGACACGGCGCTGCGGGCCGAAATCGAGGCGCGCAGTCACAAGCCCGATCTGCTGCTCGTCGATCTCGGATTGCCGGACGACGACGGACTGAAGGTGATCCGCAAGGTGCGTGCCTGGTCGCCGGTGCCGATCGTGGTGCTGTCGGCGCGCACCATGGAGGAGCAGAAGGTGGCGGCGCTCGATGCCGGGGCGGACGACTACGTCACCAAGCCCTTCGGCGCCGACGAGCTGCTGGCGCGGCTGCGGGCGGCGCTGCGTCGCAGCGTGCGCGCGTCCGGCCCCGAATCGCTGCTCGACTTCGGGGCCGTGCACATCGACCTCGCCAGGCGCGTCGCGCAGGGGGCGGACGGGGAGATTCACCTGACGCCGCTCGAGTACCGCGTGCTCGGCTGCCTCGCCGGTCAGCTCGGCTCGATCGTGACCCAGCGCCAGCTCATACGCGAAGTGTGGGGGCCGGGGCGCGAGCACGACTCGCGGAGCCTGCGGGTATGCATCAAGAACCTGCGCAGCAAGATCGAGCCCGAGCCGGGCGAGCCGCGCTATCTCATCACCGAGACGGGACTCGGCTACCGGTTGCGCGCCGACGAGAGCGCGGCGGCGTAGCCGCCGCCGGGCAGCGCCTCGCCGGCACTCCGGCGGCGCCGCGCGTCGCGCGTGTCAGGTGAGGGAGACGATCAGCTTGGCGGAGTGGCTGCGCCAGTTGATCGGGATGATGAACGAGCGCGTGCCCGGCTTCTGCGGGATGTCCGGCTTCTCGCCCGACAGCACGCTCGGCACCGAGATCACGAACTCGCGGCCGAAGTCCTTGCGCGCATTCCCCGAGATGGTGTTGGCGACCTCTCCCACCAGGTCACGCATCGTCTCGTGACTGAAGTCGTTCTCCTGCATTTTCATCAGCAGCACGGTCAGCATGGCCTTCGGGGCGGTGAAGTACACCACGCCCTCGCGCTTGCCCGAGACGCTGATGATGCCGGTGTACTCGTGCACCGCCGGCGCGCCCTCCATCAGGTAGGGCGAGCCGATCGAGGCGGGCTGCTGCGCTGCAACCTCGAAGAAGTTAGTCGTCCCCTCGACGAAAGTCTTCAGCTCCTGTTCCTGCAACATCGTGGATCGTTCCTGGCGCCCGTCAGCGCATCAGATCGGCGATCGCCTCGTTGAGCTGCCGGTCGGTAAACGGCTTGTTGAGAAAACCATTGGCCCCTTTTTCCATCGCCTCTACCGCAGTCGCCTTGTCGGCGAGGGCCGAGATTACCAGAATGCGCACCGCGGGCTTGAGCGCCACCAGCTGGGCGATGCACTCGATGCCGTCCATCTGCGGCATGGTGATGTCCATGGTCACCACGTCCGGATCGGTCTTCTTGAACAGCTCGATCGCCTCGACGCCGTTGCCGGCCGTGCCGACCAGCTCGAGCTCCTCGAACTGCTGCGAGCGCTCGATGCGACGGCGCATGATGTTCGAGTCATCGACGATCAGCAGCTTCAGCGAGCGCTTGCCGCCGCCGTCGATCGATTTTCCGTTCAGGTGGTCCATGCTTGCCGCCGTGGCTCAGGCAACCGCCGTGCTGGTGGCGGCGTGCTGCGGGTCCGGCAGGGCGATCTTGAAGCGCGTATAGCGCCCGGGGTGGGTGCTGACGCCGATCTTGCCGCCGAGCGCGTAGACGCTGCGCGCTACCACGTCCATGCCGACGCCGCGTCCGGCGTCCATCGACACGTCGTCCTGGGTGGAGAAGCCGGGACGGAATATCAGCGCCATGGTGGTGCGGGTGTCCATGCCCGATGATTCCTCCTCCGTGATCAGCCCCTTGCGCACCGCTGCAGCCCTGAGCGATTCGGGCGCGATCCCGGCGCCGTCGTCCTCGAACACCAGCTCGTAGCCGTCGGCGGACTTGCGGAACTCGACGTGCACTGCACCCACGTCGTCCTTGGTGTGCGCGCGCCGCACGTCCGGCGGCTCGATACCATGCACCGCGGCGTTGCGCAGCATCTGGATCAGGCAGTCCTTGACCGTGGGCAGATACGGCGCGGGCACCTGCCCGAGGCCCGCGATCGTGAGCCGGAAGCGCTTGGCGTGATCGTTCGCCAGCCGTTCGGCGAGCGCGTGCAGGGTGGGCGTCAGATCGTCGGAGCGCCGCTGCGGCGCAGCGGTGCGCTCCGGCGCCGCGGGGAGGGCGGCCGCGGGGCCGCGCGCCGGCGCGGCGCTCGCGGCGGCGGCCAGACCTGCGCCACCGACGGTATCCTTGAGCGCGCTCAGGCGGGCGGCCATTTCGCGCACCGAGCGCAGGTGCGCGAGCAGCTCATCGAGCTTCAGCACCAGCGGCAGGAAGTCGTTGCCGCTGAGCTCGGACTTCTTCTTGCACTCGCTCACCATGTCCTCGAGCGTGTGCGCGCGGTTGGTGATGCTCGAGAGGTTGAGGGCCGAGGCCTCGCCCTTGATCGAATGCAGCTCGCGGAACAGCCCGGCGAGCTTCTTGCGGAACTCCGCGTCGGTGCGCGCCGGCTCCTTGAGGATCGTGTTGACGAGCTTCAGTCCGGTCTCGGCCCCGTCGAGGAACGTCACCAGCTGCAGCGGGTCGACGTGCAGCATGCCGAGCATCATGTCGATCTGGGCGTTGGCGTTCTTCTCCGACTCGTGCAGCTCCTGGGCGAGCAGCACGCTGGAGGTGATGTCGCCGACCGAGCACAGCACCTGCTTGACTCCGGCGGGACCCATCACGCGGTGGAAGTCGAACTGCAGGTAACGCGTCTCCTTGCCGCCGTGCCCGTTGTCCACGCGGATCTCGAGCTGTCCGAGCGGGTTGATGCTCTTCATCAGGTTTTCGTGGGCGCGCTCGCCCCACAACAGCTTGATGTACTTGGTCGCCGTGGCGAGCGTCGCCGGCGGCACCAGGTTCTTGAGCAGCTCCTCGAAGGTGACGCCGGCGAAATCGGTACGGCCGAACATGCGCGTCAGGGCGTCCGACCACACCGAGCCGATGCGATACTGGGCGTCCAGCAGGAAGAAGCCCTCGCGCACCGTCCTGAGAATGTCGCGGGTCTGCTCCTGGGCCTCGCGCGCGACGTGCTCCTGGCGCGAGCGGGTGAGCTGGAAGTAGGCGGCCGCGGCTGCCAGCACCAGCGCGGCGAGCACACCGACCGAGAGCAGCGCCCGCAGCCGTGCCGCGGCGTCCGATGAGGTGTGTTGCAGCGAGGCGGCGAGCTGACCGAGCTCGGTCTGGAGCGGCCGGGCGTTGTCGGCTGCAAACAGCTGGGCGCGCCGGACTTCCGCGTAGTGCGCGCGTCCCTGATTCGACAGCGAGCTGCCGGCGGTGTCGGAGTCAACGTACGGCTGGCCGGTGAAGCTGATGACCGGCTCGAGCACCGGCATGTATTCGCGCCACAGCTGCACCGCCCGTGTGAGCTGCGGCGACTCGGCGCCGCCCTGGGCTCTGAGGTCCTTCAGCTGCCGGTCGAAGCGGCGTACCGTTCCCTGCAGGTCGCCGAGCGCCTGACCGGAGTAGGCGCGTGTCTCGAGACGGTCGCGGAGCGAGGCGAGCTGGCGCGCGATCTCGTCGGGATAGACTTCGAGTGCACTCGCGGCCTGCAGCGCCGTGATGTTGGAGCGCATCTGCGTGGCGAGACGGAACCCGACGAACAGCACGGTTCCCATGACGAGGGTCAGCACGGAGCCGACCCCGGCGGTGACTAATTGGCGGCGGCGTTCAACGCCGGTGAGTGTCATCGGGCGTACTCCCTACGGCTACTTCGGCAGCTCGAAACGCACCAGGGTTCTGGCCGGCACCTCGACCGCGGCGCCATCGACGATCATCGGAGCGTAACGCCAGCGCTTGACGGCGCTCACGGCGGCGCGATCGAACACTCCCGCGGGCGTCGACTGCACGACCTCCACGTCGCGCGGTGCGCCCTTGGCGTCCACGGTGAACGAAATGAGCACGCTGCCGGCGATGCCCCGCTGCAGCGCCGAGGCCGGGTAATCGGGCGCCACGGAGCGCACCTGCTTGAGATGCGCCGCGAGCGCGGCGAGGTCGACGACCGGCTTGGGCTTGGACTGGTGCAGCTCTCGCACGGCGAGCACGTCTTTCGGGTCCGCGCCCCAGTGCTGTGCCTGCGCCAGATCCTGCTCGGCCGACTTGCCGGCGAGCGCCGCCGCCCGCGCGCGCTCGAGGAGCTTGCCGGCGAGCTCGCGGCTCACCGTCCCGAACGCTGCATTGTTCGGGTCGCCCGACTGCAGCTGCGTCAGGTAGTACGCGGCGCTGTCCTGCGCGGGATCCGTGAGGCGCCCTTCGCGCATGCGATCGCGCGCCAGCCCGGCGAGGCGATCGGCGTCGGCCTGGGCCGCCTTGGCGCGGGCGCCGGCGAGATCCTTCTGGAAGGCAGCGATCTCGGCGGCGGTGGTTCCCAGGGACCGTGCGGCATTCAGCCACTGATCCTCGTCGGCGGAATTCCTGGCAAGCGCCGCCTCGTGGGCCTTGCGCAGGTAAGCGACGCTGAGGTCGTGTTGGGCGCGCTGCGTGCTGGCACTCGCGGGCGCGCTGCTGGTGAGCTGCCGCACGTACCCGGCGGCGCTGTCGTTGGCGGGATCAGTGAGATGACCGTCGCGGATGCGCTCCTCGACCAGGCCGGCGAGGCGTTGCAGCTTGGCATCCTCCTGGCGGCGGGCGATGTCGGTGCGCCATCGGGCGAGCTGCTCGGGGGAGGCCGCGCGCGAGGCTTCCGCCTGGCGCAGCAGCGCCGCCGCGCGCTCGACGCCGCCGTCGGCGAGCGCCTTGGAGATTTCGGCCGATGTGAGCCGCGCACTCAGGGCGCCGATCCGCGGGTCGGCGGGTAGCGCGGACTTGAGGCCCGCGAGCGACTGGGCCGCCTCGTCCAGGCGACCGGCATTCATCGCCTCGTCGAAGCGCCCGGCAAGCACGGTGGCGACACGTCCGAGACCGTCATGGGCCTCGCCGTTGCCGGGGTCGGCCGCGGCCGCGGAGCGGTAGTAGAGCAGTGCATTTTCGCCGGGCGGCTCCGTATAGTGGCGCTCCCGCATGGCCAGGCGGGCTTTCTCGAGCAGCTCATCGACCTTGCCCTGCACCAGCGAGACTTCGACGGCGGGGGTTGCGGCAGGGGTTGCCGGCTGCGCTGCGGGCGGCGCGCCGGCGGTCGGAGCCGCGGACGGCGCCAAGGGGGTCGGAATTTCGGCGTTCGGGGCTGCGGGGGTCGGCGCTGCTGACGTCCCTCCCCGCAAGAAGTACCAGCCCGCGCCGGCGGCGACAGCGAGCGCAGCCATGACGGCGACGACGATCAGGAGCGAGCGGCTCGGTCCTCCGCCCTCCTCGGCGGGGGGCTCGGCGACCGTGGCGCTCTGCACGCGGAAAGAGCCGATGCTGAACTCGGCCTCGAGTGCCTCGGTAGCGTGAGCGTCGGCTTTACGTGCCGCCGCCTCCTCGATCACCCCGCCGAAGATCGCCTGGGTTTTGCGCGGGTCGACCGGGATCGGCAGGACCGCGAACACCTTGGTGCCCTTGACGGCCGCGGCGACCTGTTTTTCGTGGCCTTCCGGGGCGAATACCACCGTCACGGCATGCGGCGCGCGCTTCTCCGCGGCCTCGACCGCGGGGCGCACCTGGTGCAGCTGTCCGCCGTCGGCGTCGATCACGAGGACCTGGGTGCGCCGGGTGCGCTTCAGGGACTCGAGCGCGGCCTCGGTGGAGTCCACCGGCCGGATCGCTGCCTGGCCGCCGAGCGCCTGACCGAGCTCGAGCAGAAACTCATCGCGCGTGGTGAGCGCGGTGACGTCGATCGCCGCATGGGGGCTCGGCTGGTGTCCGGGCGAGCTGCCGGCTGGAACGGAAGCGTGACCGCGGGGCGAACTGGATGCTGCACTGGCCACAGGCTGCTCCACCGTTAATGATCGGTCCATCAGCGAGATGCGAAGCGATCCTCCGTCCCTTCGTGCGAGGCAGCCACACCGATGCGCCGACAAGGCACACAACTCCTCGCAATTAGAGGATATGTAGCCTCTGAGGCGATGCAATGCGTCAGTTCACAATAACGACAGTCGACGTCGGCAGGGTGCGACGCCGTTCCGCAGACCTCCGAAGGACGACTCGCTCGGCATGCCCCGCCGGAGTCTGCCGCGCCGGGCTCCCCCCGTCCAAGCGTCGGCGCCACCCGACACAGTGGCATGCCGCGGACGCTGCCCGCCGGGAATCGGCATTGCTCGCGGCGTCGCGCCCGCGGCCCGCGCGGCGCACGCGCGGCGCGCCGCACTGGCGGCACGACCTCGCTTCGGTGAACAATCCCCGCCTGTGACCGTCTTAACGTAATCGGTGCATCAGGATTGGAAGGCCGTCACTCATTGTGCAGGTTGTTGGGACTAGCTTAGAAAATGTTGACCGGCGTCGCCGGCTGCCAGGCCTCGTGAGCTCATGAGCCCGACGGAGGGAAGGACGATGCGACCGCTCGCTGCTGACCCGAATTCTCACGGCACCAGTGCCGACTTCATCGATACCCTGAGCTCCTTCAGCCGCCTGCACCGCGCCCAGCGCTGGGAAGGCACCTTCGGGGAATACCTGGCGAACATCCTGCCGGCGAATCCCGCGGCGCTCGCCCGCACCAGCCACGAGTACATCTGGGACATGCTGCGCTGGCACGGTCGCGCGGCGCAGCCGGACGCCGCCGAGAATCTGCGTGCGCGCGAGCTCTTCAAGCGCGAGCTGTTCGGCATCGACGAGCCGCTGTCGCGCGTGGTCGACTACTTCAAGGCCGCGGCCGCGGGCTCCGACGTTGGCCGGCGCCTGCTGCTGATGCTCGGGCCGCCCTCGGGCGGCAAGTCGACCGTGGCGATCCTGCTGAAGCGCGGGCTGGAGGAATACAGCCGCACCGACGAGGGCGCGATCTACGCCATCCGCGGCTCGCCGTTGCGCGAGAATCCGCTCAACCTGATTCCGACCAGCCTGCGCGCCGAGTTCCGCGACCGCTACGGCGTGCACGTCCAGGGGGAGCTGTCCCCATGGGCGCGCGACTTCGTCGAGCGCGAGTTCGAGGGCGACTTCGTGCGTGTGCCGGTGGAGCGGGTGTTCCTCGCCGAGGCCTCGCGGGTCGGCATCGGCACCTATGCGCCGCACGACCCGACCACCGCGGACATCGCCGACCTGGTCGGCTCGGTGGATCTCGCCAAGGTCGCGCAGATCGGCGACGAGGGTGATCCGCGCGCCTGGTCGTGGTCGGGAGCGGTGTACGCCGCCAGCCGCGGCATGCTCGAGATGATCGAGATCCTCAAGGTGAAGCGCGAGTTCCTCTACCTGCTGCTCACGCTCACCCAGGAGAAGAACGTCAAGGTATCGCGCTTCCCGCTGATCCACCTCGACGAGACGATCCTGGCGCATACCAATCTCGCCGAGTTCCACAAGTTTCTGCAGGAGAAGGAGAACGAGGCGCTGCTGGATCGCATGGTGATCATCAAGATCCCCTATGCGCTCTCTTACCATGACGAATCGCGCATTTACCAGAAGCTGGTCGCGGGCGCGCCCGCGTTCCGCAACGTGCACCTCGACCCGCACGTGCTCAACCTGGCCGCGGTATTCGGCATCCTCACCCGCCTCGCCAAGCCCGAACGGGAAGGGCTCGACCTGCCGAAGAAGCTGCGCCTGTACGCGGGCGAGGCGGTCGAGGGCATGCCCGAGACCGAGGGGCAGCGGCTGCGCGCCGAGACTCCCGACGAAGGCATGACGGGAGTCAGCCCGCGCTTCGTGATCAACGCGATCTCGAACGCCATCACCCGCGGCAACACCCACAGCCTCACCAGCATGGAGCTGCTGCTCGCGCTCAAGGACGGCATCGAGAGCGACGCGCGCATGGACGCCAAGCAGAAGAAAGCCTGGATCGACCACCTGGTGACCGCGCGCAAGGAGTTCTACAACCGCTGGGTCAAGGAGGACGTGCATCGGGCGATGTTCGCCTCCTTCGAGGAAGAGGCGCAGCAGCTGCTCGAGAAGTATCTGGACGAGGTCGAGGCGTCCCTCGATCACCGTCAGGTCACCGATCCGATCACCGGCGAGAGCCGTCCGGCGGATGAGCGCTTCCTGCGCTCGGTCGAGGAGAAGATCAAGGTCTCCGACTCCGGCAAGCTGTCGTTCCGCCAGGAAGTGGTGCGCAAGGCGATGGTGGCCTTCAAGGCCGGCGAGAAGTTCAAGCTGGTGAGTCACGCGCGCATGCGCGAGGCGATCGAACAGTATCTGTTCGAGGAGCGCCGCGACGTGCTGCGACTCGTCACCTCGACGGCGCGGCCGGACGAGGAGGCGCGCCAGAAGATCTCGGTGGTGCAGCAGCGCCTCGTCACCGAGTACGGCTACGACGAGCACAGCGCCAAGGAGGCGCTCAGCTACGTCACCACGCTGCTCGCTCAGGAGTAGCGGCGGCGGGCGAAAAGGAGTACGAGTAGAACATGGGCCAGGACGGCGGCAAGAGCGGCCCCCCGCTCAGCGCCGCAAAGTGGTACGAGCTGTTCTCGCGCGGCGCCCGCGACTGGCTGCGCCATGACGAAAAAGTGCGCGAAGCGGTCCGCGCCCACCTGCCGGAGATCATCGCCGGCGGCGAGGTGATCAACGACGGCGCCCGCACGGTGCGCGTTCCGGTTCGGCTGCTCGAGCACTATCACTTCCGGCTGCGGCGCGCCGAGGAGGCCCAGGGTGCCGGCCAGGGCAAGGCCAAGCCCGGCGACGTGTTCTCCGATCCCGCGCGCGAGCAGGGGCCGGGCGGCAAGGGTCCCGGCGGGCGCGAGGAAGGCGAGGTGCAGCTGCTGCTCGAGTTCAAGGTCGACGACATCGTCGACTGGCTGTGGGAGGAGATGCAGCTGCCGAACCTCAAGGCACGCGTCGGTCCGTCCGAGGAAACCGACTGGACGCGCGAGGGCTGGGACCGGCGCGGCGCCCGCTCACGGCTCGACCGGCGCCGCTCCTTCAAGGAGCTGGTGAAGCGCCGCGGCGCTCCCGGCGCCACCCCGACTTTCACTGACGAGGACCTGCGCTTCCGGCAGCTGGCGCGGCGGCGCGAGCCGGCGGTGCACGCCGTGGTGTTCTTCATGCTGGACGTCTCCGGCAGCATGTCCGACCGCGACCGCAAGCTCGCCAAGACCTTCTTCTTCTGGGTGGTGCAGGGCCTGCGGCGCGAGTACCGCTCGCTCGAGACGCTGTTCGTCGCCCACACCACCGAAGCCTGGGAATTCAACGAGCCGGAGTTCTTCCAGGTGAGCGGC
>DASQIC010000040.1:0-26768 GCA_035631755.1 Steroidobacteraceae bacterium
GCGCCTCGCCGTCCCGCAGCGCCACGGCCGGCCGGCCGGCCGCGCCCCAGCTCGCGCCGTAGATCACCTCGTAGGTCGCGGGCAGCCGATCCCCGCGGCGCAGCGCCTCGTAGGCGCGCTGCATGCGCGCGAGGCGCGCGCGCCCGGTGAGCGTACGGGGCCGACCGGCAGTGACGTTGTGCGCCCCTACGCCCTTGAGGTCGCGCATCAGCGCGAGCGCGTCCGGGTAGCCGAGCTCGATGCGGTCGACGTCGAGCACGGGTTCCGCGAGAGCGCTGCGCGCGAGTGCATCGCCCACCTCGTGCACGTCGGTGAAGCGGTTCACGTGGCTCGCGCCGTCGGCCTCGGCCCAGGCGGCGCGCAGCTCCTTCAGCGTATCCGGCCCGAGCGTGCTGAAGGCGAAGAAGCCGCTCGGCGCGAGCACGCGGCGCACCTCGGCGAAGGCCTGCTCGAGCGGCTCGCACCACTGCAGCATCAGGCTCGAGAAGACCAGATCGACGCTCCCGTCGGCGAGCGGCAGGCGCAGCGCATCCGCGCACACCCGCTCGAAGCGCCGCCACAGCCGCTGGTGGCGGCGTGCCTCGCGCAGCATCCCGGGCGCGAGATCGAGCGCGATCACGAGCGCACGGCGGTAGCGGCGCTTGAGCTCGCGCGTCACGCGCCCGGTGCCGGCACCGAGGTCGAGCACCACCTGCGGCCTGAAGGCGAAGCTCTCGAGCCGCTCGAGGAGCTCGGCGGCCACACGCTCCTGCAGCCGCGCCGCCTGGTCGTAGCCGGCGCTCGCGCGCTCGAATGCGGTGCGCAGCGCCGCGCGATCGAGCCTGAGCGCGTCGCCTTCAGCCACGCAGGAATCCGCGCAGCAGGCTCGCGAACTCACCCGGGCGCGAGAGGAACGGCGCGTGGCCGGCGTGCGCGAGCTGGCGGAAGCGGCCGCGTGGCAGCGCCGCGGCGAGCGCCCGCGAGGCCCCCGGGCGGGTTACGCGGTCGCCTTCACCCGCGATCACGAGCGCGGGTACGCGCACCTGCGGCAGCGTCGGCCGCAGGTCCCCCTCGGCGAGGCGCTCGAGTCCCCAGGCGAGCGCCTCGGGCTGCGCGGCGCCCTGTATGCCGAGCGCGCGCTGGAGCGTGGCGAGCACCCGCTCGGCGGTGCGCGGCGCGCAGCCGCGCACCGCGAGGCGCAGGAATTCTCCGACCGCCCCCGCCGGATCGGTCCGCAGCCGCTCGGCGAGCCGCGCAAGGCCGACCGGCGGCATGCCGTGCCGCCAGCCGGGCGCGGCGAGGAAGCGGGGTGTAGCGGCGACCAGCACCACGCGCTCGATGCCCGCGGGGAGCGCGGCGGCGAGATCGAGCGCGAACTGGCCGCCGAGCGACCAGCCGAGGAGGCTGTAGCGGGTGGTGAGCGGGGCGAGCGTCTCGTGCACCCGCCAGGCCTGCGCCGCCGGGGTGCGCATCGCGCCGTCCCAGTCGCTGCGCCCGTGGCCCGGCAGGTCGATGGCGATCACCCGAAATCCGCGCGCCAGCGCCGCGGCGAGCCCGTCCCACACCCGCAGGTTGAGTCCCCAGCCGTGCAGCAGCACGAGATCGCGCCGCCCGCGGCCGGTGACCTCGGCGTGCAGCGCGCTCATGCCGGACTCCCCTGGCGGGCGCGGGCGCAGCAGCGCTCGAGCGCCTCGACGAGCCGGTCGATCTGCTGCTCGGAGTGGCCGGCCGAGAGGCTGATGCGCAGCCGCGCGCTCCCCCTGGGCACGGTCGGCGGCCGGATGGCGGCCACCCACAGTCCCGCCTCGGCGAGCATCCGCTGGGCGGCGAGCACCGCGGCCTCGCCGCCGAGCACGAGCGGCTGGATGGGCGTCGTCGACTCGGCCAGCGGCAGGCGCGCCACGGCCGCGCGGCTGCGGAAGTGCGCGATGAGGGCGGCGAGGCGCGTGCGCCGCCAGGGCTCGGCCTGCGCGAGTGCGAGCGCCGCACGGCTCGCCGCCGCCACCGGCTGCGGGAGCGCCGTGGTGTAGATATAGGAGCGCGCCTTCTGCATCAGGAACTCGATGAGTGCGGCATCCCCTGCGACGAAGGCGCCGAAAGAGCCGAACGCCTTGCCGAGCGTGCCCACCAGCACCGGCACCTCCGCGCTGGTCAGGCCGCACTCCTCGAGTGTGCCGCGTCCGCCGGCGCCCACGACCCCGAGTCCGTGGGCATCGTCGACCACCAGCCACGCCTGCGCCGCGCGTGCGACGCGCGCCAGCGCGGCGAGCGGGGCGCGGTCGCCGTCCATGCTGAACACCCCGTCGGTGGCGAGGAGCACGCCGCCGCAATCCTCGGCGAGCAGCCGCTCGGCTGCCGCCGCGTCGGCGTGCGCGTAACGGCGCAGCGCCGCCCCCGAGAGCCGCGCGCCGTCGATGAGCGAGGCGTGACTCAGGCGGTCGAGCAGCACCCGCTCGCCGCGCCCGGCCAGGGCGCCGAGGACCGCGAGGTTCGCCATGTAGCCGGTGGAAAAGAGCAGGGCGCGCTCGCGCCGGGTGAACGCGGCGAGCTCCTCCTCGAGCCGCTCGTGCTCGGCGCCGTGGCCGGTGACGAGGTGCGAGGCGGCGCTGCCCGCGCCGGCGTCGGCGGCACACCCGCCCATGGCGGCGGCGAGCGCCGGGTGGCGTGCGAGCCCCAGGTAGTCGTTGCTGCTGAAGTCGATGAGCGTGCGTCCGCCCGCGCGGGCGAGGAGCCGGTTGCCGGGCTGCGCGAAGCCCTCCACCGTGGTACGCCGGCGCCGCAGCAGGCCCGAGTCGAGCTCGCCGAGCGCCTCCTCAAGCGCGCGCGCGCTGCGCTTCATGGTCGCCGGCGGCTGCGGCGCCCGGCGCGGGCGCAGGCGCAGCGGCCTCCTCCGCCGTCACCTTGAGCCGGGCGAGGAGCTGGCGGTCGCGCTCGACCTCGGGGTTACCGGTGGTGAGGAGCCGCTCGCCGTAGAAGATCGAGTTGGCCCCGGCGAGCAGACACAGCGCCTGCAGCTCGTCTGACATGGTATCGCGCCCGGCCGAGAGCCGTACGTGAGCGCGCGGCATCAGCACGCGCGCCACGGCACAGGTGCGTACGAAGTCGAAGGGGTCGATCTCGGGTGCATCGGCGAGCGGCGTGCCCGGCACCCGCACCAGGCGGTTGATGGGTACGCTCCCGGGATGCTCCGGCAGATTGGCGAGCGTGCGCAGCAGTGCGGCGCGGTCGGTGGTCGATTCGCCCATGCCGACGATCCCCCCGCAGCACACCTTGAGCCCGGCGGCGCGGACCGCCGCGAGCGTGTCGAGCCGGTCCTGATAGGTGCGGGTGGTGATGATCTCGCCGTAGAACTCGGGCGAGGTGTCGAGGTTGTGGTTGTAATAGTCGAGCCCGGCCGACTTGAGCGCGGCGGCCTGCGCCGGGGTGAGCATGCCGAGCGTCGCGCAGGTCTCGAGCCCGAGGGCCCGCACCGCGCGGATCATCTCCGCCACCGCCTCGAGATCGCGCGCGCGCGGCGAGCGCCAGCCGGCGCCCATGCAGAAGCGCGTCGCCCCGGCGCGCCGGGCGCGCTCGGCGCACTCGCGCACCGCCGCCACCCCCATGAGCGCCTCGCGCTCGAGCCCGGTGTCGTAGTGCACGCTCTGCGGGCAGTAGGCGCAGTCCTCGGGGCAGGCGCCGGTCTTGATCGAGAGCAGCGTCGAGAGCTGCACGGTGTTGGGCGCGTGGTGCGCGCGGTGCACGCGCTGGGCGCGGTAGAGCAGATCCATGAACGGCAGCGCGAACAGCGCTGCGACTTCCTCGAGCGTCCAGTCGTGGCGGATGGCGTCCCGGTGAGCGTCGCTCATGGCGGCGACGATGCCCGACGGCGCGCCTTCGTGTCAACGCGCCGGCCTGTGCCAAGTCGACAATTCAGCGGTGCAGCAGGTGCAGGAGGAGCGCGGTCGCGACCGCGAGCGCGCCGAGCACGGCGACCAGCACCGCCGCGGCGGCGCAGTCCTTGACGATGCCGATTCCGGGGCCGTCGTGCGGGTGCAGCTCGTCGGCGAGACGCTCGATGGCGGTGTTGAGGAGCTCGGCGGCGATCACCGCGGCGCTCGCGAGCAGCACCAGCGCCCACCACAGCGCCCCGGGATGCAGGATCGAGAGCGCGAGCAGCGTCGCGGCAAGGGCGAGTGCCTGCAGCCGCAGGCTCTGCTCGCTGCGCAGCGACTGCGCGAGCCCCCGCAGCGCGAAGCCGAGGCGCGCACTGAACGCCCGGTTCTTCCAGCTTCCCCCCATGTGCGCAGCTCCGGCCGCTTCAGCGCGCGTACACGTACTGCAGCAGGATGCCGACGAACAGCACCAGGCCGACGTACTGATTGTTGAGGAAGGCGCGCAGGCACCCCGCCGGGTGGCGGCGGCGGATGAGCCACTGCTGCCAGGCGAACAGCGCCAGGGCGCCGGCGATGCCCCCGTAGTACCAGCGGCCGAAGTGCATGTCGATGCCCACCAGGTAGAGCGCGTAGAGCATCATCGCCTGCATGGCGCCGATCAGCAGGCGGTCCATGTCGGCGAACAGGATGGCGCTCGACTTGACGCCGATGCGGATGTCGTCTTCGCGATCGATCATGGCGTAGATCGTGTCGTAGATCGCCGCCCAGATCACCGCGGCGATGTACAGCACCCACGCGACCCGCGGCAGCGATCCGGCCTGGGCTGCGTACGCCATGAGCACGCTCCAGCCGCCGAAGGAGATGCCGAGGTAGAGCTGCGGTAACGGAAACACCCGCTTGACGAACGGATAGGAGACCGTGAGCAGCGCGCCGACGCAGGCGAGCTCGACGGTGAACCTGTCGAGACGGGTCACCAGCCACAGCGCGATCGCGATCAGCACGACGAACAGCACCAGCGCCTCGACCGGCGAGACGTGCCGCGCGGCGAGCGGCCGGTCGCGGGTGCGGCGCACGTACGGGTCGATGTCGCGGTCGGCGAAGTCGTTGATCACGCAGCCGGCGGCGCGCATCACCACTACGCCCGCCACGAACACGATCAGCACCTTGGGGCGGGGCTGGCCGGCTCCCGCGATCCACAGCGCCCACAGCGCCGGCCACAGCAGCAGCCAGGTGCCGACCGGGCGGTCGAGCCGCATGAGACGCCCGTAGCCGCTGAGCCGCCTTCCGAGGCGGTACGAGAGCGGCGCCTCGGGCAGGGCCGGGGTCGATAGGGGTTGCGGTGCGGCGGCCACGAGCGAAACGGTAGCACAGGCCGCGCGGCCTGCTGCGCTCCGCGCCGCGGCCGCGCTTCAGCCGACGCGGCCGTAGCGCTCGCCCGCTCCGATCCAGCGGCCGGTGAGCGGGGCGATGTGCTCGGGGTGCGAGCGCAGCAGCAGCTCAGCGGCCGCCTGCACCCGCGGCAGCAGGTGGGCATCGCGCATCAGGTCCGCCACTTTCAGCTGCGCGAGCCCGGTTTGGCGCGTGCCGAGGAGCTCACCCGGTCCGCGCAGCTCGAGATCGCGCCGCGCGATCTCGAAGCCGTCGTTGCTGGCGCGGATCACCTTGAGCCGCGCGCGCGCCGGCGCCGAGAGCGGCGCGCGGTACAGCAGCACGCAGCTGCTCTCCCCGCCGCCGCGCCCGACCCGGCCGCGCAGCTGGTGCAGCTGCGCGAGCCCGAGCCGCTCGGCGTTCTCGATCACCATGAGCGTCGCATTGGGGACGTCGACGCCCACCTCGATCACCGTGGTCGCGACCAGCAGCTGTATGCGGCCCGCCTTGAAGGCGAGCATCGCCTGGTCCTTGGCCGCCGCGGGCATGCGCCCGTGCACCAGGCCGATCCTCACCCCGGGCAGCGCCGCCGCGAGCGCGGTCGCGGTGTCCTCCGCAGCCTGGGCCCGCAGCTCGTCCGACTCCTCGATCAGCGGGCACACCCAGTACACCTGCCTGTCCGCGCGGCAGGCCGCGACGATGCGCGCCACGACCTCGGAGCGGCGCTCCTCGGGCAGCACTACGGTGCGCACCGGCGTGCGCCCCGGGGGCAGCTCGTCGATCACCGAGACGTCGAGGTCCGCGAAGGCGGTCATGGCGAGCGTGCGCGGGATCGGCGTCGCGGTCATGATCAGCTGATGGGGCAGCCCCCCGCCGGCGCGTCCCTTCTCGGCGAGCTCGAGGCGCTGCTGCACGCCGAAGCGGTGCTGCTCGTCGACGATGACGAGCGCGAGGCGCGCGAACTCGATGCCCTGCTGGAAGAGCGCATGGGTGCCGACTACGAGCGGCACGTTCCCCGCGGCGATCGCCGCGAGCGCGCTGCGGCGCGCGCGTTCGCTCTGCCCGCCCGAGAGCAGCGCCACCGGCACTCCGAGCGGTTGGAACCAATTGCTGAAGCTTCGCCAGTGCTGCTCGGCGAGGAGCTCGGTGGGCGCCATGAGCGCCGCCTGCGCGCCGGAGCCCGCGGTGCGCGCGGCGGCGGCCGCGGCGATCACGGTCTTGCCGCAGCCGACATCGCCCTGCAGCAGCCGCACCATCGGCACGCCGGTGGCGAGATCGGCGTCGACCTCCGCGAGCGCGCGCGCCTGGGCGGAGGTGAGCGCAAAGGGCAGCGCGGCGACGAAGCGGCGCGCGAGCTGCCCCGGGTCGGGGAGCTCGAAGCCGCGGTCGGTCTTCAGGGCACGTTTGCGCACTTTGAGCGCGAGGTGGTGCGCGAGCAGCTCCTCGAAGGCGAGACGCTGCTGCGCCGGGTGGCGCCCTGCGGCGAGCTCGCTGAGCTCGGCGCCGCGCGGCGGCCGGTGCAGGTAGGCGAGGGCTTCCGCGAGCGTCGGCAGGCCGGGCGGGAGCGCCACGTCCGGCGGCAGCAGGTCCGGCACTCCGGCACGCGCGAGCTCGGCGAGCGCCGCAGCAATGAGCGCGCGCAGCCGTCCCTGGGGCACACCCTCGGTGAGCGGATAGATCGGCGTAAGGGTCTCCTCGAGCGGTGCGGCCGGAGCCGTGAGGCGGCGGTACTCGGGGTGCACCATCTCGAGCCCGAGCGGGCCGCGGCGCACCTCGCCGAAGCAGCGCAGGCGCGTGCCGCGCGCGAGCCCGTGCTGCTGGCTCGCGGAGAAGTAGAAGAAACGCAGCGTGAGGAAGCCCGAGCCGTCGGAGATGCGGGTGAGGAGCTGGCGGCGTCGGCGGTAGGCGATCTCGGTGAGCTGCACCTCGCCCTCCACCGCCGCGCGTGCCCCCGGCGCGAGCGCACCGAGCGCGGTGAGGCGCGTGCGGTCCTCGTAGCGCAGCGGCAGCAGGAACAGCAGGTCGGCGATGCGCGTCACGCCGAGCCGTGCCAGGCGCGCGGCGAGCTCGTTCCCCACCCCGTGCAGCGTCGTGACCGGACGCTGCCCGGCATCGGCGGCGCCGGCCGCGGCGCCGGGGCGGGCCGCGCGCGCTGGCTTCAGCGAAGCTGCAGCACGCACTCGATCTCGACCTGCGCGCCGCGCGGCAGCTGCGCCACGCCGACGGTGGAGCGCGCGGGGTAAGGCTTGGCGAAGTAGGTCGCCATGATCTCGTTGATGCGGGCGAAGTGGCCGAGATCGGTGAGAAAGATGGTGAGCTTCACCGCATCCGCGAGCGAGCCGCCGGCGGCTTCGGCGACCGCCTTGAGGTTGTCGAACACCCGGCGGATCTGGGCATCCACGTCGCCGCTCACGAGCTGCCCGGTGGCCGGGTCGAGCGGCACCTGGCCGGAGAG
The DNA here is from genome assembly GCA_035631755.1 of Steroidobacteraceae bacterium. Taxonomy (GTDB): domain Bacteria; phylum Pseudomonadota; class Gammaproteobacteria; order Steroidobacterales; family Steroidobacteraceae; genus 13-2-20CM-66-19. Next base: position 7,675 of record DASQIC010000040.1, read on the forward strand.
GTATACGGTGTCGCCGGCGCGCACCGCCTGCGAATAGGTGCCGATCGCCTGCGGCGCACGGTCGGTTTGAATGGTCTGTCGGCTCATCCTCCGTCCTCCTGCCTTCGGTCCTGCCCGCTCACTCGCTGCTGTCTCCCTCGCCCTCGCCCTCGGTCTCGCTCCCGCGCAGCTCGCCGCCACGCGCGTGGGCGGCGAGCGAGCGCGTCACCCGCGTCACGTCCGGCATGCGGCGGATCACCCGCACCAGGCGCGCGAGCTGGCGGCGGTCGCGTACGCGCAGCTCGAAGGTTATCACCGCCGCGTCGCTGTCCTGCTCGTCGATCGAGACGTGGTCGATGTTGGTCTCGGTGCTGGCGATCGCCGCCGCGACCGCGGCCAGCACCCCGGTGCGGTTCACCACGTGCACGCGGATCTCGGAGGAGAACAGCCGGTCGGGGGCCGCCTGCCAGCTCACCGGCAGCCAGTTTTCCGGGTGCTTGCGGTAGTCCTCGACGTTGACGCAATTCTCGCGGTGGATCACCACCCCGCGCCCGGTCGAGAGGAATGCGAAGATCGGGTCGTAGGGAACGGGGAAGCAGCAGCGCGCGTAGCTCACCAGCAGGCCCTCGGTGCCGGCGATCGCGAGCGGCGCCGGCGTCGCCTTGCCGTCGGCCGCCGGGGCGCCGGGCAGCAGCCGCCGCGCCATGAGCGGCGCCAGGCGCTCGCCGAGCCCGATCTTCTCGTAGAGCTCGTCGAGGTCCTTCAGTCCCAGCTCCCCGAGCGCCGACTGGCGGATCTCGGGGTTCACCTCGTCCAGCGACAGCCCGAACTCGCGCAGCGCCTGCTCGAGCAGCTTCGAGCCGAGCGCGATCGCCTCGCCGCGGCGCAGCCCCTTGAGATAGTGGCGGATGGCGCTGCGGGCCTTGGCGGTGACCACGAAGTTCACCCACGAGGGGTTGGGGCGCGCGCCCTTGGCGGTGATGATCTCGACCGTCTGGCCGTTGCGCAGCACGGTGCGCAGCGGCGTCATGCGCCGATCGACCTTGGCGGCGACGCAGCGGTTGCCGACGTCGGTGTGCACGGCGTAGGCGAAGTCGACCACGGTGGCGCCGGACGGCAGACGCAGGATCTGCCCCTTGGGGGTGAACACGTACACCTTGTCGGGAAACAGGTCGACCTTGACGCTCTCGAGGAATTCCTCCGACGTGCCGGCCTCCTGCAGCGACACCAGGCTCGACAGCCACTCGCGCGTGCGCTCCTGCTGAATGGCGTCCGAGCTGTCGCCGGCCTTGTACTTCCAGTGCGCCGCGATGCCGGACTCCGCCACCCGGTGCATGTCGGCGGTGCGCAGCTGCACCTCGATCGGCACGCCGTTGGGACCGAACAGCGTCGTGTGCAGCGACTGGTAGCCGTTCACCCGCGGGATGGCGATGTAGTCCTTGAAACGCCCGGGCATGGGCTTGAACACCGAGTGCACCGGGCCGAGCGCGCGATAGCAGGTATCGGGCTTGTCGACGATGATGCGGATGCCGTAGACGTCCACTATCTCGTTGAGCAGCGAGCGCTTGCGCTGCATCTTCTTGTAGATGCTGTAGAGGTGCTTCTCGCGCGCCTCCACCTGCGCCGGGATGTCGCCCTTCAGGAGCGCCGCCTTCAGCTGCTGCTCGATCTTCTTCAGGAATTCCTTCTGGTTGCCGCGGGTGCGGCGCAGCGCGCGCTCGAGCACCTGGTAGCGGCGCGGGTAGAGCGCCTTGAAGCCGAGGTCCTCGAGCTCGAGCTTCATGTTGTAGAGGCCGAGCCGCTCGGCGATCGGCGCGTAGATCTCGAGCGTCTCGCGCGCGATCGCGCGGCGCCGCGCCGGCGCCATCGCCTCGATGGTGCGCATGTTGTGGGTGCGGTCGGCGAGCTTCACCAGGATCACGCGCAGGTCGCGCACCATGGCGAGCAGCATCTTGCGGAAGCTCTCGGCCTGCGCCTCCTCGCGGCTCTTGAACTTGATCTGGTCGAGCTTGGTAACTCCGTCGACCAGCTCCGCGACGTCGGCGCCGAAGGTCGCCGCCAGCTGGTCCTTCGGCGTCGGGGTGTCCTCGATCACGTCATGCAGGATCGCCGCCACGATGGTGTCGGCATCGAGGTGCAGGTCGGCGAGGATCGAGGCGGCGGCGACCGGGTGGGCGATGAACGGCTCGCCCGAGAGGCGCTTCTGCCCCTGGTGGGCCGAGGCGCCGAACTCGGCCGCGGCGCGGATGCGCGCCACCTGCTCGGGCGCGAGATAGCCGCCGGCGGTGGCCAGCAGGTCCTTCAGCCCCGGGGTGCGCCTGCCGCCGGGAAGCAGTCCCAGGAGCGAGGACGCATAGTCCATGGGGTCTTCAGGTCCGGCCTTCAGTCTCCGAGGCCGAACTGCGGCGCGCGGAAGCTCGACTGGTTGTCGGCGTCCGGTACCGGGACCTCGGGCGCCGGCTCCGGCTCCTGCAGCATTTCCGCGGTGATGTTGCCGGCGGCGATCTCGCGCAGCGCGACCACCGTCGGCTTGTCGTTCTCGAGCGCCACGGTGGGCTCAGCGCCGTTGGCGAGCCGGCGGGCGCGCTGGGCGGCAAGCAGCACCAGCTGGAACAGGTTGTCGACGTTGTGCAGGCAGTCTTCTACGGTGATTCGGGCCATGGTCGCTCGGGCGTTGAACGTGCGCCGCGGCGGGCGCGCAGGATTGGCAAATATAAGCGAAAACAGGCAAAAAGTCTGTCGGCCGGGGTTGCGGGGCGGCGCGGCAGGGCCGCGCGCGGGGCGACCCTCAGCTCTCGGTGAGCAGTGCCCCGAGGAGCGGAGCGAGCGCGGGGCGGTCGCTGCGCAGCTCGTCACCTTGACCGGCGATGATGCGCTTCAGGTCGGCCACCGCCCGGTCGAAGTCGTCGTTCACTACCGTGTAGTCGAACTCGCGGCAGTGGGACATGTCGCCGGCCGCGTCCCTGAGGCGCCGCCGGATCACCTCGGGGGTATCGGTGGCGCGCCGCGCGAGGCGCTCGGCGAGCGCCGCCCGGGAAGGGGGCAGGATGAAGATGCTCACGCACTGCGGCATGGCACGCCGCACCTGCCGGGCGCCCTGCCAGTCGATCTCGAGCAGCACGTCGTGGCCCTGCGCGAGCTCGCCCTCGACGAAGCCGCGCGAGGTGCCGTAGAGGTTGTCGAACACCCGTGCGTGCTCGAGGAACTCACCGCGCGCCGCCAGCTCCTCGAACTGCGCCGGCGACACGAAGCGGTATTCGCGTCCCTCGACCTCGGTCGGGCGGCGCGTGCGGGTGGTGTGCGAGATCGACAAACGCAGTCGCGGCTCGCTCGCGAGCAGCGACTTGACGAGCGTGGTCTTGCCGGCGCCCGAGGGGGCGGAGAGGACGATGAGCCGGCCGCGGTTCATACAGCGCGCGAATATACGCCGCCCGGCGCGAGCGCCGCGACGAGCGCGCGCAACGCCTGGCCGCGGTGACTGACGGCGTTTTTCTCCCCGGCGGGCAGCTCGGCGGCGGTGCGTGTCCCACCCGCCGGCACGAACACCGGGTCGTAGCCGAATCCGCCGCTGCCGCGGGCGCTGAGCGCGATGGAGCCCTCCCAGGTGCCGCGGGCGATGAGCGGCGCCGTATCGTCGGCTGCGCGCACCAGCACCAGCACGCACTGGTAGCGCGCGCTGCGGCGCGGCTCGGGAATGCCGGCGAGCTCTTGCAGCAGGCGCGCGAGATTCGCGGCGTCGTCGGCGCTGCGGCCCGCGTAGCGCGCCGAGCGCACTCCGGGGCCGCCGCCGAGCGCGTCGACCTCGAGCCCCGAGTCGTCGGCGAGCGCCGGGAGCTGCGCGGCGCGCGCGGCGTGCCGCGCCTTCAGGAGCGCGTTGTCGAGGAAGGTGACTCCGGTCTCCGGCACCGCGCCGATGCCGAGGGCGCCCTGGGGAACGAGCTCGAAATCGAGCGGTGCGAGCAGCGCGGCGAGCTCGCGCAGCTTGCCGGCGTTGCCGCTCGCCAGAACGAGGCGGGTCACAGCGACTGCAGCGCCTGCGCCTGCAGCCCGAGCAGCGTGCCGATCCCCTGCACCGCGAGATTCAGCAGCGCATCGAGCTCGTGGCGGCGGAACGCGTGGCCCTCGGCGGTGCCCTGGATCTCGACGAAGGCGCCGCCGTTGTTCATCACCACGTTCATGTCGGTTTCCGCCTGCGAGTCCTCGGCGTAGTCGAGGTCGAGCATCGCGACCCCCCCGACGATGCCGACCGAGACGGCCGCCACCTGGCCGTGCAGCGGGCTGGCCGCGATGAGGCGCCGCTCGACGAGCCGGGCGCAGGCCGCCGCGAGCGCCAGGTAGGCGCCGGTGATGGCCGCCGTGCGGGTGCCACCGTCGGCCTGCAGCACGTCGCAGTCGAGCGTGACCGTGCGCTCGCCGAGGGCGCGCAGATCCGCGACCGCGCGCAGCGAGCGGCCGATCAGGCGCTGGATCTCGAGGGTGCGGCCGCCCTGGCGGCCGCGGGCCGCCTCGCGCGGGGTACGCGTATGGGTGGCCCGCGGCAGCATGCCGTATTCGGCGGTGATCCAGCCCTGGCCCTTGCCGCGCAGGAACTGCGGCACGCCGTCCTCGACGCTCGCGGTGCACAGCACCTGGGTGTCGCCGAACTCGATGAGCACCGCGCCCTCGGCGTGCTTGCCGTGAGCGCGCGTGAAGCGCACCGGCCGCAGCTCATCGGGCGCGCGCCCCGAGGGTCTCGCCATCGCGCTAGTCCCCGAGCCAGCGCAGCGCCGCCGCCGAGGTGTTGTCGCTCGCGCCGCCGGCGCGTTTCACCGCGCGCGAGCCGAGCTCGAGCAGCTGCTCGCGCAGAGCGCTGCCGCCGTTCAGCGCCCCGGCGAGCTCGGCGTCCTTGAGCGGTCCCCAGAAGCCGTCGGTACACACCAGCAGCAGGTCGTTGGCAGCGAGCGGTCGGCGCCGGCTCAGCGTCATGTCCGGCAGGATGGGATCACCGCCGAGGCAGCACTCGACGAAGTTGCGCATCGGGTGGGTCTGCGCCTGCTCGGCGCTGATCAGTCCCTCGCGCAGCAGCAGCTCCACGTGGCTGTGGTCGCGGCTGCGCGCCAGCAGCTCGCCGCCGCGCACGTGGTAGACACGGCTGTCGCCGACGTGCGCCCACCAGCTGGCATGCTGCTGGACGAGGCATACCGCGCAGGTGGCGCGCGGCCGCTGCTCGAGCGGCAGCTGCACGCCGAGCTTCACGACCTCCTCGTGTGCACGCCCGATGGTGAGGTGCAGGAAGCCGAGCGGATCGAACAGCGGCTGCGGCGAATGCCAGAAGGCCTCGACGATCACCTGCTGCGTCACGTGCGCGGCACGCGCCCCGTGCGCATGCCCGCCCATGCCGTCGACCGCGATGAGCAGGGCGGCATGCTCGGCGACCGCGGCGCTCACGCGATCCTGGTTCTCCTCGCGCCCGCCGAGGAGTGAGATGTCCGCGTACTCGACCCGCAAGGCGAATCCATGCATCTGTTAGACTGGCCGGCGCTTTATATCATCTATTGCGGCGCCTGAGCGCGGCGGCAGCGCCCGCCGCGGCGCGGCGCGGGGCGGCTGCGGGGAAGAGCCCGCCCGGGCGGACGTTGTCAGCATGATCGCGAGCATGACGGGCTTCGCGCGGCGCGAAGCAAGCGGAGCGTGGGGCACGCTGGTGTGCGAGCTGCGCAGCGTGAACCACCGCTTCCTCGAGGCGGGTTTCCGGCTGCCGGACGAGCTGCGCGCCGCCGAGGGCGAGCTGCGTGCGCGCCTCGCGCTCAAGATCCGCCGCGGCAAGGTCGACTGCACCATGAGCTACCGGAGCGCGCCGGGCGCCGTGGGCGCGTTCGAGGTGGACGCGGTGGTGCTCGAGCATGTGCTGAACGCGGTGAAGCTGGTGTCGCACTCGCTGCGCGAGCCCTCCACCGTGAGCGCGCTCGACGTGCTGCGCTGGCCCGGGGTACTGCGCGAGGAGGCCGCAGGCGGCGAGCAACTGAGCGCCGCGGCCGCCGCGCTGTTCGACGCGACGCTGGAGGAGCTCGCCGCGGCGCGCGCGCGCGAGGGGCGGCGCCTCGGGGAAGTGCTCGGGCAGCGCTGCGAGGCGCTCGCCGCGCTGGTGGCGGGGGTTCGCGCGCGGCTTCCGGAGGTGCAGGCGCGCATACGCTCGCGTCTCACCGAGCGGCTCGCCGAGCTCGGCACCGCGGTGGATCACGAGCGTCTCGAGCAGGAGCTGGTGCTGCTGCTGCAGAGGCTCGACGTGGACGAGGAGCTCGAGCGCCTCACCGGGCACGTCGCCGAGGTGCGCCGCGTCGTCCTCGGCGGCGAGCCGGCGGGCCGGCGGCTCGATTTCCTCATGCAGGAGCTCAATCGAGAAGCCAACACGCTCTCCTCCAAGTCGCAGGACCTCGAGACCACCCGCGGCGCGGTCGACATGAAGGTGATCATCGAGCAGATGCGCGAGCAGGTGCAGAACATCGAATAGCTCACCCGGCGGTCCGCCGGCGCGCCCCATGAATGTGAAGCAGGTCGCGGAGCCGGTCTCCGGGACCGTGCCGGGATCGCGTTCCGCGGCCCGGGCGGAGCGATTGTGGGCGAGTGAGACGCGCGACATGGTTGCCGGGGGGCGCGAGGAATAGCGTCGAACGCACCTTGTTGCCACGGGTGTGACCCATGAAAGGATATCTCGCGACTTTTCTGCTCTCCCTGCTGCTGAGCGGCTCCGCCTACGCGGATCTGCAGCCGGCGGTGCCGGATGGACCGAAGCAGCCACGCACGCTCGGTCAGAGAGCGGTGCTTCACATCTACTACTACTCGCCGCAGACGCTGGAAATCACCTACGTGGATTCCTACTTCTTCAAGGACGAGGACTCCTGCAAGGACGCGATCGGGCGCGCCCTGCTGATCGCCACGCCGTATGCCGGCGGGGGTGATCTGGTGAACGCCCGCTGCGTCGGCATGACGCCTCCCGAAGCGGTCACCAAGCCCCGCAAGCCCGAGTCCGCGGACGGCACCAAGACGCTGTAGCGGTCGTCCCGGGGTCGGACGCTGCGATGTTCTGCTATCGTGAAGCTGCGGCGCGCCCGTTCACTCCAGGGCGCACCTGCCCGAGGCTGCATGTCCGCGCTCCGCACCCCGCCACTTGCTCTCTACGTGCACTTCCCCTGGTGCGTGCGCAAGTGCCCGTACTGCGATTTCAATTCCTACACGCTGCACGGGGAGCTGCCCGAGGGACGCTACCTCGAGCGCCTCGCGCGTGACCTCGAGGCGCAGGCGCCGGAGGTTGCCGGACGCGAGGTGCTGAGCGTCTTCTTCGGCGGCGGCACGCCGAGCCTGTTCTCCCCGGGGGCGATCGCGGCGGTGCTCGGGGCGGCACGGCGCTCGCTCGCGCTCGCCGCCGACGCCGAGGTGACGCTCGAGGCGAACCCGGGCGCGATCGAGCGCGGCGCGTTCCGCGAATACCGCGCCGCGGGCGTGACGCGCGTGTCGCTCGGAGCGCAGAGCTTCGATGCACGCGCGCTCGCGGCGCTCGGGCGGATTCATTCCCCCGAGGAAACGCGGCGCGCCGCCGCGGAGCTGCACGCCGCGGGACTGGCCAATTTCAACCTCGATCTCATGTACGCGCTGCCCGGCCAGGAGCCTGCCGGCGCGCTGCGCGACGTCGAAGCAGCGCTCGCGCTCGCACCTGCGCACCTCTCGCACTACCAGCTGACGCTCGAGCCCGGCACGCCGTTCGCGGCCGACCCGCCGTCGCTTCCCGACGAGGACGCGGCTGAGGCCATGCTGGCCGAGTGCAGTGCGCGGCTCGCCGACGCCGGTTTGGAGCGCTACGAGGTGTCCGCCTGGGCGCTACCCGGGCGGCAGTGCCGGCACAACCTCAACTACTGGACCTTCGGGGACTACCTCGGGATCGGGGCGGGAGCTCACGGCAAGCTCACCTTTGCGGCGCGTGGCGAGATCGTGCGCTCGGTGCAGCCGCGCGAGCCGCGCCGCTATCTCGCCGCCGCGCCCGCGGACGGCACCCGCCGCGTGGTGGCGCGCGCCGAGCTGCCGTTCGAATTCATGCTGAATGCGCTGCGGCTCACCGCGGGTTTCGCCTCCGAGGCGTTCACCGCGCGTACCGGGCTCACCCTCGGCGCACTCGCACGGCCGCTCGCCTCGCTCACCGCGCGCGGACTGCTCGAGCGCACCGATCGGGGCTACCGCCCGAGCGCCCTCGGCCTGCGTTTCCTCAACGAGCTGCTGCTCGAGTTCCTGCCGGAAAGGCCGGAATTGTCCGCTCCTTTCGTATTGTCAACGGCCCGCGCAGAGCGCGGACGGGAGCATGCCCGGCCGTTATTCACAGGGGACGGGAGCGCCGCCGGAGAATGAGTAGATTACACGCCAAATTGCCCAAGACGCTGGACAAGAAGCTCGTAACACCTTGAGCAAGCATGGAAAAAATCACTGGTTATTTTTTGATCAAGGTAACAAATATGCAATCTGGCCGGGAAATCGCAGCCCCGGAGACTCGTCCGTCCACAGACTTGTCCACAGCTTCTGTGGATAAGGAACGACACCGCCAGCGCGGCGCGCTTGAGGGAGCCCCGCTCTGCCGCTAAACTCCCGCGCCCTTTTAATCGTCGAGCGCGCGCCCCATTGTGATTTCTTCGAAGCCTGTCAAGCAGCCGACCGCGAGCACGCCATGAAAGCCTCCATACATCCCGAGTACAAAGAGATCACCGTCACCTGCACGTGCGGCAACACCTTCCGCACGAGCTCGACCCTCGGGCACGACCTGCAGGTCGAGGTGTGCTCGAACTGCCATCCTTTCTATACGGGCAAGCAGAAGATCGTCGACACCGCGGGCCGCGTCGACAAGTTCCGCCGCAAGTACGCCGCCGCCAGCACGCCCAAGTAGGCGCGCCGCCGCGAACCCTACCGGCGGGTAAGCCAACTCTCTCTCTCCTCCTTTCCTGCGGGTGAGGCGCCCGCGCCGCGCGCCTTGATTGTCGCTGCGGGACCATGTAAAGCTCCCGAGGCTCACGCGCATGCGGATCCGCGGCGGACCCGCGCGCGGGCCAGGGAAGCCGCTGCCGACAATGAGCGAGAAAACCTTCGACCTGATCGATCCGGTGAGCGGGCGCCGGGCGCGACTGCCGGTGCGCAGCGGCACCATCGGGCCGGCGGCGCTCGACATCGCGAACCTGCACAAGGATCTCGACGTCTTCAGCTACGACCCCGGCCTCGCCGGCACCGCCGCCACCGAGAGCCGCATCACCTACATCGACGGCGATGCCGGCGTGCTGCTCTACCGCGGCTATCCGATCGAGCAGCTGGCCGAGCGCAGCTCCTTCATGGAGGTGGCTTATCTGCTGCTGCTCGGCGAGCTGCCCACCGCGAAACAGCTCGAGGAGTTCACCGGCAACATCCGTTATCACACGATGATCAACGAGACGTTGCTGCGCTTCTTCAACGGCTTCCACCACAACGCCCATCCGATGGCGATGGTGTCGGCGGTAGTGGCCTCGATGTCGGCCTTCTACCACGACACCATGGACATCTATAACCCGCGGCACCGCGAGATCTTCTCGCATCGCATCATCGCCAAGCTGCCGACCATCGCCGCCGCCGCGCATAAGCATTCTCTCGGGCAGCCGTTCGTGTATCCGCGCAACGACCTCGACTATGCGGGAAACGCGCTGCACATGCTGTTCGCCGTGCCGTGCGAGCCCTACCCGCTCGACGCGGTGGCGTGCGAGGCGCTCGACCTGCTGTTCCTGCTGCATGCCGATCACGAGCAGAACGCCAGCACCTCGACCGTGCGGCTCGCGGGCAGCACCGGCGCCAACCCCTACGCGGCGATCTCGGCGGGTGTGTCGGCGCTCTGGGGTCCCGCGCACGGCGGCGCCAACGAGGCGGTGCTGTCGATGCTCGAGCAGATCGGCACGGTGGAGAACATCCCCAAGTACCTCGCCATTGCCAAGGACAAGTCGAGCCATTTCCGGCTGATGGGCTTCGGCCACCGCGTCTACAAGAACTTCGACCCGCGCGCCAAGATCATCCGCGAGATGTGCCACAAGGTGCTGGCGCGGCTCGGGCGCCCCGACAGCCCCCTGTTCGAGCTGGCGCTGCGGCTCGAGGAGATCGCGCTCAAGGACGAGTACTTCGTCTCGCGGAAGCTCTACCCGAACGTGGACTTCTATTCGGGGGTCATCTACAGCGCGATCGGCATCCCGCGCTCGATGTTCACCGTGATGTTCGCGATCGCGCGCACCGTGGGCTGGGTGGCGCACTGGCAGGAGATGATCGCCGATCCCGGCATGCGCATCGGCCGCCCGCGGCAGCTCTATACCGGCCCCACCCGGCGCGACTACCTGGAGATCGGCAAGCGCCGCTAGGGCGCGCCGCCGAGCAGCGCCTGCACCTCGAGGACGCCCGCGCGGCGCATCGGCCGGCCGTCGACCGGGCTCACCGGCGCCTGGCGGATGCCGTCGGCGGGAAACACGGTCGCCTCTATCGCCTGATCGGCGAGCCGGAAGCGTACCCCGGGGAAGGCGCGCACCCGCTCGACGTCGAGTTTCACGCGCCGCTCGGTCACCTCGTGTGCGATGCCCTCGTCGAGAAGCTTGAGCGCGACGGATTCCGCCTGGTCGGTGAACAGGTGCAGCTGCACCTCGGAATGCTCGGTGGCGGTGCCCGAGAGCACCGCGCCGACCAGCCGGGGTGAGAACTCGCGGAAGTAATGCATGGCGGCCAATGCCGCACGGCGCTGCGCATGCAGCGACTCGGCGTGCGACTCGCCGCCGAACAGACGCTGGTACTCGGCCAGCGCCGCCTCGATCTCGCTGTTCTTGGGCAGCAGTGCCGCACCGTCGTCGAGCCCGAGCCGCTCGGCGGCCTTGCGCTTGGCGACGCCAAAGTCCTGGACTCCGTGCTCGGCCATGATGCGCGCGGCCTCGGCGGCCAGCGCGCGCCGCAGGTGATCGCCGCGCGTCGGATGTCGCCTGCCGCGCATCGTCAGAAGATCGGCTCGCTGTTGGTCTGTCCCTGCGCCATCGCGCCCGGCTGCAGCTGCGGCAGGTGGTTCGCCATGAACACCTCCGGCACGCCGTCGGGGTTCTCGTCGCTCACCAGCTCGCCGCTCTCCGGCGAGATGCGCAGCGTCACCAGCCCGTTCGGCATCGGTCGCGGCTCCTCCGGCACGCCTTTGAGCGCCTCGCGCATGAAGTTGATCCAGATCGGCAGTGCGGTGCGCGCTCCCTCCTCGGCCTCGCCGAGCGGGCGCTCCTGGTCGTAGCCGACCCACACGGTGGCGACCAGATTGCGGGTGAAGCCATTGAACCAGGTGTCCTTCGCCTCGTTGGTGGTGCCGGTCTTGCCGGCGAGGTCGTCGCGCCCCAGCACGAGCGCACGCCGTCCGGTCCCGTGCTTGATGACGTCCCTCATCATGTCGTCCATGAGCCAGGCGTTCTGCGGGCTGATCACCCGCGGGGCGATCTGGTCGGCGGGCAGCGGGGCCGGCTCCCCGTGGGTCTCCCCGCCGGGCGCCGCGGCGGGGGGCGTCACCCGGTCCGAGACCCGCACCGGGCCGGCCGCCGGCGCCGGCGACTCGCTCGAGTCGCACTGCGGGCAGACCAGGCGCGGCGCGGCGCGCCACACGACCTTGCCGGATGCGTCCTCGATGCGATCGAGGAAGTACGGCGCCACGCGATAGCCGCCGTTGGCAAACACCGCGTAGCCGTCGGCCACTTCGAGCGGAGTCGCTTCCAGCGTGCCGAGGGCGAGCGTCAGATCGTGCGGCATGGTCTTCGGGTCGAAGCCGAAGCGGCTGATGTAGTCGATCGCGTTCTGCACGCCGATGTCCTTGAGGATGCGGATCGAGACCAGATTGCGCGAGTGCACCAGCGCCTCGCGCAGCCGCGTCGGTCCGCCGAACTGGCGAGTGGAGTTCTCCGGCCGCCAGGCCTCCTCCGCTCCGGTGCCTTCGAGCACGATCGGCGCGTCGAGGAAGGTGCTCGCGGGCGTGAAGCCCTGCTCGAGCGCGGCCGAATACAGGAACGGCTTGAAGCCCGAGCCGGGCAGGCGCTTCGCCTGGGTGACGCGGTTGTACTTGTTGGTGAAGTAATCGAAGCCGCCGACCAGCGCGACGATGCTGCCGTCGTTGGGATCGAGCGCGACGAGGGCGCTCTGCGCCTCCGGTACCTGCGCGAGCTGCGCGTGGCCGGCGGCGTCGGCGACCACGTAGACGACGTCGCCGCGCTTGAGGATCTGGCCGGCGTCCCTGGGCGGCGGCCCCACGGTCTCGTTGCGCTCGCTCTTGCGCGCCCAGGAGAGCCCGTCCCAGTCGATGGCGACCGCACCGATGCCCTTGGCCCAGGCGCGGGCGCTGCGCTCGGCGACCGCGGTCACGACCGCCGGCGTCAGGTTGCCGATCGAAGCGTACTCGTCCACCAGATCGTCGTAGTCCGCAGCGCCGTTGGCCGGCAGCTCGACGCGACCGGCCGGGCCGCGCCAGCCGTGGCGGCGGTCATACTCGATGAGGCCGACGCGCACCGCGCGATTGGCGGCCGCCTGCAGCCGTCCGTCGATGGTGGTGTACACCTTGTAGCCGGCGGTCTCGGCGCTCCCGCCGAAGCGCTGGCGCAGCTCCAGGCGCGCCATCTCGGCGACGTACGGGGCCTCGACGTCGTAGAGCGGCGCGTGCGCACGCGCATTCATCGGCTCCTTGTTGGCGGCCTCGGCGGTCGCCATGTCGATGTAGCCGAGCTCGCGCATGCGCCGCAGCACGTAGGAGCGGCGCGCGGTGGCGAGCTCGGGATCGACGATCGGGTTGTAGCGCGAGGGCGCTTTGGGCACGCCGGCGAGCGTCGCGGCCTCGGCGACGTCGAGCTTGTCGAGCGGCTTGCCGAAGAAAGCCTCGGCCGCCGCCGCCACGCCGTAGGCGCGCTGGCCGAAGAAGATCACGTTGAGATACAGGCCGAAGATCTGCTGCTTGGTGAACTCGTGCTCCATGCGGTAGGTGACGAAGGTCTCCTGCAGCTTCCTGCGGTAGGTCTTGTCGAGCGTGAGAAACATGTTGCGGGCGGCCTGCATGGTGATGGTGCTCGCCCCCTGGGTCTTGTCGCCGGAGAGGAAATCGATCAGCACCGCGCGCAGCACGCCGAGATAGTCGATGCCGTGGTGCTCGAAGAAGCGCTCGTCCTCGGCCGCGACGAAGGCGTGCTTGACGAGCTCGGGGATCTGTTCGTAGCTCACCGGGATGCGCCGCTGCTCGCCGATCTGCGCGATGAGCTCGCCGGAGCGCGTATACACGCGCAACGGAACCTGCAGCTCCACGTTACGCATCGCCTCGGTGCTCGGCAGCGTCGGCAGCAGATACAGGTAACTGCACGCCAGCGCGTACGCGCCGAGAAATGTGACCAACATCACACCGCCGGCGACGATGATCGCGGCGCGAAAGTAATTCCATTTCACAGAAACCAACTCTCTCACCTTGCGCTCCCTGCGAGCCCTATGCATAGTAGCCGCCGAATCAGGGCAAACTCACCGAAAGGTGGGGACGCAAAGCCTCCGGTCTACGGGACGTATGTGCCTATGACAGCGGGGTTGCCGGTTCGAACGTTAACGCACTCCGCCGTGACGGGCCACGCGCTGCGGAACTTCACGCTTCGACCGACCGCCGCGCAACGTCCAGCAGCCCGCGACGCGTAGGCTTCCCGTCCCCCTCGAGGATCTCTTGGACAAGGCGCAGGCGAATTCGTTGACTCGTCGTCACGCCCGGGCAGGGCGTGACGTCCATCGTGTTTCGGCGCGTCGGCAGGGGGCCGGCGCGCGGATGTGTGAGGACACTCACGCTAGATTTAACTTAGCGCTGCTATATATAAGCATTGGAACTTGCAATATGGGGCGGTCATTTTCAGGCGTAATCACCTGAAAAGGAAATAAAATGTTCCTTCTCCAGCGCAAATACCGCCCGCTCCTGGGACTTGACATAACGACTTCCTCGGTCAAGCTGATCGAGCTCGCCATGGCGGGGGGTCAGTACCGTGTCGAGGCGTATGCAGCCGAGCCCACGCCTCAGAACGCGATCAACGAAAAGGCGATCGTGGATTCCGAGGCCGTCGGCGAGGCGATCCGGCGCGCGGTGAAGCGCGCCGGCGCGAAGAGCAGCGAGGTGGCGATCGCCATCTCGGGCGATGCGGCGATTACCAAGGTGATCCAGATGCCGCGCTCGCTGCGAACGAGTGATCTCGAGGCGCAGGTCGAGATGCAGGCCGACCAGTACATCCCCTTCCCCATGGACGAAGTGAGCTACGACTTCGAGGTGCTCGGGTCGAACGACAAGGATCCGGAGTCGAACGACGTGCTGCTGGTTGCGACGCGCACCGAGAACGTCGATCAGCGCCAGGCGGCGGTCAAGGCCGCGGGTCTCACCGCCAAGATCGTCGACGTCGAGGCGTTCGCGCTCGAGAACGCCTGCAAGCTGATGACGCACCAGATGCCCGACGGCGGCATCGACCGCACCATCGCGGTGGTCGATTTCGGCGCGAGCAGCACCACCTTCAGCGTGCTGCGCAACCTCAAGGTGGTGTACACGCGCGACTTCGCCTTCGGCGGGCAGCAGCTCACCGAGGAGATCATGCGCACCTACGGGCTGGCGATGGAGGAAGCGGGCCGCGCCAAGAAAGAAGGCGGACTGCCCGGCAATTACCAGTCGGAAGTGCTCGACCCCTTCATCGACGACATGACGCAGCAGGTGAGCCGCTCGCTGCAGTTCTACCTGGCCTCGGGCTCCGGGCGCGAACAGCCGGAGAAGATCCTGGTGTGCGGCGGCTGCGCCAACATCCCCGGCGTCGCCGAGGTGATCTCGAGCCGCGTCGGCATTTCCGCCGAGAAGGGCGATCCGCTCGGCCAGATGAAGCTGTCATCGCGCGCCAAGGCGCAGGCGGTGCAGCGCGATGCCACCGCGCTGCTCACGGCCTGCGGGCTCGCACTGCGGAGTTTTGACTGACATGCCGCGTATAAACCTACTTCCCTGGCGTGAAGGCCAGCGCAAAGAGCGCAAGCTGGCGCTGTTGGTATGGCTCGGTGGCGCCGCCGTCGCCGGCCTCGCCGCCTCCTTTGCCGTGTACCTGCTGTACAGCACGATGATCGAGTCGCAGATCCACCGCAACGACCAGTTGCGTGGCGAGATCAAGGTGCTCGACAAGCAGATCGAGGAGATCAACAACCTCGAGACCGCGAAGCAGAAGTTCATCGCGCGCATGGACATCATCGAGAAGCTGCAGCGCTCGCGCCCGGAGATCGTGCACGTGTTCGACGAGATCGTGCGTGACCTGCCCGAGGGCGTGTACCTGACCGCGGTCAAGCAGAACGAGAAGAAGCTCAAGTTCGACGGCGTGGCGCAGTCCTCCACGCGCGTCTCCTCCTTCATGCGCAACATCGACGCCTCGCAGTGGCTGCGTAACCCCGAACTCGAGGTGGTGCAGACCACCAAGACCTCCGGCCCCGGTTCGAGCTTCACGCTCACCGCCGATGAGGTGAGCGCGGCGCCGGCGGATGCCGGTGGCGCCGGCAACAAGGGCAAGATGCGCAAGGCCAGCGCGGGGGGTGCGCGATGAACCTGCTCGAGGAGCTGCGCGGCCTCGACTTCCGCGATCCGGGCCGCTGGCCGCTGCCGGTGCGCGCCGGTGCGGTGGGCGCGGCGTTCCTGGTGGTGGCGCTCATCGGTCTGTACTTCTTTGTCTGGGACGAGCAACGCCCCGAGCTGCAGCGCCGCCAGGACGAGGAGCAGCAGCTGCGCGCCGAGTTCCGCAACAAGCACGCCAAGGCGGTCAACCTCGAGGTCTACAAGCAGCAGCTCAAGGACATCGAGCGCTCCTTCGGCGCGCTCTTGCGCCAGCTGCCGGGCAAGACCGAGGTGCCGAGCCTGCTGGTGGACATCTCCCAGACCGGCCTCGCCGCCGGCCTCGAGGAGAAGCTGTTCCAGCCCCAGGGCGAGCACCGCATGGACTTCTATGCCGAGTTGCCGATCAAGATCCGGCTCACCGGCAGCTACCACCAGTTCGGCGAGTTCGTCAGCGGCATCGCGGCGCTGCCGCGCATCGTCACGCTGCACGACATCGACATCAAACCCGACAACAAGGACGCCTACGACCAGCTGTCGCTGGAGCTGACGGCCAAGACCTATCGCTACCTCGACGAGGACGAGATCGCCGCGGCCGAGGCGGACCGGAAGAAGGCCGCGAAGAAGCCGGGGGCGTGAAGCCATGCCCGGCGCGCGGAAAGCATCCATGCACAACAGAGCGACCCTACACCGTCTGCGTCCCCTGGGCCTGCTGCTGATCGGCGTCGGCTACGCGCTGCTCGCCGGCTGCACCAGCGCCGACAGCGACCTGGCGCGCTTCATCGACGAGACCAAGAAGGAGCCCGGCGGCCGCGTCGAGCCGCTGCCGGAGATCAAGCCCTACGAGACCTTCGTGTACTCGGCCGCGGAGCTGCGCTCGCCGTTCCTGCCGAGCAGCCCGGGCTCGGGTGCCGGCTACAACGGCGTGCGCCCCGATCAGAAGCGCAACCGCGAGTTCCTCGAGCAATTCTCGCTCGACACCCTGAAGATGGTCGGCACGCTGCGCCTCGGCGGCCAGATGTTCGGCCTGGTGCAGACCAAGGACGGCCTCGTACACCGCGTGACCACCGGCAATCATCTGGGGCAGGCGGAAGGCAAGATCACCGATATAACACCGGCGAAAATCAGCCTGGTCGAAATCGTTCCGGACAGTCTCGGCGGGTATATGGAACGCCCCGCCGCGCTGGCCCTGAACGAGTGACGGTTCAGCAGGGAGTCTCACGAATGCAAGCCTCTAGCCTGATGAAACGCCTGAGCGGGACCGCCGCGTGGCTCGTGCTCGCGGGAACACTCGCTGTGTTCACCGCCCCGCTCGCGCGCGCTGCGGACGCACCCGCGCTGCAGAGCATCGACGTGCAGGCCCTGCCCGGACAGCAGATGCAGCTGACGCTGCACCTGTCGGCGCCGGCGCCGCAGCCGCTGTCCTTCACCATCGACAACCCGGCGCGTATCTCGCTCGACCTGCCCAACACCACGCTGGCGCTGCCGTCGCGACGTATCGACGTGCACGCCTCCGGGCTCGACACCATCCTCGCGGCGGAAGCCAAGGATCGCACCCGCCTGGTGTTGAACCTCGATAAGCTGGTGCCCTACGACACGCGCGTCGACGGCAACAACATCGTCGTCATGCTGGGCGTCACAACCCGCAGCGCCGCGGCTTCGGCCGCGCCCGCGACTGCTCCGGCCGCCGGCGGCGGTGGTAGTGGCTCGCGCGAGCTGCGCGCCATCGACTTCCGGCGCGGTGCCGATGGCGCCGGACGGGTGATCGTCAAGCTCTCCGACCCGCACACGCACATCAATCTGCACCAGATCGGCAACCAGGTGGTGGTCGACTTCAGTGACGCCTCGGTACCCGCCAACCTCATGCGCCGCTTCGACGCCACCGACTTCGGTACGCCGGTGAACAGTTTCGACGTCACGCGGGTCGGCAACGGCTCGCGCATCGCCATCACCGCCTCCGGCGACTACGAGCAGCTCGCCTACCAGTCCGACGACCAGTACGTGGTCGAGGTGGCGCCGCGCCGCAAGGCCGCCGCCGCGCAGGAGGACCGTCCGGTGTATATCGGCGAGCGCCTGACGCTGAACTTCCAGGACATCGAGACGCGCGCGGTGCTGCAGCTGCTGGCCGATGCCAGCGGCCAGAACATCGTGGTGAGCGACTCGGTGAGCGGCAACGTCACGCTGCGCCTGCAGAACGTGCCGTGGGACCAGGCCCTCGACATCGTGCTGCGCACCAAGGGCCTGGACAAGCGCCGCCAGGACAACGTCATCATCGTCGCGCCGCAGGCGGAGCTCGCGGCGCGCGAGAAGGCGGAACTCGCCGCCAAGAAGGACGTGCAGGAGCTCGCGCCGCTGCGCTCGGAGTATCTGCAGGTGAACTACGCCAAGGCCCAGGACATGGCGGCGCTCATCAAGACGCAGACCAACTCGCTGCTCTCGAGCCGCGGCTCGGTCGCGGTCGATGAGCGCACCAACACGCTGCTGCTGCAGGACACCGCCGACCGCCTGGCCGACGTGCGCCGCCTGGTGGCGACGCTGGACATCCCGGTGCGCCAGGTGCTGATCGAGGCGCGCATCGTCATCGTCAACAACGATTTCGAGCGCGACCTCGGCGCGCGCTTCGGCTTCACCAACTGGCAGAAGAATGGCCAGAACGGCCTGGTCAGCACCACCGGTACGGCGGCCGGCAGCGACACGATGACCAATACTTTCATCAACGGGCAGAACGCGATCAACAACGCGGTTAACGCCGGCACCACGCCGGTGCCTCTGCCTACCTACGGCATCCCGGCCGCGGCCAACCGCTACAACGTCAACCTGCCGGTCACGAGCCCCGCCGGCACCTTCGCGCTCGGCATTCTCGGCAACAACTTCATCGTCGACCTCGAGCTCTCGGCCGCCCAGGCGGAGACGCAGGCGAACATCATCTCCTCGCCCCGCGTCATCACCGCCAACCAGAAGGAGGCGACCATCGAGCAGGGCGTGGAAATCCCCTACCAGCAGTCGGCATCGAGCGGCGCTACCACCATCCAGTTCAAGAAGGCGGTGCTGTCGCTCAAGGTCACGCCGCAGATCACCCCCGACAACCGCATCATCCTCGACCTCGACGTCAAGGACGACAGCGTCGGCACGGTGGTAGTGGCCTCGGGCGGCGTCAACGTGCCCTCGATCGACACGCGCGAGATCGCCACCCAGGTGCTGGTGAACGACGGCCAGACGGTGGTGCTCGGCGGCATCCTGCAGACCACGCAGCGCGAGGACGACACCAAGGTGCCGTACCTGGGCGACATCCCGGTACTCGGCCACCTGTTCAAGAACACCACGCACAAGGACAACAAGGACGAGCTCATGATCTTCATCACCCCGAAGATCGTGCGTGAGGGCGTGAACGTCGTTAACTGACGCCGGCGTCCAGCCACGAGTCAGCGGCCGCCTGCGGGCGGCCGCTGCATTTTCGGTATCCTCTGCGGGCGCATGCTCGGCAAGAAAAGCGTCTTTCTCA
>DASQIC010000041.1:0-48863 GCA_035631755.1 Steroidobacteraceae bacterium
CTTTCCTCGCGCTCGGCGCCATGCTGGCCGCGGGCGACAGCCACTTCAAGCTGAGCGGCAGCCTCGTGGCGTTGGTCGGCGGCGTGCTCGCGATCGTCGCGGTGCTCGCCGCCGGCCGCTGGCTGCTGCGGCCGCTGTTTCACGAGATCGCCCACAGCCGCCTGCGCGAGCTGTTCACGCTCGCGGTGCTGCTGGTGGTGCTGTCCTCGGCCTGGGTGTCGCACCTCGCCGGACTGTCGTTCGCACTCGGCGCATTCCTCTCCGGCATGATGCTGGCCGAGAGCGAGTACCGGCACCAGGTCGAGTCGGTCATCCGCCCCTTCCGCGACATCCTGCTCGGCCTGTTCTTCATCTCGGTCGGCATGCTGCTCGATCTGCGCCTGCTCGCCCGCTTGAGCGGGCTGGCGCTGGTGTCGCTGCTGCTGGTGCTGCTGGTGGTCCTGAAGGCGCTCATCGGCGCACTGGTCACGCGCCCGTTCACCAGCTCGCGCTTCAAGGCGCTGCGCACCGGGATCGTGATCTCGATCGGTGGCGAGTTCGGCGTGGCGCTGTGCACGCTGCTGCTCGAGGCGCGCCTGGTGCAGGAGCGGCTCGGGGAGCCGTTGCTGGTTGCGATCGTGCTGTCGATGCTGCTCAGCCCCTTCATCCTCAACAACAACAAGCGCGTGGCGCGGGCGCTGCTGCGCGAGCGCGCCCCGGATCCCACCGCCAGCGAGCGCGAGGAAGCCGCCACGGGGGAAATCGCCCAGCGCGAGCACGTGGTGCTGTGCGGCTTCGGACGCGTCGGGCAGAACGTGGCCCGGGTGCTCGAATCGCAGGGTTTCGAGTACATCGCACTCGATCTCGATCCGGCGCGCATCCGCGCCGCGCGCCAGGCCGGCGACCCGGTGATCTACGGCGACTCGTCCGACGAGGAGCTGCTCACCAAGGCGGGGCTCGGGGCCGCGAGTGCGGTGGTCATCAGCTTCGCCGACCCGGCCACCTCGATCGGCATCCTGCGCAGCGTACGGCGCGTGCGCCCCGATGTGCCGGTGCTGGTGCGCACCCAGGACGACGCCCGGCTCAAGGAGCTGCAGGACGCCGGTGCCACCGACGTCGTGCCCGAGACTTTCGAGGCGAGCCTGATGCTGGTGTCGCACGTGCTGATGCTGCTGCACGTGCCGGTGTCGCGCGTGGTGCGCACGCTGGGCGAGATCCGCAACAACCGCTATACGGTGCTGCGCAACATCGTGCGCCGCGGCGACGCGCGCCCGATCGATGAGCTGAGCGAGCATCGCGAGGAGCTCAAGTCGGTGGTGGTGCCGCCCGGCGCCTGGGCGGTCGGCCGCTCCCTCGGCGAGGTGCGCAGCCGCGGCGTCGAGGTGACCTTCACCGGCGTGCGCCGCCACGGGATCCTCGGACGCGAGCCCTCGGCCGACACGGTGCTGCGCGACGGGGACATCGTGGTCCTCTACGGCCAGCCCGAGGAGCTCGAGCGCGCCGAGGCGGTGCTGCTCGCCGGGTGATCCGGCCGCGCGCCGAGCCCGGTACAATGACGGCAGCGTGGATCGCGCCGACATTCACTTTCCGCCCAAGCACGAGCCGCTGCGCGACGACGTGCACGCGCTCGGCGCGCTCATCGGGGAAATCCTGCGCGAGCAGGGGGGCGAGGAGCTGTTCCGGCTGGTGGAGCTCGACCGCGTGGCCGCGATCCGCAGCCGCGCCGGCGACCACGCGGCCCGCGCGGAGCTCGCGGGCGCGGTGCGTGAGCGCGCCCCGGCGCTGGCGCGCGACCTGGTGCGGGCCTTCTCCGCCTGGTTCCAGGCGGTCAACCTGGCCGAGAAGGTGCACCGTATCCGGCGCCGCCGCGAGTACTTCGTCAGAGACGGCGACCGGCCCCAGCCCGGCGGCGTGGAGGATGCCCTTGCCGCGCTCAAACGCGACGGCTGGACGCTCGCCGAGGTACTCGAGCTGATCCAGAGCCTGGCGATCGAGCCGGTGTTCGCACCGCATGCCACCGAATCGAACCGCCGCACGCTGCTGCGCAAACAGCTGCGCATCGCGCAGCGCCTGCTCGAGCGGCTCGACCCCACACTCACCCCGAGCGAGACGCGCAACCTGTGGAGCAGCATCCGCATGGAGATGACCGCGGCGTGGCAGACCCAAGAGCTGCCGCGCGAGCGGCTGACGGTTGGCGACGAGCGCGAGCAGATCCTGTTCTATCTGCTGGAGATCCTCTACCGGGTAGTGCCGGCGTTCTACGAGGAGATCGCCCAGGCGCTCACGCGCGTGTACGGCGAGCCGGCGGCGGCCGTGCGGGTGCCGCCGATCCTGCACTTCGGCTCCTGGGCCGGCGGCGACACCGACGGCAATCCCGACGTGCACGCCAAGACCATCCGCGAGAGCCTGGCGCGCCAGCAGCTCGTGCTGCTGAGCAGCTACTTCACCGAGTGCCAGACCATCGCCCAGCGGCTGTCACAGAGCGCGCATCGCGTCGGCATCTCCGCCGAGCTGCTGAAGCGCGTCGATCAGTACGCGACGCTGCTGCCGGCGGCACGCGCCGTCGTGCCGGCGCGCCACGATCGCATGCCCTATCGGGTATTCCTGGCGCAGATCGGCGAGCGGCTGCGCTGCGCCTACCAGGGCCGCGCCTCCGGCTACGAAAATCCGCAGCAGTTCCGCGCCGACGTCGCCCTCGTCGCCGCCAGCCTCAAGGCCAACAAGGGCGCGCACGCCGGGCTGTTCTACGTGGAACGGCTGCTGCGGCGCATCGACACCTTCGGCTTTCACCTGGCGGCGCTCGACGTGCGCGTGCACGCGAGCGTGCTGCACCAGGTGATTGCCGCGGGCTTCGGCGATCCCGGCTGGCGCGCCCGCCCGAGCCGCGAGCGGCGCCAGCTGCTCGCCGCGGCGCTGGAGAAGGATCGCGGACCGTCGGTCGAGCTGGATGCCCTCGGCAAACGCTCGCTCGCAGTGTTCGAGGCGATCGTCCAGGGCCGCCACCGCTACGGAGCAGACGCGATCGGCTACTTCATCGTGAGCGGCGCCGCCGGCGCCGACGACCTGCTGGCGGCGCTGCTGCTCGCCCGCTGGGCATCGGCCTACGACAAGCGCACCGGCGAGGTGGCGCTCGACATCGCACCGCAATTTGAATCCGAGCAGGCGCTCGAGGAGTGCGGCACCACCATGCAGGAGCTGCTGTCCGATCCGCTCTACCGCCGGCACCTGCAGGCACGCGGACGGCGGCAGTGCGTCGCAGTGGGCTACTCCGACAGCAACAAGCAGGCCGGCCCGTGCGCCTCGCGGGTGATCATTCACCGGGCGCAGCACGAGCTCGCCCAGGTGCTGCTCGCCGCCGGTGAGCAGGCGGTGGTGTTCCACGCGCGCGGCGGAAGCATCGCGCGCGGCGGCGGGCGCATCGACGCGCTGGTACGGGCCGCGCCCGCCGGCGCCGTCGATGGGGTGCTGCGCGTACGCGAGCAGGGTGCCACCGTCAAGCAGGGCTACGGCATGCGACCGATCGCCATGCGCACGCTCGAGCGCGCCTTCAATGCGCTCGCACTCACCACCGCGGCGCGCCGGCGCGGCGCGCTCACCGCCGACCCGCCGGAGCATCTGGAATGCGCCGCCCTGCTCGCCGCCGAGAGCCGCGCGGCTTACCGCCGTCTGGTGTACGAGGAGCGCGAGTTCTACGAGTACTTCCGTGCCGTCACGCCGATCGACGTGATCGAGCGCATGCAGATCGGCTCGCGCTCCATCCGCCGCGCCGAGGGCGACGGCATCGAGGCGCTGCTGCCGGTGCCGTGGGTGTTCGCCTGGTCGCAGACCCGCTGCGTGTTGCCCGGGTGGTACGGGGCGGGCGCGGGACTCGCCGCGGTGCTCGACCGCTTCGGCGTCGCGCGCCTGCGCGAGATCAGCGCCCGGTGGTTCTTCCTGCGCAACCTGCTCGACGACGTGGAGACCATGCTGGCTCAGACCGACCTCGAGATCGCGCAGCACTACCAGGCACTCGCTCCGCAGCCGCTGCAGCGCTTCGCCGAGACGATCCGCGCCGAGTACCTGGCGGCGTGCCAGCGGATCCTCACCATCAAGGACAGCCGCGCGCTGCTCGACTCCGACCCGACACTGCAGCGCTCGATCCAGCTGCGCAATCCCTACGTCGATCCCATGAACCTGATGCAGGCGGATCTGCTCGAGCGCTGGCGGGCCGGCGGGCGCAGCGACCGCGACCTGTTCGAAGCGCTGCTCGCGAGCGTCGGCGGCATCGCCCAGGGTCTGCAGAGCACCGGCTGAGGGCGCTGCATGAGTCATCCCGCGCCGCTTACGCCCGTCACCATCCGCGCCGCCACCGAGGCCGACGTGCCGCTCATTCTCGCCTTCATCCGCGAGCTGGCGGTCTACGAGCACCTGGAGCACGAGGTCGTGGCGCGCGCGGCGGATCTGCGTACCGCGCTCTTCGGCGCCCGGCCGTTTGCGGAAGTTGCCCTCGGCTGCCTCGAGGCCGTGCCGGTCGGCTTCGCGCTCTATTTTCACAACTTCTCGACTTTCAGGGGCAAGCCCGGGATCTACCTCGAGGATCTGTTCGTGCGCCCCGAGGCGCGCGGCCACGGCGTGGGCAAGCTGCTGCTCACCCATCTCGCGCGCCTGGCGCTCGCGCGCGGCTGCGCGAGGCTCGACTGGGCGGTGCTCGACTGGAACGAGCCCTCCATACGCTTCTACCGCAGCCTCGGGGCGGTCCCG
Organism: Steroidobacteraceae bacterium; assembly: GCA_035631755.1. Taxonomy (GTDB): domain Bacteria; phylum Pseudomonadota; class Gammaproteobacteria; order Steroidobacterales; family Steroidobacteraceae; genus 13-2-20CM-66-19. The sequence continues at coordinate 4,720 of DASQIC010000041.1, forward strand.
CTCGATGACTGGAGGATCTTCCGCCTGACCGACACGGCGCTCGAGCAGCTGGCCCGCGGCGGCTAGGCAGCTCCGGCGGCTCGCTTGGCCAACCCGAAGGCGCTGCCGTGCGATGAGGCCGCGATCCGCTCCGCGGCGAAGGTGCCGGCGTGCAGCGCGGCCAGGTCGTGGGTGCTGGCGGGAGCGGTGCTCGGCTCGACGCTGGCGTTCGTCGACGAGTCGGTGGTCAACGTAGCCCTGCCGACGATCGAGAGCGACCTGCACGCGCGGCTCGCGGCGATGCAATGGGTCATCAACGCCTACACGCTGTGCATGTCCGCCCTGCTGCTCCTGGGCGGCGCCGCCGCCGACCGCTTCGGCCGGCGGCGGGTATTCGTCATCGGGGTGGCGCTGTTCGCAGCTGCCTCGCTCGGCTGCGGCCTGGCCCCGAGCGTGCAGCTGCTGATCGGCGCGCGCGTGCTGCAGGGCGCGGGGGCGGCGCTGCTCGTGCCATGCGCGCTCGCGCTCATCGGCGCGGCCTTCGATGAGCGGGAGCGCGGCGCCGCCATCGGGGTGTGGTCGGGCGCCTCTGCGATCGCCGCCGGCGCGGCGCCGCTGCTCGGGGGCTCGCTGGTGGATCACGGGTCGTGGCGTGCGATCTTCCTGATCAACCCGCTGCTGGCGATACCGACGCTGTGGATCACGCTGCGCCATGTGCCCGAGAGCCGCGATCCGCACGCCGCGCCCGGCATCGACTGGCGCGGCGCCCTGCTCGCCTTCGCCGGACTCGCCGCGCTCGTCTACGGACTGATCGCCGCCTCGGACCTGGGCTGGGGGAATGCGCTCGTGACCTCGGCTCTGGCGGCCGGCGTGCTGCTGCTCGTCGCCTTCGTGCTCGCCGAGCGGGCGAGCCGCGCGCCCATGATGCCGACGGGGCTGTTCGGCTCGCGCACCTTCAGCGGCATCAACCTGATCACGCTGCTGCTCTACGGAGCGCTCGGCGGGGCATTCTTCTTCTTTCCGTTCCTGCTCATCCAGGCTCGCGGTTACTCCGCCACCGCCGCCGGCGCCGCCTATCTGCCGTTCACGATCGTGCTGGGCGTGCTGTCGCGCTGGTCAGGCGGACTGCTCGATCGCTTCGGGGCGCGCGGGCCGCTGATTGCAGGCCCGGCGCTCACGGCGGCGGGCCTGGTGTTCTTATCGGCCGCGGACTCCTACTGGATCACGCTCTCATCGATGACCCTGCTCGGGTTCGGCATGGCCGTTACCGTGGCACCGCTGACCACCGCGGTCATCAACGCGGTGCCTGCAGATCGCACCGGCGTCGCCTCGGGTATCAACAATGCGGTCGCCTCGGTGGGCAGTCTGCTGCTGATCGCGGTGCTCGGCACGCTCGCCCTCGCTACCTTCGACCGCTCTCTGGATCGACATCTGGCGGCGGTGTCGGCCTCGGCGCCGGTGAGGTCGGCGGTGCAGGCCGCCCGCGGCGGCTTCGTCGTGCCGCCGCTGCCCGCGAGCCTGTCGGACGCCGAGAGGCGCCTCGCGCATGCCATCGTCGCGGATTCGCTCGCCGCCACGGTGCGCAGCGCGCTATCGATCGCCGCCGGACTCGCGCTCGCGGGCGCGCTGGTGGCCGCGCTCACCATTCCGCGGGCTCAGGGCCGCCGGTAGACCATGCCGTCCTTCATGACGAACACCACGTGCTCGACCGCGCCGATGTCGCGGGTGGGGTCGCCGCTCACCCCCACGAGATCGGCGAGCATCCCGGAGCGCACGCGGCCGAGATCGGCCTCGCGGCGCAGGATCTTCGCGTCGGTCGCGGTCGCGGCGGTGAGCGCCTGGACGGATGTCATGCCAGCGCGCACCATCCACTCGAGCTCGCGGTAATTGGTGCCGTGGGTGAATACGCCGACGTCGCTGCCGCAGCCGATGGTGACGCCTGCCTGCAGCGCGGCGTGGAAAGCCTGTGCGGCGGAGCGCATCCCCGGCGTCGGTGGACTCGTGCCGCGCACGTAGTGCTCGAAGTACTCCCCGTACGCCTCCTCGGCGGTGAGCGTCGGCAGGTAGGCGACACCGTGCGCCGCCAGGAGCTTGAACACCTCCGCGGTGCCGCCGAAGCCGTGCTCGATCGTATCGACGCCGGCGAGCACCGCGCGCCGCATGCCCTCGGCGGTGACGGCGTGCGCCGCCACCGGCCGGCCCGATGAGTGCGCAGTCTCGACCAGCGCCTGCAGCTCCGCTTCCGAGAAGGTCGGCTGCTGCGAGCCGTCGGGTCCCCAGCGATAGTCGGCGTACACCTTGATCCAGTCGGCGCCGCGGCCGGCCTGCTCGCGCACGGCGCGGATCACTTCCGCAATGCCGCTCGCCTCCTCGGCACCCTGCGGTGTGCAGCACGCGTCCGGGCGCAGCGCGCGCGGCGCCGGCCCGTAGCTGCCGGTCGCCACGATGGCGCGCGTCGCCACGAAGAGGCGCGGACCGGCGACCAGACCCTCGTCGATGGCGCGCTTGAGCGAGAGGTCGGCGTAGCCTGCGCCCTCGGTGCCGAGGTCGCGCAACGTGGTGAATCCGGCGAGCAGCGTGGCGCGCGCCTGCACTGCCGCGCGCAGCGTGCGGTACGGCTCGGGCTCCCTGAGCACCTGGTCGTTCCACGGCGTCTCGTTGTAGGGGTGGAGGAACAGGTGCGAGTGGATGTCCATCAGACCGGGGAGCAGCGTCGCGCCCGGCAGGTCGATGACCTCGGCGTCCGCCGGCGCCTGCACGCTGGCTGCGGCGCCGACCGTCGCGATGCGCCGGCCGTCGGTGAGCACCACCCAGCCCTCGTGGACCGGCTCTCCGGCGCTCCACACCCGTGCCGGCCGCAGCAGCACCGCCCGCGCGCCATCCGCGCCGGCACCGATGGCCGGAGTGGTGACGATCGCCAGGGCGAGGAGCAGCCCGCGCCCGCTTGCGGCGACGCCGCTCACGAGCCCATCAGCACGGTCGTGTCGTAGCTTTCGAAGCCCTGGATGGCGCGCCCGTAGGCGTTGAATACCAGCCGCTCGGCCACCTTGTCCGCGCGCGGCGCGAGCAGCATGCGCAGCACGACGTCATCCGCCGGGCGCGTGGCCTCTTCCGCGAGCAGCTGCTCGATCACGCGCGTCAGGCGGTACAGCAGCTCGTTCACGAAGCGCAGGTGCGCGCCGTCGTGTACCGCGTCGGCGCCCGGCCCGTAGGTGCCGCGAGCCTCTTCCGCCAGCTCGTGCAGGAACAGGTTGAGCAACCGCGCCTTGTCCAGGACACGCAGCTCCGCGAAGAACGCGATTTCGGAATTGAGGTTCATGGCCGTCCCCGTGCGGTGCAGTGCTCAGGCCGAGCTCGGGAAGAAGTCGATCGGCTTGGTGGCGGTCACCGCGTCGACATCCTCGGGCTGGAACTGGAACAGGCGCACCAGCGCGATGATCTTACGCTCGAGGTCCGGATCCTTCAGTTCGCTCGAGACCACGCGGCACATGGTCACAGTGCCGTTCGGCGCGATGGTGAACTCGAGCACCAGCTTTCCCTGCAGTTCGGCGTTGTCGCGCAGCGCGCGCGCATACAGATTGTAGATGCGTCCCTTGTTGCGATCGAACACCAGCGCGATCTCCTCCGGAGAGCGCACCGGCTTGCCGCCGCCGCCGGAATGAGTGAGGTCGCGGTTGTTGAGGCTGGAGCGCGCGATCGAGGACGTGACCGCGGTGGTGTCGTGCCCGCTGAGCGAGCCGGCGCCGGTGCCGAAACCGCGGCTCATGTTGGCCGCGGTGATGCCGCCGCTGCCCGCTCCCACCCGCGAGGTGATCAGCGAACGCTCGGCGTGGGCATCGGCGTTGACCGTGCCGGAGAGATTCTTCGTCTCGAGCGGCGTGAGATTCATCTGCTCGCGCAGGTCGGCGAGCTCGTCCTTGACCTTGTTGAGCTGCCGCTCGGCCTTCTGCCGCGCGAGCTGCTTCAGATCGACCGGCGGCGGCTTGACGGCGAGCTTGGTCTCGGCTTTGGGCTTCTCCTCGGGCTTCGGCGGCGGCGGAGGCGGCGGCGGCTTGGGTTTGTTCTCGAGCATCACCCGGGCGAGCCGCTCGGGAACCTCCTCGACCGCCGTGCGCTTGGAGACCGGCAACAGCGGGAAGAGAATGCCGAGCACCACCAGCAGCACCAGCAGTACGCGCAGGATCTTGCGGAAGCGCGCACTCGACTCCGGGTCGCCTTCCCAGGGCAGATCGTATTCGCGGTAATAGGGCGCGATGACCATGGGCAACTAACCCGTCTTGACCTGACCGGCCGCGACCGGCTTTTCTTTCTGGATCACCGCGAGGGAGATGCGCCCGTAATCGGCGTCGGTGCAGGTCTGCATCACGCGCTTCAGTACCTCGTAGGGCAGCGTCTTGTCCGCCATGATCGTGATCTCGCGCTGGGCGACGTCGCGCTCGGAGAGCTGCTGGCCGACGAGCATCGGCCGCTTGAGGGCGGCGGTGAGCGGCGCGATCAGCGGGGTCTGCGCCGCCTCGATCTGGGCCACCTTGGCGACGTACTCGCCCTGCACGAACAGGTCGGTGGTCGTGATCATCACGACCACCGACTGCTTGGGCGCGGTCTCCGCGATCGACTGCGGAATCTCGATGCCCTTGGAGTTCTGGATCACCTCGACCTCGGTCGAGTAGACCAGCAGGAAGGCGACCATCACCGACAGGATGTCGATGAGCGGGATGAGGTTGAGCTGCGCATCGGCACGGTGCCGGATGTGATGCTGCGCCATGCGCCGGGCGCGGTTCGACATGCTCATGGGCTCGCTCCGGCGGCGCCCGCGGACAGCACCGGCGCATCGCCGATGGAGATGTCCGGGAACAGCTCGGCCTGCACGGTGTTCATGCCCTGACTCACCTCGAACACGCGCACCCGGTCCATGACCTGCACCAGCGTGTCATAGGGCGTATCGGGCTCGAGCAGGATGCTGGCGTCGGTCTTGTCGGGGAACTTCGCCTTGACCCGCTTGAGGTACGCGGTCAGCCCTTCGTAGTCGTAGCCGCCGGCGCTGTTGGGCAGCGTCGCGAGCGGCCCGCTGTTGCGGTCGGCCACCTGCAGCAGATTCTTGCGCACCATCACCTCGAGCTGCAGCCCCGGGGGCGGCTCGCGGAAGGTGGTGTTCGGCGGCGGCAGGTTCAGCTGCAGGATCACGGTGCGGGAGAACACCGCGGTCATGAGCAGGAACGTGACCAGCACCGTGAAGATGTCGATCATGGGGACGAGCAGCAACTCGGCGGGCTTGCGCGAGTGGCGCTCGAGCTTGCGCGTCTGGTACGAACGACGCATGCGCGTCTCAGGCGGCCGCGGGCGCCGGCTGCTGCTGCCGCTCGGTGATGGCGTTCAGGAACTTCACCGACGCCATCTCCAGGCTGTCGATCAGCTCGGTGGTCTTGGTCTGCAGCCACGCGTGGATGAACAGCAGCGGCACCGCCGTCATCAGGCCGAAAGCGGTGCAGTTCATCGCCACCGAGATGCTCGCCGAGAGCAGGTTGGCCTTCTCGGCCGGGTTGACGGTCGCGACCGCGGCGAAGGCGCGGATCAGGCCCATCACCGTGCCGAGCAGCCCGAGCAGTGTCGCGAGGTTGGCGAGGGTCGCGAGGTAGTGGGTGCGCTTCTCGAGGCGCGGCACCACCTCCATCAGGCTCTCCTCCATGGCCTTCTCGATGTCGTCGCGCCGGCGAGCGGAGGCGATGCGGGCGAGGCCGTAGTTGAGGATGTGGCCGATGGCCGAGCTCGACTTCGAGGTCACCTGCGCCACCTGGCGGAAATTGCCCTGCGACAGCAGCGGCACGATCTCGTTCCACAAGCCGCGGTTACGCGCGGCGGCGTAAGAGAGATAAAAATAGCGTTCGATGGCGATCGCCACTCCGAACACGAGCACGATGGCGATCGGGTACATGAAGTCCCCGCCGCCCTGGAAGAAGCGCACGATCAGATTCCAGATGTCCATCTGACACTCCCGCTGAAGCGACCCTCACACAAGACGCAAACACTGTGAAACTGAATGACATATAGCGAAAAAGCTGCGACCCAGCTCTCATCCTGAGACCGCGGCGCGTGCGCTTCAGGGCTTCCCTTCCGAACCCTGAGCCGTGCCCGGTTTTTGCCCCGCCGCACCCGGCTTCAGGGCGTCGTAATAGCGATTCTCGCGCAGGAATACGTCCCGATCGATCGGCTCGAGCACCTCGTCCAGCAGGCTCTTGGGGGGCTTGCCGACCAGGTCGCCGAGGTCGGAATGCCGCCACGGGACGATATACAGGACTTTGGGCAGCTCGCGGTTGCCCGTGATGTCGGTCGTATCGAGCTGCACGCGGTCCGGGCCCCTGGGTGCGCGCGCCCCCGCCTTGGTCGCGGCCGCGGCGCGGCGCTCGCCCGCGGCCGCCCCGCCGTCCGCCGCCGCGCCGCGCTCGATGACGCCGCTGCGTGGTGCGGCAGCCGGTGCGCGCGGCGGCGGCGCCGCGGCGGCGGGTGCGGGCCCGGATGGCGAGGTGGCGGTCGTATCGACCGCGGGCTGCAGATCCTGCGGCGGCGGACTTGCGGGCTTCGCCGCCGGCGCGGGTGCCGCATCGGGCGGCGCGCGGGCGGCGGCGGTGCCGAGCGCCAGCGCCATGGACAGTAACAGCGTGCAGAGCGTACGCATGGATCAGACTCCTGCACCGGGATGCGGCGCGTGTGGCGGGTCCGCGGGCTTGGCCGGAGACGCGGCGGGTGTCGCGGGCGGCGCGGAACCGGGCGTGCCAGCCGGCGCACCCGCGGGAGGCGGCGAGGCCTCCGGCTTCTTCACCGGCGGAAGCTTCAGCCGCTGGCGCAGCTCCGCGATCCAGCCGCTCACCGGCTTGTCGACGCCGGTGAGCTCCTGGTAGCGCGTGAACGCGATCAGCGCGCGGCCGGGATCGGCGAGATAGAGATCCGCCACCACGCCGAGGTTGCGGTACGGGGGCGCGAACTGCGGATCGGCCTTGATCGCCTGCTCGTAGCTCGCGGCGGCGTCCTTGAACTCCCCGCGCATGCGCTGCGTGACGCCGAGCTCGTCCCAGGCGATGGCGTTCGAGCCCTCGCGCTCGACCGCGCTCCTGAGCGCCTGCTCGGACTCATCCAGCCGCTGCGCCTTGCGGTAGAGGATGCCGAGATCGATGAGCGGCGCGGCGAACTGCGGATACTGGAGCGAGAACTGCTTGAGGCCGAGCTCGGCCTCGGTGGCGTTACCCGAGCGCATCACGGCGACCGCGCGCGCGAAGTCGGCCTGTGCGGCGGGCGTGACGTCGGGACGCGGTGCGGACGGTGCGCCGGCGGGCGGCGCGGCCGCGACGCCTGCCGGGCCGGTCGCGCTCGCCCCCGCAGGGGGCTGCACGGCAGGCCGTGGCACGCCCGCCGGTGGCGGGGCTGCGGCGGCGGGCTGCGGCTTCGGCTCCGGGGCCGAGCGGCAGGCGCACAGCAGAGCGAGGGCGAGCGCGCCGCAGGCGGGCGTGGCGGCCCGCAGCGCGCTACCGGCGCCCGGAGAGCGCCGCTTATTGGAGGCGCGCGACCACATCCTGCGTGAGCTCCGTTTTGTCGTAGCGCGCGGGCTCGAGCTCGGCGAGCGCAGCGAAGCTCTTGCGTACCCACTCGTCGTACACGCCGTCGCGGGCGCGCGCGGCATTCAGCTCGTGCGCCTTGATGGCCTGTTCCTCGAACGGAAATACCTGCTCCTCGAGCAGCGAGTTGTACTCCTCGAGCGCATCGCCCTTGAGGTTCTTCGGCCGCTCGGAATGGAGCAGATCGTGCGCCAGCGTGCGATAGAGCTCGGCCGTCTCGTAGGTGGCGGCGGTGGTCACTTCCGCGACCTGGTAATCGGCCGCGCGGCGGTAGCCGTCGATCGCCGCCTGCAGCGCGCGCCGCTTGACCTCGAGGCTCTTCTTCAGCGGCAGCGTGAGACGCACGGCACGGAACGCATCGCGCGGTGAGCGCGCGAGGGCGAGCTGCGCCTTGGCCGCCAGGAAGTGCGTCCGGTCGGTGCGCTGCGTGCCGGCCTGCGCATCGGCCTCGATGATCTTGTGGTACCAGGCGTCGCGCCGCGCGATGTCGCCCTGGCGGTCGGCGTAGTTCGCGAGGCGCTCGCGCGCCTCCTCGGCGTCGGCCACCGGGGTCGGATTCGCGGCGACGAACTTCTCGAGCATCGCCACCGCCTTGGGGGTGTTGTTGGCCTTGGCGTACAGGTCCGCCGACTGCATCAGCGCTTCGCGCTGCACCGCCGGCTGCTCGCCCGGGCTGGCGGCGATGCGCTCGAACTCCGCGGCCGCCTCACCCGGGCGGTTGGCCTCGCTGTAGGCGACTGCGAGCTTGCGGGTCACGTCGGCCGCGAGCGAGCTGGTCGGGAACTGGCGCCGGAAATCCTCGAGCACGCCGATGGCGCGGCCCCAGTCCTTGAGGCGGATGAGCTGCGCGGCGGCGTCGTACTGCGCGTTGACGACCGCCTTGGAGCCCGGGGCGACGCGCGCCACGCGCAGGAAATCCTCGACCGCGCCGGCGGCATCCCCGGCCTTCTGCTTGGCCTCGCCCTGCTTGTAGACCGCCGTCGCGAGCCGCTCGCTGAGGTCGCTGCGCATCTTGTCGTCGTTGCCGGCGAGCGCGCGCGCATGCTGGAAGGCGGGCTCGGCCTGGGCGTACTCGCCCTGGTCGAAATGCGCCTGCGCGATGATCGTCCAGGCGATGCGCTGCTTGGCGTTGTCGATCGGCGGCTGGCGCGCGAGCAGCGACTCGGCGATGCCGATGGCGCGCGGGCGGTCGCCGGCGGCGTAGATCTCCTCGTCGGCGCGCGTCAGCACGCCGGCACTGTCGGGATGCTCGGGGAAGGTCTGGGCGAACTTCACCCCGGCGTCTGTTTCGCGCTTGTGCCAGGCCTCCCTGGCGGCGCCCGTGAGACCCTCCTCGCCCTTCTGGTAGGAGACCAGGGCCGCATAGGCGGCGGTGGCGGACTTGTCGTTCTTCGGATAGCCGTAGGCGGTGTGCTCGTACTCGCTGGCGGCGTCGGCGTAGTCGTGGGCCGAGAACAGCGCCTCGGCGAGCAGGTAGTTGGTGGCGGCGGAGTCGGCGTCCTCGGGAAAGGACTTCAGGTACGAGCGGTACCAGCGCGCGGCCTCGAGGTAGTCGTCGGTGCGCCCGGATTTCTGGGCGCTGGCGTGGAAGTAGTTGGCGACGTCCTTGAGGTTGGTCTTCAGCTCCGTGACCACGCGCGGGTTGTCGGCGCGGCTGCGGGTCTTCCAGTAGGGGGAATCGAAGTTGTAGCGCTCGACGAATTCGTGCTTGCCGTCGAGCACCAGCTTGCTGAAGCCGCCCTTGCCGTAGGCCTCGATGGCGGCCATGGCGAGGTCCGGAGCCTGGTCGCTGTTGGGATCGCGCGCCACGTAGGCACGGTAGGTGTTGGCCGCGTCCTGGTAGCGCTGCTTGTCGACGTACAGGTCCCCGAGCCGCTGGTACAGCAGGTAGGCGTAGGGCCGCGGGCCCTGCGCCTTCATGTACTGCTCGAGCGAGCTGGCACCGTCGTTGTAGGAGAAGGTGATGCTCATGACGCGCAGCGTGTCCTCGACCAGCTCGCGGTCGGCACGCTTGAGGCTCTCGAGCCGCACCGCGCGCGCACCGGCGCCCGTGCCGAGCTCGTGATCGAGCACCTTGCCGAAGGACGGCAGACTCTCCTCGGTCTTCGATTCCTTGAACAGCGACCAGCCGTGCTTGTAGAGGCTCTGCTGGTAGAAGCCGGAGTCCGGACCGCGGGCAATCGCCGCGGCGTAGGCGCGCTCGGCCTCGGGGTAGCGCTGGGCGGAGAACAGCAGCTCGCCGCGACGGAACTGCACTTCGGCGAGCTGCGGCGTGTCGGGGTAGCGCGCGACGATGCGATCGAGCGCGCCGAGCGCCGGGTCAGTCTGCCCGGTGATCTCGTAGGCGCGCGCCAGCTGGTACAGCACCTGGTCGTTGCGCGCGTAGTCGGGATAGGCCTTGAGCAGCGTCGAGTACAGGCGGATCGCCTCCGCCCCCTGCAGATCCTGAGCGGTGACCTCCTGCTCCATGCGCTGCAGCTCGCCGGCGTCGAGATTCAGGTCGCCGAGCCGGCGCATCGCTTCGGCGCGCAGGCGCGGATCGGTGTTCTGCAGCTCGAGGAAGCGGCGGTAGTTCTCCATCGCCTTGCTGACGCTCGGGCTCGCGAGCGTGTCGCGGTGCACCTCCACCCGGTGCGATTCGAGGTCGCCGATGGTCTTCGGTGCGCTGCCGGACGGGGACTGCGCCGCGAGCGGCAGCGAGAGGGCACCGAGCGCGGCGGCGAGCGCCAGGCGGGCTGCGGCGGGCGCCTTCAATGCGGCTTCTCCGGCGCCTGCGGAGCCGGCGCCGCCTGCTCGGGCACGCGCTGCTCGGGCTCGGGCGCCTTGGGCGCGGCCGCGGCGGCGTTGGCGGCGCGGTCGTACATGGTGCCGAGCGCAAAGCGCGCCTGCACCTGGTAGGTCGCGAGCCGCGCCTGCTGGTCGGCGAGCTCGTGCTCGGCAATGCGCGCCAGGAACCCGGCCTGTTTCTGCTCGGTGGCGGCGAGCCGCGCCTGCAGGGTGTCGATCCGGCCCTTGAGCGCGGCGACGCGCTCGGCGAAGTCGCCGGTGTTGGTCGGCATGGCGCGCCGGGCCTGCTCGACGCGGATCCAACGGCTCTGCGCCTCGTGCAGCGCCAGGTTCAGGTCCTTGAGCGAGCGGTGCTCCTCCCACAGGCGCGCGTTGTAGGCGTCGTTCAGGTGGAAGTAGAGCACTCCCTTCACCAGCCGCAGCTGCTCGCGCAGCGCCGCGTTGTCCGGGGTGTCCGGCAGGCCGGCGGCCGCAGCCTCGAGCCGCTCGACGCGCGCCCACTGGTCGCGCTCGCGATCGGTGCCGAGGGCGGCCACGTCGTGGCGGGCCTCGATCGCCTTCAGGCGCCCGGCGAGATCGAGGTCGCGCTGCTCGAGCCGCGCCACCGCACCCGAGCCGAGCAGCGCATCCACCTTCGGCAGCCGCTCGGCGTAAGCATGCTCGCGAGTCTCGATCATGTCCTGGAAGGCGTCCATGCTGTCGCTCCAGTGACCGAGCGTGTCGCTCAGATGCTCGAGGTCGCGGTAGTTCTTCAGTCCCTCCTGGAAATCGTGCCCGGCGAGCACCGTGTACAGATAGCGTGACTCGGGCTCGTCCGGCAGGCTCTTCAGCTGCCAGAACCAGCCGTAGCGGCCGTCGCCCTGATCCCTGGCAAGCACCGTCTTCAGCATGTCGCCCTGCTCGACGCGCGCGATCGCGGCGTCCAGCTCGCGGTTCTCGGCGTCGAACGACTGCACCGCGTTCTCGTAGTAGCGGGCCGCCTCGGCGTTGGCGTTCAGCCGGCTGTAGGCGTAAGGCACCGCGAGGTAGGACTCCTGCACCGCCGCATCGAGCAGGTCGCGGCTGCGCAGCTCCATCCACGGCACCAGCGCTCCCTGGTAGTCACCGAGTGCGGCGTCCGCCCAGCCGGTGCCGAGCAGCGCCTTGTTGGAGTACGGGCCGTCGAGCCGCACGCGATCGAGGGCCGGTCGCGCCTTGGCCGGCTCATTCGCCTGCAGGTAAGCGAAGCCGAGCGCGAGGTTGGCGCGATCGCGCAGCGCCAGCAGCTCCTCGGTGGAAGCCGGCATGGTGCCGACCGCGGTGAGGAGCGCGTCGGCATCCGCGAGCCGGCCGGCGCGCACCAGCGCCACGCCGAGGTTGAAGCGTGCGTAGGCCGACCAGCCGGGGGTGCCGCGCCACGCCGACAGCAGCCGTATGGCCTCGTCATACTTGCCGAGGTGGATCAGCACATTGCCGAACAGCAGGTCCTTCTGCGATTCGAGCTGGGGGGACATGCGCCCGTTGATCCGGCGCAGTGCCGACTCTGCCTTGTCGAGATAGCCGCGCGTGTACCACACCTGCGCCAGGTAGTACCAGGCGCGATTGCGCACTCCGGTCGGAACCTCGTTGGTGAGCAACGCCTCGAAGATGCGGCCGGCCTCGTTGTGCATGCCGAGCGAGAGGTACAGCCCGCCCATCAGCAGCCGGGCATCCTGCTCGTGGTGCGGCATGAGATGCCAGTGCTCGTAGGCAAGCAGGCGCGTGAGCGCCTCGAGATCCTTGCTCTGGTAGTAGTAGAAGAGCGCATCGCCATAGTGCAGGTCGCGGATGTGGACCTCGGGAAGCTTCTCCGGGTCGTGGTGCCGCGCCAGCGCAGGCCGCGCGCCGAGCAGCAGCGCAGCCGCGAGGGCTGTCGAGAGCGCGCGCACCAGCGGGCGGTACATGGTGAGGCTAGTCCCAGTCCTTGATCTCGAATTCCGGCTGCAGTTTCCTTTGCCGGTCGTCGATCTTGAGCTCGAGGTATTTCGCCCCGATGCCCTTCTGGAAGCGGAGCGAGGCGCCGCGCCGGTACGACCGGTCGTTCGGGCCCTTGCCGCTGAAGAAGGCCACCAGCTCGTGCGGGCCGACCTTGAGATTGCCGAGGTAGAGGCGCTGCACGCCGCCCTTGAGAAGCGCGTCGACCTCGCGCGGCGTATAGAGATAGTTGACCACTTCCTTGCGATCGAGTTTCAGCTGCACCGAATCGAGCCCGAAGAACTCCCCGACGTCCACCGCGAGGAACACCGCCACCTGGGTGTTGGCCGGGTAGAGCAGCTCCTCCTCGAGAACGAACAGGTCGCGGTTGAGATTGACGACGTCCTTCTTGAGACCCTGCACTTCCTCGTCGATGCCGCGGGTATCGATGTCGGTGTCGCCCGTAGCCGGCTCGGCGACCGCGCCGGGGACCGCGGCGGACGGCGCGGCCGCGGCGGGCGCGGGAGCGGCGGATGCGGGAGCGGGCGCCGCGGGCCGTGCAGAGGCGGCCGGGGGCGTGGCCTGCGGCGGCGCCGCGGCAGCGCCGGGCAGCTGCGCGGCGAGCAGCAGCAGGCAGCCGAGCGCCGCGACAGCCAGGGAACGCCGACGCGCCGGCTGCGCGTCGCGGACTCGGTCGCGAATCGGGTATGCATCGGGCATGGTGGTTCCGATCATTCGTTCAGCAGAACCCGCAACTCCTGCAGGTACAGACCCTCGCTCTTCGAGCTGTAATCGCGCAGCACGTTGCGGACGATGCCACTGCGATCGACCAGTATGGTCATCGGCAGATTGTCGACCTGATAGGCGCGCGCCACGGCCTTGGACGGATCGAGCAGCAGCGGAAAGCCGACCGCGGCGTGGTGGGCGTACTCGACCGCCCGCGCCGGCTCGTCGTCGACGCTCACCCCGTAGACCTCCAGGCCCGCGGAGCGATAGGTCGAGAAGCTGCGGTTGAGCGCCGCGAGCTGGGTACGGCACGAGCCGCAGCCGCTGCTCCAGAAGGTGAGCACCACCACCTCGCCGCGATGCTCGGAGAGGCGCACGTTGCCGCCGACGGCGGCGTGCAGCGTGAAGTCCGGCGCCGCCTGCGACAGCAGCCCATAGGCCGGCTCCGCGGCCGGCACGCCGCTCGCGGCGGCGCCGAGCGCGGCGAGCAGCGCGCCCGAGAGGCACGCGCGTACGCGTGAGCACCGGTCACGCGCCGCCGGACCGTCGGGTCGTCGCAAGCTCAAGAATGATGCCTCGGGCTGGGAACTTAAGGCTGCGCGCAAGCGTCGGAACCCTCGCACAGCGCACGCGAAACTGTCAACGAATCAGCGGCGGAAACCGCGAGGCGGCACGCGGACCCGAGTGCCGCCGTCGGCGGAGTGCGACAGTGCAGTGCGGCGCGCCGCCGCGGGGGCCGGTGCGCGCGCGGGCGCCCTCAGACGATCGGCGTGAACGCCGTCATGGCCGCCAGTGCCGCCGCCGATCCGAGACCCTGCATAGGGAACAGGGTGCTGAACTGGCCGTCGGTGCCCATCAGCCCCATGTAGTTGAGGATGATGAGCTCGGGGATCTGATTGATCGAGTTGGCCGCCGGGCTCGAGGTGGTGACCACCGAGCCGTCGGAGGTGAAGTAGCCGATCTGCTGTCCGGCGACGCCGTTGCGCAGCTGCGGCCGGCCCGTGGGGCTGTACACCAGGAAGAAGGTCGCGGCCACCGAGGAGTTGTCGCCCTGCCAGCCGAGCTTGCCGCGGCCGTTGACGCTGTTGTCAACCATGCTGTTGGCGTTCAGCGAGCCGTCGCTCATCACCTGGATCATCACCGCCGTGCCGCGGCGCTGGGCGTACTCGAGCACCGCGCCGATCATCTGGCCGGCTTTGAAATTGCGCATTTCGCCGGTGGCGCGCGTGCCGTCGTGATAGTCGTAGCCGCCCATCGCAATGGTTCCGGCGCCGGCATAGCCGTCGATCACCAGCTTCATGATGGTCGCGGTCGCCTGCACGTCCTGATCCATGAAGTCGGTCGCGGTGAAGATCGGGGTGCCGCCCCCGATGATCATCGGATCCTTGGTCGGGTCGAGCCCCGCCGGGCCGGCGCTGAACACGTCGGCGGTGTTGGCCGCCTTTACGTAGGCGCAGCGCACCTGGTTCTTGAGAGCGGCGTCCGTGGTCGGGTCGCTGTAGAGCTGCACGCCCGGGGTCGAGCCGTTCGGTGCGCTCAGCACGCCGGTGAAGGAGGTGGTGTTGCCCGCCGTGTATGGCGTGGTGCCGCCGCTGATGCGGGTCTCGGACTCGAGCTCCGCCACCGCGAGCGGGTCCGGCGTGCCGCCGGGAGGAATCGGCGCGAGCGCGGTCGCGTCCGAGGGCTGCTGGATGGTGGCGGGCTGCAGCGACGGGTCGATGGTGTACATGAGCGCCTGGGAGTTACCGCCCGACACCGAGGATTCCGTGCCGACGAGGTTCAGCACCGTGCCCTTGGCACCCGCCTTGGCGATGCCGTAGATCGGGTTGGTGGTGTTGGACTGGGTGTCGTTCTGCGACATCGCCGGGATGACCGCGCCGTTGGTGTTGGCCGCGGTCGCCGCCGTGGTGGCCTTGCTGAGAATGCCGCGCAGGATCGCCCCGTCGGAGTGCCACAGGAGTCCGAGCGCGCTGCTCACGAAGGCGCTGTTGGCGCCCGGCACCATGTTGCCCGGCACGCCGAGCCGGTTGAAACCGGCGGTCGAGAGGAAGTTCGCCTGTCCGCCCTGCACGCCGACCAGCACCTCGGAACCGACCAGGTTGGCGCCGCCCGCGAGGTCGAAGCAGATGAACGGCAGCGAGCCTGAGCCGCTCGGCACGTTGCACTGCCCGCTGCCGAGCAGCGCCTGCATGTCGGGTGAGAGTGCCGCGTCGGCGCGACCGGACTTGAGCAGAGCGCCGAGCCACGCGGGTCCGATCACCATGCCGTGGGCGCCGAGGAAACCCGCGGCCAGGAAGTCGCGGCGGCTCACCGGACGCGGATGGTTCTCGTGCCGGAGGGGTTCGCCGGGCGCGTGGGGCCGGGGGGGCTGCTTGCGGATCAGCATCTGAAGGTACTCCTCAATCCCGCTACTGGAGCGTCACCACGGCGCTGCCGAGCACCGCCGTACAGGCCGCGACGGTCGCCTGCGAGACGGTCGCCGCGGGCGCGAGCGTCGGGATGCGCGTCAGCAGCGCGTCGACCTCGCTCTGCACCGCGGTGGCCGAGTCGGGGTTCACGTAACTGCCGCCGTTGGTGCCGACTGCGTTCGTGAGCAGCGCATTGATGACGATCATGCGATTCGGGCTCAGGCTGCCGGCGAAGAAGGTCGCGGCGCTCGCGTTGAGGCTCGCGTCGAGCCCGCTGCCGAAGAAGGCATCGCGCAGCGCGGGACTCGCGAGCAGCTCACCGCAGTAGGAGTTGGCGAGCTCCGAGACGGCGGTCTGCTGCGACGACAGGAACGCCGAGATCAGCGGTGTCGCCGGCATCGCCTGCTGCGAGCTGTTGTAGAGCGCCGACACCACCGGGTCGGTGGTCGCCACCCCGGTGATGCGCGACAGCGAGTCGTTGACGCGCTCGAAGGTCGCGACGCCGAAGTCCGGCTGCGGGGTGTTGTTGGGCGTCGGCGGTGTCACCGTCACCGGCGGCTCGACATAGGTATGCGTATGGCTGCCGAACTGGTCGAACGACAGGAAGAACAGATCGTTGGCCGGACCGAGCTCGACCGGAATCACGGTGCCGAGGCTGGAGAGCAGCTGGCCGTTGGTGGCGCTGTAGTTCGAGCCGCCGACCGTCACGTTCATGGTGGCGAACGCCTGACCGGCGGGCGCCAGCACGCCGTTCACGCCGAGCCGCAGGCCACTCACCTGCAGGTTGGCCGGAATCGTGGCGTTCGGATCCAGGCTGATGAACTTCGGCTGGTAGAAGAGGTAGCTGTAATTGTCGTACTGGCTCGCCTGGAACAGGATGTAGGACTGCGACACCCCCGAGAGGCCGTCGACGCCGAACAGCAGGTAGTACTTCTGGCCCACGCCGGCGGCGAAGTTCTGCTGCACCTGAGCGAGCGTGAGCGCGCGGTTGTGGATGGCGACGAACTTGATGACCCCCTGCCACTGGCGCTGGCCGGTGGTCTCGTTGCCGAGCACCAGCGCGAAGGTGCTGTCCCAGTTGGCGAACGTGCCGCCCTTGGACGGATCCACCGCCCCGGTGTCAGCGCCGTTCACGTACAGCTTCTGACCGTTGACCGGATCGTAGGTGAGCACGACGTGCTGCAGCGCCGCCTGCGCCGCGCCGCCCGTGGTGGTCGTGAGCATCGGCGGCATGCCGTTGGTGTCGGTGACGCTCGAGCGGGTGAGTCCCTCGTACTGCGTGGCGCTCTGGCCGAGCGTCACGTTGCGCGTGGTGTTGCTGCCCGAGTAGCTGACGATCCAGGCGTTGGTCTGGGTGACGTCGGCCGGCGCCGCCCACGCCTCGATCGAATACTCGCCCGAGGACTGGATCATGGCGGCGAGCTTCTGGCTCGCGCTGGTCGAGGCCTGCGCCGAGCCGCCGGCGCCGATCGCGATGCCCCAGCCGCCGACCCAGCTCACGTTGCCCGAGAGCGTGAGGTCCGCCTCGGGCGTCACGCCGCTGGTGTCGTACGCGGTGCCGCCCTGACCGGTCTCGAACATGTACTTGGCGACCAGGTTGGCCTCGTAGCGGCTACCACCCGAGGCGATCGTCCCCTGGGTGAGCGTGACCGCGTTCGATACCACCAGGCTCGGGTCGATCGGCGTCACGGGTATGCCGTTGGCGAAGGCGGTGATCGCCGCGAGCATCGCGGCGGAGCTGCCGGCGCAGTCCGGGGCGCCGTTCGAGGTCGGCGTCGGCCAGCAGTGATGGAACTCGGTGGCGAGACGTACGTAGAAGCGCGACTCATTGGGAGTCGCGAGATTGATCTTGGGCTGCGCCGCGATATAGGCGGCGTCGATGTTGTTCGGGTCGGCGAAGTACGGCTGCTGCGCGCTCGCCGAGGCCGGGTTGTGGCAGCCCGAGCAGAACTTCGTGAGCAGCGGATAGACGGTGCTCTGGTAGCTCGGGTTGCCCACGGTCGGATCGGCGGGGAACTGCTTGCCGCCACCCGCGGACTGGACCGGCGGGGCGACCAGCTGTACCTGGGTGGTCGAGGAGGATCCGGCGCCGATCCAGTTCTGGATCCAGGTCTGCATGGTGGCGGCGCACGCGGAAGGGTCCGCCACCCAGCAGTTGTGTCCGCTGCCGACCTTCAGCACCAGCTCCGACTGGCTCGGGTTGATGAGGTTCACGAGCGGCAGCGCCGCCTGGTAGGCGAGATTCACGTCGTCGGAGCGCGCGAACTGCGGTGACTGGCCGCCCTGGTGGTGGCAGCCCCCGCAGCGGTCCGACGGGATGACGTTCTGCCACAGGTTGATCTTGAAGGCCTGCACGTCGGCATTCGCCGGCGCCGGCCCGGTGTAGTTCTGCACGTTGCTCGGCGGGGTGGTGACCGGGTTCACCGCGGTCGCCGGCCCGCCGGAGGAGCTGCAGGCCGCGAGCGCGGCGAGCAGCACCAGCGCCGGCGCGACGCGGCGCAGCGCGTGTGCAAGGCGGAGAGTCGAAGGCTCGCGGAACATGACGGCGCTCCTGTTACTGCCCGGGACAGGCGGCGGCGGCCTGCTGGAACACCTGCTTGAGCTTGTAGCCGCCTGACTTGAAGCTCGCCTTGATGGTCGCGACCGTCGCGAGATCGGCGCTGCTCACCGGGGCACGGAAGCACACCGCCTGGAAAACCTTGACGACCTGGCACTGCGCGAAGGCATCCGTTGCGCCGAGCTCGGCACCGAGCGACTTCGCGCCGTTGCCGCTGCCCGGAAGCGTCGCGTCCCAGCCGAGCACGCTGTTCACGCCGACGCGCCAGCGGTTCGACCAGCTGTCGTCCGGGGTCACGAAGCCGAAGGGAAAGTTGGTCGCGTTGATCAGGTACTTCGGCTGCACCTGGCCGGGCGTGTAGAGCATCTGGCCGGAGGTGGCGTCGAAGTTGTAGTAGGCGAAGGCCTGCACCATCGGATCCATGCCGCTGTGGCAGCCTACGCAGTTGTTGAGGAAGATGCGGCTGTCGCCGCCGGGCGAGCGCGCCACGTCCTGGCGGATGCGGTCCGCCGGACGCGTGGTGTCCATCAGCAGCGGCATGTCGGCGCAGAAATGGTTGATCATCGTGAAGCGGAACATCGCGCGGTTGGTGCCGTTCAGGAAGAACGCCGAGGCCGCGCCGCGGGTGGTGATCAGGCCGGCGGTGGCCGCGGCCGGCGTGCCGTAGACGCCCGACTGGGTCCCCTGCACCAGCGTCGACATCAGGTCGACGCCGTTGGCCTCGGCGGCCGCGTAGTGATCGTCGTTGGCCGGCGACGGCGACGGCAAGCCGGAGGCATTGCTCGTATAGAGGATGTCGGCCGACAGCGCGGTGTTGAACGGCACGTCGTCGCGCACCATGCCGATCACGGTGGCGGTGTAATCGTTGAGCGGCGCGAACACCGTCTGGTTGCGGTTGGTCCACGGCGTGACGAAGTTCTTCAGCGTCACGTCGTAGAAGGTCGAGGCGCTGGTGGCGATCGTGGCGGCGGCGAGCAACCCGGCCTGGCCGGGCTGGGCGCTGATCGCGCTCGCCATCTGCTGCAGCACGGCCGCCGAGGGCGGCACGCCGGCGATGCGCTCGTAGATGCGCTTGGCCTGTTCGTTGGGACCTGCGAATGCGGGCGCGGCGAGCTGTGCGATCAGCAGCGCGCACGCTGCGATGGCTGCGCGCGGCGCGCCGCCCGAACCTGTGCCGGTGTTACTGACATTCATGGCGCCCGTCCACTCCCAAAATGCCCGATGCGCGGGCCGCACTATACGGCCGCGCTCCCCGCCCCTGAATGTCTCAAGTGACTGACGTCGCTGGCCGCAGACACTTTGTCGTGTTATTGGCGCGCGCCGATCATGGCGCGGCGAATTGCGAGGCAGGTCACGCCGGCTGCGGTCCCGAACGGCTACCTAGTAGCGCCGCGGGTTCGGTGCCACGCCCAAGCTGCAGGAGAGCACGCGGTGCGCCGGCATACCGTGACGGAGTTCAGCCATGGCGAAAGTAACCGGGATGACAGTGAATTACGTTACATTCGCGCCGGCGGTCTCAATTCAGGCGAAAGGCGGAGCGTTGCCGATGGCGATGCGCAGCGGTGAGTGCGATTTCGGGCGCCGCGAACGGCGCGCGCGAACGGCGGGCGCGATCGTGCCCGTGTGGCTGGCACTGCTCGGCGCGGCGCTCGCGGGCTGCGCCGGCGGCGGCGGCGGCAACGGCAGCGTCAATATCGCCAACAGCCAGGCGGGCGATCCCGCGACCGTCGACTACCCGATCTTCTACGTCAAGCGCACGGTGCCGACCGACCAGGCCGGCAACGTGGTGCAGGACGACCTGCGCATCATGCGCGACCTGGTGCCGAGCGCCGACCTCTACGAGCGTGGCAGCGCCTCGCCGAGCGCGGTCGAGACCAATATCACGGCACGAGTCACCGCCGGTGCGGTCTACGACGTGAAGGACGTCGACACCTCGCCCGACGGCAGTCGCGTGGTGTTCGCCATGCGCGGCCCGATTGCCATGAACCAGCAGACCAAGAATCCGCCCTCGTGGCGCATCTGGCAGTACGTCATCGCGACCGACACGCTCGCGCCGGTGATCAATCCGGCGGTCGACCCCGACCCGCCTACCGTCAACGACGTGTCGCCGCACTATCTCGCCGACGGGCGCATCGTGTTCTCGAGCACCCGCCAGACGCAGTCGCAGGGCATCCTGCTCGATGAGCACAAGCCGCAGTTCTCCGCGCTCGATGAAGCGCGCGTCGAGCCGGCCTTCGTGCTCGAGGTCATGAACGCCGACGGCACCGGCATCCACCAGATCTCCTTCAACCAGAGCCACGACCGCGACGCCACGCTGCTCGAGAACGGGCGGGTGCTCTGGAGCCGCTGGGACAACGCCCCGGGGAAGGACGGCATGGCGCTCTACAGCGCCAACCCCGACGGCACCGATCTCGAGCTCTATTACGGCGCCAACAGCCACCTGACCGGCACCAACAACACGGTGGTCGAGTTCGTGCGCCCGCGCGAGATGCCGGGCGGCGCCATCATGGCGCTCATCCGCCAGTACACCAACGTCGATTTCGGCGGCAACCTGGTGATCATCGACGGCAACCACTACGTCGAGAACACCCAGCCGCTGCTCGCCTACCCGAGTCTCACCGGCCCGGCGCAGACGCCGGCCACCACCGCCGACGTGGTGACGATCCCCGGGCCTTCGCCGGGCGGGCGCTTCGAGTCCGCCTACCCGCTGTGGGACGGCACCGGGCGCATCCTGGTGAGCTGGTCGGAGTGCCGGCTGCTCGATACGACCCAGACCCCGCCGGCCATCGTGCCGTGCACCACGAGCGCGCTCGCCGCACCGAACCCGCCGGTTGCACCACCGCTCTACAGCGTGTGGATGCTCGACGCGGCCAACGGCACCATGCTGCCGGTGCTGGCGCCGGTCGAGGGCGTGATGGTGACCGACGTCGCGGTCGCCCAGCCGCGTCCGGCGCCGGCCGTCATCCTCGACAAGGTCCCGGGAGTCAACCTCGACCAGAACCTCGTCAATGCCGGCGTCGGGGTGATCGATATAAGGAGTGTCTACGACATCGACGGGGTGGATACCGCCAATCCCGACATCGCCACCGTCGCCGATCCGAAGAGCACGCCGGCGAGCTCCCGCCCGGCGCGCTTCATCCGCCTGGAGAAGGCGGTCTCGATCCCCGACAAGACCATCGTCAACCTGTCGGCGGCCGCCTTCGGGGCGAGCAACTACATGCTGGAGATCCTCGGCTATGCGCCCATCGAACCCGACGGCTCGATGCGCATCGAGGTGCCGGCCGACGTCGCTTTCCGCCTGAGCGTGCTCGACGCCAACGCGCGGCGCATCGGTCCGCCGCAGGGCGTGTGGCTGCAGCTGATCCCCGGCGAGGTGGTCTCCTGCAACGGCTGCCACACCCCGGCCGCCGCGCAGAACGTTCCGGCCTGCACGACCCCCGGGCAGCTCTGCCCGACCGCGCATTCGCACGGCCGCCAGGGACTCTTCGCCTCCGCCTGGGCGGGCGCCGCCGCCGCCGGCGTCGCCTTCCCGCACACCGTGAGCGCCCCCGTCGGTACGCTCGTGCCATTCATTCCGCAGCAGGCCGGCGAGACCATGGCCGACGCGCGCATAGCCGTGAGCTGCGCGAACGACAAGCCGCCCTGCGCCCAGATGGTGCCGAGCCTCAACGTGCTCTACAGCGACGTGTGGACGGACCCGGCGCAGGCCACGCCCGGCAAACCGATCAACTACAGCTATGACGACCCGAGCAATCCCATCCCGGCCATCCCCACCACCGCCGCCTGCGCCACCGCCTGGAGCGCCAGCTGCCGCAGCATCATCAACTACCCCGAGCACATCCAGCCGATCTGGGATGCCGCGCGCACCGGCATGTTGAACGGTGTGCAGGGCAGCGTGACCTGCACGCAGGGCGGCTGCCACAATCCGCTGAACGCGGCGGGCGCAGCCCAGACTCCCGCGGGCAATCTCGACCTCACCAGCAGCGTCTCGAACACCATGCCGCCGGAGCTGACCTCCTACGTGCAGCTGCTGTTCCCCCACAACACAGTTATCATGGGTCAGCCTGGACCGACGGTGGGTCCGTTCATGACTGCGGGTAGCGCCAATGGCGGGGCCTCGAGCGCGTTCTTCAGCTGCTTCGCAACGACGGGCCCCGGGTGCACCAGCCCCTCGCACGTGGGTTGGCTGAACATCGCGGAGCTTCGCCTGCTGTCGGAGTGGCTGGATATTGGCGCGCAGAACTACAACAACCCGTTCGATCCGAAGGTACCCGTCAATTGAGCCAGGGAGCGAGCTGATTCGGCGCGCACCCCAGGCGGCGCTGGCGCTCGCGGTGCTGCTCGCCTGGCTGCTGCTCCCGGCGGTGACCGTGGCGCGCGAGTACCTGCAGCTGTTCGTCACCGCGCCGTACCTCGAGCTGCACACCGGTCCGGGTCGCGGCTACCCGGTGTTCGACGTCGTGGCGCGCGACGACAGCGTGGATGTGCTGTTCCGCCGCACCGACTGGTTCAAGGTGCGCACCGCGCGCGGCGTCGAGGGCTGGGCGTCGCTCACGGACATCCAGCAGACGGTGCGTGCCGACGGCGAGCCGTTCCGCCTCGACCTCGGCGACCGCACCGGCTTCGCCTCGCACCGCTTCGAGATGGGCATTTTCGCCGGCGCCTACGGCGGCGCCAACTACGTCTCCACCCTCTGGTCGCTGTCCTTCAACTCGCAGCTCGCGCTCGAGGCGTCGGTCGGCCAGTTCCTCGGCCGCTACTCCAATGGTGTGACCGGCGATCTCGGGCTGGCGCACGTGATCGCCCCCGAGTCGCGCTGGTCGCCGTTCCTCACGCTCGGCACCGGGCTGGTGCACACCGAGCCGAAGGCGACGGTGGTGGCCTCCACCAACCGCACCGAGCAGACCGCCTACGTGGGCGGCGGCATACGCTACTACCTCACGCGGCGCCTGTTCCTGCGCGGCGAGTACAAGAGCCACTACGTGTTCACGAGGCGCAACCAGAACGAGGAAGTCGACGAATGGAAACTGGGATTCGCATTCTTCTACTGACGGCGATCCTCGCTGCGCTTCCCGGCTGCGCCTCGGTGCGCAACTGGTACCACGCCCGCCATCACGGCGGCGGCAGCGAGGCGGGGGCCGAGGGCGGTGGCCCCGCGCAGGGCGGCACGACCGCGCCGGGCGGTCCCGGTGAGCCTCCCGCCGGCTACCAGGGTCCCGAGGAAGGCGCGTCGCCGCGCGTCATCGAGCCCGAGGTCGCGCGCCGCAAGATCAAAGTGCCGCGTATCCGCAGCTCCAACATCGAGCTCGGCGCGGACTACGGGGCGCTGTCGATCGAGAACTTCGGCACCAACCCCGTCTACGGCGTGATGGCCGCCTACCATATTACCGAGGACTTCTTCTTCCAGGCCGAGGCCGGCCGCTCGCGCGGCGGGCGCACCAGTTTCGAGACCCTGAGCGGCAACATACAGCTGCTTACCGAGTCTGAGAGGCGCTTCACGTACTACGACCTGTCGCTCGGTTACAACTTCCTCCCAGGCGAGGCCTTTCTCGGTCGCGGCGTCGCCATGACGAGCGCCTTCTATCTGCTCGGCGGCATCGGCGGTACCGATTTCGCCGGAGACACGAAGTTCACGGTGAACTTCGGCGCCGGCTATCGGATCGTACCGGTGGACTGGCTGGCCGTGCATGTCACGGTGCAGGATCGGGTCTTCCAGTCGAGCCTGCTCGGCGTCACCAAGCTCACCAACAACCTCGAGGCGCGTATCGGCACGACCGTTTTCTTCTAGGAGGAAGCACGATGAAGCAGCGACTTGCAGCGCTGATTGCGGGGCTCGGGATGGCCGTGCCGGCGCTGGCCGGACTCAGCGGCGCGCCCGCGCCCCAGTTCACCCTCACCGGCCGCAGCGGCCACGAGGTGAGCCTGGCGCAGTTCAAGGGCCAGGTGGTGATGATCAACTTCTGGGCGAGCTGGTGCGGACCGTGCCGCGAGGAAATGCCGCTGCTCGACAGCATCTACCACAGCTACGGCAAGATGGGATTCACGCTGATCGGCGTGAACGTCGAGCCGGACTCGCAGGCCGCCAACGACTGGCTGAAGCAGACGCCGGTCAGCTTTCCGATTCTCTATGATAAGGAGAGCAAGGTCAGCAAGCTGTACGATGTCGAGGGTATGCCGAGCATCGTGATCATCGACCGCGCCGGCAAGGTGCGGGCGGTGCACCGGGGCTACAAGCCGGGCGACGAGAACGGGTATCTGGACAGCATCCGCGCCCTGATCCGCGAGTAGCGACGGGTGAGGCACGGGGTAAGCGGCGGAGGACTGGGCATGAACAGGGGAAGTCGACGAGTGCGGGTGTGGCTGGCGCTGACGCTGGCGCTCGCCGGGGGCGCGCTGGCCGGCTGCTCGCCGCTCGAGCCCTGGGTGAAGCCCTACGAGCGCGAGCACTTCGCCGATCCCATCATGGCCATCAATCGCGACCCGGTCTCGAGCGTCTACCTCGAGCACGTGTTCGAGACGCGCGAAGGTGCCCGGGGAGCGACCGGCACCGTGGGAGGCGGCTGCGGATGCAACTGAGCGCGGCGGCGCGCTCGCGGCGCGGCGGCAGCGCCGTCGCAGCGGGCCTGCTCCCGGCGCGCGTGCGCCGCCTGTCGCCCCTCGCCCGCACGCTGCTCGCGCTCGGCTGCATCACCGCGCCCGCCCTCGGCGGCGTGCTGCCCGAGGACCGCGCCGACGTCCTCTACCATTCCTACCAGGGCGGCGGCATCACCGTCGAGGGGCCGTCGGTGCTGATACGCAAGAAGGTCGGCGACAGTCTGTCGCTCACGGCGAACTACTACGAGGACATGATCTCCAGCGCCTCGATCGACGTGAAGCTCTCGGCGAGCCCCTATCACGAGATCCGCAAGCAAAAGAGCGCCGGCGCCGACTATCTGCACGGCAAGACCACCTACAGCGTGGGCTACATCAACAGCGTCGAGCCCGACTACCGCGCCGATACCACCTACTACTCGGTGAGCCAGGACATGTTCGGCGACCTCACCACGGTCACCCTCGGCTACCGGCGCGGCTGGGACCGCATCTACCGGGACATCAAGGATCCGCAGGGCGTGATCGTCAACGATCCGACCTTCCATCAGCAGGCCGATCACCGCGGCTACACCTTCGGGCTCAGCCAGGTCCTGACGCGCAACGCGCTCCTCGGCGTGAACTACGAGATCCTCACCGACCAGGGCTACCTCGCCAACCCCTACCGCCAGATCCGTTACCTGTCTGCGGGCGGCGTCGGATTCACGCTCGCACCCCAGGTGTACCCCAACACCCGCACCAGCAATGCCGGCTCGGTCGAGCTCAAGTACTACCTGCCGTGGCGCGCCGCGCTCACCGGCTCGTACCGCTACTACCGCGACACCTGGGGGATCGGCGCGCACACGTTCGAGACCGACTACACGCTGCCGGCGTGGAAGCATTGGATCTTCGACGGCAGCCTGCGCTACTACCGCCAGAACCACGCTGACTTCTACAGCGATCTGTTCCCGCGCGCCAACTACCAGAACTTCATGGCGCGCGATCGCGAGCTTGCGGCCTTCAACAGCTACACGCTCGGCGTGGGTGCCTCGTACGAGTTTCCCATCCCGCGAGTCCCGTGGATCAACAAGAGCAGCGCCAACATCCGCTACGACCGCATAATGATCAGGTACAGCGACTTCCGTAACGCGCTGCTCGCCGGGCAGTTCGGCGCCGGCGGCGAGCCGCTCTACGAGCTCGACGCCAACGTGTTCCAGGTGTTCCTGTCGATCTGGTTCTGAGCTGAACCGCCGCTGAATTTCCCGCTGCTGCTTAAATCGCGCGCCGGGGTGCGCACCGGGCGCACGAGTGGGTTAAGCTTCGTCCTCGTGTTCAACGCTCATTCGCGTGCGTGTCGGCAAGCGGCGACAGCGCGTGAGTGGAGGGATATCAGCGCATGCGTACCCACACTACTCTCACGGCCCTGCTCGCCGGCCTCGCCATCGCGACGGCCGCCGGCGTCGCTCATGCGCAGGCACGCGAAGAAGCGCGCCTGCTCACCTCGAGCCAGATCCTCGAAGAGCTGCGTTCGTCCCGCGACCAGGGAATACCGGACTGGCTGCTGCAGCGTGCCTACGGCATCGCAGTCATTCCCGACATGACCAAGATCGCCTGGTTCTTCGGTGCACGCCGCGGTCACGGCGTACTGATCGTGCGTGACCACGACGGGCGCTTCACCAGCCCGATGTTCGTCACCATGACCGGAGGCAGCATCGGCTTTCAGTGGGGCGTGCAGTCGACCGACGTGGTACTCGTGTTCACGACGCCCAAGGGCATCGAGGGCATCAACGGCGGCAAGGTGACGCTCGGGGCCGACGCCTCGGTGGCCGCGGGACCGGTCGGCCGCCAGGCGGCGGCCGCGACCGACGCCAGCCTCAAGGCGGAGGTCTACTCCTACTCGCGCAGCCGTGGCGCCTTCGTCGGCCTGGCACTCGACGGCTCGGCGATCACCATCGACGACGCCGCCGACGCGGCCTTCTATCGCAAGCCCGGCGTGCCCGCAGGCGACATCATGACGGGGCGCGTGAGGAGCGATGACGAGGCCGTGCGGCGCTTCCTCGCGGCCGTCTCGACCAGCACCGGCGGCCAGCGCCAGGCGTCGGCAGCTCCGGCGCCCGCCGCCGCCGCACGTCCGGCCGAGCGGGCATCCGGCACGGCGCAGACCTTCCCGCTCGCCGACCCCAAGCCCGGCAGCGAGCCGAAGTAGCGCCTCAGGACTCGGTCGCCATGCTGCCGCCCGCCGCGGCGGGCGGCAGCCCGAGCCGGCGCCGAAACTCGCGCTGCAGCAGCACGAGACTCGTGAGTGCCTGCAGCGTCACGGTCGCCACCGACAGATACCAGACCCGCGTCAGGGTGAAGCCCGGCAGCGCCGACAACAGCACCGCCGGCAGCACGAAAGTGATGAGACGCGACGCCGAGCTCGCGAGCGACGGCCAGGTGTTGCCGAGCGCCTGGAACAGTCCCGAGCAGGTGAAGATGAGCCCGGTGGCGACGAAGTTCCAGGAAATGATGCGCAGGTACGGCGCCCCCACCGCGATCACGTCGGGCTCGCCGCTGAAGAACTCGATGAACAGCTGCGGCCGCCACTGACACAGCAGCGTCACCGCCAGCATCAACACCGAGCTCACCAGCGCCGCGGTGCGGAAAGTGTCGCGCACCCGGGCGAATTTACCGGCACCGAAATTCTGCCCGGCCACGGGGGCGGCAGCAAACGCCACCGCCATCACCGGCAGGAACAGCGCCTGCATGACGCGTGCACCGACGCCGAAGCCCGCCTGGGCGGCCGGGCCGAAGCCGCGGATCACCCAGTAGATGACCCCGATGATCACGAACATCATGAAGAACTCGCCCCCCGCGGGGAGCCCCACGTTGAGGATCCGCCGGATCACCTCTGCGCGCGGCTGCCAGAGCTTCGGGTGCAGCCCCACGTAGTGCTCGAGGCGCGCGAAGTAGACCCACAGGAACAGCACCCCCGCGGCGATCGCCAGGCTGCTCGCGAGGCCCGCGCCAGCGGTGCCGAGCGGGTGGTGCGTGCCCCAGCCGGCGATCAGCACCGGTGCGAGCAGCGTGTTCAGGATCACCGTGAGCATCTGCACCAGCATGGTGGGCTGCACGATGCCGGTGCCGCGCAGCGCCGAGCTCATGGCGATGAGCGCGAACTGCAGCGCGAGCCCCGGCGTGTACCAGTAGAGGTAGGCGATGCCGGCCGCGGCCGCCGCCGGGCTCGCCGCGACTGCGCGCAGATACGGACCACCGGCGACGAAGCCCGCCAGCAGTGTCAGCAGCCCGCACGCCGCCGACAGCAGCACCGACTGGTTGAAGATCAGGTTGGCCTCGGACTGATCCTTGCGCCCCACCGCGTGGGACACCAGGGCCACGGTGCCCACCCCGAGCATCTGCGTCAGCGCCATGATGACGAACGCGACGGTGCCCGCGGTGCTGACGCCGGCGATCGCGGTATCGCCGATCTGCGCCACGAAGTACAGGTCGACCAGGAAGTACAGCGTCTGGAACAACATGCCGACCGCGATCGGCACTGACATCGCCACCAGCTGCTTGAGAATCGGGCCCTCGGTCAGGTCTCTCATTCGCCCCCCCGTGCGGCCGGCAAGTATCCTCCCATTCCGGGAGATTGGCTTCCCGTGGTCGATTCGGTCACATTGGCGGGCGTAGCCGGGCCCCGGGCCCGACGGGGATCGCGTACTTGAACGAATCCGCCCTGCAGATGAGCCGCGCCGCGGCCGCCGGCCGCACCGCCGTGGCGATCCTCGCCGCCATCAGCTTCTGCCATCTGCTGAACGACATGATGCAGTCGCTCCTGCCCGCGCTCTACCCGATGCTGAAGACCACCTACCGCCTGAGCTTCGGGCAGATCGGGCTCCTCACCTTCACCTTCCAGTTCACCGCGTCGCTGCTGCAGCCGATCGTCGGGGCGATGTCCGATCGCACGCCGCGCCCCTACTCGCTCGCGACCGGCATGGCGTTCACGCTCGCGGGCCTGCTGCTGCTCGCCTTCGCGTCGAGCTTTCCGCTGCTGCTCACCGCGGCGGCGCTGATCGGCACGGGTTCCTCGGTCTTCCACCCCGAGTCCTCGCGCGTGGCGCGCATGGCCTCGGGGGGCAAGCACGGGCTCGCGCAATCGGTGTTCCAGGTGGGCGGCAATCTCGGTTCCTCGGCCGGTCCGCTGCTCGCCGCCTTCATCGTGCTGCCGCACGGCCAGACGAGCGTGGCGTGGTTTTCGGCGGTGGCGCTGCTGGCGATGTTCCTGCTGTTCAACGTCGGCCACTGGTACAAGGCCCACGGCCTGACGCGCCTGGCGCACGCGGCGCGCACCCGCGCCATCGATGCGCCGCGCCGCCGGGTGGCAGGCGCGATCGCGGTGCTGCTGGCGCTGATCTTCTCCAAGTATTTCTATCTCGCCAGCATCACGAGCTACTACACCTTCTATCTGATCGAGCACTTCAACGTCTCGGTGCGCAGCTCCCAGCTGCACCTGTTCGTGTTCCTGGCCGCCGCCGCCGCCGGCGGCATGATCGGTGGACCGATCGGCGACCGGCTCGGCAGCAAGAAGATCATCTGGGTATCGATCCTCGGCGTGCTGCCCTTCACGCTGCTGCTGCCGCACGCGAACCTGTTCTGGACCGGGCTGCTCAGCGTGCCGATCGGTCTCATCATCGCCTCGGCTTTCCCGGCGATCGTGGTGTACGCGCAGGACCTGCTCCCCGGGCGCACCGGCACGGTGGCCGGCCTGTTCTTCGGCCTCGCTTTCGGCATGGGCAGTGTCGGCGCGGCGGTGCTCGGCAAGCTCGCCGACACCTTCGGCATCAGTTTCGTCTATGAGCTGTGCGCCTTCCTGCCGCTCATCGGACTGCTGACGGGACTGCTGCCCGACGTGCAGCACAAGGTGCGCGCGGTCGAGCCGTGAAACTCGTGTCGCAGGGGCTGCTGGACGAGCTCGCGGCCCGGGCGGCGGCGAGCCCCCGGGGCCGCGCCCACCACAACCTGCACGCCTCGGCCGACGATCGGGTGCAGCGCTTCCTGGTAGCCGCGATGCGCAATTCCTACTTCCGGCCGCACCGCCACACGACCCGCGCGGAGCTCGCGGTGCTGCTGCGAGGGCGCGTGACCGTGGTGCTCTTCGACGAGCGCGGGCTGGTCACCGGGCGCTGTGCGGTCGGGGATGGCAGCGGCAACGTCGCCTACGAGACCGCCTCGGGCGTGTGGCACACGCTCATCGTCGAGGCCGACGGCACGACTTTCCTCGAGATCAAGGAGGGTCCCTACGATCCCGCCAGCGCCTCCGAGTTCGCCGCCTGGTCGCCGCCCGAAGGCGACGCGCGCGCGGCGCAGTTCCTCGAGTGGGCGCGCGGCGCCCGTCCCGGGGAGCGGGCGCCGGCCCTCTAGGGTGCAGGGCGCCTCACGAGAAAGCGCTCGAGGTCCGCTCCCCGCATGATGGTCTCGACGTAGCCGAAGGTCCCCGACTCCTTCACCTCGCGCGCGGCGGCATAGAGTCCGGTGATGGCGGCACGATAGAGCGAGGTCGAGAGGCTGATGCGCCGCACGCCGGCGGCGGCGAGCTCGGCCACCGTGAACGAGCGACCGCGGATCCCGACCATGAAGTTCACGGGCTTCCCCACCGCCTGGCACACGCTGCGCACCGCCGCGAGGTCGGGCAGGCCAGGAGCGAACAGCACGTCTGCACCCGCGCGCTCGAAAGCCTGCAGGCGCCGCACCGTATCGTCGAGATCCGGCCGCTCGGTCACGAAGTTCTCGGCGCGCGCGGTGAGCGTGAACGGGAAGGGTAGTGCCCGCGCCGCCTCGACCGCGGCTGCAATGCGCTCGAGGGCATGGCCGAATTCGTAGATCGGCGCGCGCGGGTCACCGCTCGAGTCCTCGATCGAGGCGCCGACGAGGCCCACCGCGGCGGCGCGCCGGATGGTCTCGGCCACCGCTGCCGGTTCGTCCCCGAAGCCCTTCTCGAGGTCGGCGGCTAACGGGAGGCTGCTCGCGGCGACGATCAGCCGCGCATGGGCGAGCGCTTCCTCGCGGGTCGTCTGGCCGTCGAGCTTGCCGAGCGTCGCCGCGCATGCCGCGCTCGAGGTCGCGAGCGCCTCGAAGCCGAGCCCGGCCATGATGCAGGCCGACGCCCCGTCCCAGACGTTGGGAATGACGAACGCACCGGGGCGCGCGTGCAGCTCGCGGAAACGCACTGCCCTGTCGGCTTGGGTAACGGACATGTCTCTGCCCAATGGCCTGACGATTAGTATTAGGTGGCTATCATGGCGCACAAATACCTCTTCGGGGTGGCGATCGCGCTTCTCAGCCCGCTCGTGGCGGCCGAGCCCGCCTGCCGGCATGCTCCGGCAGTGCAGGCAGCGCTCACGCGGCTCGAGGGCGCCATGGCGCACGGGCGCTTCGTCGCCTACGAACCCACCTCGCTCCGCGTAGTGGATGGCCGGGTGCACCCGGCCGATGCGGCGAGCATCCGCGCGGACCTCGAGGCGCTGCGGCCTCATTTCGATGCCCTGATCACTTACGACGCGGTGCACGGTGCCGAGGCGATCCCCGCCGTCGCGGCGACGCTCGGCTTTCGCGCCCTCGTCGTCGGCGTCTGGGATCCGGCCGACGGTGCGCAGCTCGAGGCGGCGCTCGAGGCGGCGCGGCGCTATCCGGCGCTCGTCGTCGGGCTGGCGCTCGGCAACGAGCGCATCCTCGCCCGGCGCACCGACTTCGCCACGCTCGCCACGGCGGTCGCGCGAGCGCACGCGCGAGTTCCCGCATTGCCGCTCTCGACCAGCGAGCCGTTTCACATCTACGAGCAGCAGGCGGCGGCGGCGCTGCTCGCGCGTCTCGACTTCCTGCTGGTGAACGTCCACCCGCTCTTTCAGCCGTGGTTCCGCGGGGCCCCGGACGCGACGTCGGCGCAGTTCGTGGTGAACGTCACCGACGATCTCGCGGCCCGCTACTGCGGTCCGATCCTGGTGAAGGAAACCGGGCTGCCGTCGGCGCCGGCGGACGCGGGTTTCAGCCCCGCCCGCCAGGCCTCGTTCTACCGGGAGCTCCGCCAGCGCTTCCCCGCCGGCGCGGCGCGCGCCTTCGCCTATTTCTCCGCTTTCGATGCGCCGTGGCGCGCCTGGGACGCGAATCCCGTTGCCGCCGCGCTTGGCCGGGCGCACCCGGAAGAAGCGAGCTTCGGCCTCTACGACAGCGAGCGGCGTCCCAAACCGGCGGCGAGCGAGCTGCCGCCGCTGTGAGCGCCCGGCGGCAACGCACG
Source organism: Steroidobacteraceae bacterium (assembly GCA_035631755.1). Lineage (GTDB taxonomy): Bacteria > Pseudomonadota > Gammaproteobacteria > Steroidobacterales > Steroidobacteraceae > 13-2-20CM-66-19. Next base: position 36,556 of record DASQIC010000041.1, read on the forward strand.
CGCAACAGCGCGTGCCTTCGCGAGCGCTGCAGACTCACCATCAGGGTCGTCTTCGTCGACTGCTCCGGGCTCCTGTCAACTGTAATTCACAGCTGTCAACTGTAATTCACAGCACCCGCTTGAGCAGGTTGCGCCAAAGCGAGCCTGGCGCGGTTGCCGTTTCCGCTCTCATCTGAGCGCCAGCTCGACCTTCACTTTCTCGCCCGTGTCGGGCTTCGGCGGCGCATTGACGATGAATACGCGCGCGGCGTCGATCGTGCCGCCCGACAGCAGCGCATCCTGGATCGCGCGGGCGCGGTCCTTGCCGAGCGCCTCGAGATCGGCGTCCGGGACCTCGATGCGCGCGAGCAGCGTGCCCTCGACATCGGCGATCGCCGGCTCGAGTGGCGGGGTCTCCTTCTTCTTCGCCTCCTGCACCGCGAGCGCCGCGGGCGGCAGCGGCGTGTCCTTGCCGAGCTCGGCCTGGTACTGCTCGACGAGCAGCTTGAAGCGCGTCGCCGGGTCGCCGAGCGCGAGCTCGGCGGCTTCCTGCGGGTGCTTGCGGCCCTGCCGGGTGGCTTGCGCCCGCGCCGCGAGCTCGTGGTCGAGCCGTACGCGCGCGAGTTGCGGCCGGTCGAGGCGTGCCGAAGTCACGATCGGCACATCGAGCTTGAGCTGCGGGCGCTCGGCGAGCGCCTTGGCGAGCGAGGCGAGCTGCTGTTGCGCGGAGTTGTCGAGCGCGGCGCTGCCGGGCGGGAATTCCACGATGTTCATGTGCTCGCCGCCGCCCCCGACCAGGTGCGCGAGCAGCGTGAACGGCGCGGTGGCGACCTTGACGATCAGGTTGAGCACCATCTTCCAGATGATCGGCCCGATGCGAAACGACGGGTCGTCGATCGATCCCGACATCGGCAGGTCGAGGTCGATCACGCCCTTGCGGTCCTTCAGCAGAGCCACGGCGAGCTTCAGCGGCAGGTGCACGGCATCGGGGCTCTCCACCCGTTCGCCGAGCTCGAGCTGGTCGACCACGAAGTGCTGCACGGCCGACAGCCGGCGCTGCTCGATGTGGTAGGACACATCCACCGACAGCTTGCCCTTGTCGATCTTGTAACCGACGAAGTGACCCGAATAGGGGTTCACGATGGTGAGGTCGATGTCCTTGAAGCCCATCTTGATGTCGGTGTAGAGCGCCGCCGACAACAGGTTGACGTCCCCGGCGATCGAGACCGGCGAGTACTGTTCCACCTTGCCGTCGAGCTGCACCCTGGCACGCGAGGTGGGATCCGAGGACAGGCCGGTCACGGTGCCGTTGAGCGACTGCATGCTGACGGCGAAGCTCGGCTTGATCCACAGGTCGGTGTAGTTCGCGGCGCCGTTGACGAAGCGCACGGTGCCGATCGACATCGGGAACGGCGTGAGCGGCGCGGGCGGTGGCGCCGGCGGCGTGCTCGCGCCCTTGCCGCGCGCGGTCTTGCGTTTCGCAGCGGTGCCCGGGGGAGCGCGGGGCGCCGGTGCGGGGGCGGTTCCCGCCGCGGTTGCGCTGGTGGGCGCCGCGGCGGGAGCGGGGCCTGCCGCCGGCCGCGCCCTGGCGCCGGGCGCGGCGAGCACCTGCTTGATATTGAGCGTCTGGTCGGGCGCGATGATGACCCGTGCGTAGGGCTCGACCAGCGTCACGTTGCGGATTCGCAGCCGCGCGGGCTTCGAGCGGTAGTCGATGCTCGCGATCGCGAGGTCCCGCCAGCGGATGAAGTCGTTGCGCAGCGCGTCGTCGACGGTGCGCAGATCCCGGATGCGCGTGTCGCCCTTGAAGGCGAGATAGCCGTCCCCGTGCCGCTCGACGTCGATGCGCGCGCCGAGCTCGCCCTTGAGCAGCGTCATCGCGGTGTACTGCGCGATGAGCGGCTGCAGCGCGGCGAGCCCGAGGTGCTCGGCCTCGAGGTGCGCGCTCAAGTCTCCTGCCCGCGGGCTCACCTTGCCGGTGGCCTGAACCCGGCCGGATCCGTTGACGGTCGAATCGAAGCTCGCCTCGAGCACATCGTCGGGTGCGGTGTTGAAGCCGGTGACGTGCAGGTTGAGGGGCTTGAGCAGCACCACCGCCGCCGGCTGCACCTGCCGATCCTCCGCGGATACCGCCAGTCCTTCCACCGAGACATCGGGCACCGACACGGTCCAGGGCGGCGCGGCGGCCGTGCCGGCGGCCGGCGGCGCAGCGCTCTCGCCGGCGGCGGTCGCACCGGCGGCCGCGGGTGCCGGCCCGGCGAGATCGAGGAGGTTCACCCGTCCCTGCTCACTCAGCCACGCCTGGATGTCGCCGCCGGCGAGGCGTACCCGGGCAACATCGACGCGCCGGCGCGCAAGGTCGACCCGCGTCCCCTCGATCTCGATCCGCTCGAGCTTCACGTAGTCGGCCGGCGCGCTGCGCGGCTTGAGGCCGAGGCTCGTCACGGTCACGTTGCCCACGTCGAGGCTGAGGGCGGGCACGCCCGCGCTCAGGGCGAAATCGTAGCCGCCCTTCACCTGGATGAGTCCGGAGTCGATCTCGAAGGGCAGCAGCGCCTGCAGGTAGTTCCATACCGTGCGCGCCCGCAGCTCCGCGATCCCGAAGCTCCCGTGCGATGCGAGCGGCTCGAGCCGCAGCATGCCGCTCCAGCTGAAGCGCTCGCCCTGCGTCGAGGCGGCCTCGAGCGCGTAGTCATTGCCGGTGGCTGCGGTGGTGCTGAAGTCGCGCAGCTCGAAAGCGATCGGCTTCAGCTCCGCGCGAAACGGCGTGGCCCGGCTGCGATCCTCGAAGGTGCTGGCGCCACCGAGCACCGCGAGGCGCGTGATGTAGAGCCGCATGGGCGCGCTGGGCGCCGAGCCCTTCGGCGGCGGCGGCGAGGGCGGGAAGCCCTTGCCGAGGTCGGCGAGGTTCACGCCGCCGTTCGGGCGCATCACGACCCGCACGTAGGGTTGCTCGAGCAGGATCTCGCGGAAGCTCGGCGCGAACCGCCACAGCGTCGCGGGCGAGAGCACGACGTGCAGGTGCGCAAAGGCGAGCATCGTCTGGCCGTCGGCATCGGGCAGCGACAGCTGCCTCACGTCGAGATTGCAATTGAAGGGGTTGAAGCGGATGTCGCCGATGGCGAGCGTGCGGGCGTAGTGGCTGCGCACGAAATCGACCGCCGCCTGGCGCGCGAAGTGCGGCACCGCGAGGAAGCCGGCCGCCGCATAGCCCCCCACCAGAACGAGCACGATCGCCAGTGCTGCCAGATAACGCCGATAACGCCGCACGGACTGTTACGCCTTGGTCGTTCTTCTCTTAGTATCGTAGATCATCGGCGCGCAAGCGGTGAGTACGGACATGTGCCTAGAACCAACTCGCGTCCGCTGCGGTCCCGGGGGCGGGACCACGGCGTGACCGAGACCCCACAGCCCAGCGGGACCCTGGAGATCGCGCTCGCGCATGCGCAGCGGCTGCTCGCCAAAGACCCGCGTCTCGCGGCCGAGCAGGCGCTCGAGATCCTCAAAGCCGTCCCCGGCCATCCGCACGCGCGCCTCATCCTCGGCGCCGCGCAGCGCATCGTCGGCCGCACGCACGCGGCGCTCGAGGTGCTCGAGCCGCTCGCGCAGGAGCAGCCGCACTCGGGGCCTGCGCAGCTCGAGCTCGCAATCGCGCTCGGAGAAGCGGGCCGGGCGGAGGAAGCGGTCGCGGCGTTGCGGCGCGTACTGCTGCTCGAGCCCAATTCCCCGGACGCGTGGCGGCTGCTCGCCGATCAGCTCGACGCGCAGGGCGATGCGGGCGGCGCGGACCAAGCCCGGGCGCGCTTTCTGCAAGCGGCGTCGCGCGACCCGCGCCTGGTGGAGGCCGCGGGCGCGCTGGTGCGCAACGACCTGCCGCAGGCGGAAGCACGGCTCCGCGCCCACCTCAACGCACACCCGACCGACGTCGCGGCGCTGCGCATGCTCGCGGAGGTCGCGGGACGGCTGCGCCGCTACGCCGACGCGCAGGAGCTGCTCGAGCGCTGCCTCACGCTCGCACCGGCGTTCGATGCCGCGCGCCACAACTACGCAAGCGTGCTCAATCGCCAGGGCAAGGCGGAACTCGCGCTGCCGGAGGTCGAGCGGCTGCTGGCGAAGGAGCCGCGCAATCCCGGCTACCGGAACCTGCATGCGGCGATCCGTGCGAACCTCGGCGACTACCTCGGCGCGATCGCGATCTACGAGGGCGTGCTCAGGGAATATCCGCGCCAGCCGACCGTGTGGATGAGCTACGGCCATGCGCTCAAGACCGCCGGCCGCCAGGCCGACAGCATCACGGCCTACCATCGGGCCATCGCGCTCAGGGAGACGCTCGGTGAGGCGTGGTGGAGCCTCGCCAATCTCAAGACCTTCCGCTTCTCGGACCGCGAGCTGCGCGCGATGCGCGCCGCCCTCGAGCGTACCGACCTCGGCGACGAGGATCGCCTGCACTTCGAGTTCGCGCTCGCCAAGGCGCTCGAGGATGCCGGGTCCTACGAGGAGTCTTTCAACCACTATGCGCAGGCGAACTGCCTGCGGCGCACGGCACACCCCTACAGCGCCGAGGAGACTTCGCGCCTGGTGCGCCGCTCGCGCGAGCTCTTCACCCGGGAGTTCTTCGCCCCCCGCGCCGGCGGCGGCGCCGCTGCCCGCGATCCGATCTTCGTCGTCGGTCTGCCACGCTCCGGCTCGACGCTCATCGAGCAGATCCTCGCCAGCCATACGCTGGTCGAGGGCACCATGGAGCTGCCGGACGTCCCGCGGATCGCGCGCGAGATCGCCGGGCGCAGCGGCACCGAAGAGGAGACCGGCTTCATCCGCGCGCTCGCTGCGCTGACGCGCGCGGAGCTCACCGCGCTCGGCGAGCGCTATCTCGAGCGTACGCGGGTCATGCGCAAGAGCGCCGCGCCTTTCTTCGTCGACAAGATGCCGAACAACTGGGTGTATGTCGGACTCATTCAATTGATCCTGCCGAACGCGAAGATCATCGACGCCCGGCGCCACCCGCTCGGCTGCTGCTTCTCGTGCTTCAAGCAGCAGTTCGCCCGCGGCCAGAACTTCACCTACGCGCTCGAGGACCTCGGCCGCTATTACCGCGACTACGTCGCCCTCATGGCCCATTTCGACGCCGTACTGCCCGGGCGGGTCCACCGCGTCTTCTACGAATCGATGATCGAGGACACCGAGCGCGAGGTGCGGCGCCTGCTCGAGTACTGCGCTCTGCCGTTCGAGGGAGCCTGCCTGCGCTTCTACGAGACCGAGCGCGCCGTGCGCACCGCGAGCTCCGAGCAGGTGCGCCAGCCGATCTTCCGCGAGGGCCTTGAACAGTGGCGACACTTCGAGCCGTGGCTCGGCCCGCTCGAGGAGGCCCTCGGCCCGGTTCTCACCGCCTACCCCGCCGTGCCCGTCTCAGTTTGAAAATCGATTCGCTTCGCGTAGGCTTGCGGGTACCAGGGGGGAAGCTGCGCGCTTACCACAGCCATTGCCTGCGATGAGGGGGACCGATGACACGTAGTCGACGTCGTAAATTGGCGCGTGAACACGCGCAGCAGCGCCGATCGATCCTGCGGACCGGCCTCCCTGTTGCGTCCGCGCTACTGGCCGCCGTGCCCGCGGCGTATGCGGCCGATCAGGCCCAGCCACAGCCGCAGGCGGCCGGCGGCCCCGAGGCGCTGCAGGAAGTGGTGGTCACCGCACAGAAGCGCGTCGAGAACCTGCAGAACGTGCCGATCAGCGTGCAGGTGTTCGACACGCAGAAGCTCGAACAGCTCGGCATCGTGAACCTCGACGACTACGTGAAGTTCTCGCCGAGCATTTCCTTCGTTCGCGGACAGGGCGAGGGCAGCAACGGCGAGCCGGGCGGCTCGCACATCTACATCCGCGGCGTGGTGAGCGGGGGCGACGGCAATCACTCCGGCTCGCAGCCGAGCGTCGGCGTGTATTTCGATGAGATGCCGGTGACGACCATCGACGGCACGCCCGATGTGCACATCTACGACGTGCAGCGCATCGAGGTGCTGGAGGGACCGCAGGGCACGCTCTTCGGCGCGAGCTCCGAGTCCGGGACCGTGCGCATCATCAGCAACAAGCCGGACCCGAACAAGTTCGCCGCGGGCTACGACCTGCAGGGCAACCAGGTGGACCACGGCGGCACCGGCTACCAGGTCGAGGGCTTCATCAACTTCCCGCTGTCGCCGATAGCGGCAATCCGCCTCGTCGGCTGGTACGAGCACGATGCGGGCTACATCAGCAACGTGGCGGGAACCAACACCAACGGCTGCATCGCCAACGGTGTACGCACGTTTCCCAACTGGAGCGGCCAGCAGGTGGGACCGAACACCACCGGCGCCGTGCTGCCCTGCCCGACGCCGGGAGTGATCGGCGCCGGCGCGATCAACAACGCTTCATCGCTCCGGAACGACTACAACACCGCCAACACCAAGGGTGGCCGCGGTGCATTCAAGCTCGATCTCGGGGAGAACTGGACCGTGACGCCGAGCCTCATGGCCCAGGATATCTATACCAACGGCTTCTTCGGCTACGACCCCGCGGTCGGCGACCTGCAGCTCGTGCATTACGGGCCGGAATACACCGACGATTCCTGGTATCAGGCGTCGCTCACCATCGAAGGCAAGATGAGTGACTTCGACCTGGTGTACGCGGGCGGCTACATGAAGCGCACCTCCCACACGATCGGGGAGTACAGCGACTACTCGGAGTTCTATGACCGGGTGTTCGGATCGGGCGCCTACTGGGTCGGCAACAACGGCACGCCGATCATGCCCGAGGAGTTCGTAATCGGCGGCGGGTATTTCGAGAAGTGGAGTCACGAGCTGCGCCTCTCGACGCCCGCGCAGTATCCGGTCAAGGCAACGGTGGGCCTCTTCATCCAGCGCCAGCTGCACAACATCTGGCAGGACTACACGATGCCCGGGTACAACGGCAACGTGTACGGCGGCAATCCCCAGGGGTTCGCTTCATCCTTATCCATACCGGGACTGGACAACACGATCTGGCTCACCGACGAGCAGCGCGTCGACCGCGACCAGGCGGCGTTCGCCCAGGTCACCTGGGACATCAACTCCCAGTGGGCGCTCACCGGCGGGTTGCGTTACTACAAGTACGACAACGGGCTCGCGGGATTTTTCGGCTATTCCGCGAACTACTCGAGTCACACGGGCCAGGCGGCGTGCTTCGCTCCCGCGCTGCCGGCGGGTCTCGCCGGCGCGCCCTGTACCAACCTGCTCACCGAGGTCAGCGATACCGGCACCGTTCCACGGGTCAACGTGACGTACAAGATCACGCCCGACCAGATGGTCTACGCCACCTACTCCAAGGGCTTCCGCCCGGGCGGCGTCAACCGGGTAACGATAGCGGGATTCCCGCCCTACAAGGCCGACTACCTGACCAACTACGAGGTGGGCTGGAAGACGCAGTGGCTCGACCATCGGCTGCGGTGGAACGGTGCGCTGTTCTGGGAAGACTGGAAGAACTTCCAGTTCTCGTTCCTCGTGCCCCCGAGCATCACCGCGATCGCCAATGGCGGCAATGCGCGCATCAAAGGCATCGAGAACGAGCTCGACTGGGCGGCGACCGATCACCTGCTCCTCACCAGCAACTTCACCTGGCTCGACCCGGTGCTCACGCAGAATTACTGCGGTACTTCCGGAGTCACGGATTGCGCGGGACAGGTCACCTTTACCTCGCCGTTCATCCCGGGCGGCCAGTGGCTGGGCCCGCAGGCCCCGGCGGGCACCAACCTGCCGGTGGTGCCGAAGTTCAAGGGCAACATCGTAGCCCGCTATACCTGGGGTGAGATCAATCGGTGGGCGCCCTATGCTCAGGCGTCCTGGGTTTACCAGACCCAGACCGCGCCCGTCCTGCCGGTGCCGACCACTCAGATCTACGGCATGATGCCGGCCTACGGCCTCGTCGATGTCGCGGGCGGCGTCAACGTCGGCAACGTGAACGTCGAGCTGTTCGTCACCAACGTGGCGGACCGCCGCGCGCAGCTGTCGCGCTTCACCGAGTCGAACCCGGTGAACGACAACCAGGTGTACATCCTCCCGGTGCAGCCGCGCACCATCGGCCTCAAGTTCGCGCAGCGATTCTAGACGGCTGAAACGCCTCCGGCCCGCACGGGCGGGCCGGAGCCTCGTCTGTCGGGTCGCAAGCGTCAGCCGCGATCGTGGTCGCCGCGATCGTGGTCGCCGCGGTCATCGCCATGATGCCCGTGATCTTCGTGCCCGTGCCCGTGCCCGTGCTCGCGCTCCCAGCGCTCGCGATTGAAGCCCGGCTCGTACTCCGGTGACTTCACGAAATACACCGGCCGGTTGCAGGCGTGGTACTCGTGGCAGTGCTTGCGCCAGTGCTTCGCGTGCCCAGGCGGCACGTGCAGATAAAGCGGCGCGGGCGGCGGCACGCCCACCACCACCGGAGGGGGCTGCACGACCACCGGCTGCGCGTATACGACGGGCGGCGGGGGTCCGTTACCGATCACGACCTGACCGTAGACGCCCGGAACCACCTGCCCGGTAATGACGGCGTTGACGCTGACGTTCTGCGCCGAGGCGACGGTGGCCGCCGCAGGCAACGTGAGCGCCGACAGGATCAGCAGACGGATCGTTCGCATGAGTGCCCTCCTGGAGCCGAACTATGCATGAGCCTGCGCAGGTCATGACACGCCCCCGGCCCTGAACGCGGCATGAACTGTGACACGAATCGCACTGGCGGGGTACTCAGCCTCCGACCGGCTCGATGAGGCTCGCATCGTTGGGGAGTCTCGGGTTATTGACGCGGCGGCTGACGCGCCAGGCGACCATGAGCTCGTCGGGATAGGGTCCGAGTGCCGCCCTGGCCGCTTCCTGCTCCCCGCTCAACCAGGCATCGTGATCCTCCTCGGCGAGGATCGCGGGCATGCGCTGCTTCTCGTTGTGCACCTCGGCGAGCAGGCGGTTCGCCGGCACGGTGATCAGTGTGCAGGAATGAAGGTAGGACCCGTCGTCTCTCCGCGAGCGATCCCAGAGACCGGCGACGCCGAAGACCTCGCGATCCGCGAGCTTGAGGAAGAAAGGATCGCGCGAGCCGTCGGCGTTCACGTGCGGCTCGTAGAAGCCAGCCATGACGAGGATGCAGCGCTGGCCGCGTGCCCAGGGATCGCGATAGCTCGGCGCCGTCGCGAGGCGCTCCACCGTGGCGTTGATGGTGGAGGCGTTGAGCGGCACGCCATGCCGCCACCAGGGGATGAGACCCCAGCGCATCATCCGCGCCTCGCGCTCGCCCGATTCCGACACCACCACCGGTACCTGCTCGGTGGGCAGCACGCGGTAACTCGGCGGGTAGTCCCAGCGCGAGCGGCGGACGCCTAAGGCGCGCTCCGCCTTGGCGGCCTGGGCGAGGATGTACTTGCCGCACATGGAGTTAACTTTCGCACAGTTTCGGCTGCGCCGCGGCACTGTGTGGACGCGATCCGGCGGCCGTGTTCACACTGACGTGCATGCTTCCCTGGCATTCGGTCGAGCGGCTGCGCGATCACTTCGGGGATTACGTGCTGGTCGTGACCTGCCGCAACTGCCGGCACTCGCGCGAGATGACCCCGGGTTTTCTCGCACGCCACTGCCGCGCGGGCTGGGACGAGCCGCTCGCGAAGATCATCGCGAGATTCCGCTGCCGCTGCGGCAAGAAGCTGGTCGAGGTGCAGGTGGGATTCAACAGGAAGCCGCGCGGCTGGGTGAAGAATCCTTCGTGACGGATCAGCGGACGGCGCTGGCCGCGGGTGTCGCGGCAGGCGCCGCGCCGGCCGTGGCGGGGGCCTGCGGACCCCAGAAGTTCCGCTCGATGATGCCGTAGAGCGCTGCCGTGTAACGGTCGGCCTGCGAGTAGGCGATGTGCGACCACTCCGGCAGGTAATACCCGGTGAGCTCCGGGTAGTCCGAGAAATAGATTCCCGGCGCGCCGGTCGCAGCGAGCAGCGCGTCCCAGGTACGGGCGCGCGGAAACTCGCGCGTCTCATAGGCGAGGAACTCCCCGTCGCTCGGCGAGCGCAGGAACAGCACCTTGACGCCCCGCGCCCGCAGCTGCGCGACTACCTTCACTGCCCGCTCGATCTGCTTCTTTTCGATCTTGCGGGCTTCCTCGAGGGAGGGATCGTCCTCCGACGGCACGAAGTCCTGCTGCCAGATACGGCGTGCGAGCGCGCGATAGCCGGCATCGGTCTCGAGTTTGCTCCACAGGTGAGTGTTGCGGTCGGGTTCGGTCTCGGCGAGCTTACGCACCCGCAGATGGGCGGGCAGGCCCGGGCGCTGCGGCCAGGGCTGCCGTGCGAGCACCGTCTGCAGCGCGTAGTCGGGATCGTCGAAGGCGAAATACGGCTCGATCAGGTGCATCGACAACCACTGGCCGATACGCTGCGAGGGCGACTCCTTGCGGGCATAGCGGATCGCGCCGGCGCGGTACTCGAAGCCCGAGAAGAAGATATCGGGGGCGACGCCGATGAGCAGGCGGCCGGTGAAGTTCGGGTCGGCGGCGAGATCCTCCACGGCGGCGAGCGGCGAGGTTCCCTCGAAGGAAAGCTGGATCGGGCGGTGGCCGTCGAGGCGCTCCCACACCGGCAGCTGGATGTCGAAGAACGGACGCGAGGAACCGATGATCACCGTGGCATTGCCCTCGCCGGCATCGATGCGCCGGCGCTGTATCGCCCACAGGCCATAGTTGTTGGCGATGCTCGGCCGCACGTCGTAGGCGCGCCAGTACGCCTCCCAGCCGCCGAGCAGCACGGCAAAGAGCAGCACCGCGCCCGCGAGAATCCTGCCCCAGGGCTGCACCGGCACCGGCCGCACCGGCACCGGCTGCGCGATGCCGGGCCGATCCGCCGCCGTCTGGCGCGCGTAGCGGTCCGGCGCGCCGCCCGCGTGCTCAGAACTGGAAATATATGAAGGCACTGCCGGCCCCCTGGGCGATGACGATCGCAAACAGCATCAGCCCCCACACCACCGACACGGCCACCGCGGGCGCGCGGGCGATCAGGGACTCGAGCGTGCGCGTGCGCATCAGCCAGTGCGTGAGCACGATCCCGCCGACGATGACCACGACCGACAGCAGGCTGAAGGTCGCGAGAATCGGCTTAGCGACCCCATTCAGTCCGAACATACCGCGCAGCACGACCCACGCCTTGCCGAAGGTCTTGGCGCGGAAGAACACCCAGGTCACGTTGACCAGCGCGTAAGTGAGGACGCCGAGCGCGACGAACACGAGCGGCCCCGGGCGGTAGCTGGCGAAGCGCGCCCGCAGGGCGCGCTCGGCCGCGAGGTACAGGCCGTGAAGTCCGCCCCACGCGACAAAGGTCCAGTTCGCGCCGTGCCACAACCCGCCGAGGAGCATCGTCGTCATCAGCGCCGCGTAGGTGCGTCGCGCCCCGTGCCGGTTGCCGCCGAGCGGGATGTAGAGATAGTCCCGCAGCCAGGACGAGAGCGTGATGTGCCAGCGGCGCCAGAAGTCCGAGAAGCCGACCGCCGCATAGGGGAAGCGGAAGTTGTCCGGCATCGCAAATCCGAGGCACAGCGCCGCCCCGATGGCGGTGGTCGAGTAGCCGGCGAAGTCGCAGAAGATCTGCCCGCTGAAGGCGAGCGTCCCCGCCCAGGCGTCGAGCGCCCCCGGGACCTTGTCGCCGTCGTAAATGCGCTCCGCGACCTTGGAGAGGAAGCTGTCCGCGAGCACGATCTTGTTGAACAGCCCGATCGTCATCAGCGCGAGCCCGAAGTGCAGCTGCTGGGCGCTCGCCCGCCGCGGCTCGGCGAACTGCGGCACGAGCTCGGTGGGACGCATGATGGGGCCTGCGACCAGGTGCGGGAAGAAGGTCACGAACAGCGCGTAGTCGAGCAGGTTCTGCGCAGGCAGCGCCCGGCGCAGGTACACGTCCAGCGTGTACGACATGGTGGCGAAGGTATAGAAGGAGATGCCGACCGGCAGCACGATATCGTAGTGAGCCGGCTGCCAGGCGATGCCGAGCGCCGCCATCGCGGCGGTGAAGTTATCGAGCAGGAACTGCCCGTACTTGAAGAAGCCGAGCATGCTCAAGTTCGCGATCACCGAGAGCAGCATCCACGCGTGGCGGGCCGCGGGGCGCTCGGCTTTCACCAGTCCCTGCGCGGCGTACCAGTCGACCACCGTCGAGACCCACAGGAGGATCACGAACGGCGGATTCCACGCCGCGTAGAACAGATAGCTCGCGACGGCTAAGTTCACCTTCTTCGTGGTCCAGCCGAGCGGCAGCGAGTGCAGCGCCAGCACGCAGGCGAAGAACACGATGAACGTGAGCGAATTGAAGACCATGA
>DASQIC010000042.1:0-84410 GCA_035631755.1 Steroidobacteraceae bacterium
GTGCGCGGCCGCCGCGGGGCTCGCGCCCTGGGAATCGCCGCTCGTGCTCACGCTCGCGCGCATCGAATACGCGCCCCGCGCGCAGATCCTGTGGGTGCTCGGGGGCCGGGAGACGCTGCCCGGTGCGCTCGCGGGACTGCAGGCGCTCGCCGGCGCGATCAAGCAGGCGACGGTGACCGCGGGTTTTAGTCCGGATCTCAAGCCCTTCCGGCTCCATGTCACCGTGGCACGCAAGGTTTCCCATGCACCGGGTCCGCAGGCGATGCGCCCGGTCGAGTGGCGCTTCGACGGCTTCGCTCTCGTCGAGAGCCGCACCGATCCGGCGGGCGCCGTATACAGTGTGGTCGAGTCGTATCCACTGTTCGGCGCAGAAAAAGTGCGCACATAGACCGCAAAGAGCGCGCCACGCGGCGCACCGCGGCCGGCGCTTTATGTGATAATTGCGCCGAGAGATTCACCGCTCTCCGTATGCACTTTCGAGGCTCGCAGATGGACGACAACCGTAAGAAGGCGCTGGCGGCAGCACTGGGACAGATCGAGAAGCAGTTCGGCAAGGGCTCCGTGATGCGCCTCGGCGATGTCGCGGCGAGTTTCGACGTCGAGACGGTTTCGACCGGCTCGCTCGGGCTCGACATCGCGCTCGGGGTCGGCGGGCTGCCGCGCGGCCGCGTGGTGGAGATCTTCGGCCCGGAGGCTTCCGGCAAGACGACGCTCACGCTGCAGGTGATCGCCGAAGTGCAGCGTGGGGGCGGAACGGCCGCATTCGTCGACGCCGAGCACGCGCTCGATCCCACCTACGCGGAGAAGCTCGGGGTCAACCTCAAGGATCTGCTGGTCTCCCAGCCCGACACCGGCGAGCAGGCGCTCGAGATCACCGACATGCTGGTGCGCTCGAACGCAGTCGACATCGTGGTGGTCGACTCGGTGGCGGCGCTCACGCCGCGGGCGGAGATCGAAGGGGAGATGGGCGAGATGCAGGTCGGGCTGCAGGCACGGCTCATGTCCCAGGCGCTGCGCAAGCTGGCCGGCAACATCAAGCGCTCGAATACCATCGTGATCTTCATCAACCAGATCCGCATGAAGATCGGCGTGATGTTCGGCAACCCGGAGACGACTACCGGGGGCAACGCGCTCAAGTTCTACGCCTCGGTGCGGCTCGACATCCGCCGCATCGGCGCGATCAAGAACGGCGAGGAAGTCACCGGCAACATGACGCGCGTCAAGGTGGTGAAGAACAAGGTGGCGCCGCCGTTCCGCGAGGCGGAGTTCGAGATCATGTACGGCCAGGGCATCTCGCGCGAGGGCGAGATCATCGAGCTCGGTAGCTCGCTCGGCATCATCGAGAAGTCCGGCACCTGGTACGCCTACAAAGGCAACCGCATCGGCCAGGGCAAGGACAACGCGCGCGCCTACCTGCAGAGCAACAAGGATGTGGCCCGCGAGATCGAGGAGCAGGTACGGGCCCGGCTGCTACCTCCGCGGCAGGCCCGCGGCGCGGACCAGGCCGCCAACAGCGCCTGATTGCGCAGACCGCCGCCGCGATCGTCGCGGCAGCAGCCTGGCTCAGTGACCGTTGGGGTTGTGCTGAGTGCGCTGGACGTCTTCGATGAACTCCCGCGACGACTGCATAGCGGACTTGAGCTCATCCAGCGCTGCAAGACGATGCCGGAACACATGTCCGCGGGAGCGTTGCAACCGGAGTCGGCGAACGGCGGCGCAGCGCGCGCGGCGGCCATTGCCCTGCTGAGCCGGCGCGACTTCACGAGCGCCGAATTGCAGCAGCGGCTGCGATCCAAGGGCTTTCAGTCGCAAACCGCGCGCAGCGTCGTTGCGACGCTGATAAGCCAGGGGATCGTGAACGACGAGCGCTATGCGCAGAACTACGTTGCCTATCATGCCGGCCGGGGCCACGGCCCGATCCGCATCGGCGCGGATCTGCGCTCGCGGGGCATCGCTCCGACGCTCATCGACGCGGCGCTCGATGCCGGGCCCGACTGGCGCGCCGTGGCGCGCGCCGCCCGCCGCCGCCGCTTCGGGGAGCGGCCGCCGGAGAGTTGGCGGGAAAAGGCGCGGCAGGCGCGCTTTTTGCAATATCGGGGGTTCTCAGCGGATCACATCCGTGCGGCCACCGGCGTCAATTCCGAGCCGGACTGAGCGAGCGGACGTATTGGCCCGTGGGGTCAGTGGCCCGGCATAGCCCCATGCAGGGGCTGCTCGGGATTCAACTGGGAGCGCTGAACGTCCCTGGCGACGTCCTTGGAATTGAGCGCGATCTCTTTCAGCTCCTCCACCGTTCCACAGACCTTCACCACGTCGAGGCGTGACCCGAGCGCAGTCTCGCGCCGGCAGAATACTCGCTTGCCGTGCCTTATCTCGGGTTTATAGCCCTGGGCCATCAGGCTCTGCTCCTCCGGGTTGACTGCTGGCTTGAGCGGTGTGGCGGAAGCGGCGGCCGGGGCGGCCGCACCGGGCTGGGTCACCTGCATCACCGGGGCGCTGGCTGTGACGGTACTGGCGGACTGCGATGTGTCGGCTAGCGGATCGGCGAGGGCGAGAGTCAGACCAGCGACGCTCAGGCAAGTCAACATTCCAACAGCAAAGCGCATGATGTTCCTCGTGAGCGGGTCAGCGGCGCTGCCCGATCGCGCATTATAAGTGGGAAGCATGCCACCAGGCGAGCAGCAAGGCGCGCAGGTACAGGCCGCGGCGGGAAGCCGCCGCCAGCGAGGCGGCGCGAGCGAGCGCGGCAAGCGTGCTTTTTGCAGTATCGGGGCTTTTCAGCGGATCATATCCGCGCGGCCACCGGCGCCGAATCCGACCTGGACTGAAGGACCTTGGCAAAACCCTCTTACCTGAGCGCGGCCGACGTGCGGAGCGCGTTCCTGCAGTTCTTCCGCGCGCAGAGTCACATCGTCGTGCCGTCGAGCCCGCTCGTGCCCGCGAACGATCCGACGCTGCTCTTTACCAACTCCGGCATGGTGCAGTTCAAGGACGTGTTTCTCGGCAAGGAGCAGCGCGATTACCTGCGCGCCGCTTCCAGCCAGCGCTGCGTGCGTGCCGGCGGCAAGCACAACGATCTCGAGAACGTGGGCTATACCGCGCGCCATCACACGTTCTTCGAGATGCTCGGCAATTTTTCCTTCGGCGACTACTTCAAGCGCGAGGCGATCCACTTCGCCTGGGACTTCCTCATCTATACGCTCGGGATCGATCCGGCGCGCCTGTGGTGCACCGTCTACACGGATGACGACCAGGCCGCCGACATCTGGCTGAAGGAGATCGGCGTCAGCCCGCGGCAGTTCGCGCGCCTCGGGGAGGCGTCGAACTTCTGGGCCATGGGAGACACCGGCCCGTGCGGCCCCTGCAGCGAGATCTTCTACGATCACGGGCCCGAGGTCGCGGGTGGCCCACCCGGCTCGGCCGAGGAGGAAGGCGATCGCTACGTCGAGATCTGGAACCTGGTGTTCATGCAGTACGAGCGTGGCCCGGACGGGAGACTGACGCCGCTGCCTAAGCCCTCGGTCGATACCGGCATGGGGCTCGAACGCATCGCGGCCGTGATGCAGGGAGTCCACTCCAATTACGACATCGACCTCTTCAAGAATCTGATCCGCGCGGCGGGCAAGCTCGCGGGCACCTCGGTACTCACCTCGAGCTCGCTGCGGGTGATCGCCGATCACATCCGCGCCTGCGCGTTCCTGGTGGTCGACGGCGTGCTGCCCTCCAACGAAGGGCGCGGTTATGTGCTGCGCCGGATCATCCGCCGCGCGATCCGCCACGGCTACAAGCTCGGCATCCAGGAGCCGTTCTTCTACAAGCTGGTGCCGGTGCTCGAGCAGGAGATGGGCGCGGCGTTCCCCGAGCTCACCTCGCGGCGCAATCTCGCCGAACGCGTGCTGCGGCAGGAGGAGGAGCGCTTCGCGGAGACGCTCGCCAAGGGCATGGTGCTGCTCGAGAGCGCGATCCGTAACCTGCGCGGCACGCAGATGATCGACGGCGAGACCGTGTTCAAGCTCTACGATACCTACGGCTTTCCCGCCGACCTGACCGCGGACGTGGCGCGCGAGCGCGGCCTCGCCATCGACCAGGCGGGCTTCGATGCGGCAATGGAGCAGCAACGGCGGCGCTCCCAGGAAGCGAGCAAGTTCGACGTCGACCTGCGCGCGGACGCTCCGGCCGGTGCGCGCACCACGTTCCGGGGTTACGAGGAGCTCACCACACTCGGCCAGGTGGTTGCGCTGCAGAAGGGCGGGGCGACGGTCGAGACCCTCCAGGCGGGCGAGGAGGGCGAGGTGATCCTCGACCGCACGCCGTTCTACGCCGAGGCGGGCGGCCAGGTGGGCGACAGCGGAGAGCTCAGCGGGGCCGGGGTGCGCTTTGCCGTCGCCGACACCCGCAAGCGCGGCGCGAGTCACGTGCATTTTGGCCGCGTCGTCGAGGGCGCGCTCCGCGCCGGCGACACGCTGGAGGCACGCGTCGACGGCGAGCGGCGTCAGGCGATCGTGCTGAATCACAGCGCCACCCACCTGCTGCACGCCGCGTTGCGGCAGGTGCTCGGCACTCACGTGCAGCAGAAGGGCTCGCTGGTGGCGCCCGACCGGCTGCGCTTCGACTTCGCGCACTTCGAGCCGGTCACGGGCGAGCAGCTGCGGGACATCGAGCGTCTGGTGAACGCCCAGATCCGCGCCAACGTCGCGGCGGAGACTCGCGTCATGGACTACGAGGGCGCGGTTGCCGCGGGCGCGATCGCGCTCTTCGGGGAGAAGTACGAGAAGGACGTGCGGGTGCTGCGCCTCGGGGAGTTCTCGATGGAGCTGTGCGGCGGCACGCATGTGCACCGCGCCGGCGACATCGGCCTCTTCAAGATCATCGCCGAGAGCGGGGTGGCTTCGGGCGTGCGCCGTATCGAGGCGCTCACCGGAGCGGCGGCGCTCGAGCACGTCGAGCGGAGCGACGCGCTGCTGAAGGATCTCGCGGGCCTGGTCCGCGGCTCGCGCGAGGAGCTCGCCGACAAGGTGCGCGAGCAGCTGGAGCGTGTGAAGCAGATGGAGCGCGAGATCCGCACGCTCAAGGATCGGCTCGCTTCGGGCAAGGGCGTCGACCTCGCGGCCGCTGCCGCCGAGGTCGGCGGAGTCAAGGTGGTCGCCACCAAGGTCGACGGCGCGGACGCCGGCGCCCTGAGGTCTGCGGTCGATCAGCTGAAGGACCGGCTCAAGTCCGCCGTGGTCGTGCTGGCGAGCGTCGAGGAGCCGGCCAAGGTGGTGCTGGTCGTCGGCGTGACCGACGACCTGACGGCGCGAATCAAGGCGGGAGAGCTCGCCGGCGCGGTGGCCGCGCAGGTGGGCGGGCGCGGCGGGGGGCGGGCTGATTTTGCGCAGGCCGGTGGCAGTAAACCCGAGGCGCTCGATGCGGCGCTCGGGTCGGTGCGCGAGTTCGTGCGCGCACGCCTCGACGGCTGAAGCCGCGCGGCGGAGGGCTTTTGCCGCCCGCGGGTCCTTTCCGTATCATGGCCGCCCCGCGCGGGCGGCGGTGGAGCTGCATGACCGCGAGCGGAGAGATGGCCGAGTGGTCGAAGGCGCACCCCTGCTAAGGGTGTAAGGGTCAAAAGCCCTTCGAGGGTTCGAATCCCTCTCTCTCCGCCAGTTAACGCTCCGCGGCCCTTCAGGCGGCCTTGATCTTGCGCGCGACCGCGCGCCCCCGAATGGCGCGGCGCACGAGCGCGAGCAGCGACAGCGCCGCCAGGGCGGTCAGCAGGGAGACCAGGGCTCCCTCGAAGGCCAGCCCGTACTCGCCGATCGTCGGGGCGCCGACGAGCGGCGCAATCCAGCCGCCCCCGAGCGCGGCTCCCGCGGTTGCAGTGACGAAGTTGCGCGCCCGCACGCGCCGCAGGTCTCGCTCCATGATGAGCGTCGCGATCCAGCCGACGGGGAGGACCAGGGCGGGGAGTATCAGGAGATTCATTTCCGAGTCCTCGATGGATCGGCGCCGGACGGCTGCGACCGGCTCAGTGTGCGCCGTGCCCCCCAGCAATTCTGTGGCGTGCACCACAAGCGGCGACCGCCGGAGCTTAGCACTCCTACAGAGTCGCCGGGTGGCGACAGCGCGCGGGATCGCACCGCCGCGGCGAGCGCCGGAAGCGCGAGTACCCGACGTCAAGTAATATGCCAATTGTCCGATTAAGTCGAAGATGCGATCCCGCTGCGCCCGATCTCTCCGGAGCTCCCGTGCCGCTCGCTTGCATCTCGCGGCTGGGCAAGCCGCTGCTTATGTCCGCGCGATTGACTCACCCAACGACCGCGACGACTGCTCGTTCGGCGACCGCGTCGCCCCATACGCAAACAGCTGAAGGAGGATCCTCATGCTGCACCTCCTGTGGATGTTCATCATCGGCGTCATTGTCGGTGCAATCGCGCGCTTCCTGATGCCGGGCAACGAGCACATGGGTCTCATCATGACCGGCGTGCTCGGCATCGTGGGCTCGTTCGTGGGCGGATTCATCGCCCGGCTGTTCAGCAAGCCGGCCGCCGGCGCGCTCCTACACCCGGCGGGGATCGTGCTCTCGATCGTCGGCGCGGTGATCGTCCTGTGGGTGTGGAATCACCTTGCGCGCTGAGATGCCGGGGGCTTGCCGGGCATCCTTGCGGGAATGCCACTGTGGTAGGATGCGCGCCCCCGCCGGGCCTGGTCGCGCCTGGTGCGACGCAGGGTCGCGGATTTGAGTCTGGTGCGGTGCGCCCGTAGCTCAGTTGGATAGAGTACCTGGCTACGAACCAGGGGGTCGGGAGTTCGAATCTCTCCGGGCGCGCCAAATTCCCGAAAATTGTGCGAGATGTTGTTGCCGGCTGGCGCACGAGCTCCCGCGGGACCTCGCGCGTCCGTGCCGGTGCCGCCGCGTGCGCGCCGTTTTCGAGCGGCGAGGCAGGAAAAAAAGCCCTGAATTAAGTTCAAAGACCGCGCGCCGATGCGCCTCCGTGCGGTGTGCACGGCGCCAGCCGAGGCGGCGTGATCGATGTCACGGCTCGCCTCGCGAGCCCTCCCCCAGAATGCCCACTGCAATAGCTCCTGCGGAGCGCAGTGTCTGACATGAACATGATGCAAATCGTCATCGGCGCCGCTCTCGGCTACCTCATCGCCCAGGGCGTGCTCCACGGCACGAGACTGATAGCCGGACGGCTGCAGCTGAATCCGGTGCGCGCGCAGGTGCGCACGCTGACTTCGGCCGCCGGCATGACGATCGTCCGCGGATTCATCAGGTACGCGGGCGTCGTCGGGGTCATTGCGGCGCTCGTCACGCTCGGGGTCTGGGGAGTGGGCGATTATCGCGCGGCCAAGTCCGCGCGCAGTGCCGCGTCCGCTGACGCGTTCGATGCCGCGCTGGCACAGCCGCGCGGCGCGCACGCGCCTCCCGGGGAGCTCGCGCGATCCGCTCCCCCGGCGAATGCCGGCGCTGCGACAGCCGCAGCGAGCGGAGCGCGCGACCCATACGCCGACCCGGACTTCAGGATACAGCCGCGCGCGCACCGCCCGGGAAGCAGCGCGCGTGTCGAGGAGACTCTGTTGCGACGCTCGGAGGCCAAGGCGCGCAGCGAGCTCCTGAACGAGACGCGGCTGCACGCCCGTCGCTCGCAGTACGACTGCGAGGCTTCCGATCGCGCCGAGAGGTATCTCAAGGCGGGACTGGATGTGTGGGGCTTTGCCGCCTGGCAGGTGAAGTACTTTCCCGTAGCGAGCTATCGCGGCGCGTCGCTGCCCGCCTGCAAGGGCATCAGGGACGTCGTCGACCCGGCGCGATCCCACTGGCAGTCGACCGTAGCGCAGCAGGATCAGCGCTGATCCGCCGCCTCCCCCCGCGCCGGCGCACGGCGCACCTCCACCCGCCCGTTCCCGGTGTGCAGCTCGAGCCGCACGGCGCCGCTGCTTGACAGCGCGCCACGGGTTTCGTCGCGGACCGTGATGTTGCCGCGACCAAGCTGCACGGCCACCTGCCCGAACGCGGCCGCCGGCAGCATCACCGTGGCGAAGCCCCCGAGGTCGGTGAACCAGCCGCGCTGCTCGTAACGGTAGCGCAGCGTCGGCTGCGGCGTTTGCGCGAGCTCGTACGCTGCCGCCAGCCGGCTGCCCGGTACCCCGAAGCCGTGCAGCTCGCCTGTTACGATGACCTCGGCCGCAGGGCCGTCGAGCAGCACGACCTCGACGTCCGCGGCGCGCGCGTCGAACTCGAAGGCGTGTGGCGGCTGCGTCAGCGCCGCGAGCCGGATCACGGTGCGGATTGAAGTTCCGTGGGCCGGGGCGAACAGCGCGATCAGCACCGCCACCCCGCCGAGCGCGGCCGCCGGCGCGGCGAGGCGCGGCCAGCGGCGGCCTGCAGCGGCCGCGGCGGCCCCCGGCTCGGCCGCGGCGCGCTCGAGGTGCAGCACGTGCCAGGCGAGCACGTGGCAGACCCCGTAGGCGAGGAGCGCCGACCACAGCACGTCCGAGAGAAAATGCGCGCCGGCGGCCATGCGCCCGAGTCCGAGCGCGAGGCCGCAGAGGATTCCGGCGGCGAGCGCGAGCCGCGCGCGCCACGGGCGGCGTCGCCTCCACAGCCACCAGCCCGCGCCGCAGAGAAAGCCGACCGAGCAGTGACCGCAGGGAAAGGCGGCGCCACCCTGGTGGCCGGGAAGCGGTGCGGGAACGTACTCGAGCGGGCCGGCGAAGGCGACGATGTCGCGCGGCCGCGGGCGCGCCCAGTGATCCTTCAGCGCCAGGTTGACGAGCAGGCCTGGCCCGAGCGCGATCGCAAGCAGCAGGAACACGCCGTGCGAGCGCTGTACCGGCCGCCGCCGCAGCCATCCCGCGCCGAGCAGCGCGAGCCCCGCCACGACGAGCACCGCCGTGATCCAGGGAGCCGCCGCATAGAGCAGGACCCAAGGCGGGTGGTGGGCGAGTGGCCAGTGATCGAGTGCGCCGGCGCGGTAGAAGAGCCGCTCGGCCGCGATGTCGAGCGGCGTGAAGGCAAAGAGCGCGCTGCCCGCGACGGCGAGCACTGCCAGCACCAGCGCCTCGGGAAGCCACGCTGCCCGCAGCCGCTGGCTTCGGCGTGGGCTGGTCTCGGATCGCGTAGTGACTCCTTGCCGGCGAGGCACGGCGTGCTCGGCTATCGCGCGTCAGCGAAGCATGATAAACGTCCGCGGGCACGCAGCGACCCACGGGTGCTCGATGGCCGACGCATGGGGCGAGCGCATGCCGCGCTCGATGGGCCTGGTGAATTCGATCGCGGTTTCGATCGGCATCACCATCGGCAGCGGCATCTTCCGGGTTCCGGCGACCGTGGCGGCACTGCTGCCCGATCCGGGCCCGTTCATAGTCTGCTGGGTGCTCGGCGGAGTGATTGCGCTGTGCGGGGCACTCACCGTGGCGGAGCTCGCCGCCGCCCTGCCGCGCTCCGGCGGCATGTTCGCCTATCTGCTCGAAGCCTTCGGTCCGCTGCCGGCATTCCTGTTCGGCTGGGCAGAGCTGGTGGTGATTCGTGCCGCGGCGCTCGGCGCCATCGCCACGATCTTCGCCGAGTACCTCGGGTATTTTCGGCCGCTCACCGCGTCCGAGGTGCGCCAGGTGGCCGCGCTCGTCATCGTGCTCGTCGGGCTGATGAACTACGTCGGAATCCGGCGGGCCGCCGCGGTGCTCAGCCTCACCACCTATGCCAAGTACCTCGCCGTCATGGCGCTCGGCCTGCTCGCCTGCAGCGCGAGCGGCGGCACCGCGGCACACTTCACGCCGCTCATGAGCGGGACGGTGTCGGTGTCACTGCTGGCGACAGCGCTCATCCCCGTCATGTGGACCTACGACGGCTGGGCGGATCTGTCGCTGATCGGCGGAGAGGTCAGCAACCCGCAGCGCACGCTACCGCTCGCCCTGATACTCGGCAGCGCGTGCGTCACGCTGGTGTACCTGGTCGTGAACCTGGGGTTTCTCTACGTGCTGCCGCTGCCGCAGATGGCCGGCGCGAAGCTCATCGCCGCCACGGTCGCCGCGCACGTCCCGTTACTCGCCGGGATCGGTGCCGGCGTGATCGCGGGCCTGGTGCTGGTCGCGACCTTCAGCGGCCTCAACGCGTCCCTCATGGTCGGGGCGCGGGTGTTCTTCGCCATGGGGGACCGGGGCCTGTTGTTCCGCACGGTGGCGCGCGTGTCGCCGCGTTTCCACAGCCCTTCGGTGGCGATCGGGGTGTGCACCGCGCTAGGAGTGGTATACGTGCTGCGGAACGATTTCGCGCAGCTCGCCGACAAGTTCATCCTGGGGATCTGGCCCTTCTACGCCCTCACCGTGGCGGCGGTGCCGGTGCTGCGGCGGCGCCGTCCCGAGCTGCCCCGTCCCTACCGCGTGTGGGGCTATCCGGTCGTGCCGGTGGTGTTCCTGCTCGCATCCGCCGGCATGGTGCTGAATGCCCTGCTGACCGAGCCCGTCAACACCGGCATCACGCTCCTCATCATCGCGGCGGGGCTGCCGGTCTACTGGCTGCGCGCGCGGCTGGCCGCGGTGGTGCAGTTCCGTCGCAAGGCCGTGTGAGCACAGCCGGCGCGGCGGGCGCGAGCGCGTGGTCGGCGCCCGCCGTTCGTATAAGATAGCCCGCCCCCCGGGGACGACCTCACATGAGCTTGCGCACAGCCGGCAACGCCGCCTTCGTGTTCATTTTCATCGCCGTGCTGATCGATGCGATCGGCTTCGGCATCATCCTGCCGGTGCTGCCGCGGCTCATCATGCAGCTCACCGGCGTCACGATCGACCGCGCGGCGGAATACGGCGGCTGGTTGTCCTTCGTGTACGCGCTGATGCAGTTCTTCTGCGCGCCGGTGCTCGGCAACCTGGGCGATCGCTTCGGGCGGCGCCCGGTGCTGCTCGGGGCGCTGTTCGCGCTCGGCGTCGACTACCTGATCATGGGATCGGCGCCGGTGATCGGCTGGCTGTTCGTCGGTCGCGCGATCGCGGGCGTCGCCGGGGCATCTTTCACGCCGGCCTACGCCTACGTCGCCGACATCAGCGAGCCGGGCAAGCGCGCCCAGCACTTTGGCCTCCTCGGCGCGGCCTTCGGTCTCGGTTTCATCCTCGGACCGGCCATCGGCGGACTGCTCGGCAGCTTTGGCCCCCGCGCCCCGTTCTACACCGCCGGCGTGCTCGCGCTCGCCAACGGCACGCTCGGCTACTTCGCCCTGCCCGAATCACTCGCGCAAAGCGCACGGCGGCCGTTCGAATGGCGGCGCGCCAATCCGCTCGGCACGCTGCGGCAGATCCGCCGCTACCCGTCGGTGAGCTGGCTCCTCGCGGCCGTGTTCCTGTGGCAGGTCGGTCACCAGGTGCTGCCGAGCACCTGGGCCTTCTACACCATCGCGAAGTTCCACTGGAGCAGCGCCGGGGTCGGCTACTCGCTCGCCTTCGTCGGCACCCTCATGGCCATCGCCCAGGGGGTGCTCACGCGCGTGCTGATCCCCTGGCTCGGGGGCGAGCGGCGCGCCGCCGCTGCCGGCATGGCGGCCGCGCTCGTCGCCTATGTGGGTTATGCAGCCGCGACCGAGGGCTGGATGATGTACGCGGTGTCGCTCAGCACCTTCATCTTCGCGCTCACCTATCCCTCGATGAACGCGCTCGCCTCGGCGCAGATCCCGGCCAACGCGCAGGGGGAGCTGCAGGGGGCGGTGGCGAGCCTCTACAGCCTGAGCTCGATCGCCGGACCGCCGCTCATGACGCAGGTGTTCGGCTACTTCTCGCGGGACGACGCCGTGGTGCATCTGCCGGGAGCGGCGTTTCTCACCGCAGCGCTGCTCACCCTGGGCTGCGCCGCGCTCTTTGCGCGTGCCGTGCGCCTCGCACCCGGCTACGCGCCGCTCGCCTCCCCGGTCACACCGGAAGGATGATGGTCGCATGCGAGCCGCGGGCCTTCGCACCCTCAAGACGCTCGCGCTCGGCGTCCTCGGCGCTACCGCCGCAGCGGCGCCCGCGGCGGCGCCGCCGATGCGCTCGCTGCCGCCGATCCGCCACGTGTTCGTGCTGGTGCTGGAGAACGAGCCCTACGCGGCGAGTTTCGGGCCCGGCTCGGGGGCTCCTTACCTGGCGCGCGCGCTCCCGGCCGCGGGCGCCCTGTTGCGCAACTACTACGGCATCGGCCACGAGAGCCTCGGCAACTACGTGGCGATGATCAGCGGCCAGGCGCCGAACGTAGAAACCCAGAACAACTGCCCGACGTACACCGAGTTCCGCCTGAGCGCGCCACGGCTCGACCCCGACGGCCAGGCGCTCGGCACCGGGTGCGTCTATCCGCCGATCGTCAAGACCCTGCCCGATCAGCTCGAGGCCGCGGGTTTCACCTGGAAGGCCTACATGGAGGACATGGGCAACGATCCGACGCGCGAGCGCGCCACCTGCGGCCACGTCGCGCTCGGTGCCGCCGACCCCACCCGCTCACCGCGCCGCGGCGACCAGTACGCCGCCAAGCACGATCCCTTCGTGTATTTCCACTCCCTCATCGACGACGGCGCGCGCTGCGATGCGCACGTGGTGAGTCTCGAGCGTCTGGCGGGGGATCTCGGCAGCCTCGCGACCACGCCAAACTATGTCTTCATCACTCCCAACCAATGCAACGACGGTCACGATGCGCGCTGCGTCGACGGCCGGCGCGGCGGTCTCGCCGCGATCAATGCGTTCCTCGAGGAATGGGTGCCGCGCATCGAGAGCTCGGCGGCCTTTGGCAGGGACGGCATGCTGATCGTCCTGTTCGACGAGGCCGACGGCTCGGACTCGAGCGCCTGCTGCGCCGAGCGGCCGCTGCCGGGCGCGACGCTCCAGCCCGGGATCAGCGGGCCGGGCGGCGGGCGCGTCGGGGCGGTGGTGCTCTCGCCGTTCGTCAAGCCCGGCACCGTGACGGACGTTCCCTACAATCACTACTCGCTGCTGAAGACCGTGGAAGCGATCTTCGGCGTGGCGCCCCTCGGCTACGCCGGTCAGGCGGATCTCGCTGCCTTCGGCGCCGACGTGTTCACCGCCGCCGCGCGGCGTCCACCCGCTCGATGAGCTCGCCGACCAGCGGGTCCTTGCGGAAGAGCGGACTGAGGAACCGCTGTTGTGGCGAGAAGGTGACCTCCTTGCCGAAGCGACCGGGGTTGCGCAGAGTGAGCGTGATCCGCGGCGGGTTGGTGAGTCCCGCGTAGCTGAGGTTCACGATCTCGGCGAGCGGGATGCGCTCCTCCTCGTCGCCGAAGCGCACCCGCAGCGCGTCGCCCTCGTCGTACACCTCGTCGGCGAGATCGAACACCAGCCGGCGCAGAACGACGTAGAAGATGATCCCCAGGAAGAGCGGCACCACCAGCACCGGATAGGGGAAGGCGCGACCGTGCAGCGCGAGTAGCATGGGGGGCACGAGCATCAGCGCCACCACGCCGAGCAACAGCACCGGCAGGAACCGCTTCAGGAAGAAGGTGTTGCGCGAGGAAATGCGTTTTCCGGTCAGCAAGCGGGTCCTCCTGAAGCCGGATCGACAAATAGCTGCCGAGGCAGTATTCTTACCGGCAGTAATTATGGCCTCGCTTCCCACTCAGCCGCACGCCGCGGCCGGCCGCCGCAACGCCCGGGCCGCACGCCAGGCGGCGCCGCCCGAGCGCGAAGGGGGCCTCGGCGTCGGTTACCTGCTGGGGCGCGCCCGCGCATCGCTCCTCAGCAGTCTCGACGCCGAGCTCGGCTCCTTCGGGCTGAACGCGATGCAGTATGCGGTACTGAAGCATCTGGCGGAAGGCGCGGCGCGCACGGCGGCGGATCTGTGCCGCTGCATGTATTACGACACCGGCTCGATGACCCGGATTCTCGATCGCCTCGAGGAGAAGGGGCTGCTGCGGCGCGAGCGCTCGCCCGATGACCGCCGGGTAGTGCTGCTGCGGGTGGCGCCCGCGGGACGCGCGCAGCTGCCGCGGCTGCGCGCCGTCGGCTCGCGGGTGCTCGCCGCGCATCTCGCCGGCTTCAGTGCCGCCGAGGTGGAGGCGCTGCAGCGCCTGCTCGGCCGCATGATCGACAACGGCAGACCGGACCAGGGGGAAGATCCACAGACGCGTACAGGTGGAAGATCATGAGTACCCGGAACTTGCCCGCATGCCTCGCCGCGCTGCTCGCCGCTGCCGGTCTCGTGCTCGGCGGCTGCGTCGCGCACGGCGACTGGAAGCCCGCGCCGCAGCTCGCGCCCGCCTCGCTCGCCGCCGAGCGCACGCTCGCCGGCGCGCCGCTGGACGCCACGGCCTGGCCGGGCGACGGCTGGTGGCGCGGTTACGGTGACCCGCAGCTCGATGCGCTCGTCGGCGAAGCGCTCGCCGGGAGTCCGTCGCTCGCGATCGCCGAGGCGCGGCTGCGGGCCGCGCAGGCGCAGGCACTCGTGGCCTCGGCACCGCTCCTGCCGCAGGCGGCGCTCGACGCCGAGGTTACCCGGCAGCGCTATCCGCAGAACGGGCTCTACCCGCCGCCTTTCGCCGGCAGCTATTCGACCGACGGCCGCATCGCAGCCGACTTCAGCTACGACATCGATTTCTGGGGCCGCAACCGCACGCTGCTGGCGGCGGCGCGCTCCGGAGTGCAGGTGGCCGACGCCGATCGCGCGGCGGCGCGGCTGGCGCTCGCGGTCGCGGTGGTGCGCGCCTACGTGCAGCTCGATCTCGCTTACCAGCTGCTCGACGTGGCGAACGACAACCTCGCCCAGCAGAACTCGATCCTCGAGCTCACGCAGCAGCGCGTGAGCGCCGGACTCGAGAACCAGGCACGCGTCAAGCAGTCCGAGGGTATGGTGGCGCTCACGCGCGCCGGCGTTGCGGCCGCGCATGCCAACATCGAGCTGGCGCGCAATCAGCTCGCGGCGCTCATCGGTGCGGGTCCCGATCGCGGCCAGTCGCTCGCGCGCCCGCAGCTTGCAGCCCCGAGCGGCATCGCGCTGCCCTCACGGCTGCCCGTGGACCTGCTCGGCCGGCGCCCGGACGTGGCGGCGGCGCGCGCCGAGGTGCAGCAGGCGGCGCACGGGGTGCGGGCCGCGGAGGCGGACTTCTATCCCAACGTCAACCTGATGGCGTTCGCCGGTCTGCAGAGCATCGGGCTGGCGAAGCTGTTCGATGCCTCCGACCGGATCCTCGGCGCGGGACCGGCGCTCAGCCTGCCGGTGTTCAATCGCCGGCAGCTGCGCGGCGCGCTCGCCGCGCGCGAGGCGCAGTTCGACGAATCGGTCGGCCGCTACAACCAGACGCTCATCGACGCCGTGCACGACGTCGCCGACGTGGTGGCGAACTGGCAGGCGCTCGAGCGCGAGTCGAGCGAGCAGCAGACGGCACTCGCCGCGGCGCAGCGCGCGTACGATCTGACCACCGAGCGCTACCGCGCGGGACTCGACAATTACCTGAGCGTGCTTTCCAGCGAGAATCAGGTGCTGCTCACGCAGGCGCTGCGCGCCGAGCTCAAGGCGCGGGCGCTGACGTTCAGCGTCGACCTGGTGCGCGCGCTCGGCGGCGGCTACGCTCCCGCCGCGCCACCCGCCTGAAGGCCAACGATGCCGTGACCTGAAGGGCCGCACGCGAGCACACCGCCATGGATGCCCCCGCCACCGCTCCACTGAACGTCACGCGGCTGTTGCGACAGCGCCGCCAGACCTGGCTCGGGGTGCTCGCCGTGGCGCTCGTCGTCGTCGCGCTCGGTGCGGCGGCCTGGTGGTTCCTGTACGCGAGCCGCTACCAGAGCACCGACGATGCCTACATCGCCGGCGATCTCGTCAACGTCAATTCGCAAGTGAGCGGCACGGTGATCTCGATCGGCGCCGACGACACCGACCGGGTACAGGCCGGGCAGGAGCTGGTGCGGCTCGATGCCACCGACGCGCGCATCGCGCTGCGGGAGGCGGAAGAGCAGCTGGCGCGCACGGTGCGCCAGGTGCACACGGTGTTCGCCAACCGCGACCAACTCGCGGCGATCGTCGGTGAGCGCCGCGCCGACCTCGACCGCGCCCGGGCCGACCTCGAGCGCCGCCGCGGCCTCGGCGCGAGCGGTGCCGTATCGGCCGAGGAGCTCGGCCACGCGCAGGATGCGGTGCGCGATGCGCGCGACGCGCTCACCGCCGCGCAGCAGAGTCTCGCCGCGAGCCTGGCGCTCATCGGGCATACGGGCGTGGCCGACAACCCCGAGGTGCGTGCCGCCGCCACCCAGGTCGAGCATGCCTGGCTCAACCTCGAGCGCACCCGCGTGCGCGCGCCGGTATCGGGCTACGTTGCCCGTCGCACGGTGCAGCTCGGCGAGCGCATCGCCCCCGGCACGCCGCTCATGTCGGTCGTGCCGCTCGAGCGGGTGTGGGTCGATGCCAACTTCAAGGAGGTGCAGCTCGAGCGGATGCGCATCGGGCAGCCGGTGCGAGTGATTGCCGATCTGTACGGCGGCAGCGTCGAGTATCACGGCCGGGTCGAGGGGCTCGGCATGGGGACCGGAGCGGCGTTCGCGCTGCTGCCGGCGCAGAATGCCACCGGCAACTGGATCAAGGTCGTGCAGCGCGTGCCGGTGCGCATCGCACTCGAGCCGGCGGAGCTCGAGCGGCATCCGCTGCGCGTCGGGCTGTCGATGCGCGTGCGGGTCGATGTACGGAACGACTCCGGCCGGCAGCTGGCCCCCGAGCCGCGCACGGGGCCCGTGCTCGCGACCCGCGCCTACGACGTCGACGCGGAGGCGATCCGGACGCGTATCGAGGAGATCATCCGCGACAATGACACCGCCGGCAGGACGCTCGGCGCGGCGGCGCAAGAATAGCCGCCCGGCCACGCGGCGGCGCCTCACTCGAGCTTCAGGTAGTCGAGCGGCAGCGCGGTCGTCGACTTGATGGTCTCGAGTGCGAAGCTGGCACTCACGTCCTGGAACTCCACCGCCGAGATCAGCCGCTTGTACACCGCGTCGTAGGCGTCGATGTCCGGAACGACGATACGGATCAGGTAATCGACGTCACCGCTCATCCTGTGGATCTCGGTGACCTCGGGGATGTCGCGCACCGCGCGCACGAACCTCGCGAACCACGCCTCGCTGTGGTTGGCGGTCTTGAGGGTGACGAACACGGTGGTGCCGACATTGAGCGCATGCGCATCGAGCAGCGCCACCGTCCTGCGGATCACGCCCTCGCGCCGCAGCCTCTGGATGCGCCGCCAGCACGGGGCCTTCGAGAGCCCGATGCGGTCGGCGACCTCGGCGGCGGTCAGCTCCCCGTCGCCCTGCAACAGGTCCAGGATTCTGGCATCGAGCTTATCCACGAAACTTTGTCTCAACTCTCAAAAATATAACGCAATATTGTTGCGCAAACGGCGCCGAATCGCCAATGCTTTGCAACCGAGTCGCACGCGTGGCCGGCTAGCATGACCGCATGAATCTCATCCGGGCTTTCACCGAGCACCCGGCTTCCGTCGGCGAGACCTACGGCGAGCACATGGGTCGCGCCGCCTGCTTCGGCCTGCGCATGATCGGGGCCGGAATCGCCTGCCTGGTGCACGCGCTGCTGCCGTTCCTCTTCGTGCGCACCGGCAGTCAGGCGGTGAGCGATCTCAACGACCGCATGCTCGTCAGCCGGCGCGCTCCCCCGCGCCCGATCGCGACCAACCCGCGATAGCTGCGCGCCCCGCCGGCACGCGCCGGGGCCGCGCCTGACTGCGCGCGCGCCCCTTGCGCCACACGCTAAACTCTACCCCGCCGCCGGTCTGGGGCCGGCGTCGCCATGGGGAGGCTCGAATGCCGAGGGAGCGACCGAAGGTTTCCCGCCGCGCCGCCGAAGAAGCGGTGCGCACGCTGCTGCGCTGGGCGGGAGAGGACCCGCAGCGCGAGGGACTCTCCGATACGCCGCAGCGCGTCGTCGACGCCTATCGCGACTGGTTCTCCGGCTACCAGATCGATCCGGCGGCCTACCTGCGGCGTACCTTCGAGGAGGTCGGCGGATACGACGAAATGGTGGTGCTGCGCGACATCTCCTTCGAATCTCACTGCGAGCATCACATGGCGCCCATGATCGGGCGCGTGCACATCGGCTACCTGCCCGCCGACAAGGTGGTGGGGATCAGCAAGCTCGCGCGGGTGGTGGATGGCTACGCGCGGCGCTTCCAGGTGCAGGAGAAGCTCACCGCGCAGATCGCCGACTGCATCACCGAGGTGCTCAGGCCGCGCGGCGTGGGGGTGGTGGTCGATGCGGTACACGAGTGCATGACCACGCGTGGCGTGCACAAGCGCAACGTATCGATGGTGACGAGCCGCATGACCGGGTCGTTCCGCAGCGACGCGCGCACGCGCTCCGAGTTCCTGCGCTTCATCGGCATTCCCGCCGGACACGAGATCTAGGCCCCGGGCAGGACCGCGCGGGGCAGAGCGGCCGCGCGCCTCAGGCCGAGAGAGCCGTTTCGCCGCGCGCGGCGCGCTTGCGCTCGTGCGCCTTGAGGCGGCGCTTGCGGATGCGGATCGAGTCCGGCGTGACTTCGACCAGCTCATCGTCGGCGATGAACTCGACCGCGTACTCCAGCGTGAGCTCGATGGGCGGCGTCAGCAGGATCGCCTCGTCCTTGCCGGCGGCGCGGATGTTGGTGAGTTTCTTGGTGCGGATCGGATTGACCACCAGGTCGTTGTCGCGGCTGTGGATGCCGATGATCATGCCCTCGTAGATCTTCTCGCCCGGGCTCACGAACAGCCTGCCGCGCTCCTGCAGGTTGAAGAGCGCATACGCGACCGCTTCGCCCTGCTCGTTGCTCACCAGCACGCCGTTGCGGCGCTCGGGGATCTCGCCCTTCACGGCGGCGAACCCGTCGAAGATGTGGCTCATGAGGCCGGTGCCGCGCGTGAGCGTCATGAACTCGCCCTGGAAGCCGATCAGGCCGCGCGCCGGCACACGGTAATCGAGACGCGCGCGACCGGTGCCGTCGGCGCTCATGTCGGTGAGCTCCGCGCGCCGGGCGCCGAGCGCCTCCATGACCGTCCCCTGGTGAGCCTCCTCGACGTCGACCGTGAGCGCCTCGTAGGGCTCGTGCAGCTCGCCGTCCACCATGCGGGTGAGCACCTGGGGACGCGACACGGCGAGCTCGTAGCCCTCGCGGCGCAGGTTCTCGATGAGCACGGTGAGGTGCAGCTCGCCGCGCCCGGAGACGCGGAAGACATCGGCCTCCGCGGTGTCCTCGACGCGCAGCGCGACGTTGCTCTGCAGCTCGCGGTACAAGCGCTCGCGCAGCTGCCGGCTGGTGACGAAGCGGCCCTCGCGGCCCGCAAACGGCGAGGTGTTCACCTGGAAATTCATCGCCAGCGTCGGCTCGTCGACCCGGATCGGAGGCAGCCCCTCGGCCTGCTCGGCATCGCACACGGTGAGACCGATGTTCACCGCCTCGATGCCGGTGACGGCGACGATGTCGCCGGCGCTCGCCTCATCTACCGGGCGGCGCTCGAGGCCCTGGAAGGCGAGTACCTGGCCGACGCGGGCGAGGCCCCGGTCCTCGATCCCGAAGCGCAGCGCGACGCTCTGCCCCGGCCGCAGCGAGCCGCGGCGGATGCGGCCGATGCCGATGCGCCCGACATAGGAGTTGTAATCCAGCGTCGATATCTGCAGCTGCAGCGGCCGCTCGGCGTCGGCGGCCGGCGGCGGCACGTGGGCGAGGATCGCCTCGAAGAGCGCCGCCATGTCCGGGCGGCGCTCGGTGTAGTCGGTGCTGGCCCAGCCCTGGAGCGCGGAGGCGTAGATCACCGGAAAGTCGAGCTGCACATCGCTCGCGCCGAGCTTGTCGAACAGGTCGAAGGTCTGATCGACGACCCAGGCCGCCCGGCTGCCGGGCCGGTCGATCTTGTTGATCACCACGATGGCCCGCAGGCCGAGCGCGAGCGCCTTGCGCGTCACGAAGCGCGTCTGCGGCATCGGCCCCTCGACCGCGTCGACCAGCAGCAGCACCCCGTCGACCATCGACAGCACCCGCTCGACTTCACCGCCGAAATCGGCGTGTCCGGGGGTATCGACGATGTTGATACGCGTGCCGCCGTATTCGATGGCGCAGTTCTTGGCGAGGATGGTGATGCCGCGCTCGCGCTCGATGTCGTTCGAATCCATGATGCGCTCGCCCGGGCGCTCATGGGCGGCGAAGGTGCCGGACTGCTTCAGCAGGCAGTCGACCAGCGTCGTCTTGCCGTGGTCGACGTGCGCGATGATGGCGATGTTGCGGATCGGGCGTTGCATGAGCGGCCTGCTGCGCGCCTAAGCGCGCTCAGCGCGCCGTGAAGCCGGGGAAGGGCCGGTGACTGGCGGCGGCGCTGCGCGGTGCGGCAGCGAAAAAGGGTGCGCAGGGTAGCAGAATGCCGAAACAGGCGCCGATAGCAATCGCAATTACCTGTTTTTAAAAGAGAATATCAACTCGCCGACAGACCGATGCGCAGCGCGGCGATCGCGATGCGCACCTCGACGAAAAAGACGATGAAGGCGGCGCTCAGGCACACCATCGCGCCGACGAAGAGTATCGCGATGGTGGTCCCGAGCGAGACGCCGATGAAGGCGTTGGCGAACAGCGCCACCACCACGAGCGCAACCAGGAGTGCGGCGATCGCGCACAGCGAGATCGCCGTGTAGATGTAGCGGGCGCGCCGCGCCAGCACCGCGAGCTCGTGGTGCAGCGCCCGCTCCCCGCCCGGCAGGCCCGCGAGTCGCCCCTCGAGCATGCGCGCCCGGTCGACCACCCGCCCCAGCCGGTTGGTGAGCACTCCGAGCGTTGCGGCGACGCCCGACAGCAGGAACACCGGGGCGACCGACGACTGGACCAGATGTGCGATATCCATGGATGGCAACGCTCCCGGAAGGCGCGGCCCGGGCGGGGCTCTTGTATCACAAAGCGCTGGCTGCCGATAAGCGCGGTTGCCAGCGCGCAGACCGTTATTGTACGATCGTTCAACAACAAACGTCCGGGGGCAGCCGCCCGCATGCAAGCCACTACGCTCCAGCGCATCGATCCGGCCGCGCCCGCCGCGCCGGCGGCGCCCGATGCCCACAGCCTGCCCGCCTGGATCTACCGCGATCCGGAGTTCTTCGAGCGCGAGCGCCAGACGATCTTCCGCACCGCCTGGCAGATCGTGTGCCACCTGAGCGACATCGCGCGCGCCGGGGACTTCCATACGTTCGAGCTCCTCGGCGAATCGGTGCTGGTGCTGCGCGGCGAGGATGGCGCGGTGCGCGCCTTCCACAACGTGTGCCGGCACCGCGCGGCGCGCCTCCTCGACGGGCCGCGCGGGCACTGCGGCCGGCGCATCACCTGCCCGTATCACGCCTGGAGCTACGCGCTCGACGGGCGCCTGGTCGGGGTGCCGCAGCGCGAGGGCTTCGTCGGTCTGGATAGCGCGCGGCACGGTCTGGTGCCGCTCGAGCACGAAGTCTACATGGGCTTCGTGTTCGTGCGCTTCGCGCCCGGGCTGCCGAGCGTGCGCGAGATGGCCGCGCCCTACGAGCGCGAGCTCGCCGCCTACCGCCTCGAGGAGCTGGTGCCGCACGGACGGGTGTCGCTGCGCCCGCGCGCGGTCAACTGGAAGAACGTGGCGGACAACTTCTCCGATGGCCTGCACATCAACGTGGCGCACCCCGGGCTCACGCGGCTCTTCGGGCGCGGTTACGGCATCGAGGCCCGGCCCTGGATCGACAAGATGTGGGGAGTGATGCGCGATACCCCGTCTGCCAACTGGTCCGAACGGCTCTACCAGCAGCTGCTGCCGCAGATTCCGGGCCTGCCCCCGGAGCGGCAGCGGCTGTGGACCTACTTCAAGCTCTGGCCGAACGTCGCCTTCGACATCTACCCGGACCAGATCGATTTCATGCAGTTCCTGCCCGTATCGCCCACCGAGACTCTCATCCGCGAGATCGTCTACGTACACCCCGACGCGCGCCGCGAGATGCGCGCCGCGCGCTATCTCAACTGGCGCATCAACCGCCGCGTGAGCCTCGAGGACAAGGCGCTGATCGAGCGCGTGCAGGCCGGCATGGCCTCGAGCAGCTACGTCTCGGGCCCGCTGAGCGAGGGTGAGGTGTGCCTGCGCAGCTTCGCCCGCCGCATGCGCAGCCTGATCCCCGAGAGCGCACTGCCGCACGCGCCGGCATGGGGCTGGAGCCGTGGCTGAGGCGCGCCGCGGCGCCGCCGGCTGCGACGCACTGATCGTCGGCGGCGGGCACAACGGGCTGGTGTGCGCGGCCTACCTCGCCGGGGCCGGACTCAAAGTCACCGTGCTCGAGCGCCGCGCGGTGGTCGGGGGGGCGGCGGTCACCGAGGAGTTCCATCCGGGCTTTCGCAACTCGGTCGCCTCCTACACCGTATCGCTCCTCAACCCCAAGGTCATCCGCGACCTCGAGCTCCCCGCACACGGGCTGCGGATAGTCGAGCGGCGCTGCGCCAACTTCCTGCCTACGGCCGACGGGCGCTACCTGCTGACCGGCGGGGAACGCACCGCCGCCGAGGTCGCGCGTTTTTCGCCGCGCGATGCCGCGCGGCTGCCCGAGTACGGCGAGCGGCTGGATGCGATTGCGGACGTGCTGCGCGACCTGGTGCTCGCTACCCCGCCGAACGTGATCGAGGGCAGCTGGCGCGAAGCGCTGCCCGAGCTGCTGCGCGCCGCGCGCGTCGGCGGCCGGTTGCGGCGGCTCGACATGAGCCTGCGCCGCGAGCTGCTGGCGCTGTTCGCCACCTCGGCCGGCGACTACCTCGATGGCTGGTTCGAGAGCGATCCGATCAAGGCGGTATTCGGTTTCGACGGAGTCGTCGGAAATTTCGCCAGTCCCTACACGCCGGGCTCGGCCTACGTGCTGCTGCATCACGTGTTCGGCGAGGTGAACGGCAAGCGCGGCGTGTGGGGCCACGCGATCGGCGGCATGGGAGCGATCACACAGGCGATGGCCAAGTCGGCCATGGCGCGCGGCGCGCACATCCGCCTCGGTACCGCGGTGCGCTCGGTGCTGGTCGAGGGCGAGCGCGCCGTGGGCGTCGTCACCGAGGCCGGCGAGACGCTGCGCGCCGCGGCGGTGATCGCCAACGTCAATCCGAAGCTGCTGTACCTCGACATGCTCAGCCCGCA
This sequence comes from Steroidobacteraceae bacterium, assembly GCA_035631755.1. Classification (GTDB taxonomy): domain Bacteria; phylum Pseudomonadota; class Gammaproteobacteria; order Steroidobacterales; family Steroidobacteraceae; genus 13-2-20CM-66-19. The sequence continues at coordinate 23,083 of DASQIC010000042.1, forward strand.
GGCGCTGCCGCCGGAGTTTCGCGAGCGCATGCAGCGCTATCGCTGCGGCTCGGGCACCTTCCGCATGAACGTGGCGCTCGCCGAGCTCCCGGACTTCACCTGCCTGCCCGGGAAGCTCGCCGCCGATCACCACACCGCAGGCATTTACATCGCGCCGACCCTCGGCTACATGGAGCGCGCCTACTTCGATGCGCGCTCCTTCGGCTGGTCGCGCGCGCCGATCATCGAGATGATGATTCCCTCGACGCTCGACGACGGCCTCGCGCCCCCCGGGCGGCACGTGGCGAGCCTGTTCTGCCAGCACGTCGCCCCGCAGCTGCCGGACGGCGCCTCCTGGGACGCGCACCGCGAAGCGGTCGCCGATCTCATGATCGATACCGTCAATGCCCGTGCGCCCAACTTCAAGGCGGCGGTGCTCGGGCGGCAGATCATGAGCCCGCTCGACCTCGAGCGGACCTTCGGCCTCGTGGGAGGCGACATCTTCCACGGCGCGCTCGCCCTCGATCAGCTGTTCTCGGCGCGGCCGCTGCTCGGCTACGGCAACTACCGCGGGCCGCTCGCGGGACTGTACATGTGCGGCGCCGGCACCCATCCGGGCGGCGGCGTGACCGGCGCGCCGGGCCACAACGCGGCGCGCGAGATTCTCGCGGATTTTCGCCGCGGACGGCTGCGACGGGTAGCGTGACGATGGCCGTGCACCAGGCGGTCGTGGGCCGCCGCCCGCGCTTCGAGCGCCAGCTCCCGCAGGCGCGTCGGGCGGCACTGATCGCGGCGACCATCGAGTGCCTGAAACGCTACGGTCACGCGGGGCTATCGATCCGCACCATCAGCGCGCAGGCCGGCGTCTCGGTCGGCCTCATCAATCACCACTTCCCCAACAAGGACGAGCTGGTCGCGGCCGCCTACCGGCACTTCAACGGCGAGCTGGTGGAAGGACTGCGTGCGGCGGTGGCGGGCGCCGGCGCCGCCCCGCACGAGCGGCTGCGCGCCTTTCTCGAAGCCTCCTTCTCCCCGCCGAATCTCGATGCCGACGTGCTGGCGGTGTGGGTGGTGTTCTGGGGCCTCTATCGGCACTCGCGTCCGATCCAGCGCGTGCAGCGCGCGACCTACTCGGGCTACGTGCGGCTGGTGCGCGGCCTGCTGGCGGAGCTGGTGCAGGAAGCGCGCCTCACCCCCGGGCGGGTCGAACTGCGTCTGGCGGCGATCGGCCTCACCTCGCTCATCGACGGGCTGTGGCTCGAGTGGTGCCTGGAGCCCGGCAAGTTCCGCCCGCGCGAGGCCGTGAGCCTCTGCGAGCAGTGGGTGGCGAGCCTGTGCGGGCAGGGCGGCGGCTGGAATAGCCGCTGATCGTCCCCACATCTGCGCCAGTCCCACGCGAGGCGCCGCCCGAACATGGCCCACCCGGTTCACCCACCCCGGCCCGCCGGCGCGGCCGCCGCCGCCGAGGGCCTGACGCTGCGCGGGTTCTTCGGGGTCTTCCGCTACAGCCGCCGCGCCCTCGAGCTGGTGTGGAGCACCAATCGCCACCTCACGGTGTCGCTCGCGCTGCTCACCATCGTGGCCGGCGTGCTGCCGGCATCCGTCGCCTACATCGGATCGCTGATCGTCGATGCGGTGGTGGCGGCGATCCGCTCCGGAGCGCTGGCCTCGCGGGTCGTGGAGCTGGTGGTGCTCGAGGGAGTGCTGGTCGCCGCGATCGCGGCCGCGCAGCGCGGGCTGTCGCTGTGCCAGTCGCTGCTGCGCGCGCAGCTCGGCCAGCGGGTCAACGTGATGATCCTCGAGAAGGCGCTCACGCTCGAGCTGCAGCACTTCGAGGACTCGGAGTTCTACGACAAGCTGACGCGTGCGCGGCGCGAAGCCTCGACCCGTCCCCTGAGTCTCGTCACCCGCACCTTCGGGCTGGTGCAGAACGGCATATCGCTGGCGAGCTACGCGGTGCTGCTCGCGCGCTTCTCGCCGTGGGCGGTCGCGGTGCTGCTGCTCGCCGGGCTGCCGGCATTCGTCGCCGAGGCCAAGTTCTCCGGCGATGCCTTCCGGCTCTTCCGCTGGCGCTCGCCCGAGACACGCATGCAGATCTACCTCGAGACGGTAATCGCGCGCGAGGATCACGCCAAGGAAGTGAAGCTCTTCGGCCTCGGGCCGCGCCTGCTCGAGCGCTACCGCGACATCTTCCGGCGGCTCTACAGCGAGGACCGCGCGCTCACCGTGCGGCGCGACGCCTGGGGCTTCGTGCTCGGCCTGATCGCGACCGCGGCGCTCTATGGCGCCTACGCCTGGATCGCGCTCGCCACCGTGCGCCGCCTGATCACGCTCGGCCAGATGACCATGTACTTCGCGCTGTTCCGCCAGGGGCAGTCGGCGGTGTCGGCGATGCTCGGGGCGGTGGGCGGCATGTACGAGGACAACCTCTACCTGTCGACGCTGTACGAGTACCTCGAGACCAGCGTGCCGGCCCCGCCCGGCACCGCGCTCCGCGGCCCGCAGCCCGCCGACGGCATCCGCTTCGAGGACGTGAGCTTCACCTACCCGGACGCCGAGCAGCCGGCGCTCGAGCACGTCACGCTGCACCTGCGCCCCGGCGCGAGCCTGGCGCTGGTCGGCGAGAACGGCTCCGGGAAGACCACGCTCATCAAGCTGCTGACCCGGCTCTACCAGCCCACCTCCGGGCGCATCCTGCTCGACGGCCGCGATCTCGCCGAATGGGATCAGCAGGCGCTGCGCGAGCGCATCGGGGTCATCTTCCAGGACTTTGCCCGCTACCAGATGCTGGTCGGGGAGAACGTCGGTGCCGGGGATGAGCGCTACTTCGAGGACGAGAGCCGCTGGCGGGCCGCGGCCGACAAGGGTCGCGCGAGCGATTTCATCGACGCTCTGCCCGCCGGCTACCAGACGCAGCTCGGCAAGTGGTTTCGCGACGGGCGGGAGCTCTCCGGCGGCCAGTGGCAGAAGATCGCCCTGTCACGCGCCTTCATGCGCACCCGCGCCGACATCCTGGTGCTCGACGAGCCGACTGCGGCGATGGACGCGCAGGCGGAAGCCGAGGTGTTCGAGCACTTTCGCCAGCTGGCGCACGACCGCATCACCATCCTCATCTCGCACCGCTTCTCCACGGTGCGCATGGCCGACGAGATCGTGGTCGTCAACCGCGGCCGTATCGTCGAGCGCGGCAGTCACGAGGAGCTCATGCGCCTCAACGGCCGCTACGCCCAGCTGTTCTCGCTGCAGGCGCGCGGCTATCGCTGAGGGCTCACTCGGGAGTGAGCACCACCGCGGCGAGCGGCGGCAGTCGCAGGTAGAGTGAGTGCGGGTGCCCGTGCGAGGCGTGGTCCACCGCGTCCAGGGCGCCGAGATTGCCCTGGCCGCTGCCGCCGTAATCGGCGGCATCGCTGTTCAGGCGCTCGCGCCAGCGGCCACCGCGCGGCACGCCGACCTGGTAACGCTCGCGCGGCACCGGTGTGAAGTTGCACGCCACCACCGCGAGCGAGCCGCCGTGGCCGCGGCGCAGGAAGGAGATGACGCTCACGTCGGCATCATCGCAGTCGATCCACTGGAAGCCGGCCTTGCTGAAGTCGAGCTCGTGCAGCGGGGGCAGCTCGCGGTACAGACGGTTGAGGTCGCGCACCCAGCGCCGCACGCCCTCGTGCAGCGGAAAGCCGAGCACATGCCATTCGAGCGATTCCTCGTGGCTCCACTCGCGCCGCTGGCCGAATTCCCCGCCCATGAACAGCAGCTTCTTGCCGGGGTGGGTCCACATGTAGCCGAACAGCAGCCGCAGGCTGGCGAACTGCTGCCACTCGTCACCCGGCATCTTGCCGATGAGGGCTCCCTTGCCGTGCACCACCTCGTCGTGCGACAGCGGCAGGACGAAGTTCTCGCTGAAGGCGTACCAGATGCTGAAGGTGAGACGGCTGTGGTGATACTTGCGGTGCACCGGGTCCTGCTGGAAGTACCCGAGCGTGTCGTGCATCCAGCCCATGTTCCACTTCAGCCCGAAGCCGAGCCCGCCGAGATAGGTCGGGCGCGAGACCATGGGCCAGGCGGTCGACTCCTCGGCCACCGTCTGGGTGTCGGGGTGATCGCGGTACACGGCGAGGTTCAGCTGCCGCAGGAACTCCACCGCTTCGAGATTCTCGTTGCCGCCGTAGCGGTTCGGGATCCACTCGCCGGCGCGCCGCCCGTAGTCGAGATAGAGCATCGAGGCCACGGCGTCCACGCGCAGCGCATCGGCGTGGTACTGGTCGAGCCAGAACAAGGCGCTGCTGGCGAGGAAGTTGCGCACCTCGGCACGGCCGTAGTTGAAGATCGCGCTCGCCCACTCGGGGTGAAATCCCTGGCGCGGGTCGGCGTGCTCGTAGAGGTAGGTACCGTCGAAGTGCGCCAGGCCGTGCGCGTCGGCCGGGAAGTGCGACGGCACCCAGTCGAGGATCACGCCGATGCCGCGCTGATGCAGATGATCGACCAAGTACATGAAATCCTGCGGCGTGCCGTAGCGCGCGCTCGGGGCGAAGTAGCCGGTGACCTGGTAACCCCACGAACCGTAGAAGGGATGCTCCATCACCGGCATCAGCTCGACGTGCGTGAAGCCGAGCTCGGCCACGTAATCGGCGACCGCCACGGCGAGCTCACGGTAGGTGAGCGGCCGGTTGCCTTCCTCCGGGACGCGCCGCCAGGAGCCGACGTGCAGCTCGTAGATCGACCAGGGAGCGCCGAGCGCGTTGACGCGCGCGCGCCCGGCCATCCAGGCGTCATCGTTCCAGCGATAGCCGAGATCCCACACCACCGAGGCGGTGCGCGGCGGGACTTCGGTGGCGAAGGCGTAGGGATCGCTCTTGTCGACCCCGACGCCGTCACGCCCGCGCACGTGATACTTGTAGAGCGCACCGGGGCCGACGCCGGCTACCGTTCCCTGCCAGATGCCCGACGAGTCGCCGCGCGGCTCGAGCGGGTGCGCCCCGCGATCCCAGCCGTTGAAATCGCCGACTACCGAGAGCCCCGCCGCGTTCGGCGCCCACACCGCAAAGTGCGTGGCCGGACCCGCACCGGGCGCGGCGTCCGCGGCATGGGCGCCGAGCGTCTCGTAGGCGCGGACGTACGTGCCTTCGCGGAAGTGATAGATGTCGGTCGCGGTGAGCAGCACGCGCGAGAGTCTACCAAGGCGGCTGCAGGCCGCTAACCGGCCCGTTGTGCGCCGGCAAAGGCCACGCCTTTTGCCGGCGGGCCCGAGTGAGGTTGCGAGGTGGGCTTGCCGAAAAGGCCGCAGGCCTGCGTGCACCGGCGCTAACCGGCCCGTGGTGCGCCGGCAAAGGCCACGCCTTTTGCCGGCGGGCCCGAGTGACGTTGCGAGGTGGGCTTGCCGAAAAGGCCGCAGGCCTTTTCGGCCAATTAACTAAGGTCCGCGGCGGCGGCCGGGGCCGCCGAGGTACACCAGGTGCTCGTCAGCGGCCGGCCGCGCCTCGCGCCCCCCAGCGAGCACGCGCCGGGCGCGCGCGGCCGCGGCCTGAGCCTCGGCGGGCGCGGTCTGTGAATCCACGGGGCGTGCGAGCAGAAAGCCCTGCACCCCGATCGGGCCGCAGTAGGTGAGAAATTCCAGCTGCGTGGGCCGCTCGACGCCCTCGGCCACGACCTGCAGCCCGAGGCCGTGACACAGCGCGACGACCGAACGCACGATGGCGGCCGAGCGCGGGTTGGTGTCGACGCCGGCGACCAGCAGCCGATCCAGCTTCACATGGGTGATCGGCAGCTGCTCGAGCGAGGTCAGTGACGAGTAGCCGATGCCGAAGTCATCGAGCGCGATCGACACCCCGAGCATGCGCAGCTGTTGCAGCGACTCGATCGTGGCGTTGCCGGTCTGCAGCACCGTTTCGGTGATTTCCAGCTCCAGGGCGCTCGCCGGCAGGCCGGTCACCGCGAGCGTGCGCGCCACCTGCTCGACGAAGTCGCTCTCGAAGAACTGCTGCGGCGATACGTTGACGGCGACCCGGGCGCGCTCCCAGCCCTGTGCGCGCCAGGCCGCGGCGGCGGTGGCCGCGGCGTGCAGCACCCAGCCGGTGAGCTCGTGGATGAGGCCGGATTTTTCCGCCACGTGGATGAACTCCGTGGCGGTCGCCACGCGGCCATCGCTCTTGCGCCAGCGCAGCAGCGCCTCGAGAGTCCCGCTCTCGAGAGACGGCAGCATCACCAGCGGCTGGTACATGAGCAGCAGGTCGCTCGCTTCGACCGCGCGCCGCAGCGACTGCTCCAGGCGGAAACGCTGGGCGGCGGCGTCGTAGAGCTCGGGGCTGTAGAGCGCGTAGCGATTGCGCCCGAGCTCCTTGGCGCGGAACAGCGCGACGTCGGCGGCGCGCAGCAGCCCCTCGGCATCGGCGGCGTGATCCGGATAGAGGCTCGCGCCGACGCTCGCGCTGGTGGTGAGCAGCCGGCCGTCGACGGTAAGCGGCTGCTGCAGCGTCGCGACGATACGCGCCGCGCAGGCGGCCACCTCGTCGCTCGACCTGACGTCCTCGAGCAGCACGGTGAACTCGTCCCCGCCGAGGCGCGCGAGCAGACCGGTGCCGGTGGCGCTGCGCAGCCGCTCGGCGAGCTGCTGCAGCACGCGGTCGCCGAAGCTGTGGCCGAGCGTGTCGTTGATCGATTTGAAGTTGTCCACGTCCACGAACAGCAGCGCGAGCTGCTGGCGCGTGCCGGCGCGCGACAGCGCCGCGCCGAGACGCGCCGACAGCTGGCGGCGGTTGGGCAGCTGCGTCAGCGGGTCGTGGTGCGCCAGGTGATGCAGCTGGCGGGTGCGCTCGGCGACATGGCGCTCGAGCTCGGCCTGCTGGGCGCGCAGCTCCCCCTCGGCGCGCGCGATCCGGTCGGCCATGGTGTTGAAGGATTCCGCCAGCTCGTCGATCTCCGCCGAGCCCCCGCGCGGGGCGCGCGCGCTGCGGTCGCCGCCGGACTGCCGCCGCGTGGCGGCGGTCAGTCGGCGCACCGGCACGCTGATGCTGAGCGCGAGCAGCAGCGACACCAGCAGCAGCAGTCCGAAGACCGCCGCGCCGCTTACCGCCAGGGTCTGCTCGGCGACGGCCGCGGCGGTCGCGGCGTGCTGTGCGGCCTGCAGCAGGCCGCTGCGGGCGGGCTTCTGCAGCAGCTCCTGCACACCCACGGTGAGCGCGGCGCTGTCCTCGAGCAGCTGGTGCCACTCGGCGCCGCTCACCTCGTCATAACGCGCGATCGCCAGGCGCAGCTGCTTCGCGACGGCGAGATCCTGGCGCACCACGCCGAGCCAGGCGCGCCCCGGGGAGCTCTCCAGTTCCGCCGTGTGGGCATTCAGCACCGCGCCGAAGTTGCGCTCGCTGCGCGCCAGACTTGCGTCGGAGCCGAAATTGCTCCGCAACCCGTCGAGCGCGGTCTGCAGCTCGGCGAGCGAGCGCCGCGCGACCACCTGGGTTCCGTTGATCGCCAGTCCCGCGCCGCCCGCGGAAGTGATCCGCAGGTACAGGTCGTCGAGAGCGCCACGGCGCTCGGCGACCCACCGGGCGCGTTGCGCCCCGTGGGCGGCGAGCTCGCGCTCGCTGGCGATGTGGCGCGTGAGCTGGGCGCGCAGCGCGAGCGCCGCCGGGCTCACCGGCGGGGGTGGCCGGGCGTCGAAGTAGCCGTTGACGGCTTCCTCGAGCGCGGCGCCCGCGCTCGTCATGGCGTCGTAATCGGTGCTGCTGCGGCTCTGCACGTACTCGCCGACCGCACGGTCGTAGTCGACGAGTCTTACCAGCACGGTACTGGCGCGGCTGGCGAGCGGCTCGTGCTCGTTCTGCATGCTGCGCACCGCCTCGAGAGCGGCGCGCGTGGTGCGGGTCGCCAGGGTCTCGCCCGCGAGGAGCACGGCGCCGACCGCCGCGAGCCCGAGACCGAGCCGCCAGCCGACGCTCAGTCGCGGCGCGCGCAGCCAGGCGCGGCGCGGCGCGGGCGAGCGCGGCGCATCGGCCGGCGCGGCTTCAGAATCGGCTTGTTGCATGCGACATAAGCCGTTGATCGGTCAGTGGCCAGGCTGTCCCGAATTAGCCCAAGCAAGCCATGATGCGCGCCCAGGGAGGCGCGCTTCCGTGGCGAAGATCGCATAAAGCGAACGCACGGCCCGTGCGGGAGTCGCACCAGCCGGTTCCCGCTCCCCCGCAATCCCCTGTACGCCGGGGTGAGTCCCCCGGGAGCCGGTTATCTGGCGCTTTGTCCTATACTAGCGCGAACGATGAGGGGCGGCCGAGAGCATGAGCGAACTTGCTGACACGTTCGATGCGGCCTTCTCCAAGGCCGTCGACCTGGGCAACCGGATCGCCGATAAGGACAAGGACGCCGATCTCTGGGACATCGCCGATGGACTGCTCGCGGGCGCGCTGCAGTACTGGCTGTACTCGCGCCAGCCCTGCGGCGATCCGCGCTGCCAGGACTGCATGCCGATCAGCACTGCGCAGGGCCGCATGGCCGAGCTCAAGCGCCTGATCGACCAGCTCGCCTCCGAGAGCGAGTACTTCCACACACCGACCGACGCCAACGCCGGGCGCGCCTGAAGCGGCGCGGCGCGGCTCAACCCGCGGCACGCGCCTTGGGTGCGGCGCCTGCGACTTCCTGCAGCGCCTGCTCGAACAGGTGGCAGCCCTCCTTGAGGAGCGCGTCGGAGATGGTGAGCGGCGCGAGGAAACGGATCACGTTGGAATACACGCCGCACGAGAGAACGATCAGCCCGTGACGGCCCGCGGCCTGCACCAGCGCGCGGGTCAGCTCCGGATCCGGCGCGTCGGCGCGGCCGTTCTTCACCAGCTCGAGCGCCACCATCGCGCCGAGGTGGCGTACTTCGCCGACGCACGGAAAGCGCACCTGCAGCCCCTTGAGGCGCGAGCTCATGAAGCGGCCGATCTCCTGCGCGCGCTTGAGCAGCTGCTCTTCGCGCATCACCTCGAGCACGGCGAGCCCGGCGGCACAGCCGAGCGGCGAGCCGGCGAAAGTCCCGCCGAGCCCTCCGGGACCCGGCGCGTCCATGATCTCGGCCTTGCCGATCACGGCCGAGAGCGGTACCCCGCCCGCGACGCTCTTGGCGACGGTGATGAGGTCGGGCTCGACGCCCGCATGCTCGATGGCGAACATCCGTCCGGTGCGCCCGAAGCCCGACTGGATCTCGTCGGCAATGAGCACGATCCCGTGACTGTCGCAGACCGCGCGCAGCCGCCGCAGCAGCTCCGGTGGAGCCGCGTAGAAGCCGCCTTCACCGAGCACCGGCTCGATGATGATCGCCGCGACCCGCGCAGGGTCGACGTCCGCCTTGAACAGCTGCTCGAGCGATTCCAGCGAGTGCTCGACGGTCACGCCGTGATACGCCATCGGGTAGGGCAGGTGGTAGATCTCCGGCAGCATCGGCCCGAAGCCGCTCTTGTAGGGCTGCACCTTGCCGGTGAGGCTGATGCACCCGAGCGTGCGGCCGTGGAAGCTGCCGGTGAAGGCGATGACGGCCGAGCGGCGGGTGTGAAAGCGCGCGATCTTGATGGCGTTCTCGACCGCCTCCGCGCCGGTAGTGAGGAAGATGGTCTTCTTCGCGCCGGCGCCCGGGGCGAGCGCGTTGAGGCTCTCGGCGAGCGCGATATAGCTCTCGTAGGGCGTCACCTGGAAGCAGGTGTGGGTGAGCTTCTCGAGCTGCCGCGCGATCGCCTCGCGCACCCTGGGGTGCACGTGCCCGGTGTTGAGCACCGAGATCCCGCTGGCAAAATCGATGTAGCGCCGCCCCTCGACGTCCCAGAGCTCGGCATTCAGCGCGCGCTCGGCGTACACGGCGAGTGAGTTGGTGACGCCGCGGGGAACGGCGCGCTGGCGGCGCTCGTGCAATTCGCTATTGGAGGGCAAGACACACCTCGCGAGTCGGAAGGATTCGTTTCAGCCGCCGGTCCCGATAGCCCCGGCGCGATGGATGGCGGCGCGGATTCGCTGGTAGGTGCCGCAGCGGCAGATGTTGCCGGCCATGGCCGCGTCGATCTCACCGTCGGACGGCCGCGGGCTGCGCGCCAGCAGCGCCGCCGCCGACATGATCTGACCGGACTGGCAGTAGCCGCACTGCGGAACGTCGAGCTCGATCCACGCCCGCTGCACCGGGTGGCTGCGATCTGCGGACAGCCCCTCGATGGTCGTCACCTTGCGCGTTCCAACCGCGCTCACCGGTGTCACGCACGAGCGTACCGGCTCGCCCGCCAGGTGCACGGTGCAGGCGCCGCACAGCGCCATGCCGCAGCCGTACTTGGTGCCGGTGAGGCCGAGCGTGTCGCGCAGCACCCACAGCAGCGGCATGGCCGGATCGACGTCGGCCTGCACATCCTTGTCGTTGACGTTGAGTGAGATCATCGGCGCCCATCATACCCTGATCGCATGCGAGGGCTGGAAAGACCCTCTACAATGGCCGGCGCAAAGTTACCAGCGCCGAAGTCAGCACCTTGAGTCAGACTCCATCCAACGCCGCCCCCGGGCAGGCGATCAGCACCGAAGTCGTCATCATCGGAGCCGGGCCCTGCGGGCTGTTCCAGGTATTCGAGCTGGGACTGCTCGGCATCGGCGCGCACGTGGTCGATTCGCTGCCCGCTCCCGGCGGCCAGTGCACGGAACTCTATCCGGACAAGCCGATCTACGATATTCCGGCGCTGCCGGTGTGCGGGGCACAGGAGCTGGTCGACCGACTGTTGCAGCAGATCAAGCCGTTCAAGCCGCAGCTGCACCTCGGGCAGGAGGTGGTGGAGTTCGCGCGCGGCGCCGACGGGCGCTTCAGCGTACTCACCGCCGCCGGCACGCGCTTCGATGCCGGCGCGGTGGTGATCGCCGCGGGCGTCGGCTCGTTCCAGCCGCGACGCCTCGCGCTCGAGGGCGCGGAAGCCTTCGAGGGCGGCGCGATCCGTTACCGCGTGAAGAACGCCGCCGAGTTCGCCGGCAAGCGCCTGGTCATTTTCGGCGGGGGCGATTCGGCGCTCGACTGGACACTCGAGCTCGTCGCGCGTGCCCGCAGCCTCGACCTGGTGCACCGGCGGCACGAGTTCCGGGCGGCGCCCGCCTCGGTGGCCAGGATGCGCGAGCTGGTCGCGGCCGGGCGCATGCGCTGTTTCGAAGCGCTGCCCGCCGCACTGATCACGCGTGAGGGAGCGCTGCGCGGGGTCACGGTACGCGCGCCCGACGGCGCGCTCCACTCGCTCGAGGCCGAGCAGCTGCTGGTGTTCTTCGGGCTGCATCCCAAGCTCGGGCCGATCGCCGCATGGGGCCTCGAGCTCGAGAAGCGCGCGCTCAAGGTCGACAGCGAGAAGTTCCAGACGAGCCTGCCGGGCGTGTTCGCCGTCGGCGACATCAACAGTTATCCGGGCAAGAAGAAGCTCATCCTGTCCGGATTTCACGAGGCGGCGCTGGCCGCGTTCGCGATCCAGCACCACCTGTACCCACAGAAGAAGCAGTTCCTGCAGTACACCACCACGAGCCCGGTGATGCACCAGCGTCTGGGAGTGCCGGACTGATCAACCTCCAGGAGGAGCTCATGATGAGACACATTCACCGCACTCTCGGCGCCGTCGCGCTCATCGGGGCGCTGGCGCTCACCAACGCCGCCCATGCCGATCCGTGCAAGCTCGAGATCACCGGCAACGACGTGATGCAGTACGACAAGCAGGAGCTCGCGGTTCCCGCCACCTGCAAGGAGATCACGCTCACGCTGCACCATTCCGGCAAGCAACCCAAGACGGTCATGGGCCACAACTGGGTGCTGGTGAAGGGGTCGGACTTCAATGCAGTCGCCCAGGCCGGACTCGGCGCCGGGCTCGCCAACAACTACGTGGTGCCCGGCGACAAGCGGGTGCTGGCGCATACCAAGGTGATCGGTGCCGGCGAGACGACCAGCGTGACGTTCCCGTCCTCGATCCTCGTCAAGGGCGGCGACTACCGCTACCTGTGCACTTACCCGGGGCACTTCGCGCTGATGCACGGTGTCTTCAAGTTCGGCTGAAGCCGGTGGACCAGCGCCTCGCCGATCTGCTGCAGCTGCTCGAGCTCGAGCCGCTCGAGGTCGACATGTTCCGCGGCGCGAGCCGCGACATCGGCAGTCCGCAGGTGTTCGGGGGCCAGGTGCTCGGCCAGGCGCTGTCGGCCGCGGCCGCCACCGTCGAGGGGCGGGTGGTGCATTCCCTGCACGCGTATTTCCTGCGGCGCGGCGACTGCAACGCGCCCATCGTCTACCAGGTCGATCGCAGCCTCGACGGTCACAGCTTCTCGAACCGCCGGGTGGTGGCGATCCAGCACGGACAGCAGATCTTCACCATGGCGGCGTCGTTCCAGGCTGCCGAGACGGGCTTCGACCATCAGATCGAGATGCCGCAGCTGCCGCCGCCGGAGAGTCTCGCCGACTGGCGCGGCCCGCCGACGCAGCTGCTCGAGCGGCTGCCCGAGCGGGTGCGGCGCTTCTTCGAGCAGCCGCGCCCGTTTGAATTCCGCATGCTGCAGCCGATCGATTACCTCAAGCCGCAGCGCGCGCCGCCGGCGCGGCAGGTGTGGTTCCGCGCCGTCGGCCGGCTGCCGGACGACGAGATGCTGCACCGGCGGCTGCTCGCCTACGTGTCGGATTTCTTCCTGCTCGACACGGCGACGCTGCCGCACGGCGCCTCGTTCCTGCGGCCCTCGCTGGTCATGGCGAGCATCGACCACGCCATGTGGTTTCACCGCCCGCTGCGCCTCGACGAGTGGCTGCTGTACGCCATGGAGAGCCCGAGCGCCTCCGGCGCGCGTGGCTTCGCGCGCGCCAGCGTATTCGCCCGCGACGGGCGCCTGGTCGCGAGCGCCGCGCAGGAGGGCCTGGTGCGCCTGAAGAAGGACGGCTGACGGCCGGGGCCGCCGGGGCCGGGCGGCGAGCGCGGCTTCAGCGGGACGCCCGGGCGGCGAGCGCGTCGAGATCCTTGAGCAGCAGCGGATTGAAGCGCTCGGGCGTCTCCAGCATGAGGAAATGCCCGCTGTGGGGCACGACGTCGAGCGTGAAGTCCGGCAGAAAGCGGCGGATGCGCGCGGCGTCGGTCGGTGCCAGGTCGGAGTTGATGGCGTACACGGGCACGTGCACTCTGGCGGTGAGCGCGGTCAGGTCGAAGGCGAGCAGCGCCTCGAGGGTCGCGACCGCGACCGCCGGCGGGCGCAGCGACATGTCGTAGGCCACCTGCTGCACCAGCGCGGGATCGGCCCCCTTCTCGAACAGGGACTCGGTCACCAGGCGGCGTGTCGCCCCGATGAAGTCGGCGCGAAACGGCGCCACCTTGCGCTCGATGCCGCGCGCATCGATCGGCGGCAGTCCCACCGAGCGCAGCGCGTCGACCGCCACGACGCCGATGACGCGCGTGCCGATGAGCGGCGTGGCGGCAAGCGCCACGGTCGTGCCCAGCCCGTGCCCGACGAGCACGAGCTGCGCATTCGGGATCTGCCGCGCGACGCTCGCCACGTCGGCGGCGTAAGCGGCGATCGACCAGTCGTGGCGGTTGTCGCCCGATGCGCCGTGGCCGGCGAGATCGAGCGTGACGACGGTATAGCGGGCCGCGAGCGCCTCGAGCTGCGAGTGCCAGTAGGTCTCATTGCACGCCCAGCCGTGCACCAGCAGTACCGCCGGGTCGCCGTGCGCGTAGAGGTGATACTCGAGGTGCACGCCGTCATCGGCCATGACGATGCGCGGGCCCTCTGCGGCGTTCGCTGCCGGCGCGGCGGGCGGGGTCGCGGCGGCGGGTGGGGTCGCGGCGGCGGGTGGGGCGGGCCCCGGCGGCGCCGCGCTGCGCGGACTGCATGCCGCGATGAGCGCCACGATGAGCAGCACGGGCAACAGCCGCAGACCGTGGGGCATGCGTCGCTCCCTCACTCGCCGCGCAGGACCTTGCCGGGATTCATGATGCCGTGCGGGTCGAAGGCGCGCTTCACGGCGCGCATCAGCGCCAGCTCTACCGGCGGGGCATAGCGCTCGAGCTCGTCCACCTTCAGCCGCCCGATGCCGTGCTCGGCGCTGAAGCTCCCGCCGAGCTCGCAGGCGAGGCCGTGCAGAGCGCGGCGTACCGGCTCGCCGCGCGCGAGCAGCGCCGCCCCGTCGGTGCCGGGCGCCTGGGTGAGATTGAAGTGCAGGTTGCCGTCCCCGACGTGGCCGTAGGCGACCAGCACCGCCTCGGGCACGTGGGCGCGCACCCACGCGGCGCCGCGCTCGACAAATTCGGCGAGCGCGCTGATCGGGACCGAGATGTCGTGCTTGAGGCCGGCGCCTTCGCGCCGCTGCGCCTCCGGGATCGTCTCGCGCAGTTTCCACAGCGCGTCCCGCTCGCGCTCGCTGCGTGTCACGGCGGCATCGAGCACCACGCCCGCTTCGAGGGCGGCGCCGAGGGCGTCTGCGAGCAGCGTCTCGAGCGGCTCGCGCTCGGCGGCGCTGCCGAGCTCGCACAGCACGTACCACGCGTACGGCCGCCCGAGCGGATCGCTCACGCCGGGAATGTGGCGCGTGGTGAGGTCGATACCGATGCGTGGGATGAGCTCGAAGGAGCTCACGCGATCGCCGCTCGTCTCGCGCAGCCGTCCGAGCAGCGCCACCGCGGCGCGCACATCGGGGAGCGCGACCAGGGCGGTGGCGGTGCTGCGCAGGCGCGGAAAGAGCTTCAGGCTCGCCGCGGTGATCACCCCGAGCGTGCCCTCGGCGCCGAGGAACAGCGCGCGGATGTCGTAGCCGGTGTTGTCCTTGCGCAGCCCCGAGAGGCACGGCAGCACGCGTCCGTCGGCCAACACCACCTCGAGCCCGAGCACCAGCTCGCGCATCATGCCGTAACGCAGCACGCTCACGCCCCCGGCGTTGGTCGAGAGGTTGCCGCCGATCTGGCAGCTACCTTCGGAGCCGAGGCTCAGGGGAAAGAAACGGCCGGCCTCCTCGGCGGCGCGCTGCACCTGCTCGAGTACGCAGCCCGCTTCGGCGATGAGCGAGTAGTTGTCGGCGTCGATGCTGCGCACCCGGTTGAGCCGCGCGAGCGCCAGCACCAGCTGCCGTCCGGATTCATCCGGGGTGGCACCGCCGCAGTAGCCGGTGTTGCCGCCGTGCGGTACCACGCCGACGCGGTGCGCGTGACACGCAGTGAGCACCCCGGATACCTGCTCCACGGAGCGGGGCAGGGCGACGCCGACTGCGCGGCCGTGGTAGAGCCCGCGGTGGTCGGTGAGAAACGGCGCGCAGGCTTCGCCCGTGAGGAGTCCCCCGGCGCCGAGTAGCTCGCGCAGCGTCCCGGTGAAGTCGGCCCCGGGAGGGTCGCGACTCACTTCAGATCGTGCCGAGCGAGCGCAGCGCGGCGATGCGCTCATCGAGCGGCGGGTGGCTCATGAACAGTCGCCGCAGCCCGGCGCCGACCTCGCCGCCGGCGATGCCGAACGCCGCCAGCTGCGCCGTCGGCAGCGGCTCGTGCACCCGCTTCAGCTCCTCGAGCGCGCCGATCATGTTGCCGGTGCCGGCCAGGTGCGCCCCGCCGCGGTCGGCGCGGAATTCGCGCCAGCGCGAGAACCACATGACGATCATGTTGGCGAGAATGCCGAGCAGCAGCTGGCAGACGATCACGGTGATGAAGGAAGCGATCCCGCGTCCGTCGTCGGAGCGGAACAGTGCGCGGTCGATGATGTTGCCGACGACGCGCGACAGGAAGATCACGAAGGTGTTGACCACGCCCTGCACCAGGGTGAGCGTCACCATGTCGCCGTTGGCGACGTGGGTCATCTCGTGCCCGAGCACCGCGGTGATCTGCTCGCGGCTCATCCGCTGCAGCAGCCCGGTGCTCACGGCCACCAGCGCCGAGTTGCGGTTGGCGCCGGTGGCGAAGGCGTTCGGCTCGGGCGAGTCGAAGATCCCGACTTCCGGCATGCCGACCCCGACCGCCCGGGCGTGGTGCTCGACGACCGACAGCAGCCATTGCTCGGTGGCGCCGCCGCCCGGGCCGATGACCTGGACTCCCATCGCGCGCTTGGCCATCCACTTCGACATGGCGAGCGAGATGAAGGAGCCGCCGAAACCGAAGAACACCGCGAACACCAGCAGGCCGCCGAGGCTGCCGCCGTGCGCCGCCAGCCAGACGTCGAGCCCGAGGAGTCTGGCGACGATCGACAGGACCAGGATGACGGCGAGGTTGGTGGCGAGGAACAGTACGATGCGTTTCATGGGGTGACTCTACCTGCAGCCCTCTTGAGTCGCCAGCGTGGGGATGTACGGCGCGCTTTCAAGGGCAGCGGATCGGCGCCGGGCGGCGCGGCTTCAGCCGATCACGACCCCGAGCGCGCGACCGACCAGGAAGCTGAAAGTTCCCGCCGCACCGCCGATCAGCACCATGCGCAGCGCGCTCTTGAGCGCGTCGCGCCCGGTGAACAGCGACAGCCCGAGGCCCACGGCGAACAGGGCCGCCGCGGTCAGGATTGCGGCGGCGACGATCGCGCGCGTGCCGGTCAGCCGCGCGAGGAACGGCAGCAGCGGCAGCGCCGCCCCCACTGCAAAGGTGACGGACGAGGCGCCGGCCGCGCGCCACGGAGACCCGAGGTCGTCGGGGTTCAGGCCGAGCTCCTCGCGCGCCAGCACGTCGAGCGCCTGCTCGGGGCGCGCCAGGAGCGAGCGGCTCACGGCGCGTGCCTGTTCGAGATCCACGCCGCGCGCCTGGTAGATGAGCGCGAGCTCCTCGGCTTCCTCCTGCGGGTATTCGGCGAGCTCCTCGCGCTCGAGCGCCATCTGGTATTCGTACATCTCGCGCTGCGAGCGCACCGACAGGTACTCGCCCGCGGCCATCGAGAGTGCGCCTGCGAGCAGGCCCGCGGAGCCGGCGGTGAGCACGTAGGCACTGGCGGCGCCGGCGCCCGCGACCCCGAGCACCAGGCTCAAGTTCGACACCAGGCCGTCGTTCACGCCGAAGACCGCGGCCCGCAGGCTGCCGCCGAGTCCGCCGCGGTGGCGTGCACCGATCTGCGCGAGCGAGGTGGGCATGGCGTGGCCGGCGGGGGCTGCGGGGGCGCTGTAGACCGACAGTCCCCGCAGCTTCATCGCCGCGAGCACCGGGCGCAGCGCCCGCGGCTCGAAGGCGCGCAGCAGCTGCGCCACGATCCGCGCACGCAGCGCGGGCGTGAAGCTGCGCCGCGCGGGGCCGGCAGCCCGAGCGCCGCGGCCGGCGGCTGTTTCCCAGCGGACGGCCTGCTCTTCGGCGGCGGCCGCGAGCTGCTCGAACAGGTGGCGCTTGTGCGGATCGGGTTCCGCGGCCGCTACCTGCCGGTACAGCCAGGCGGATTCTTTTTCGTGGTACCAGCTATCGACGCCGGAGGCGCTCAATACTCGTCCTGCTCGTCTTCGACGTCATCCTCGTCTTCGTCCCAATCGTCGTCGTCCTCTTCATCCTCGTCCTCGTCCCACTCCTCTTCCTCGTCGGATTCCTCCTCGTCGTCGTCCGACCAGCCCTCGGGTTCCTCGATACGCTCGAGGTCCATCTCATGCCAGGCTTCCAGGTCGAGCTCCTCGATGTCGCCGTCGAGGTACTCGATCTCGATCAGCTCCGAGTCCTCATCGACCGAGAGCACGCGGAACTGTTCTTCTTCTTCGAGGTTCTCGTACCACTGCCCGGGAACCGGTTCGTAGTCTCTGCTCACCGCGGAAATCCACCCTGTGTGCCGAAGGCGGCGCGCAACAGTGTAGGGATGTGTCCGCATTTGGGCAACGCAGCGCGATTGCGTATAGTTTTCGCACCATGACCACCCAGGCCGCGAACAACGCGATGCCCCTCGCGCGGGCCCGCCGACTCGTCGTGAAGGTAGGCTCGGCGCTGCTGGTCGACCCGGAGAGTGGCCGGCTCAACCGCGCCTGGCTCGAGACGCTGGTCGAGGACCTGCTGCGCCTGCGCCGGCGCACCCAGCAGGTGATCCTGGTCTCCTCGGGCGCCATCGCGCTCGGACGCCGGCGCCTCGGTCTCGGCCGCCGGCTGCGCCTGGAGGAGAGCCAGGCGGCGGCGGCCGTCGGGCAGATCCGCCTGGCGCACGCCTACAAGGAGCTGCTCGAGAGTCACGACGTCACGGTTGCCCAGGTGCTGCTCACCCTCGAGGACAGCGAACGGCGCCGCCGCTACCTGAACGCGCGCGCTACGCTCGAGACGCTGCTCGCGCTCGGCGCGCTGCCGGTGATCAACGAGAACGACACGGTCGCGACCGCCGAGATCCGTTACGGCGACAACGACCGTCTCGCGGCCCGGGTGGCGCAGATGGCCGGGGCCGAGTGCCTGGTGCTCTTGTCGGATGTCGACGGCCTGCACAGCGCCGATCCCAACAAGCATCCGCAGGCACCCATCGTGCCGGAGGTGCGCGACATCACGCCGGAGATCGAAGCCATGGCCGGCAGCGCCACCTCCGCGGTCGGCTCGGGCGGCATGGCGGCGAAGATTCTCGCAGCGAAGATCGCCACCGCCGCCGGCTGTCACATGTGCATCGCCGCCGGCGCCCACCGCCATCCGCTGAAGCGCATCGAGGACGGGGCGCCGTGCACCTGGTTCATCCCGAGCGCGACCCCCGCGGCGGCGCGCAAGCAGTGGATCGCCGGCACGTTGCGTCCGGCCGGCGCGATCACCATCGACGCCGGGGCGCTGCGCGCGCTGCTGGAGGGCAAGAGCCTGCTGCCTGCAGGCGTCACCGGGGCGCGCGGGCGTTTCGAGCGCGGCGACACCGTGAGCGTGCTCGGCGCCGACGGTGCCGAGGTCGCCCGCGGCATCACCGCCTACTCCGACGCCGACGCCGCGCGCATCATGGGTCGCAAGTCCTCCGAGATCGAGGCGTTGCTCGGCTTTCGCGGGCGCGACGAGATGATTCACCGCGACGACCTGGTGCTGCTGCGCGCCGGTGCGGCGCCGCTCGCGGAGGCCGCGCAGGCGGCGCAACCGGTGTGAAGGGCACGCGAGCCGCGCGCATCGGGGCGCTGATGGAGGGGCTCGGCAAGGCCGCCACCACGGCCGCCGCCACCCTGGCACTCGCCTCGAGCACCCAGAAGAATCTGGCGCTGAGTGCGGCCGCGGCCGCGATCCGTTCGCGCAGCCGCGACATCCTCGCAGCCAACCGCCGCGACCTGGCGGCGGCGCGCGCCGCGCGCCTGAGCGCGCCGCGGCTCGACCGGCTGCGCCTCGATGAGGAGCGCGTGGCGGCGATTGCCGCGAGCGTCGAGGCAGTGGCGGCACTGCCCGATCCCGTCGGCCGCACGCTGGCGGAGTGGGAACGGCCGAACGGACTTCGCATCCAGCGGGTGGCGGTGCCGCTCGGGGTGATCGGCATCATCTACGAGAGCCGGCCGAACGTCACGGCGGACGCCGGGGCGCTGTGCCTGAAGTCCGGCAACGCCGTGATCCTGCGCGGGGGCTCGGAGAGCCGTCACTCGAACGCCGCGCTGCACGGCTGCCTGCTCGAGGGTCTCGCTGCCGCCGGGCTGCCGGCCGAGTGCATCCAGCTCGTGCCCATCACTTCGCGCGCCGCGGTCGGCTACATGCTCGCCGGGATGAGCGAATACCTCGACGTCATCGTGCCGCGTGGCGGCAGGTCGCTGGTCGCGCGGGTGCAGCGCGAGGCGCGCGTTCCGGTGATCGGGCATCTCGAGGGCAACTGCCACGTCTACATCGACCGCGATGCCGACGTGCGCATGGCGCGCACCATCGCGCTCAATGCCAAAATGCGCCGCACCGGGATCTGCGGCGCCGCCGAGACGCTGCTGGTCGATCGGGCGTGCGTCGCCACGCACCTCGCACCCGTGGTGCGCGACCTGCTGGATGCCGGCTGCGAGGTGCGCGGCGATGCGCTGGTGCGCCAGGTCGACGCGCGGGTGCGGCCGGCGCGCGACAGCGACTTCTATACCGAATACCTCGACGCGATCATCGCCGCGCGGGTGGTGGACGACGTCGACGCGGCGATCGCGCACATCGCCCATTACGGCTCGGCGCACACCGAATCCATCGTCACCGAGAATCAGGCGACCGCGGAGCACTTCCTGCGCCGGGTCGACAGCGCGATCGTGCTGCACAACGCGTCGACGCAGTTCGCCGACGGCGGGGAGTTCGGCATGGGAGCCGAGATCGGCATCTCCACCGACCGCTTTCACGCGCGCGGCCCGGTCGGAATCGAGCAGCTGACGAGCTACAAGTACGTGGTGCGGGGCACCGGCCAGATCAGACCGTGAGGCGGCGCGCGGCGCGCCAGCTCAGCTCAAGGATGCGTACTCAAGGATGCGTCGCCGGGGCCGGATCGTGGTGCGCGTGGCCCGCGCCGGCGGCGCAGCGCTCGCAGTTCACCCAGCCGGAATCGCCGCTGGCGTAGTGCTCCTTCTTCCAGATCGGCAGCCGGTGCTTGACCTCGTCGATGATGTAGCGGCAGGCGCGGAACGCCTCGTCGCGGTGCGGCGCACTCACACCGACCCAGACCGCGAGCTCCCCGATGCCGAGATTGCCGATGCGATGCACGCAGGCGGCATGCGCCACGCCGAAACGCGCCACCGCCTCGGCGACGATGCGCTCGGCCTCGCGGATCGCGAGCGGCTCGAAGGCCTCGTACTCGAGCGCCCGCACGCGCTCACCTTCGTTGTGATCGCGCACCCAGCCCTCGAAGGCGGCATAGCCGCCGCACGCCGGATCAGCGAGTGCCGCCCGCAGCGCCGCGGGCTCGATCGGCGTGCGGCTGAAGCTGAACGGCGGGACCGCGGCCATGCGCGCTCAGGCTCGCTTCAGCCGCCCGCGACCGGCGGGATGAACACCACCGAGTCGCCGTCGGCGAGCGGCGCCGACCAGTCGCCGAACTCGGCGTTGATGGCGACCCGCAGCATCTCCGGCGCGAGCGAGAAGCGGTAGCGCTGCGCGAGCTCGGCGTACAGCTCCCGCGGGGTGCGCGCGCCGGTCGTCACGGCCTCCTCGCTCCGCGCGGCCTGCTCGCGCAGCAGCGCGTAGTAGCGCACCTTCACGCGGCGGGTGGTGCGCGCGGCGGCGTCAATGCCCGGGGGGGCTTGCTCGAGTGCGTCCATGGCGGAGTCATACTCCTCGGGAGTGTTGGCGTTGTCGAGGGCGCGCGGATTCGGCTCATCGAGCAGCAGCACGTCGGCCTCCATGAGGAAGCGCCGCGGGCATTGCCGTCCGCGGCCGATGTAGGCGGCAAGGCGGGCGCGGCTGCGCGGCTCGTACACCGCACACAGGGGTTCGGGCAGTCCATCGCGGCTCGAACGGTAGGCGGTCGCCTCGCGCTCGGTGGCGCGCGCGCCGAGCAGGTGCGCGAGCGTCGCCTCATCGAGCAGCGGCAGGTCGCACGCCAGCACCAGCCAGGCGCTGTCGGGATGGCGCTCCTGGGCGGCGAGCAGGCCGGCGATCGGACCGAGGTTCGCGCGCGTGTCGGCGATCTGCTCGAACTCGGCGCGCAGCGGATCGGCACGCTGGTCGGAGCGCACCGAGACGAAGGCGCGCACCACGTGCGGGGCAAGCAGCGCCATGGCCCGCGCGAGCTGGCTGCGCCCCTGGTAGCGCAGCGCCGCCTTGTCCTGGCCCATGCGGGTGCTGAGTCCACCGGCCAGCACCAGGCCGTAGAGCGGTGCGCTCATGGCGTGCCGCGCGCGGCGGAACGCGCGAACGGCCGCCGTCCTCCGGACTTCTCGAGCAGCCGCACGGCGGTGAGCTCGATGTCGTGCGAGAGCGCCTTGCACATGTCGTAGATCGTCAGTGCCGCGACGGTGGCGCCGGTGAGCGCCTCCATTTCCACGCCGGTGCGGTGATGCACCGCCACGCGGCAGCGTATCACGAGCACGCGCGCCGACCTGTGCCGCACTTCGATCTGGCAGTCCTCGAGCGCCAGCGGGTGACAGAACGGGATCAGCTCGTGGGTGCGTTTGGCCGCCATGACGCCCGCGATGATGGCGGTATCGAACACCGGCCCCTTGGCGGTGCGGTGGCCGCTCGCGCGCAGCGCACGCGCGACCGTGAGCGGCAGGCGCAGGCGCGCCTCCGCCACCGCGACGCGCTGCGTCACTTCCTTACCCCCGACGTCCACCATGGCCGGTGTGTGGCGCGCGTCGAGGTGCGAGAGCCGCGCGCGCGCCATCAGCCACCGATGTAGAACATCTCGACCTTGCGCTCCTCGCCGTGGAGGCGGGGCAGGCTCGAGCGCAGCTCGCTGTAGCGGTCGGCGCGCCGCTGCCACAGTGCCGCGATGAACTCCAGCAGCTGCTCGTCGCTGGCGCCGCCGCGCAGCAGATCGCGCACGCTGGTGCCGTGGGTGGCGAACAGGCAGGTGTAGACCACACCGTCCGACGACAGCCGCACGCGCGAGCAGTCGCCGCAGAAGGGCTGCGACACCGAGGAGATGAAACCGATCTCGCCGGCGCCGTCGGCGAAGGCGTAGCGCGCCGCGACCTCGCCGCGGTAGCTGGCGCCGAGCGGGGCGAGCGGCCAGCGCGCGCCGATGCGCGCCAGCAGCTCCTTCGACGGCACCACCAGCTCCGAGCGCCAGTCGTTGCGGCTGCCGACGTCCATATACTCGATGAAGCGCACGATCACCCCGGTGCCGCGGAAGCGCTCGACCAGGTCCTCGACTCCGTGGTCGTTCACGCCGCGCTGCACGACCGCGTTCACCTTGAGCGGCTCGAGCCCGGCGCGCCGCGCCTGCTCGATGCCGGCGAGCACTTCGTCGAGTCCGCCGAAGCCGCCGCTCATGCGCGCGAACACCGCCGGGTCCAGGCTGTCGAGGCTCACGGTGACGCGCTTGAGCCCGGCGGCTTTGAGCTCGCTCGCGTACTTCGCGAGCAGCACGCCGTTGGTGGTGAGCGCCACATCCTCCACCCCGGGAATGGTGGTGAGATCGCCGATCAGGTCGGCGAGGTTGGCGCGCAGCAGCGGCTCGCCACCGGTGAGCCGGAGCTTGCGTACCCCGAGCTGCACGAACAGCCGCGCCACCCGCACGATCTCGTCGAAGGACAGCCGCTCGTGCGAGCCGAGGAAGCGGTACTTCTCGTGGTAGGTCTCGCGCGGCATGCAGTACGGACAGCGGAAGTTGCACCGGTCCATGACCGAGATGCGCAGGTCGCGCAGCGGGCGCTGACGCGTGTCGCGCGGCGCCGGGCGCAGGGTGAGGGGAACGACGACTTCGCGGCTATCCACGGTGGGCCAAGTATGGGACGGCGCCCGGGGTGCTGGCTATCAGCCGAAAGAGGGGAGGCACGGCCGGGGGCGGCGCACCCGTCAGGACCAGCGGTACAGTCGGGTGACGAAACCCTTCTTGTAGGTATTCGGGCCGGGGGGCAGCTCCACGAAGCCGTCCGTGCCCGCCAGAGCCGGGAAGTCGCTCGAGCCGTTGGTCGGAGCGGGCATCGCCCACGGCCGTCCCCAGTCGTCCTGCTCGATGCGCACCGGGAGAAAATGGGTGAGCGCGGCGCTCAGTGTGACCGGCGCGCCGAGCGCCAGCCGCTCCGGTGGAGTGGGGCTCTGCCCGAGGCTGGCGTAGAGCGCCGGCAGCACGTAGCGGCCGAGGCACACCAGGCTCGACACCGGCTTGCCGGGCAGGCCGAACACCACCGCTCCCGACGGCGCGACCCCGAACCACAGCGGCTTGCCCGGCCGCTGCGCCACCTTGTGAAAGATCGCGTGCACGCCGAGCTCTTCCAACACCCGCGGCACGAGATCGAACTTGCCCATGGATACCCCGCCCGACAGCACCAGCACGTCGTGCGTTTCCAGATGGAACCGCAGCCGCGCCGTGAGCTCTGCGGCGTCGTCCTGCAGGTGATCGTCGGCGACCCGCTGGAAACCGTGTTCGCGCAGCGCGCTCACGATGCCGTAGGCGTTGGAGCGGCGCACCTGGTGAGCGAGCACCGGCTCGCCGGGCTCGATCAGCTCGTTGCCAGTGGAGATCACGGCGAGCATCGGCTGGCTGCTCACGCGGATGCGCGCCATGCCGGCGCCGGCGGCGACGGCGATCTCCGGAGCGTGCAGCCGTGCACCGGCCGCCACCAGCAGCGTTCCCTGGCGCGTGTCGGTGCCGCGGCGGCTCACGTTCTGCCACGGCTCGACGCGCGTCGCCGCGGCGAGCGTCGCCTCGCCGTGAGCGAGCGAGATTTCCTCCACCGGCACGACGCTGTCGCAGCCCGCCGGCAGCACCGCGCCGGTCATGACCTCGATGCAGGCGCCGGCGCCGGCGAGTGTCAGCGGCGCTTCGCCCGCGGCCTGCGTCGCCTGCACACGGAAGCTGCGCCGCCCGGCCGCGACGTTGCGGCTGTCGAGCGCGATGCCATCCATCCCCACCTGGTCGAAGGGCGGCTCGTCGCGCTCGGCGTAGATGTTCTCGCGCAGCACGCTGCCGGCACACTGCGCGAGCGGCAGCGACTCGATCGGCAGGCACGGCAGGCGCTGCGCGATGAGCTGATCGGCTTCGGCAGGCGTGAGCACTCAGGGCTTCTTGTCGGTCCTGGCCTTGTAGACCTTCACCTGCTCGTTGAAACGGTCGGCGACGCTCTGCAGCTGGTCGATGGCGGCGTTGTGTTTCTGAGCCTCGACGCGCTGCATATCGGCTTTCTGTTCCGGCTTGAGTTTGTCGCCTCTCTTGGCGATGGCCGCGTCAACCTCCTTGTCGATGCAGCTCACGTAGTCCTGCACCGCCTTGTTGTACTCGCTCACGGTCTTCTGCCCGGCGAGCATGTCCTGCATGGTGGCGGAGGCGCCGTCGGGGAGCTTCTCCGGCGGCGCGGGGTAGGGGCAATCCGCGAAGGCGGTGCCGGTCGAGAGCAAGGCCGTGGCTGCGATCGGGAGAAGCATCTTCATGGGTGTTATCCGAGGCGGGTGAGAAGGACCGCTATCTTAAGAGGCGCTCGCCGCCGATGGCTACTGCGGCCGGGCGGCGCGGCGGGGCACGCGGGGCGGCGCGCGGCGGCGCGCGGCGGGGCGCGGGGGGCGCGGCCGCAGCATCGCGCCGCCGAGAAAGCAATCGCGCGCGTGATCGTTGACGACCCCGACGGCCTGCAGGTAGGCGTAGACGATGGTGGTGCCGACGAAGCGGAAGCCGCGACGGATGAGGTCCTTCGAGATTGCATCGCTGAGTGCGGTGCGGGCCGGGAGCCGAGCGCCGCGGCGGCGATTCACCCGCGCCCGCCCGCCGACGAAATCCCACAGATAGCGGTCGAAGGAGCCGAACTCGCGCTGTACGGCGAGGAAGGCCCGGGCGTTGGTGACGGCGGCCTCGATCTTGAGCCGATTGCGCACGATGCCGGCGTCGCGGGCGAGCGCGGCCCGGCGCCGTGCGTCGAAGCGCGCCACCCGGCGCGGATCGAAGCCGGCGAAGGCACGGCGGTAGCCGGCGCGCTTGTGCAGGATCGTCGACCACGAGAGCCCGGCCTGCGCCCCCTCGAGGATCAGCATCTCGAACAACCGCCGGTCGTCGTGCACCGGGCGGCCCCACTCCTCGTCGTGATAATGCAGGGAGTCGGGGTCGGTGGTGCGCGCCCAGCGGCAGCGGCGCCGGCTCATCGCCTGGAGGCAGTGGAGGGGGGCGTCGCCGCGGACTCCTCCGGGGGACGCTTCGAGGGAGCGTGCTGCTGCAACAGTTCTTCGACGTCGAGCGCCTCGGCGACGCGCTCCAGCATGGGATAAGCGGTGGCGAGCGCCTCGCCGGCATCGGTCAACGCTTCCAGCACCTGCTCCCGATAGGATTTGTGCTGGCTGGGGCTCAGCGCAATCACGCCGCCGAACGGTGGCTTGGCCACGTGTTCCTCGAGGGTGCGGCGGGCGCTATTGACGCACGTCATGGCGCGCAGCAGCTCGGCGCGCTGCGCCTCGAGGCGCGCGGCGAGCGCCTCGCGGGTCGGCAACTCGACGGCCTCCTGCTTCTCGGGGGGGTTCTCGGTTGAGGATTTCGCCTTGCGGTTCATCGCGCGTTTCTCCTGCGCGCCCGGAGAGATTCGAACTCCCGACCCTCAGGTTCGAAGCCTGATGCTCTATCCAACTGAGCTACGGGCGCAGCGCGCGGATTCTACTGCGAAGCTCCGCGGTCCGCGCAGTCAGGCGACGGAGCACCGTCTGGCTGTGCAACAAAGTGCCCGGCGCCTGATAGGCTTGGCTCCCCATGACCACGGTCTCCAGGCGCTCATTTCTCGGGTACACGGCCGCAGGCGGCGCGCTGGCGCTCGGCGGCGAGGCTGCCGCGACCGGCGCGGCAGCGGCAATCCCGGGATTGAGCCCGCTTACCCGCGGTGCGCAAGCCATCAGCGCCGAGGAGCACGGTACCCGGCTCGCGAAGGTCCAGGAGCTGATGCAGCAGCGCGGGACCGCGGCGCTGCTCATCGAGTCGGGCTCGTCGCTGGAGTACTTCACCGGAATCCGCTGGCATCGGTCCGAGCGCACCACCGCGGCGGTGATTACCGCCGCCGGTCCGGTGAGCGTGGTGACGCCGTTCTTCGAGGAGCCCTCGATCCGCGAGACGCTGCGGGTCCCGGCCGAAGTGCGGCCCTGGAAGGAGGACGAGAGCCCGTTCGAGCTCCTGGCGGGCGCGCTGCACGATCACGCCCCGCCGCAGGGTCCGCTCGCAGTCGAGGCGACCACGCGCTACTTCATCGTCGAGCGCGTCGCTGCGATCTCGGGGCGCCAGGTCGTGCCCGGGGAAGAGCTCGTGCGCGGCTGCCGGATGTTCAAGTCGCCGGGCGAGCTGGCGCTGCTGCAGGCCGCCAACGACGTCACGATCGGGGCGCTGCGCCACGTGCACGGAGGCATCCGGTCCGGCATGCAGGGGTCCGACATCCTCGGGCTGATGGTCGCGGCGACTCATGCACTCGGCGGCACGCACGAGTTCTCGCTGGTGCTGCTCAACGAGGCGAGCGCCTTTCCACACGGGTCACTCAAGCCCCAGGAGGTACGCGAGGGATCGGTGATCCTGATCGACACCGGCTGCAGCGTGCACGGCTACCAGTCGGACATTTCCCGCAGCTGGGTATTCGGCACGGCTTCGCGGCGGCAGCGGGAGCTGTGGGACACGGTGAAGCGCGGACAGGAGCTGGCGCTCGCCACGGCGCAGCTCGACGCGCCGGTCGGCGCCATCGACCGCGCGGTACGCGAGCTCTACGAGCGCCTGGGCTGGCGCAAGGACTACGGCTTACCCGGTCTCTCGCACCGCACCGGTCACGGCATCGGCATGGACGTCCACGAAGCGCCCTACCTGGTGCGCA
Organism: Steroidobacteraceae bacterium; assembly: GCA_035631755.1. Taxonomy (GTDB): domain Bacteria; phylum Pseudomonadota; class Gammaproteobacteria; order Steroidobacterales; family Steroidobacteraceae; genus 13-2-20CM-66-19. The sequence goes on from DASQIC010000042.1 coordinate 50,291, forward strand.
ACGACTCCACGCCGTTGCAGGCGGGAATGTGCTTCTCGGATGAGCCGGGACTGTACATCCCCGGGGAGTTCGGCATCCGGCTGGAGGACTGCTGGCACATGACCGCAGGTGGCCCGAAGCTCTTCACGCCGCTCGCCCGCTCGCTCGAGCAGCCCGTGTGACATTGTCCGGAGGCAGCGCAGTACCGATGAGCCTGTTCGATCTCACCGGCAAAGTCGCCGTCGTCACCGGCTCCTCCCGCGGCATCGGCAAGGCGATCGCGCTGCAGATGGCGGCGCACGGGGCGCGCGTGGTCGTCTCGAGCCGCAAGCAGGAAAGCTGCGCCGCGGCGGCCGCGGAAATCACCGCGGCCGGCGGTACCGCGCTCGCCCATGCCTGCCACGTCGGACACCCCGAGGAGCTGCGCAGTCTGGTCGACGCGACGCTCGCTGCCTGGGGCCGCATCGACATCCTGGTGTGCAACGCGGCGGCCAATCCCTACTTCGGCCCGTCCGCCAGCATGCCCGATGAGGCCTTCGACAAGACGCTGCACACGAATCTGTACAGCGTGGTGCGGCTGTGCAAGCTGGTGCTGCCGCAGATGGCCGAGCGGCGCGACGGCGCGGTGATCATCGTTTCCTCGGTCAGCGGCCTGGTCGGCAGTGCGCTGCTCGGCGCCTACGGCATCTCCAAGGCGGCCGACATGCAGCTGGCGCGCAATCTCGCGGTCGAATGGGGGCCGCACAACATCCGCGTCAACTGCATCGCGCCCGGTGTCATCCGCACCAATTTCTCGCGGGCACTGTGGGCGGATCCCGCGCGTGCCGCGGCCTTCGCGCGCGCCTACCCGCTGCGGCGCCTCGGCGATCCGGACGACGTCGCGGGCATCGCCGTCATGCTGGCAGCGCGCGCCGGCGCCTTCATCACCGGCCAGACGCTCGTGGTCGATGGCGGCGGCCTGATCGGGGGCGGAGAGGCGGGCCTGTAGCTACGCGCGCGCCGCTCGGGCCGCGCGCGGCGCCGCTCGCGCGAAGCCATAGCCGATGCCGAGCAGTGCGAACCACACCGGCGCGACATACAGCGCCACCCGGGTGTCGGGATCACGCGCCAGCATCACCGTCACCAGTACCAGGAACGCCAGCACCAGCCAGTTGGCAAGCGGGGCCCCGGGCATGCGGAACGGCGCGGCCGCCACCCGGCCGGCGGCGAGCGCGCGCCGATAGTTGGCGTGTGCCACCAGGATGATGCCCCAGGTCCAGAGCGTGCCGATGAGCGCGACGCTGGTCACCATGGTGAATACGCGCTCGGGGACCAGGTAGTTCAGCACCACGCCGACCAGCATCACCGCCGCCGATGCATGAATCCCCGCCGCGGGGACCCGGCCGCGGTTCAGGCCGGCAAATATCCGCGGGGCCTGGCCACGCTGCCCGAGCGTCCACAGCATGCGCCCGGTGCTGAAGAGCCCGCTGTTGCACGATGACGCCGCGGCCGTGATGACCACCAGATTGATGATGCTCGCGGCGCCCGGGAGCCCGAGCTTGCCGAATACGAACACGAACGGACTCATCTTCGGGTCGAGCTCCGTCCAGGGCACGAGCGACATGATGATCAGCAGCGCACCCAGATAGAAAATGAGTATGCGGGCGATGATGCCGTTGGTCGCCCGGGGCAGCACCACGGCGGGGTCCTGCGACTCGCCGGCGGTGACTCCGATGAGCTCGACGCCTTCGTAGGCGAACATGACGATCTGCAGCGTGAGCAGCACCGCGAGCATTCCGCCCGGCAGGAATCCGCCGTGCGACCACAGGTTGGCGAAACTCGCGGTGGCGCCGAGGTCGCCGAGGTGAAACACGATCACGGCGAGGCCGGCGAGGATCAGGGCGACGATGGTCACGACCTTGATCAGCGCGAACCAGAACTCGAGCTCGCCGAACACGCGCACCGCGAGCAGGTTCGCCCCGTAGAGCACCCCGAGGGCAACGAGCGGCGGAAGCCACTGCGGCACCCCGGGGATCCAGAAGCGCACGTAGATGCCGATGGCGGTGATCTCCGCCATCACCGTCGTCACCCACGCGAACCAGTAGGACCACCCGGTCACGAAGCCCGGGAAGGGCCCGCAGAACTCGTCCGCGTAGGTGGCGAAGGAGCCCGCCACCGGGCGGTAGGTGAGGAGCTCCCCGAGCGCCCGCATGATGAAGAAGATCGCCACGCCGCCGACCGCATACGCGAGCAGCAGCCCGGGACCGGCGCTGTGGATCGCCCGGGCGGATCCGAGGAACAGTCCCACGCCGATGGTGCCGCCGATGGCGATCAGCTGGATGTGCCGGTTGTGCAGGTTGCGTGCGAGGTCGGCGCCGGGCTGCGACATGAAGGCTCCTTGGAAAGTCAGGACGGCGGCGGCGGGCCCATCAGCGCGTAGCGCCGTCCCTGCGGCAGCTCGTAGCGCCCGACCAGCACGGCGGCCCCGGAGGCGGCGAGGCCGCCGGCAACACCGTCGTCCGGGGCGGGGAGTCGATGAAGGCGTCCGAGCACGCGCGTGAGCTTACCGCCGGCATGGCCCGGCAGGAGGATCAGAATGCGCGCCTGCCGCCCGTGGGCGCGAAACCACTCGCTCACCGTGTCGGCGGGGCGCTGCCCGCCCGTGGTGAGTACGGCGAGGGGAGTCTGGAAGCCGTGATCGAGCATGGCGATCGTGGTCTCGTCGGGATCGAGGAGCGCGAGATGCTCGTAGGCGGTGTCGGCACGGATGCGCGCGGCGAGCGCCGGCAGGTTCTGCCAGCGATCGACGACCGGGAAAATGGCGAGCGCCGCGCAGCACACCGCCGCCGCCCAGGCGCCATAGGTGAAGATGAGACTGCGCCCGAAGTCGCCGCGCCGCTGCGCGCGGGCGGCGAGCCCGAGCGCCACGGCGCAGGCGGGGAGCGCCGCGATCGCCGCGAGCGCGCAGAGCCCGGCGCCGCAGATCGCGAAGACGGCGAGCGCGAGCACGAGCAGCGCGACGAGCAGCGCCACCAGCCAGCGCGTCGCGCGCAGCGCGAGATGGTCGAGCCGGCCGGGCGCACGCTGCGCCGCGGCTGCCCAGAGCCCCGCGAGCAGCGCGAATCCGAGCAGCGCGGGCGCCGCGTACACGTCGCGCGCGGTCGCCGCGAGCGACAGCAGCGCGAGCAACGGCAGGCTGGCGGCGAGCGCGAAGCGCCACGGCGTGCCCGCCGGAGCCGCGGTGCGCGCGTGCCTCCAGGCCCGCGCGAGCGCCGCCGCGACAATCAGCGTCCACGGCAGAAGATAGAGCGGCAGCTCGAGGAAGTACTTGCCGAACCGGTTGCGGTGGCCAGCGGTGTAATCGAGAGCCACCGGCACGGCGATGTGCATGAATCGCCCGACGAGGTTGTTCCAGAAGAGGGTACGCAGCGCATCCGGGCCACCGGCTCCGAGCGCGACTTGCGCGATCCACGGCCCGATGATGGCCGCCTGCAGCGCGAGTCCCGCGTACAGCTCCCAGCGGCGTAGCTCGCCGAAACGGCGCTCCCAGAGGATGACGGCGAGGAGCGCGAGCCCCGGCACCAGCCACCCCGGGGCGCTCTTGGCCATGAATCCCGCCGCGGCACCCGCGTGCATCAGCGCATAGCCGAGCGCCTTCGCCCGCCCGGGCGGCGCACGGTAGCCGAGCCACGCACCGAGCAGGGCGAGCGCGCTGGCGGCGAGCAGGCAGGCATCGGGAGCGAGCCAGACGGTCACGCGCCAGGCGGTGAGCGCGCTCGCCGCGATCAGCGCCGCAATCACCGCCGCGGTGGTCTCGCCGAGCATCGCGAAGGCGAGCGCGAAGGTCGCGAGCGAGGCCACCACCGCGTACAGCAGGTTGGGTGCGCGGGCCGCGGCCGCGGAATCGCCGAAGAGCGCCACGGCGCCCCCCGACAGCCAGTAGCTGAGCGGCGGCTTCTCGAGGAACGGCGAGCCGGCGAGCTCGGGCAGCGTTCGATCGCTCTGCCAGCTCATGCGCCAGGCGATGTCCGCCTCGCGGGGCTCGTCGGGGGTCCACAGGCCGCGGTCGAGGATGCCGATGAGCCACAGCGGCGCGAGCACCACGACGATCAGCAGCACACTCGAGCGCACCGAAGCGGACGGTCGCGGCGTCGCAGTCAAACGGCCCCCTCGAGGCGCTGTGCCTCGCAAGGGGAGCCATTATGCGCGACTGGCCTAGAGAGAGTAGTGAACGACCACGCGCACGGCGCGCGCGTGATCGACCGACCAGTTGGCGAAGCCCTGACACACCTGCCGCGTGCCCGAGTCGGGTGCGCTCTCGGAGTACTTGTCGGCAAAGCGCGCCAGGCTCAAATCCTGCCCCGGGAGAAAGCGGCTCGCGCTCCAGGGCGCATCGCTGTCGGCCAGGCGGCTGAAGAGCGCCACCTCGGTGATCTTCGCGCTCGCCGGGATGGTCGCGCACAGAGCCACCGGAATCGCCTCCGCTTCGGTGCACGGGCGGGGCAGGCTCGCCGCCGCGTCCGCGAGCGCCGGCGAGGGGGCGGCGGCACCGCCGGCGGCGCCGGGCCGGCACGCGGGGACGGTGGCGGAGACCGCGACGCCCTCGGTGCCGATGCCGCGCAGCACCGCGGTCTCGATCTCGGCGCGCGCGCCGGCGCGAGTCTCCGCGAGCTCACTCGCCGTGCGGCTCACCTCCGCAATGCGGGCCTGCAGCTCGCGCTGCAGCACCCCCTGGGCGGCGCGCTCGCCTTCGTTCAGCCACTGCGAGAGCGCGAAACCCGATACGGCAGCCGCGCCGATGATGACCAGCAGTATCAGGCGCTGCAGCCGGCCCTTGCGCCGCACGGCCGAAGCGGACTGGCCGCGGCCGGCGTCGCGCAGCGAGGCGGTGCGGAACTGCAAAAACGACGCGGACAGCGTCGCGGTTCCCGCGATGATGGCGGCGAGCACTGAATCGGACATCGGAGTCAGCAAGCGACGGATACTCCGGCGCCACGCTAGCACGTCCGCGCGCGAGCGCTGCGCCCGCCGGCGGAAAAACGCGACACTGGTCACAGCCCACCCGTGTCGCCGCGCCGCAACGCGCGCGCCTTCAGGCGGGGCGGGCCGCGAGCCAGCGCTCGAGGGGCTGCGGGTCCTCGCCGAGCAAATGCAGCCCGAGCTTGGTGCGTCGCCACAGGATGTCCTCGGCGGTGCACGCGAACTCCTCGCGCCTGAGGTACTCCGCTTCGCGCTCGTACAGCTGCGGCAGGAGCTCGCGCCCCAGATCCGCGAGCGATGCCGCAGCCCCGAGCAGCCGCTCGATGCGGGTGCCGTAGGAATGCGCATAGCGCAGCCGCAGCCGCGCGGGCAGCCAGGGGTAGCGCCGCTCGAGCGTGCGCAGAAACACCGCGAGACTTCCGGCGGGCAGGTCCCCGCCGGGCAGGCGCGCCTGCGCGGTCCACGCGGGGCTGCGTGAGCCGAGGAGCGGCGCAAGGCGGTCGACGGCATCCTCGGCGAGCCGGCGGTAGGTCGTGAGCTTGCCGCCGAACACCGAGAGGAGCGGCGCCGGCGCACGCTCGAGCTCGAGCGCGTAGTCGCGGGTGACGCTCATCGGGTCGGCCACCTCGCCGGCGAGCAGTGGCCGCACGCCCGAGTAACTCCAGCGGACGTCCGCCGGGGAGATTGCCCGGGTGAAGTAGCGGTTGGCGAGGGCGCACAGGTAGGAGATCTCGTCGTCGTCGATGCGCACCGCGGCCGGATCGCCGCGGTAGTCGACGTCGGTGGTACCGAGCAGCGTGAAGTCATGCTGGTACGGGATGGCGAACACGATGCGCCGGTCCTCGTTCTGGAAGATGTAGGCGAAGCGGTGCTCGAACAACCGCGGCACCACCACGTGGCTGCCCTTCACCAGTCGCACCCGGTGCGCGGGCTCGAGCGGGGTGGCAGCGCGCACGAACTGCTCGGTCCAGGGGCCGGTGGCGTTCACGGCGGCGCGCGCGCGAATCGTCGAGCGCTCGCCGCCGCGCACCAGGGTGGCGCTCCAGGCGCCGCCCGCGGCGCTCAGCCGCTCGCAGCGCGTGCGTGTCAGAATCGACGCGCCGCGCTCCCGTGCATCGAGCGCATTGAGCACCACCAGCCGCGCGTCGTCGGTCTGCCCGTCGGAGTACACGAAGCCGCGCCGGTAGCCGCTCTTCAGCGCCGCGCCGGCGATGTGGGTACGCAGGTCGATGGCCGCGGAGGCCGCGAGGCGCTCGCGGCGTGCCAGGTGATCGTAGAGAAAGAGTCCGGCGCGGATCAGCCAGGCCGGGCGCAGGTGCGGGGCGTGCGGCATGACGAAGCGCAACGGGCGCATGATATGCGGCGCGGCGGCGAGCAGGATCTCGCGCTCGATGAGCGCCTTGCGCACCAGCGCGAAGTGAAATCCCTCGAGATAGCGCAGGCCGCCGTGGATCAGCTTGGTGCTCGCCGACGAGGTGTGCGCGGCGAGGTCGTGCTGCTCGCACAGCAGCACCTTGAGGCCGCGTCCGGCGGCATCGCGCGCGATGCCGGTGCCGTTGATTCCGCCGCCGACCACCAGCAGGTCGCAGTCTTCGCCGTCGGGGGCGCTCATGCGCGGCGCGGTGCCTGCTGGCCGTAGTAGTCGGGATAGTCCTCGGTGAGTCCCTTGAAGCGCCGGTGGATCCACAGGTATTGCTCGGGCACCCGGCGCACCTGCGCTTCGATCAGGCGGTTGAAGCGCTCGGTGTCGGCCGCGGGGCTGTCGCTCGGAAAGTCGGGGAGCGGCGGATGGATCACGGCACGGTAACCCTGGGTGCCCGGCAGGCGCTCGATGAAGTAAGGTAACACCGCCGCGCCGGTGATGCGCGCCAGGCGCGAGGTGAGTGTGTTGGTGGCCGTCGGGATGCCGAACAGCGGCACCATCTCCGCGCCCTTCCGCCGGTAGCTCTGGTCGGGCGCGTACCACACGCACTGGTTGTTCTTCAGCGCCGAGATGAAGGCGCGGATGTCGTCGCGGGAGATGGGATAGCCGCCGAAGCCGCAGCGAAAGCGCTCGAGCGCATAGGCCAGCGCCTCGTTGCGGGTGGGGCGGTAGAGAAAGCCCACCGGAGTGACCGAGGCCAGCGCGCGGCCTGCCATCTCCATGGGGGTGAAGTGCGCGGTGAGCAGAATCACTCCGCGGCCGCGCGCCCTGGCCGCCGCGAGATGCTCGCGGCCCTCGATGCGCACCAGGCGCTCGATGCGCCCGGGCTTGCTCCACCAGGCGAAGGGAATCTCGAGGAGCGCGATGCCGAGGCTGGCGAAGTGCCGATCGAGCAGCCGCTCGCGCTCCGCGGCCGTGAGCTCCGGCAGGCACAACTCGAGGTTGCGCCGGGCGGTCCTCACGAAGCCGATCGACAGACGGCGCAGCAGCGCGCCGAGCGAGCGCCCGAGCGGCACCAGCAGCGCAAACGGCAGCAACGCGAGCAGACGCATCATGCCGAGCCCGATCCAGGTGAGCCAGTAGCGTGGCGCGAGCAGCCGCAGTCGCACTCTCGAAGATCCCCGCAAGGTCTGAACGCCTTTGGCGAGCGCGGAGAATACTCCATTCGCCCGCTCGAACTGTGCTCCAATGCCGCCGATGAGCCGCGCCGACCCCCGCTACCTCGAGGTGCGCCTGGTGCGCGCCGACCTGCGCCGGGGCGCGCATCGCGTGCTGCGCGCGGTGAGCTGGGTGATCCGGCCGGGCGAGCGCTGGGTGCTCGCCGGCGAGAACGGCGCCGGCAAGACGCAGCTGCTGAAACTCCTCGCAGGCGCGGTGTGGCCGGCGCCGGCCGCGCGCGCAGTGCGCTGCTACACCCGGGGCAGCCACACGTGGGTCGCTCCCGAGGCAGTCAGGGACGAAATCGCCTACCTCGGCGCGGAGCGCCAGGATCAGTATCAGCGCTATGGCTGGAATACCACGGTCGAGCGGATCGTCGGCACCGGAATTCATCACAGCGACATTCCGCTCGACACGCTCACGCGCAGCGACCGGGCGCGCGTGCGGCGGGCGCTCGGCGCGCTCGCGCTCGCGCATCTCGCCCGCCGTCGGTTCCTCTCGCTGTCCTACGGGGAACGGCGCGCCGTGCTCCTCGCCCGCGCGCTCGCTTCACGCCCGCGGCTGCTGCTGCTCGATGAGGTGCTGAACGGCCTCGACCCCGTGAACCGCGCGCGGGTGCTGCGCTGGCTCGAGCGCACGCGACGGCGCCTGCCGTGGGTGCTCGCCACCCACCGTCTCGAGGACGTGCCGCGCGGGGTGACGCACGCACTGCTGCTGCGCGGCGGGCGCGTCGGCTATGCGGGGGCGCTGCGCACCGCAAGGCTCGCGCGCTGGCTCGGGGCCCCGCGGCCGACGCGCGTGCCGGGCGGGGCGCACCGCGGTGGCCGGGGCGCCTGCACGGCGCGCGGCCGCGTGCTCGTGCGGCTCACCAATGCGCGGGTCTACCTCGACGGCAGCCGCACGCTCGGCGGACTCACCTTCGCCATCCGCTCCGGGGAGTGCTGGGTGGTGCACGGTCGCAATGGCTCGGGCAAGACGACGCTGCTGCGCACTCTCTACGGCGATCACGGGGTCGCCGCCGGCGGGCGCATCGAGCGCGCCCACGCACCGCGCGGGGTGTCGCTCGAGGCGTTCCGCAAACGCGTCGGGATCGTCGCCCCGCACCTGCATGCCGAGCATCCGCGCGAGCTCATCGTGACCGAGGTGGTGCAGTCCGGCCGCCACGCGAGCATCGGCCTGAACGGCTCCCCGAGCGCGGCCGATCGGCGCGCCGCGCGGCGCGCGCTCGCGCTCTTCAGGCTCGGCCGGCTCGCGACGCGCGCGCTGCGCGAGCTTTCCTACGGACAGTTGCGGCGCGTGCTGTTTGCGCGCGCCTGGGTGCGCGAGCCCGAGCTGCTGCTGCTCGATGAGCCGTTCGCGGGTATCGACGGCCCGACGCGCAGAGAGCTGATGGAGCGCGTGGCGGCGCGCGCCGCCGCCGGCACCGCGGTGGTGGTCGCCACTCACCGTGCCGCCGACTGGCCCGGCTGCGCGACCCACGAGCTCGAGCTCGACGGGGGGCGGGCACGCTACTGCGGGCCGGTGCGAGCGCGCCCGGAGCCGCGCGCGGGAGCGGCGCGATGAGGCGCGCGGGCGCCTGGGCAATGAGCGCGGCGCTCGCTCTCGCGCTCGCCGCGCTCGCTACCTTCCTCGCCGCGCCGCTCTTCTGGAAGCGCTACCTCGGCGCGCTGCTCGAGTCGCCCGCGGACGTTCCCGGCTGGTATCAGCCGCGCGAGCGGGTCGCCGGAGGCAACGAGCCACCCGCGCCGCGCGTGGCGCCGGCGCTCGAGCTGCTCGATCCCCGCGCGCTCGAGCAGGCCGCCGCCTACGCCGGCGCGCACGACTCGCACGCCCTCATCGTCGCGCGCCACGATCACATCGTGTTCGAGCGATACTGGCACGGCAGCGACTTCGAAACGCTGGCCGACGCGGGGGCCTTCACGCGCGTGGCGGCCGCGCTTGCCGCGGGACACGCGGTCTCGCATCGGCGCATCGGCTGGCCGGACGAGCCGATCGGCTACTTTCTCGCGTCCTGGAGGCACGACCCCCGGGGGGCGATCACGGTGCGCGACCTGCTGCAGATGTCGAGCGGGCTCGGCGCCCCAGGCGCGAGCCGCGCTCCCTGGGGGCCGGGCGCGCGGGCGTTGTTCGGCACCGACGTGACGGGCGCGGCACTCGGCGAGATGCTCATCAGCGTACCGGGCCGCACCTTCGCCATCCAGAGCGCCGACCCGCAGCTGCTGTCGCTGGTGCTCGAGCGCGCGACGGGCGCGCGCTACGCGAGCTATCTGTCGCAGGCACTGTGGCGGCGCATCGGCGCGGCGGACGCCTGGCTGTACCTCGACCGGCCGGGCGGTGCGGCGCACGCCGACTGCTGCATGCTCGCCCGCCAGGGAGACTGGATCCGGGTGGGCGAGCTCATGCTCCGCGACGGCAACTACCGCGGCTATGAAGTCATCCGCCCGGGCTGGGTCACGCTGATGCGCACGCCCGCGCGCGCCAACCCGGACTACGGAGCCTACGTGCGCCTCAGCGCGCTCGCCGCCGGGGCGAGCGAGCCCTATGCGGCGCGCGATGCCTTCGCCGTCGACGGCGGTGGCGGCAACCGCCTGTGGCTGATCCCCTCGCTAGAGCTCGCGATACTGCGGACCGGGGGCGCGGACCGCGCGCGCGGTTTCGACGATGCGCGCATTCCCAACCTGATCATCCGCGGCACCCGCGACTTCCAGCCGCCGCCGGTGCGGCCCGGGGAGCTCTCGGGACTCGTTCCCGGGCACTAGATGCCGCGCGGACGACTCGGAGCGCTGTTTGTCTTCAGCGTCATCGACACGCTGGGCTTCGGCATCCTGATCCCCCTCGTGCCGTACATGGCCGATCGCTTCGGCGCCGCTCCGGCGGCGATCACCCCGATCCTCGGCAGCTACTCGCTCTGCCAGCTGATCGCGGCGCCCCTCTGGGGACGGCTAAGCGATCGCTACGGACGGCGCCCGATCCTGATGAGCAGCCTCGCCGGTGCCTGTCTGTCCTATGTGATTCTCGGCTGCGCCCACAACCTGTGGTGGCTGCTCGCCTCGCGCATGCTCGCCGGGCTCATGGCCGGCAACATCGCCGCCGCGTTCGCCTACGCCTCCGACGTGAGCGCGCCGGAGCGGCGCGCCGCGTCCATGGGGCTCGTCGGCGCGGCGATCGGCGTCGGCTTCACACTCGGACAGCCGATCGGTGGCCTGCTCGCCGGAGCGGATCCGCGCACCGCGGACTTCGTGGCGCCGGCGGTGGTCTCGGCCTGCCTGAGCCTCGGCGCCATCCTGCTGGTGCGGTTCGTGCTGCCGGAGAGTCACAGCGCGGCGCACCGCCGTGCGCACCCCGACGAGCCGCGACGCGGCTCCTGGAGGCTGCTGCGCGAGCGTACCGCGCTCGCGTTCATTGCGGCGGCGACGCTCGTCGTCACCTACTCGCAATCGATCCTCGAGTCGATCTTCGCGATCTGGGCGCTGCACAAGTACGGCTTCGGGCCGCGCACGGTCGGGCTGCTGCTCTTTGGCGTGGCGCTGCCGGCGCTGCTCATGCAGGGCGGCCTGGTGCGCGTGCTGGCTCCGCGCCTGGGAGAAGTGCGCCTCGCGCGCTGCGGGGTGCTCGGCTATGTCGCCGGTCTGCTCGTGGTCGCCGCCTCCTCCGGTGTCACGATGACGGTGGCGGGGCTCATCCTGTGCGGGGCGGGTCTCGGCGCCTACAACCCGAGCGCCTATGCGCTCGCCTCCCGACAGTCGCTCTCTCACGACCGCGGCGCGGTGATGGGCACCTACGCGGCGAGCGCGAGCCTCGCGCGGGTCGTCGGTCCGTTCACTTCGGGCATCATCTACGTGCTCCTCGGACCCGCGGCGCCTTTCCTCGTGGGGGCGTGCGTGACGCTGCCGGCGCTGTGGCTCCTCGGGCGGGCGCGCGCGGCGCACGCCTGAGCGCGTCAGCGCACCGGCGCTGCGAGCGCGACCTCGATGACGCCGTCGATGAGGCGCACGGCGTGCGTCGCCAGCGGCGACTCGGCCGGTGGACCGAGCACGCGGCCGTCGCGCACGTCGAAGGAGGCGCCGTGCAGCGGGCAGATGAGCCGCGTGGCGCGCAGCCGTCCCTCGCTCAAGCGCGCGTGCGCGTGGGTGCAGATGTTGTCGAGCGCGAACACTCCCTCGCGCGTATGACAGATGAGGATCTCGCGCCCGCCGACCACGCAGCTGCGCATGCTTCCCGCGGCAAGCTCGGCGAGCTTCATCACCGCTTCGAACTGCGCCACGGCGGTCCTAGAGGGTGATCTCGGTTTCGAATATCGAGACGGCCTGGCCCCGGATCCAGACTCCCTGGAGGGCGGGGCCGAACTCGAGCTCCACCTCGACGCGACCCGGCCGATGCAGGTAATGGCCCTGAATGCCGGTGAAGCTCACGCGGTTCTCGCCGGCCGGCGAGAGCAGGCCCTGCTGGGCGAGATAAGCGCCGAGCAGCCCGTGCGCGTTGCCGCTGACCGGATCCTCCAGGATGCCGAGCGCCGGACAGAACATGCGCGATTCGACCTGGTGATCCGCGCCCTGGGCCCCGTAGGCGAACACGAAATAGCCGGCCGCCCCGAGCTGCGCCGAGAGCGTGGTCAAGCGGGTGAAGTCGGGCTTGAGATGGCGCAGCGGCTCGGGGCCGCGCACGCCGAGCAGCAGGCGCGCTCCCGTCAGCCCGGCGATGCGCGGCGGCAGGCGCGAGTCGAGACTCTCGGACGCCAGCGCGAGCGCATCGAGCACCGCGAGGCGCTCGCGGTCGTTGAGCTCGCGACCGAGCGGCGCGGGGTTGCGGCGGATGGCGATGCTGCGGTCATCGCCCGTGCCGCGTACCTCGACGTCGACGATCCCGGCCTTGGACTTCTGGCGCTGGCGGCGCGGCGCATCGTGCCGGCGCGACAAGACGTACTGCGCCGCGACCGTCGCGTGGCCGACGAAGCCGATCTCGGCGCGCGGGGTGAAGAAGCGCGCGCGTACGCTGTGATCGGCGCCGTCCGGTGCCAGCATGAAGGCGGTCTCGGCGTTGTTGAGCTCGCGCGCGATCGCCAGCATCTGCGCGTCGGCGAGCCCGTCGGCGTTGAGCACCACCCCGGTCGGATTGCCGGTGAAGGGCTCGCGGGTGAAGGCATCCACCTGGTGAACCTGGATCTTGCGCGTCATCGTAGCCGTCCGCCGCCCCAAGCTGCCGCCCGCCCGGCAATTCTAGTCCTATCGCGCGGCGCTTAGTTCAAGGGATGTGCGGGCGGCGGCGCGAGCCGCCCGCGAGACCGGCCGCGCTGCATGCAATACTTACCCCGCTCACCGGGAGGAGCACCGATGGACATCGGCGTCGAAATCAGTCTGTATCCGCTCAAGGCGGACTACATTGCTTCGGTCCACGAGTTCGTCGACCGTCTGGGCGCCGACCGGCGACTGCGGGTCGTGACCAACAGCATGAGCACCCAGGTGTTCGGTGAATTCGGGGAGGTCATGGACGCCCTGCGCGCCGCCCTCGGCGCGAGCCTGGCGAGCCTCGCGGGCGGCCCGGAACGGGCGGCGTTCGTGCTGAAGGTATTCGGACCACTGGCGGACGCCTGAGGCGGCGGCGCGACGCTGGCGGCGCGCGGAGCGAACCGGCACACTACAGCCGGCGTGCGTCCGCCTCATACCGGGCGCGGTCTGCGGGGGCTGCATGGCGTCATTGCGGGTCGTCGATCGCGACGGGGTCGAGCACCAGGTCGAGGGCAACACCGGCATCAAGTTGATGGAGAACCTGCGCGAGCTCGACTACGGCGTCGCGGCGATCTGCGGCGGCATGTGCTCGTGCGCGACCTGTCACGTGTACGTCGATCCCGAGTGGCTGGCGAAGCTGCCCGCCATGATGTCGGACGAACGCGAGCTGCTGGCGGAGCTGGCGCACTTCCGCGAGAACTCGCGCCTCTCCTGCCAGGTCGAGTTCACGCCGGCGCTGGCCGGATTGCGCGTCACCATCGCACCCGACGAATGAGGAGCGGCCGTGTCTGCTGCCAGCGTTCAGGTCGAGACCCACGGGGCGGTGGCGCTGGTCACGCTCAACCGGCCCGAAAGCTCCAACACTCTCAATCTGCAGATGGCCATGGATCTGCTCGCCGCGGCGCTCGCCTGCGCGCGCAATGCCGCGGTGCGCGCCGTGGTGCTCACCGGTGCCGGCCGGCACTTCTCCTTCGGCGGCGACCTGCGCGCGATGGCCTCGCGGGAAGTCGCGCTCGATGACCACATCCGCGAGCTGACGACCTATCTGCACGCCGCGATCTCGCATTTCGTGCGTATGGATGCGCCGGTCATCGCGGCGGTCAACGGCACCGCGGCCGGTGCGGGCGTCGGACTCGTGGCGATGGCGGATCTGGCGCTCGCCGGCCGCCGCGCGCGGTTCAACCTGGCGTACACCAGCGTCGGGCTCACGCCCGACGCCGGCACCTCGTTCCTGCTGCCGCGGACCATAGGCGTCAAGCGCGCCATGGAGCTGCTGTTGCTCAATCGCATCCTGAGCGCCGAGGAGGCGCTCGCCTGGGGCCTGGTGAACGAGGTGGTGGCCGACGCGCAGCTGCTGCCACGCGCGCTGGAGCTCGCCGAGCAGCTCGCGCACGGCGCGCTGTCCGCCTATGGAGCGACCAAGCGGCTCGTGGCCCGCTCGCTCGGCGGGCTCGAGGCGCACATGGTGCTCGAGAGCGAGACCATCGCCGCACAGGCCGTGAGCGGGGAGGCCGCGGAAGGGGTGAGTGCGTTTCTCGACAAGCGCAAGCCGCGCTTCTCCGGCGGAGGGGCGCGCTAGGCTCGAGCGGTACCGACGGCCCGCATGACCTCGTTCATCCTGGCGCTGATCGCTGCACTGGCCGTGATCGCGACGCGCATTTACTTCAAACTGCGCGCCGCGCAGCGTACGCGCGTCGCCAGCTGGGATGCGCAGCTCATCGAGCGGCTGCGCTCCCGCGGCTACATGCCTTTCACCGACTACGCGGTGGACTTCTTCCTGGCGCTGCCGGACGAAGCGGCCTGCCGCGGCGTGCGCGCGCGGCTCGAGCCGGAGTTCAGCGTCGACGTCAAGTCCATGGAGAACGACGCGGAGCTCGCCTTCAGCCTGCACGCCACCAAGAGCATGCGCCTCATCCTGCCCGAGGTGCAGGAGCTCAGCCGCCGCATGACGGCGCTCGCCGAGGAATTCAAGGGGCGCTACGACGGCTGGGCGGCGTGAGCCACGCCGCTTCAGGCCCGCGGCCTGGCGTCGGGCTCCTGGTACAGGCCGACCACGTTGCCGCCCGGATCGCGGAAGCGCGCGGTGATCTCGGGGGAATCGGCGCCGAGCGGCTGCACGATCGTGCCGCCGTTGGCGGTCACCGCCTCACAGGCCGCGGCCACGCTGTCGACCATGATGTAAAACAGCACGCCGGGTGCCGGCGCCGCGGGTCTGCCGCGAACGAACGCGCCGCTCACCTCGCCGGTCGTGTCGTCGAAGGCCTGCGCGCCGTCGCCGCGCTGGCGCATCGGCCAGCCGAACACGCGGGAGTAGAAGGCCGCCGACTGTGCGACGTTCGCGGCCGGCAGCTCCAGGTAGCAGATCTTGCCATTGGCGCGGGTGGGAGCCATGGCGCGGCACTATACGCCGGTGCGTTTGCGGCTCGCAGCCGTACCGTCAGCGCTTGCCGGTCTGCTGCTTCACCGCCTCGGTGGCGGCGGCGATCGCAGCCGCATCGCCGAGATAGCGGCTGGCGCGGGGCCGCAGTGCCGCGTCGAGCTCGTAAAGCAGCGGCACGCCGGTCGGGATATTGAGCCCGGCGATCGTATCGTCGGGCACCTCATCGAGCATCTTGACCATGGCGCGCAGGCTGTTGCCGTGGGCGACGACCAGCACGTCGCGGCCGGAGCGCAGCTCCGGGGCGATGCGCGCGTGCCAGTAGGGCAGCACGCGGCCGAGCGTGTCCTTCAACGACTCGCTGGCCGGCAGCACCTCGGGCGCGACGCCGGCATAGCGGGGATCGAAGCGCGGATGACGCTCGTCATCGGCGGGCAGCGCCGGCGGGGCGACATCGTAGCTGCGCCGCCACGCCTGCACGCGCTCGGCGCCGTGCTGCGCCACGGTCTGCGCCTTGTTGAGCCCCTGCAGCGCCCCGTAGTGCCGCTCGTTCAGCCGCCACGAGCGCTCGACCGGGATCCACATGCGATCCATCTCCTCGAGCATGATCCACAGCGTGCGGATGGCGCGCTTGAGCACCGAGGTGAAGGACACCCCGGGGGTGAGCTTCTCGCGCAGCAGCTCGCGGCCCGCCTGCGCGGCCTCGGCGCGCCCCTGCGCGGTGAGGTCGACGTCGGTCCAGCCGGTGAACAGGTTCTCGAGGTTCCAGGTGCTCTGGCCGTGGCGAACGAGGATCAGTTTTCCAGGCACGTGGCGGGCCTCAGGCTGTGGCGCGCTCGGTCCGCAGGTCAGCCCGCGAGCCTGCGCACCGATTCCACGCCCACGGTGAGCGTGGCGAAATCGGCGGCGCCCGCGGCGCGCATGTCGCCGAGCATCCGCTGGCACTGCGCCAGGTCCTTGCCGGCCGACTCCAGCCAGGCGCCGACGCGCGCTGCGGCGGCGCCGCGCTCCTTGCGGGCGAGCACGCGCTCGGCGAGACGCCGGTGAACCCGCAGCGCCGCATCCCGCAGCCCGGTGCGGGCGATGGCCTGCCACGGGCCGTCGACGGCGAGTTTCTCGATGCGCGCGCGCAGCCAGTCGATGCCGGTACGGCTGCCGACTTCGAAGTACACGCGCGCGGTCTCCGCGACGCTCGAGCGCTCGGCGGCGGCGAGCTCGATGATGTCGAGCGCGGCGTTGAGCGGTTCGAGGCTGGCGATGCGCGCGGCGAGCGGCGGCGGCAGGCCGGCTTCGCCGTAGCGCCGGCGCGCCTCCGCGAAGCGCTCGAGCTCGGTCCCGGCGAGCAGCTCCGCGATGTCGCTCTCGAGCTGGCGCACTCCGCCGCGGAACTCGCGCAGCGCCGCGTCGACCTGCAGGCCGCGACGGCGCGCGCCGAGCAGCCAGTAGGTCGCATGCCGCAGCAGGCGGCTCGTCTGGAAGGCGGCTTCGTACTGCAGCTTGGCCGGCACCTTGTTGTCGAGAGCCTCGATCTGCTCCCAGACCGCGCGCATCGCAAAGATCTCGCGCGCCGCGGTATAGGCGCGCGCCACCTGCGCCGGCTCGGCGCCGGTATCCTCCTGAGCCCGCGACACGAAGGTCGGTCCCATGCGGTTCACCAGGCTGTTGGTGGTCGCGGTGGCGATGATCTCGCGACGCAGCCGGTGGCGCGCGATGGCGCGCGGAAAGCGCTCCCGCACCGGTGCGGGGAAGTAGCGCTGCAGCTCGTGCGAGAGATACGGATCCTCGGGTACGTCGGAAGTCAGCAGGTGATTGTTGAGCCAGATCTTGCCGTAGGCGAGCAGGATCGCGAGCTCCGGGCGCGTCAGGCCGACACCGCGCTTGCGGCGCTCGAGCAGCTCGTCGTCGCTCGGCAGGAATTCGAGCGGGCGATTCAGGTCCCCGGAGCGCTCGAGCGAGCGGATCAGGTGCTGGAACTCCGGCAAGCGCGCGGCGGACTGCACCTCGAGGGTGCTGAGCGCCTGGCTCTGCAGATAGTTGTTGCGCAGCACCAGCCCCGCCACCTCGCGCGTCATCTGCGCGAGCAGCCGGTTGCGCTCGCCGCGCGTCAAGCGCTGCTCGGCCACCAGCGGGTTGAGCAGGATCTTGATGTTCACCTCGACGTCGGAGGTGTTGACGCCGGCGGAATTGTCGATGAAGTCGGTGTTGAGGCGCCCGCCGTGGAGGGCGTACTCGACCCGGCCGCGCTGCGACAGACCGAGGTTGCCGCCCTCGCCGATCACCTTCGCCCGCAGGCCCCGGCCGTTGATGCGCACGCCGTCGTTGCCGCGGTCGCCGACCTCGGCGTGGGTCTCGTCGCTCGCCTTCACGTAGGTACCGATGCCGCCGTTCCACAGCAGGTCGACCGGCAGAGCGAGGATGGCGCGGACGATCTCGTTGGGCGGCGCCGTGGCCGCCTCGAGCCCGAGCAGCGCGCGCGCCTCCGGCGACAGCGCGATCGACTTGGCGGAGCGCGCAAAGATGCCGCCGCCGCGCGAGAGCCTGCGCCGGTCGTAATCGTCCCAGCTCGAGCGCGCCAGGGCGAACAGCCGCTCGCGCTCGGCGAAGCTCGCCGCCGCGTCCGGGTCCGGGTCGAGGAAGATGTGGCGATGATCGAAGGCGGCCACCAGGCGGATGTGACGCGACAGCAGCATGCCGTTGCCGAACACGTCGCCCGACATGTCGCCGATGCCGGCGACGGTGAAGTCCGTCCGCTGGATGTCGACGCCCAGCTCGCGGAAGTGACGCTTGATGCACTCCCAGCCGCCGCGGGCGGTGATGCCCATCTTCTTGTGGTCGTAGCCGGCCGAGCCGCCGGAGGCGAAGGCATCGGCGAGCCAGAAGCCATACTCGGCCGAGATGGAGTTGGCGATGTCGGAGAAGCTCGCCGTGCCCTTGTCGGCCGCGACTACCAGATAAGGGTCGTCGCCGTCGCGGCGCACCACCTGGGCCGGGGGCGCGATGCGTCCCGCGACGATGTTGTCGGTGAGATCGAGCAGCCCACGGATGAAGGTCTGGTAGCAGGCGACCACCTCGGCCTGGATCTCCTCGCGCGTACCGGAGGGCAGGCGCTTGGGCACGAAGCCCCCCTTGGCGCCCACCGGAACGATGAGGGTGTTCTTGACGTTCTGCGCCTTCATCAGGCCGAGGATCTCGGTGCGGAAGTCCTCGCGCCGGTCGGACCAGCGGATCCCGCCGCGCGCAACCTGGCCCATGCGCAGGTGCACGCCCTCGACGCGCGGGCTGTAGACGAAGATCTCGAACCGCGGCCGGGGGAGCGGCAGGTCGGGGATCATCGCCGGGTCGAGCTTGAACGCCAGGTAGCTCTTCGGCTGGCCGTCGGGTCCGGTCTGATAGAAGTTGGTACGCAGCGTGGCGCGCACCAGGTGCAGATAGGCACGCAGGATGCGGTCGTCATCGAGGCTGGCCACGCCATCGAGGGCGGTGCGGATCTGCGCCGCCAGGCCATCGGCGGCGCGCTCGGCGCGCGCGGCCCGCGCCGTCGCAGGATCGAAACGCGCGGCGAACAGGCGCACGAGATTGCGCGCGATGGCGGCATTGCCGGCGAGCGTGCGCTCCATGTAGACCTGACTGAAAGGCACGCCGGTCTGCAGCAGATAGCGGCAGTAGGCGCGCAGCACGACGATCTGCCGCGCGCTCAGGTCGGCGCCGATGAGCAGACGGTTGAAGCCGTCGTTCTCGACCGCACCGCTCCAGGCGGCGGCGAAGCCCTCGCGGAAGTTCCCCTCCACCCGCGCGATGTCGACGATCAGCCGGTCGCGATGCTCGAGCTCGAAGTCCTGTATCCAGGCGGCGCCGCCTTCCGGCCAGACGAGCTCGTAGGGACGCTCGGCGATCACCCGCAGACCGAAATTCTCCAGCATCGGCAGGATGTCGGAGATCGGCACCGGGTCGCCGCGCTTGACGATCTTGAGATGCAGGCGCCGCGACTCCTCGGCGGGCGGGCGGTAGAGGTTCAGGCGCAGCGCCGCGGGCGCCTCGCGCAGCGCCTCGAGATCCGCGAGGTCGCCGACCACCGCATCGGGCGCCACGTCGTCCTGATAGGCGAGTGGAAAGGCGTGCCGGTAGCGGGCGGCGAGCGCGAGGCCGGCGGCTTCGCCGCGCCGCTCGATCAGGACATCGCGCAGCCGGTCGTACCAGGTGAGGGCGCTGTCGGCGATGCGCCGCTCGAGCTCGGCGAGATCGGGCTGGTGACGCCCTCCCGGATCGGTGCGCACCACGACGTGCAGCCGCGCGTGGCTCGAGCCGGAGATCTGCGCCTGGCTCTCCACGCTGGTGCCGGCGAACCCGCGCAGCACGATCTGCTCGATGCGCTGGCGTACGTCGGTGTTGTAGCGATCGCGCGGCACGTACACCAGACACGAGTAGAAGCGCTGATACGGGTCGCGCCGCACCAGCAGCCGCACCGTACGGCGCTCGTACAGGTTCACCACGCCACGCACGATGCGGATCAGGTCGGGAACGTCCGCCTGGAACAGCTCGTCGCGCGGGTAGGTCTCGAGCACGTTGAGCACCGCCTTGCCGTCGTGGCTCGCGGGGTCGAGCCCGAAGTGCTCGATGACGCGCTCGACCTTGCGCCGCAGGACCGGGATGTCGCGCGGGCTGCCATGATAGGCGGTCGAGGTCCACAGTCCGAGGAAGCGGTGCTCGCCGTCGACCTGGCCGCGCGCGTCGAAGGTCTTGACCCCGACGTAGTCGAGGTACTCGCCGCGGTGTACGGTCGCGGTCGAGTTCGCCTTGGTGACGATCAGCAGCTCGGACTCGCGGGCCCGCGCGCGCACCTCGCCGCGCAGCAGCTTGGCGCGGGCGTGCGATCCCTGGCGCCGCTCGGCGCGCAGCACCCCGAGGCCCGAGCGCAGCTCGGGCGCCAGGCGGTCTGCGCTGCGGCCGCGCTCGAGGCGGTAGTGGCGGTAGCCGAGGAACACGAAGTGCCGGGCTTCCATCCAGTCGAGCAGGTGGCGCGCCTCGCCCACCTCGGCGGCCGGCAGCGGCGGCGGATCGCTCTCGAGCCGCGCGATGATCTCGCGCACCCGCTCGCGCATCGGCATCCAGTCGCTCACCACGCAGCGCACGTCGGCGAGCGTCGACTCGAGCTCGCGCGCGAGCTGCGCCGGGTCGGTGACGCGGTCGATCTCGTAGAGCTGCCAGGATTCGGCGCCGGCCGCCTCGGCGCCGTTGGCGCCGATGTCGATCAGGCGTCCGCGGCTGTCGCGGCGCACCTGCAGCACCGGGTGCACGATGAAGTGCACGGCGAGCTCGGCGCGGCCGAAGGCGATGCCGAGCGAGTCGACCAGGAACGGCATGTCGTCCGTCACCGTGAGCACGAGCGTGTGGCCGGACTCGAAGCCGTCCTCGGAGATGGTCGGATTGAAGACCCGCACCAGCGAGCGGCCGGACGCGCGGCGCGCACCGAAGGCGAGGTGGGCGAGTGCCGCCTGCGCCAGGTGCCGGGGCGCATGCTCGGCCAGGTCCTCCTCGGCGACGCCGTGGAAGTAGGCGCGCAGGAAGCGCTGCGCCTGCACCTTGCGGCGACCGCGCACGGCACCGGCACGCGCGATGCGCTCGATGAGTGCGACGCGCGCGGCGGGAATGCTGCGGAGCAGCCGGCTGTCCTCGGGGGCGGTCTGCGCGTGCATGGCGGCGCGCGATTATACATGCGCGACGCGACGGGCGGTCCGCGCGTGCCGGGCATGCCCCGAGCGCCGTGCGGGGGTTTTCCGGAGCCGGTTTGCCCGCGCCTATAATGTCCTCATGAGCGCCCTGCCCGACAACCCGATGGGTACCGATGGTTTCGAGTTCGTGGAATACACCGCACCGGATCCGCAGCTGCTGCGCACGCTGTTCGAGCGGCTCGGCTTCCCGGTCGTGGCGCGTCACCGCTCCAAGAACGTGACCCAGCATCGCCAGGGCGGGATCAACTTCATCATCAACGCCGAGCCCGAGTCGTTCGCGCAGAGCTTCGCGCGCCGGCACGGACCGTCGGCCTGCGCCATGGCATTCCGGGTGCGGGACGCCGCCGCCGCTTACGCCCGAGCGCTCGCGCTCGGCGCGCAGCCCGGGCCGCAGAGCGCAGGCCCCATGGAGCTGAACATTCCGTGCATCGAGGGCATCGGTGGGTCGCTCATCTACCTGGTCGACCTGTATGGCGAGCACTCCATCTACGACGTCGATTTCCGCCCGGTCGCGCCCGCGGCGCCCGCAGAGGGCGCCGGGCTCACGCTGATCGATCATCTCACGCACAACGTCGGACGCGGACGCATGGACGTATGGGCCGGCTTCTATGAGAAGCTGTTCAACTTCCGCGAGATCCGCTATTTCGACATCGAAGGCGAGCGCACCGGGCTGCTGTCGCGTGCGATGACCAGTCCCTGCGGCAAGATCCGCATCCCGATCAACGAATCCCAGGACGACAAGAGCCAGATCGAGGAGTATCTGCGCGAATACCGCGGCGAGGGCATCCAGCACATCGCGCTCGCCACCGACGACATCTATCGGACTGTCGACGTGCTGCGCTCGCACGGCGTAGCGTTCCAGGACACGCCCGACAGCTACTACGAGGGGGTCGCCGCGCGGGTGCCGGGGCACGGCGAGCCGCTCGGCGAGCTGCGCCAGCGGCGCATCCTGATCGACGGCAACCCCGGCAAGGGCGAGGGCGTGCTGCTGCAGATCTTCACCCGCAACGTCATCGGCCCGATCTTCTTCGAGATCATCCAGAGGAAGGGCAACGAGGGCTTCGGCGAGGGCAACTTCCGCGCGTTATTCGAGTCGATCGAGCAGGACCAGATCCGCCGGGGAGTGATCTAGGACCTGCCGCCGGCGCAGCGGAGCGACCCATTGCGTTACGCCAATGGCAGGCGCGCAGCTGCGCTCGCCGCAATCGCCTGCTTCGCCTGCCACAGCGGCGCGAGTGCCCTCGCCGCCGCCGACCCGCCGGCCGAGGCGCCGCCGCCACCAGCGCAGAGCGCGGGGCTCGACACGGTCACGATCGAGGCTGAGCGGCTGAAAAAGAAGGAGCTCGAACGCCAGGTGAGCCATTTCGTCGATGCGGTCAGTCCCCACTACCTCCACGATTCCCTGGCTCGCTGGCGCAAGCCGATCTGTCCGCTCGTTGCGGGTTTGCCGCGTGATCAGGGCGAGTTCGTGCTCGCGCGGCTGTCGCAGATCGCCACCACCTCAAAGGCCCCGCTGGCCGGGGAGCACTGCAAACCCAATCTCTACATCGTCGTCACCGCAGCACCGCGGGCGCTCCTGAAGAGATGGGCGGCGCGCGACAAGGTCTTTTTCTCCAATCCCAACGGAGGGGGCTATTTCCGCGATCTCATCGGCAGCTCGCGCCCGGTGCGCGTCTGGTACCGGACGGAATTCACCGACGCCGAGACCGGCTCCGTCGGCCCCAATTCACTGGCCCCGGGGGCCCTGGGGACGGGCCTGGAAACCCTGCAGGAGTCCGGCATCCCCACCTTCAACGTGAGCAGGGCGACCCGGCTGCGCCGTAGCGCACTACAGGTCTTCGATCACGTCGCCGTGATCGTGGATGCCGAGCGTGTCCGCAACGTGAGTGTCGAGCAACTGGCGGATTACGTGGCGATGGTCGGCCTGTCCGAGATCAATCCGGACGCCGACATCGCGGTGCCTTCGGTTCTGCGGCTGTTTCACGGCGCGGAGCCTTCGACGGATACGATGAGTGCGTGGGACGCGGCGTACCTGTCCTCCTTGTACAGCATCGAGCAGGCGTCGGTCCGCGAGCTGCCGCAGATGAAAACCAGCATGCTGAAGAAAGTTGCGCCGTAGTCGCAGCGCTCGCCGGGGCTCGCGCCTGCGGCCGGCGCGCGGCGCTCAAGGCTTGTGCTCGCGGCCCAGGTACTCCCGGCTCTGCATCTCGACGAGGCGGCTCGCGGTACGCTCGAACGGCCGCTGCAGGCGCTCGCCGCGATAAAGCTCCGGCGGGGGCGCGGCCGCGGAGGCGATCAGGGTCACGTTGCGGTCGTAGAGCTCGTCGATGAGCGCGATGAAGCGCCGCGCCGCGTCGTCGGCTGCCGCATCGAGGACCGGCACGTCGGAGACGATCACCGCGCGGTACTCGCGCGCGATCTCCAGGTAGTCCTCCGGGCTGCGCGGCCCGGCGCACAGCGCCGTGAAATCGAACCAGACGACGGCAGGGGCTGCGGCGACGAGGGCGATCGACCTTCCCGCGATGCGCAGCTCGCCGCCGCGGCGCGCACCGTGCGGCGCGAGCGCGCCGAACAGCGCCTCGAGGCGCGCGCGGGTGCCGGGGGCCCCGGCGGGCAGATAAACGCCCGCTTCGCTGAGCGAGCGCAGCCGGTAGTCGGTCGTGCCGCCGAGCCGGTGCACCTCGAGGTGGCGCTCGAGCAGGGCGATCGCGGGCAGGAAGCGCTGGCGCTGCAGTCCGTCGCGATACAGCTCGCGCGGCGGGCTGTTGGAGGTGACCACCAGCGTCACGCCGTGCCTGAAGAGTGCCTCGAACAGAGCGCCGAGGATCATGGCGTCGGCGATGTCGGTGACCTGCAGCTCGTCGAAGCACAGCACGCGCGCCTCGCGCGCGATCGAGGCGGCGAGCAGCGCGAGCGGCTCGCGCTCGTCGGGCAGCTGCGCCAGGCCCGTGTGCAAGTCGTGCATGAAGCGATGAAAGTGGCGGCGCCGGCGCTCGGGGAACGGCAGGCTCTCGAAGAACAGGTCCACCAGGAAAGTCTTGCCGCGGCCGACCGGGCCCCACAGGTAGAGTCCCGGCAGCGGGTGCGGGGCCGCACCACGCACGAGCCGGCCGAGCCAGCGCCGCCGGCGCGGGGCGAGCAGCCGCTCGCGCAGTGCCGCGAGCTTCGCCACCACGGCGAGCTGCGCGGGGTCGGATTGGAAGCCCCGGGCCTCGAGCTCGCGCGTGTAGAGCTCTCGCAGATCGGAGGCGTCGCTCACACGAGCCGGTCAGCTCTCGAGCTCGGCAAGGTTGCGGAAATGCTCGAGCGCCTGCGGGTTGGCGAGCGCATCCAGGTTCTTCACCGGCCGGCCGTGGATCACATTGCGCACCGCGAGCTCGGTCAGCTTGCCGGAGAGCGTCCGCGGCATGTCGGGCACCGCGACGATGCGCGCCGGCACGTGCCGTGCGCTGGCGTAGCCGCGGACCGCGGCGCGGATTTCCTGACGCAGCGCCTCGTCGAGCTCCACCCCGGATTTGAGGCGCACGAACAGCACGATCCGCACGTCGCCCTGCCACTCCTGGCTGACCGCGAGCGCCTCGGCGATCTGCGGCAGACGCTCGACCGCGCTGTAGATCTCCGCGGTGCCGATGCGCACCCCGCCGGGCTTCAGCACCGCGTCCGAGCGCCCGTAGATCACCAGGCCGTCGTGCGCCGTGATCGCGGCATAGTCGCCGTGGTGCCACACGCCCGGAAAGCGCTCGAAGTAGGCGGCCCGGTAGCGCGTGTCGCCGGGATCGTTCCAGAAACCGAGCGGCATCGAAGGGAAGGGCGCGGTGCATACCAGCTCGCCACGCTCGCCGCGCAGCGGCTGGCCGTCGTCGTCGTAGACCTCGACCGCCATAGCGAGCCCGCGGCACTGGATCTCGCCGCGCTGCACCGGGCGGATCGGGCAACCGAGCGCGAAGCACGACACGATGTCGGTGCCGCCCGAGATCGAGGCGAGCAGCAGATCGGGCTTGACGCTGCGGTAGACGTAATCGAAGCCCTCGGGCAGCAGCGGCGATCCGGTCGAGAGCAGCGTACGCAGACTCGCCAGCTCGACCGAGCGCGCCGGCACGAAATCGCTCTTCTCGATCGCCGCGAGGTACTTGGCGCTCACGCCGAATATGCTGATGTGCTCCTCGGCGGCGATCTGCCACAGCGTGCCCGGCTGCGGGTGGAAGGGGCTGCCGTCGTAGAGCACGAGCGTCGCCCCGGTGGCGAGCCCGCTCACCAGCCAGTTCCACATCATCCAGCCGCAGGTGGTGAAGTAGAACAGCGTGTCGCTGCGCCTGAGATCGGTGTGCAGCAGGTGTTCCTTCTGGTGCTGCAGCAGCGTGCCGCCCGCCCCGTGCACGAGGCACTTGGGTGCGCCGGTGGTGCCGGATGAATAGAGGATGTAGAGCGGATGGTTGAACGGCAGCGGCGCGCAGCGCAGCGGCCGGCCGCGCGCGCCGAAGTCGCGCCAGTGGCTCGCGCGCCTCGCCGCGACGCCGAGCCGTGCGAGCTGCGGCCGTGCCTCGAGGTAGGGGACGACGACCACGCGCTCGACCGAAGGGAGCCCGGCGAGCACCTCGGCGATGGAGCTGAGTGAGTCGAGGGTCTTGCCGGCGTAGTAATAGCCATCGGCGGTGAACAGCACCTTCGGCTCGATCTGACCGAAGCGATCGAGCACGGCGTGTGCGCCGAAGTCCGGCGAGCACGACGACCAGGTGGCGCCGATGCTGGCGGCCGCCAGCATCGCGATCGCGGTCTCGGGCAGATTCGGCAGATAAGCGGCGACGCGGTCGCCGCTGGCGACGCCCGCGCCGGCGAGGCCGTCGGCGACGCGCGCCACTTCCTCGCGCAGTTCGCGATAGGAGAGCGAGCGGCGCTCGCCGCGCTCGTTGCGGAACACCAGCGCTTCCCGCTCGTCGGCGAAGCGCAGCAAGTTGGCGGCGAAGTTGAGGCGTGCGCCGGGGAAGAAGCGCGCTCCCGGCATGCGCCCGGGGTTCTCGATCGCCGGGCCGCCGCCCCACTCGGCGCGCACGTCCGCAAAGCGCGCCAGCTCGCTCCAGAACTGCGCCGGCTGCTCGAGCGACCAGGCATAGGTCTCCTCATAGTCGTGCAGCTGCCGGCCGGTGCGCGAGCCGACACAGCGCATGAAGCGCGTCAGGTTCGCGTCCTGGATGCGGGCGGCGGAGGGGCGCCAGAGCTCGGTCATGGAGGGGGGTGCACGGAAGGCTGCTACAGGGACTGGTAATTCGGGCCCGAGCCTCCCTCGGGCGTGGTCCAGGTGATGATCTGGTACGGGTCCTTGATGTCGCAGGCTTTGCAGTGCACGCAGTTGGCGGCGTTGATCTGCAGTCGGCGGCCGCCGCGGCCGTCGTCCACCATCTCGTAGACGCCCGCGGGACAGAAGCGCTCGCAGGGGTTGCCGAACTCGCGCCCGCAGCGCCCGGCGCAGATGCTGGTGTCGGCCACCTTGAGGTGCACCGGCTGGTGCTCGTCGTGCGAGTTGCCGGCGAAGAATACGAAGGAGACCCGATCGCGGGGCGGCAGCGTGCGCGCCACCCAGTGCCGCTCGGGCGAGGCGAACTCATCGAGCCGCGCGAGCCGCGACCAGTCGGCACTGTTGGCGAGCGTCCACGGCGACTTGCCGCAGGTGAGCGTCTCCCAGGCGGAGTTGGCGAGCCCGATCCACAGTCCGCGCTTGAAGGCCGGCTTGAAGTTGCGCACCTTCTTCAGCTCCCGGGCGCCCTCCGAGGCGCGCCAGCGTGCATCGAAACCGGCGGCGGAGCCGGTCTCGGCGAGGTGCGCGCCGGCGAGCGTGCCGGAGCGTATCGCCTGGTGCACGCCCTTGATCTTGGCGAAGTTGAGCGTGCCGCCGGCATCGCCGACGAGGATCGCGCCCGGCATCTCGAGCGTCGGCGTCGACTGCCAGCCGCCCGCGGCGATGGTACGGGCGCCGGCCGAGACGATCTCCCCGCCCTCGAGCAGCGGCCTGACGCGCGGGTGGTTCTTGTACTGCTGAAAGGCCTCGAAAGGCTGCAGCCGCGGATCGCGATAGTCGAGTCCGACGATGTAGCCGACGTACACGCGGTCGTTGTCGAGGTGGTAGAGGAAGCTGCCGGCATAGGTGCGCGAATCCGCCGGCCACCCGAGCGCATGCTCGATGCGCCCCGGGCGCACGCGCCCGGGCGGCAGCTGCCACAGCTCCTTGTAGCCGAGCGCGAAGGTCTGCGGGCAATGACCGCGCTCGAGGCCGAACCGCTCGATCAGCTGCCTGGAGATCGAGCCGCGCGCGCCTTCCGCGAGTACCGTGACCGGCGCGTGAATCTCCACGCCAGGGGTGAAGCCCGGCCCGGGCTTGCCGTCGCGGTCGAGCCCCATGTCGCCGATGCGCACGCCCCGCACGGCACCGGCGGCGTCGAGGAGTGGTGCGGCCGCGGCGAATCCCGGGAAGACCTCGACACCGAGCGCCTCGGCCTTCTGTGCGAGCCACGGCGTCAGCTGCCCGAGCGAGACGATGAAGTTGCCGTGGTTGTCGAACGGCGTGCTGTAGAGGAGCGAGCGCGGCAGCAGCCTCAGCAGCAGCTCCGGCAACGGCCTGAACGAGCCCGAGCGCGTGAGGATGCGGAAATCGTCCTCGGTGGCCGGCACTTTCATGCCGGGGTACTGCGCGCGCCACTCCGGCAGCAGCTGCTCGAGGGGTCCGGGCTCGAGCACCGCGCCCGAGAGCGAGTGCGCGCCCACCGCGGCGGCCTTCTCGAGCACGCACACGCCGAGGGCGGGCTTGAGCTGCTTGAGGCGGATCGCACAGGCGAGTCCCGCCGGACCCGCCCCGACGATCACGACGTCATACTCGAGACGATCGCGCTCGATGCCGCCGGCTTGGGTACTCTCGTCGGTCAAGGCTACTTGGGCTGCATGCGGATCGCGCCGTCCAGGCGGATGGTAGTCCCGTTCAGCATCGTGATCTCGAACACCGACGCGACCAGCTGCGCGAACTCCTCCGGCCGGCCGAGGCGCGCCGGAAAGGGCACCTGCGCGGCGAGCGATTCCTGCACCTCGGGCGGCATGCCCTCCATCATCGGAGTGTGGAAGATGCCCGGCGCGATCGCCACACAGCGGATCCCGAAGCGCGCGAGCTCACGGGCAATCGGCAGCGTCATGCCGGCCACCGCCGCCTTGGTGGCGGAGTAGGCCGCCTGACCGATCTGGCCCTCGAAGGCGGCGATCGAGGAGGTGTGGATCAGCAGGCCGCGTTCCCCATCGGGTCCTGCGGGGTTGCTTTGCATGAGGGCGGCCGCCGCCTTGTCGCACAGGAAGGTGCCGATCAGGTTGATGTGGATCACCCGGGTGAAGAACTCGCCCGCCATCGGGCCCGTCTTGCCGAGCACCCGCGCGGCGCCGACGACGCCGGCGCAGTTGACCAGCAGGTTGAGCCCCCCGAGTTGCGCGGCCGCCGTCTCCATTGCCGCGTTGACCTCGGCCTCGGAGGTGACGTCGCAGCGCACGAAGCCGCCCTGCGGGCCGAGCGCCGCCGCCGCCGCCCGTCCCGGCCCTTCCTGCACGTCGAGGATGACGACCTTGCCGCCGGCAGCGCTCAGGTGGCGGACGACCGCGAGACCGAGTCCCGAAGCCCCGCCGGTGACGACGGCACGCGCTTCCCGGATCTTCATGCGCCCCCCTTAGAGGCTCAGGCGTCCTCAGGTGAGCTCGATCGCCACCGCCACCGCCTCGCCGCCGCCGATGCACAGCGAGGCGATGCCGCGCTTGCCCGAGCGCCGGCGCAGCGTGTGAATGAGCGTCGTGAGGATGCGCGCGCCGGTGGCGCCGATCGGGTGGCCGAGCGCGCAGGCGCCGCCGTTGACGTTGACGCGTGCGTGATCGATGTCGATGTCGCGCATCGCCGCCATGGTCACCACTGCGAATGCCTCATTGATCTCGTAGAGGTCGGCATCGTGCGGCTTCCAGGAGAGCTGCGTGAGGACCTTGCGGATCGCGCCGACCGGGGCGGTCGTGAACCATTCGGGTTCCTGCGCGTGACTCGCCCAGGCGAGCACGCGCGCGAGCGGCTTCAAGCCGCGCGCCGCGGCCTTCTCGGCGCTCATCACCACCAGCGCAGCGGCGCCGTCGGAGATCGAGGACGAGCTCGCGGCGGTCACGGTGCCGTCCTTGTTGAAGGCCGGCCTCATGGTGGTGATCTTGCTCACGTCGCAGGTGCCCGGCGTCTCGTCGCGGGCGATCACCGTGTCGCCCTTGCGTCCCTTGACGGTCACCGGGGTCACCTCCACGTCGAACTCCCCGCTTTCGAGCGCGCGCATGGCGCGCCGCACCGACTCGGTGGCGAAGGCATCCTGCTGCGCGCGCGTGAAGCCGTAGCGCGCGGCGGTCGAATCGGCGAAGCAGCCCATCGCCTTGCCGTCGAAGGGGCTCTGCAGGCCGTCGCGCATCATGTGATCGATCACTTCCCCGTGACCCATGCGGTAGCCGGTGCGCGCCTTCGGCAGCAGGTAGGGCGCGTTACTCATCGACTCGAGGCCGCCGGCGATCACGATCTCGGCCTGGCCGGCGCGAATCTGCTCGGCGGCGAGCATCACGGCCTTCAGTCCCGAGCCGCACATCTTGTTGACCGTCGTGGCGGGCACCGCTACGGGTACGCCGGCGCCGAGCGCCGCCTGGCGTGCGGGGGCCTGGCCGAGCCCGGCCGGCAGTACGCACCCCATGATCACCTCCTGGGGCTCGCTCGCGCCGATGCCGGCCGCCTCGAGCGCGGCCTTGATCGCGGCGCTGCCGAGCTGCACGGCGCTGAGCGGTGACAGGGCGCCGAGGAACGCCCCGATGGGCGTGCGCTTGGCGGAGACTAGGACGACGTCTGGAACGGACATGGGAGCCTCCTTGGAGGTGGTTTCAGCGGGCGACCCGCACGCGCCGACGCGCCCGGTGGCGCGTGCCTGACTCCGCGGCGCTGCGCGGACGCAGACCGCCCTCGAAAACGCTGACGAACGCCGCGGCGATCTCGGCGCCGGTGAGCGACTGGTTCTCACGATACCAGTGTGCGATCCAGTTGAGGGCACCGGCGAGGGCGAACGCCGTCATCTTCGGATCGCAGGGCTGGATCGAGCCGTCCTGTACGCCCTCGCGGATGAGGCGCCGGATGCCCTGATCGATCTCGGACTTGAGCGCCTTGATGTGGCGGCTCATGGCGGGCGAGAGGTCCTGGTCCTCGGCGCGCACCATGCACCAGCCGAACTCGGAGGCGACCGCGGCGCCGTAGTGCCGCAGCACCGCGTTCAGCCGCTCGCGCGCCGGCGCCCGCAGATCCTTGACGTCGCGGAACGCGGCGCGGATCTGCTCGACCCCGGCGAGGAAGCACTGGAACAGCAGCTGCTCCTTGTTGCTCACGTAGTAGTACACCGTCGGCTTGGTGACGGCGAGCTGGGCGGCGATGTCGTCGAGCGAGGTGTTGTGGTAGCCCTTGCGATTGAAGGCGCGCGCCGCGGCGCGAATCACCGCCTCACGCTTGACTTCGCGGTCGCGGCGCCGCTCACGGTTCGAGCGCCACGGCGAGCCGATGGCGGCCGGATGCTTGCCTGCGGCGGAGGAGATGGCGCGGCGGGTGTTCATGGGTTGGCGGAGTATTATACGGCGCTGCCGGCGCCCGCGTGACCGCCGGCGAGGGGTGCACGGCGGCCGGAGTCGGCTCGTTGACCCGCCGTCCGGGCTCCGACCATACTTGCGAGTAGGGGACCTACTCGCGGGTAAGTCCGCCCGCGATCGGCAGCAGCTACGGCCAGCGAGACCACCATGAATGCCCCCCTCAAAGGCGCCAGCGCCGCCGCCAGCGACGCACCGGCGCCGGCGCGGCCGCCGCTGCGCTTCGTGTCGGCCGCCTCGCTCTTCGACGGTCACGATGCCGCCATCAACATGATCCGGCGCCTGCTGCAGGCACGCGGCGCGGAGGTGGTGCATCTCGGCCACAACCGCAGCGTCGCCGACATCGTGCGGGCGGCGATCGACGAGGACGCCGACGCGATCGCGGTGAGCTCCTATCAGGGCGGCCACAACGAGTACTTCACCTACATGGTGGACATGCTGCGCGAGCGCGGCAGCCCGCACATCCGCGTGGTGGTCGGCGGCGGCGGCACCATCGCGCCGCACGAGATCGAGGCGCTCGAGCGCCACGGGGTGGAGAAGATCTACACCCCCGAGGACGGCCGCCGGCTCGGGCTCGGCGGCATGATCGACGACGTGTTCCGGCGCGTCGCCGCGGTGCACAAGCCGGCGTACGAGTTCCGGCCGCTGAATGCGCGCGACCACGGGCAGATCGCCCGGACGATCTCGGTGCTCGAGGGCGCGGACGGCGCGGCAAGCGAAGCCGAGCAGATCCGCCGCGCGCTCGCGCGCTCGCGCCGCAAGGCACCGGTGATCGGCATCACCGGGCCGGGCGGGGCGGGCAAGTCGAGTCTCACCGACGAGCTGCTGGGGCGCCTCACGCGGCAGTTCCCGCAGGCGCAGATCGCGGTGGTGGCAATGGATCCGACGCGCCGACGCAGCGGCGGCGCGCTGCTCGGCGATCGCATCCGCATGAACAGCCTCGCCTCCGAGAACGTCTTCATGCGATCGCTCGCCACGCGCCGCGCGCACCTCGCCACCGCGGCGGTGCTCAAGGAGGTGGTCGAGCTCTACCAGGCGTGCGGTTTTGACCTGGTGCTGGTCGAGACCGCCGGCACCGGGCAGTCGGACACCGAGATCGTCGATCTCGCCGACCTGTCGCTGTACGTCATGACCGGCGAGTACGGGGCCGCCAGCCAGCTCGAGAAGATCGACATGCTCGACTACGCCGACTTCATCGTGCTCAACAAGAGCGAGAAGCGCGGCGCGGCGGACAGCCTGCGGGACGTGCGCAAGCAGTGGCGGCGCAACCATCCCGAGCGCGCCCGGCTCGCCGACCCGGAGCTGCCCGTATACCCGACCATCGCCAGCCGCTTCAACGACCCGGGCGTGAATCGCCTGTTCGCCGCGGTCTGTGCCGCGCTCGAGGGCAAGCACATCGGCAGCTTCCGCTGGAGCGTCGCCGACCCCGGTCCCACCGAGCTCGCCGCTCCCGCGGCGCTCATCCCGGGGGCGCGCACCCGCTACCTGGCGGAGATCGCCCAGGCCGGGCGCGCCGCGCGCGCGCGCGCCGAGGAGCGGGCCGACGCGGCGCGACGGGCCCAGGGGCTGCACGAGTCGCTGAAGGCGCTGAAGGATGCGCGCCTGCCGGCCCCGCTCGAGCCTTACCCGAAGGAGGCGCTCGAGGAACGCACGGCGGATGCGACCCGGCACGAGCTGCGCGCGGCCTACAACCGCGCGCTCGATGAGATCGGTGCGGAGGCAGTGGGCGAGCTCAAGGCGTGGCCGGAGCGGGTGCGCTCGGCGACCGACGCCACCTATTCCTACCGCGTGCGCGAGCGCGTGGTGAAGGGAGACAACTACACCGAGAGCCTGGCGCGCTCACGCATACCGAAGCTCGCCGTGCCCGCCTGGCGCGACTGGGGCGAGGTGCTGCGCTTCATCCTCGTGGAGAACCTGCCCGGCTCCTACCCCTACACCGGCGGGGTCTATCCCTACCGGCGCGAGGAGGAGGATCCGACCCGCATGTTCGCCGGCGAAGGCCCCCCGGAACGCACCAATCGCCGCTTCCACTACCTCGCGCACGGTCACGGCGCGGCGCGGCTGTCGACCGCTTTCGACTCGACCACCCTCTACGGCGAGGACCCCGACACGCGTCCCGACATCTACGGGCGCACCGGCAATTCCGGGGTGTCGATCGCGACGCTCGACGACATGAAGAAGCTCTACTCGGGCTTCGATCTGTGCGCGCCGACGACCTCGGTGTCGATGACCATCAACGGGCCGGCGCCGATGCTGCTCGCGATGTTCATGAATACCGCTACGGATCAGCAGGTGGAGCGCTACCTCAGGGGCGAGGGCCGCTGGGATGAAGCCCAGCGCCGGATCGCCGCGCGCCACGCGGCGCTGCACGGGGTGGCGCCGCCCGCCTACCGGGGCGCGCTGCCGCCGCACCACGACGGCTCGGGTCTGGCGCTGCTCGGGGTGACGGGCGAGGAGCTCGTCGAGCGCGAGGTCTACGAGCGCATCCGCGCGGCGACGCTGGAGGCGGTGCGCGGCACGGTGCAGGCCGACATCCTCAAGGAGGATCAGGCGCAGAACACCTGCATCTTCTCCACCGAGTTCGCGCTGCGCATGATGGGCGACGTGCAGCAGTACTTCACCGAGCGCCGGGTACGCAACTTCTACTCGGTGTCGATCTCCGGCTATCACATCGCCGAGGCCGGCGCGAATCCGCTATCGCAGCTCGCCTTCACGCTCGCCAACGGCTTCACCATCGTCGAGTACTACCTGGCGCGCGGCATGAAGATCGACGACTTCGCGCCCAATCTGTCGTTCTTCTTCTCCAACGGCATGGACCCCGAGTACGCGGTCATCGGCCGGGTCGCGCGGCGCATCTGGGCGCGTGCCATGCGCGACCGCTACCACGCCGGGGCGCGCAGCCAGATGCTGAAGTATCACGTGCAGACCTCGGGCCGCAGCCTCCATGCCCGCGAGATCTCCTTCAACGACATCCGTACCACGCTGCAGGCGCTGTACGCGCTGTTCGACAACTGCAACAGCCTGCACACCAACGCCTACGACGAGGCGCTCACCACGCCCACCGAGGAGAGCGTACGGCGGGCGGTGGCCATCCAGCTGATCATCAATCGCGAGCTCGGCCTCAACAAGATCCAGAACCCCTGGCAGGGTTCGTTCGCGATCGAGTACCTCACCGACCTGGTGGAGGAGGCGGTCTACCGCGAGTTCGAGGCGCTGTCGGAGCGCGGCGGCGTGCTCGGGGCCATGGAAACCATGTACCAGCGCGGCAAGATCCAGGAGGAATCGCTCTACTACGAGACCCGCAAGCACGACGGCTCGCTGCCGCTCGTCGGCGTCAACACTTTTCTCTCCGGCACCGACGGCGCCGCGGAGCACGAGCAGGCGCATCTCATCCGCTCCACCGAAGAGGAGAAGCAGGATCAGGGCGCCGCGGTGCGGGCCTTCCAGGCGCGCAACGCCGAGCGCTCGGGCGCGGCGCTCGGCGCGCTGCAGCGGGTCGCAGCCGGCGGCGGCAACGTGTTCGCGGAGCTCATGGAGAGCGTCAAGACCTGCTCGCTCGGACAGATCTCACGGGCGCTGTATCAGGTGGGCGGACAGTATCGCCGGA